>JANMSX010000065.1:0-51099 GCA_031389785.1 Desulfobulbaceae bacterium | reverse complement strand
CGGGCATCGCTGTTGAAGGAAGTACCGACATTATCTGCTGAAGCGGTTGAAACCATGGCGCCAGCCAGCATCAGTCCGGCTGCGGCAACAATCAATTTTTTCATCTCATCTCTCCTTGGTTGCTTGTGTTTAGCCCCGATAATCGAGGGCCGGTATAAACCCATCTTTCAAACACCGAATCCGGTCATCATTCTCGGTACATGAAAGAGTAAAAATCTTAATGTCTATGTAAACGTGAACACCGGGCATGTCAAGTATTTTTTACCCGGGGTAAAAAATTTTATACCGTTTTATTGCATGCAATGGACAGATGGCTTTTTTCGATCACCCGAAACGAGTGCCTGCCTCCTCGGAGGCAGGTCTCCAATTACGGTTTCGGCAATTCGATCTCATACACCAGCAGTTTGCTTTCCTTCGCGGCCAAAAAACTCAGAAAGGTGTTTCCCGGTACCTGCCCGACATACAGTTGCGCTTTGGATACCCGAGAATTCTTCTGTTTGCCGGCAGGTGCCAGAATGAAATTATAATCAGAGATATAACCAGCAATTGTACTGGTATGCCAGATCTCTTTCAACTCCGATTCCCGCCAACTGAGACAGGCAATGTCGCCCCCGTGATATTCCCGGTAATTTCGAAGAAACCGCGGGGAAATCCGTTTATTCCTGCCGACGATGATTTCCTGTTTGCGGTCATTGTCGATATCCTGCGCAAGCAACCTTGTCGGCAGAAACGCCAGATTTCTATCAGAGTCCTGCTGTAGGTCATAAGGATTGGTGCTGTTTTTCTCACCCTTCACCGGTCCCATATAATTTCTGCTGCCGCCGAAATTGCCTTCACTGACCCACATCAGATTATTCTGATCGTCATAGACCATGATCTTCTCATTATTGTCTATGGCAACCGTCTCAACAGTCCCGTTTCCGTCAAGGTCGGCCCGGACAAAATCAAAGAGATTGAGCGAGCCAGGAAGTGGCAACTTGGCGCCGCGACGGACTGAAGCCCGACCTGCGCCACTTTCAAGACGGTAAATTCCGGTCCCGACGTATCCCCGGCCGGCATCGTTGCTGCCGGTCTGTCCGGCCAGAATCATCCCTTCGCCCGGCCACAGGATCGGTCGGAGAAACCAGCTGATATTCTCGTGCAGAATCTTCACACCCTCGCCGGCAGACCAGTTGACAATGAGAGAGGAAACCTTGAAACGCTCATTGGCACTAATATATATCTCAGATTTTCCGTTCTTATCGAGATCTGCAAGATTTAAGGCATGGATTTTATAGGTCGGTCTCAGCCTGTGCTCCCCGACCTTCTGAAATCGCCCGGCAGTATAACGAAAAATCTCCAGCATGGTTTTCGAGGCAAAAACAATCTCCTGTTCACCGTCCCCATCAAGATCGCCGACGTCCATGGCGACAATGATTACAGGGATGGTCGAACTCCTCTTCATCCCTTTTGCCGCAACAGTGACATCACTCCCTTCACTCCGAACGATGGACCCCGGGCCAGAGAGGGCTTTCTTATACTCTCTCTCCGGATGTTCGGTGCGAAAACCGGCTGCCCCGCTGTCATCCTGTACCACCTCCTGCTGTGAGCCGGCTGCAGCCGGAGCGCGCAATATTTTCGCGAATATTTCCTCACTCAGCGTTCCGATCACCGGAATAACCTGCTCCTCGTTTTCAGCTGTTGTCGAAAAATTCTGCTGATCACCAGTCGAGCCGGCAGTAGACACGACAACCTGAATCTTAAGACCATTGTTTGTGGCATACAACGCCCCTGAAACCAGATAATCGGCCTGCAGCCTGCTGAAGTCCGCTTTGACCTCACCCTCTCCCCTGCCGGCAGCCTCAAGTTTTTTCACTTCAGATTCCTGCATGGCATAATCGACCAGCTGTACCCCATTCTTTGCCGCCAGCCGGCTGGCCAGCATGGTGCGAACCCCATCGGCGAGATAGGTATATTTGCCCGCGGAACTGCTGTCAAAAGGCAAGAAGAGAAATCGCGAAGCCTGGCCTTCTCTTTCATTTTGGGCAACCGCGCTTCCCATCGTGATCAATAGCAACGTCAGAACCAAAAACCCGCTTTTCAACATATTGTCACCTGCTGGATACTATTTTGTTTCAAGAAAAAAAGCCGCGACAGCCATACTTCGGCTGCAAGGCTACCTATATCGCACTTTCCTTCGTCCCGCAACTGCTGTATCGTTAAGGTTGTCCGGCGAAATGCACCTATCAGGCAGTTCAGCGACGATATCCTTCCCCGCTTGAACTTCTGATACCCCCGGGCGATTTTCTGCAAATTAGACCTTGACTTTCAGTGGCAAACATCGCATAAATGTAAGTATAATTATTTGTACTCTTACATGCAGTGAAAACACCGGCCAGCAGTTAACAAGATCCGGCAATATCATATGAAAATCGTCCTCAAATCCATATTCGCAGCAATCTCCTTCCTGATTATGGCCGGGTCGGCCATGGCAGAAGAGCAGGTCAGCCATAGCCTTTACAAGGTAACCACATACAATCTTGGTACATTTCTCGATTTTCAGGATTTCTCTCCGATAAGTTCGGGAAAATACAAACCGCTGCTCATTACCAGTACCAAGGCGGATATCCTCGGTGCCGACCAGCACAGAGAACTGAACTTCGAAACATCCGCAAACAAATCGGCAACCAGAGGGTTCGCCGTTGCGGCCGAGTATTCGCCCCTGTCCAAACTCGCCCTGCAGGGCGTCATCGGTGTCACTAAAAACAGCTGGGACCCGAGCACTGCGGATCATGAGACGAGCTGGGAGGCGAACCTCGGCATCATCTATAAAATGTTCAATAACTTGAGCTATGAAATGCACTTCGGTTACATGGATACCGGCGACCTTTTCAAGGAGCGGAACACCTATACCGATGTAGAAAGCATTATCATGATAAGCAACAAGCTCACCATGAGCTTCTGATCGTTTATCTCCTCAAATCTCCATCACGAAAGGCCTCAGGGACATTTCCTCGAGGCCTTTCGCATTTTCTCTCTGCAGTTCGCCTCCCCCACCTCAGCGGTATCAGGATTCGTGACGGCAACCCGCAGCACAAACTCCATCATACTATTGTAGGGTCTGCAAATGCCTTCCCAGGATCTGAAGATCCATCCAGGCTGCCTGCTTCATCTCCGGATTCTGCAGCAGGAAACCAGGATGATAGGTAGCAAGGACCGGTATCTGCCGGCCGTCCTCAGCGCTGAACATGTGAAACCTGCCCCTGAGCTTCGATAGGGGCTGAGGGAGACCAAGCAATGCCCTGGCTGCGACTATTCCCATGGCGCAGATAACCTCGGGGGCAAGCAGGACGATCTGTCGGTGTAGAAAGGAGAGGCAGGTTTGGATATTTTCGGCAATAGGCTGACACGACATGGGAATCACACACTTTATGGCGTTGGTGACAAAGACCTGATCCGGTTGCAGGTTGATTGCCGCCAACATGCGGATGAGCATCCTGTCCTCCTCAATGCCGAATTGTACCTCTCCAGAAAGCTGCACATCCGGATCCCCCCGCAGCCAATCGCCCACAACCAGCAACCGCACCGGCTTCCCGCCACCCGTCCCGGCCCTTGTTCCCAGACGTTCACCAGCGAGACTGCAGGCCCTGCATACCGCCACCTCATCGGCGATATCCGCCAAGGTTACATGCACCCTCCCCCGGACGTCCTCCCTGCCTTCGGCAGTACCTCCCGGAAGCTTCATTGAAAAAGGAGGGGCAGTCCTGCTGATAACACCCGCCGTTTCTCTCTGTTTTCCGGGCAGAGACTGGAGAAGTCCGGAAATCCCGGCATTGCGTTGATAATGCGTAATGCCGGAATTGTGGTGATACTTCAGGACCGAGAGAAGATCAGATATGATTCCAATATCTTGCATATATGCATCACACTTTTTTCACGGTAGCCGATCACGCCTTCTGGCATGACGGCATTTAAGGTATCACAGATCAGTCGGCAATTCCACACCGGAGATTTATATCTCCTCGCAGTTGTCCTGACCCTCAATCTACTCCCAAAAATTTAGTCATTTTCATCTTGAAAAAATCGAAGGCCAATTTTATCATCGTATGGTAGGATAAACGACCTGAGATAAAGCGAATTCTCAAAGCCTTCCGGCCGCCCTTCCTCTAGCCGGTTACCGAGAATTTTTCCATTTTGTACAATCACAATCAGGACGGCATGTTGGACAAGGAAGAATTCAGTTTAGCCAGAAAAAAAATCGGCAAGACACAGAAGCAGCTGGCAGAACTGCTGGGCATGTCACTGAAGACCATCCATAGCTATGAGCAGGGGTGGCGGACTATACCCTCACATATCGAGCGCCAGATTTTTTTCCTGCTCATCAATCAACGAGGCCGCAACACCAGTCTGACTCCATGCTGGGAAAAAAAACAATGTCTGGAAAGAGAGCATTGTCCTGCCTGGGAATTCCAGAGCGGCCACCTTTGCTGGTTCCTTAACGGGACCCTCTGCGATTGCACCCAGGATTCGCACCCCAAAGACAAACTTGACACCTGCAAGACCTGCCCGATCTTTCTAACTCTTCTTGAATAACCCCTTTTCCCTGCTTCTCCTGGAGGGAAAGCTGTCGGCTATCCGGAACTGGTTATCAACGGGGTGCTATTTTTCGCGGGGAGATTTTGCTTTCTATTTAAGCAATATCTATACTATGCGGCAAATGGAAGGACTTCTTTGTCGATGCTGCAGGTGCGGGTATTATTACCCCTCCGACAATCAAAAACTTTTATTACCATCTCGCGATCATCAACAACAACCTGGCAGCCTGCTGATATTACATACTTGTCGGAGTAGTGCCGACTGAAAAACAGGGAGAGAATGATGCCTATCTATGAATATCAATGCGGTGATTGCCAGACGGTTTTTGAGACCTTGATCACCTCTGCAGCTGCCGGCAAGGAGATTGTCTGCAGCCAATGCAAGAGTACCAATGTGAAAAAAATCATGTCCGGCAGTAGTTTCAAACGGGCGGCCGGTTCTGCCGCACCGGCGTGCGGCCTCTCCGGCTGTGCGCCGAGGAAGGGCTTTTCCTGAGCTAAATGATAGATCGGCCCGGGTCGGGCCGCCGTGTCCCTTTATTTTTTCTTCTGCTGCGAGAAATCGTAGATGATCTCATTTTTCTTCAGCAGACCATGTTCACGTCTGGCAACCTCTTCAAGGTAGGCGGGATCGGTTCGTAAGCGATTGATCTCCTGTTCCAGGTCCTTGTTGCTACGCTCCAGCAGCAATGTTTTATTCTCCAGCGTCTTGATCTTCGCACGCTTCTGCAGAAGAGCCAGCACCCCGGACTGAGGGGCAAAGACGAGCCAGGCCAATGAGGCTGTCAGCAGTACCACCATTATCCAAAAAAATCTCTTTTCCTGCAGGGGAGACAAATACAGTTTCAGTTTTCTCTTCATCTCTTCACTTTTCATCTGCCATGCCTCATCTACCAGCCCGGAATATCTGTCTCGTCAGCGCCTGCCTTGCCGGATTATGCACCCGTTACGACGGCAAGGTCAAGGAGAACAGAAATTGCCTCAACCGTCTAGAAAAATTCATCTGGATTCCTGTCTGCCCGGAACAGCTCGGAGGTCTGGCCACCCCCCGGGATCCGGCCGACCTGATCGGCGGCGACGGCAAGTTCGTTCTCGCCGGCACGGCCAAGGTCGTCACCAGAACAGGCATTGACGTCACCGACCAGTTTGTCAAAGGGGCCAGCCAGGTCCTCGACCTTGCCACACGACAAGGTATCACAACGGTCTTTCTCAAGGCCGCCAGCCCTTCCTGCGGAGTTGCCGGCACTCTCGGTGTCACCGCCGCCCTCCTGCAGAAACATGGCTTCAACCTCGAGGAGTTCTGAGCGGGCAAACTATTTTATCCGCATCAACATCAGAATGATAATGCCTGCCTCATAGAGAAGATACAGCGGTCCTCCCATGAGCAGCATGTTGACGATGTCCGGAGTGGGCGTCAGCAATGCCGCGAGGACAGCGATGATCAGCAGGGCGACACGGCGGTTCCGTTCGAAAAAACCTCTCGGGCAGACCCCGACTTTTGCCAGGAATACCATGAATATCGGGAGTTCAAAGATTACCCCGAAAGCCAGAATGAAGACGGTGGTGAAGTTGATAAACCGGCTGATCGAGATGACCGGCTGCAGTTCCGCCGATCCGAAACCCAGCAGGAACTTGATCCCCAGGGGAAGGGTGACGAAATAACAGAACAGGGTGCCGGCATAGAACAACAGGCAGGTAAAAAAGATGAACAAGAAAATATCCCGGCGCCTGACTCCGAAGGGTTTTCCCATCGCCCGCCAGAAGACCGTCACAGCCCAGGGCATGAGTCCATAGAGCGCCGCGAACAGGGACAGTTTGACATGGGCGAGAAACGGTTCGGAAACGGAGAAAAAGTAGAGCTTTTCCGCAAGATGCTCCTGAACATAGTGGAGGAGACGGGGGGATAAGAAAAAGATGGCGAGGGTTGCCGTACAGATTGAGAGGGCAAGGGTCAGGATCGTCTTGCGCAGTTCCGTCACGATAACGATGAAGGGAGTCTTTTCAACCATGCCTGGAATTGCACCTGAAGATCTTTCGCCGGGGCTGTTCAGCGACCTGAGGAAAGCTGGAAAAAGGTTATTGCTGCGATCTCTAAAATAGCAGAAGCAGGAGAGAAAAGCAATTTGATAGAGGTTGCTTTCGGCAGGCAGCCATGATAAACAGGAAACGAGTTAGGGTCCGCCTTGCCGAAAATACTATTCACCCCCACACTACAAACAACCATGCTTGAACTGCGATTCATCCGCGAGAATCTTGAACTCGTGAAGGAAAAAACCGCTCGACGCGGTCAGGACACCACCAAATTGGACGATTTCGCCAGTACCGACCAGCGCCGTCTGTCTATCCTGGCCGAAGTTGAAGCCTTGAAAAATCAGAGAAATACGGTCTCCAAAGAAATTTCCCTCTTAAAACAGGGATCCGGACAGGAGGCGGAGCGGGCAGAGGTCCTCATCGTCGAAATGCGCGATGCCAATCAGCGCATCAAGGAAATGGACGCGGAACTGAGCCTGATCGAGGAAAACCTCCAGGCCATCGTCATGTCTATTCCCAATCTCTGCGACGACAGCGTCCCCGTCGGTCAGAACGATACCGACAACCTGGAAATCCGGGTCTGGGGCGCCAAGCCGGATTTCACCTTTACCCCCAGGCCGCACTGGGAAATCGGTGAGCAGCTCGGCATACTTGATTTTGAGCGGGCCACCAAGCTGGCCGGCGCCCGCTTCGCCCTGCTCAAGGGCTTTGCCTCACGCCTGGAGCGGGCCCTGATCAACTTCATGCTCGACCTGCATACCCAGAAACATGGTTATGTCGAGGTCCTGCCGCCCTTCATGGCCAATAGCGCCTCGCTGACCGCAACCGGGCAGTTGCCGAAATTCGCCGAGGATCTGTTCAAGATTCAGGACTGGGATCTCTACCTGATCCCGACTGCGGAGGTGCCGGTCACCAATATTCATCGTGAGGAAACCCTGGAGGAGCGCGACCTGCCGCTCTATTATACCGCCTACACGCCCTGCTTCCGCTCCGAGGCGGGCTCCTACGGCCGGGACACCCGGGGACTCATCCGCCAGCACCAGTTCGACAAGGTCGAACTGGTCAAATTCACCACGCCCGAGACCTCGATGCAGGAGCTCGAAAAACTGCTCAATGACGCTGAGGAAGTCTTGCAGCTCCTGGGCCTGCCCTACCGGGTCGTCACCCTGTGCACCGGAGATCTTGGCTTTTCCGCCACCAAGACCTACGATATCGAGGTCTGGCTTCCCGGCCAGAACTGCTATCGGGAGATCTCTTCCTGTTCGAATTTTCTTGATTTCCAGGCCCGGCGCGGGGCCATCCGCTACCGCCCCGACGGTCAGAAGAAGAGCAGACTGGTACATACCCTGAACGGCTCAGGCCTGGCCGTTGGCCGGACCCTCCTGGCAATCCTGGAAAATTACCAGCAGGCTGACGGCAGTGTCGCCCTGCCCGAGATACTCAAACCCTACTTTGAGAAACGATTTTAGTGCTTTACAGATTATTTTCGTATATAAAAACAAGAAAATAATCTGCGAAAGGCACTTATACCCCCCTTGTGGGGTGTTAGGACGAAAGAAAGCGGCCAAGGACGCTCCGCCAGCCGCTTTCCCTATACCTTCGGCAGCCTGATCCGGATTTCAATCTCCTCGATCTCATCGGTGCATTTCAGAGACCCGATAAATCCATGGATCGTACCGGCCAGGACTTCCTGGACAAAGTCCTTGAGCGGGATCTTCTTGCCGTTGACAAGAAGGGCTGCCTTCTCCCGGGTTGCCTGCCGATCGAGCAGGAACCTCTTTTCGATGAACAAGGCAATCTCACGGCTCTCGTCCAGGTGAAATATATAATCCCCTGCGATCCCCTCGAGATCCGTCGCCACTGCGATGACCCCATGTACCTGGTGGCGGAGCATCTGATCCTGATTCCGCAGGACCTCGATCTTGGCTACCTGGCGGGCATGTTTGAAGCCCTCGCCTATAACGATATCGACATCGGGAAAATAACGGTGCGCCAGGGTGATCAACGAGAGGCCGTTGTTTCCGGTCTGCAGGAACATCTGGTCCGGGCCAAGGAACATAACGCTGTCTGCCCCGGCCATCCTGTGCTTTGCCGTATCTGTTCCCGGTGTATCGAACACCACCCCCGATTCGCTGCTTGATTTGATGACTGCGACCCGGTAGCCCATTTGTTTGAGCTGCCCTACCACCTGGCTTGCCAGGGTGGTCTTGCCGCTGTCATGCCAGCCGATAAAGGTTACGATTGCAGCCATATTTCCCCTCGTTACGTGAAGAGACGGAATTCCCGGACAGGAATCCGCCTCTTTCTTCAATCACTGCCCCTGGCAGGACAACTACCATACTCGGTCGCCCTTGGAAACCAATAATATCCGGCGACAACCGGGTGAATTTTCGCGCGCCTGCGGTGATCCACTGCGTGTTTGGCCATTCAGGATCGACGGCAGGCGGAGAGCAGGAAAAGTGGGCAGAATAACGCCTTACCTGAATTTGGGTTTATTCTTTGCCGTAGGCCCTGTCCCAGCCCCAGGGATTTTCGCCTGTGCCGCGCCGGAATACCCGTTCGCGATAGACGTTCGTGACGATATCATAGCCGTAGTTCGTGACGCAGTTTGCCGATTCACCAATCAGGGGCGGTGCGTGTCCCGGCGGGAACCTGCCGGCCCGTGATTCTCCAAGAAACATGCCGGCGAAGTGATACGGCAGAAATATGGTCTTTTCATCGACCCGTTCGGTAACCCTGGCCTTGACCGTGATCCTGCCTCCTTCCGGGGATTCGACAGACATCATCTCGCCGGTACCTATGCCCAGATTGTCGGCGAGGCGGGGATTGATTTCGGCATACATATCGGGCGCCAACTCGGCAAGATACTTGTTATTCCCGGTCTCGGCCCCGGAACCCATATGCTCGACCATTCGGCCGGTGATGAGAACATAGGGGAATCTTTGCGCCAGCCCGGGATCCTGTTCGCTTTGGTAGCGGGTATGGACCCTGAAATGGCCATCCTGATCCTCGTAGGTCGGATACTTCGCCACGAGATCGGCCCGGGGTGAATGCAGGGGCTCCCGATGGACCGACACCTGGTCCGGGAATTCGACGACCAGGCAACGGGCCCTGGCGTTGCCGAAGGGGGCCATGCCTCTGTCCAGGGCCTCTTTGGCTGTCCTGCCGGAAATATCTGTCGCCCAATTGGTGCCTGGCACAACCTCCTCGAATTCCGGATAGCCGCCCTCCACCTCGCTGCCGGGAGGATATGAGCCGTCGGCGACCAGCAGATTTTCCCTGCGCCCGCTGTTGACGTTGCCGCCGCAGCCCCACTGGATCATCGCCCTGATCGGGGTATACTGCTCGATCCTCTCTTCACCGAGGACCCCTTCATACCAGCGGGCCAGGGTGAAACCCTTTTTCAGCATGTACTCCTTGTTGTAGAAGCGTGAAGTCAGCCACTCATAGTCGACCTCCCAGACCCGGCTCCAGTGCCGCCAGCTCGACTCCTTGCCGACCGGGTAATACCCCGGCAGACTTTCGCTGGAAACACTCATGTCGGAGGCCCCCTGGCTATTATCATGACCGTGGAAGATGTTGACGCCTCCGCCGGATTTGCCGATATTGCCGAGGATCAGCTGGAGCAGACAGAAGGAGCGGGTGATGCTGCTGCCGATATGATGCTGGGTGCCCCCCATGCACCAGGTCAGACTGGTTGGCCTGTGGCTCGCCAGCAGGGCGGCGATGCGGGTAACCTCAGCCTCCGGAATGCCGGTGATATCCTCGACCACCTCCGGGGTATAGTGGGCTGCGACGGCAATCATCTCGTCATAACCGGCAACGCGGGTCCTGATGAATTCCTTGTCCTCCCAGCCATTGCAGACTACGGCATTGACCAGCCCCATGGTGAAGGCGACATCGGTACCGGGACGGATTCGGATATAATCACTGGCCTTGGCCGCCAGTTTGGTTTTCATCGGACTCTTCAGGCGTTTGTCACTGGTGACCATGTCGATGGCCCCGGCCCCCTTGCAGCAATGTCCCCCTGAGGAAACCGGGTGCTCCCCGGCTATTTCCTGACGCAGCCAGACGCCGTTCTCAACCTCCGCGAGGATACCGCAGCCGACTGCACAATGGGTGCAGACCGTTCTGACTGTCCTCGATCCCAAAGAAGATGCCGCCTCCCCGGACCCGGCACCAACCTTTTCGGTCATGCAGCCGGTCATCACCGCTCCGGACAGCGATGTCATTGCCTTCGACAGTTTCAGAAAAGATCTCCTGGCGATTTTTGGCTGCAAACTTACCCTTTGCCCGTTTTCGATCAAACAGGAGGCGGGGCTGTTCCTGATTATATTCCTTGTCACTATCGGGAACTCCTTTTTCGAGATACCTGAAATCTGTCGGGACCCTGCACCACTGCCGGAGCCAACAGCCCCTATACCTCGGCGGCCAATTCTTTTTCCAGGTCGAGATACCCGCAAAGAAATCTGCTGCAGGCGCCATAGAACGGCGCATCCTCATTTTCCTCCACGGCCCGTCTGAAACTGATCAGAAAAGGGATAAGATAGCGCTCGAGCAGCCGGGTCTGAAACTGCCGGGCCCGGGACGAGCCGTTCTCTTTTTCATCCTCAATGAGACTGACCAGAAGATCGAGCATCACTACCAGTGAATCCTCTGCCTCCCTTACCCCTGGCGCCCTTGCAATTCCCGTCTCAGCCAGGAAGGCGCGCAGAGACACGAGGGTCTGCCCGAAACTGTGGCCGTCGAGGTACCAGGAGGCCGTGATGTGGACCTGGTTTTTCGCAAAGGGATCGGTAAAGAGCCGATAATATTCTCCCCGCAGGTCGTCGAGACCTCTCGTGCCCAGCAGGCGTACGCACTCCCGAACGGCGCTGTCCAGCACCGGATTGATCTTTTCTCTGGCCAGCGCCGCGAAGATGCCCCGCCATCGTGCCATCTTTTCCGCATCAGGTTCCCGGGCGAAGAACGACTTCAGCAGATCAAGAAGACGCAGACGCACCCTGAACAATTCCCGTTCATTGATTGGTGTTATGCTCATTGGACCTCGAAAAGCCGTATAACCCTGCAGGTATCGCAGAAGTGAAGATGCTCCGTATCAACTTCCGGCCGCGCGGCGAGGATCTCCATGACGCGTTCGAAACTCCTGCGGGTCCCGTAGACCTTGCCGCAATCCCGGCATACCATCGGTTCGGCCCGGGCAAGCGGCACCGGCTGAAAATACATATCATCAAGCAGCACACCGGGCTTCAGGCTCAGCGCCTTCTCGGGGCAGACCGCGATACAGCTGCCGCAATCAACACAGAGGACGCCGTGATGGCGCAGCAGGAGTCCGTTTTCATCGCTAGACAAGGCGCCGATACGGCAGACATTCAGGCAGGCCAGGCACTGGCTGCAGCGCGTCACATCACAGCTCAGCGTGACAAAGGAAGTGCCGGCAGCAGGCAATTGCGGACGGCGGCCGCTCTCCTGCACCAGGAACCGGAGGACGGCCGCAAGGCCGGCACGTCTGTTCGTGAACTCCGGGTCTGCCGGCCTGATTTTCAGCGGGGAGGGGGCACCGGCACTGAGATGGCCGTCAAGATCCTCCAGGGAGGAGACGACGACCCGGTCAGTGAGGTCAAAAGACACTCCAGGATCGCATTGGCCTGACGCACCTGGAGGCCCTGCGGGCCGGCCCACCGACCCTCGCCGGCGTGGTCGAGAAGGATAATGCGCCGAGCGCCGAGGGCAAAGAGAAAGAGCAGGTGGACGAAAGATAGGGCCTGAACCTTCGGGTATTCGACAAACAGCAGATCAGATCTCGGCCCGGGCCTGCTGCGCCACCAGAGTTTATGCAGGGACGACTCGCTGCCGATGACGAGATTGGTGCCGGGTCGCAGAGGAATGCCGCGACAGTATTTGAAAAATTCCCGGTCGGGAAATCGCTGATACTGCAGTGCGCCGGTAGGGCAGACGGCAACGCAGGCACAGCACTCGGCACAGATGACCGCATCCACTTCGATGCCCTTGCTGGTCCTGGAAACCGCCCCCTGGCAGACGGTGGGGACGGCTTCCTCAAGTACACTGGCGATTATAGTCAATACGGGGGGGAAAAAAATCAAGGGAAAGCCTATTTTCATGTAAGGTGAAACATTAGGGGTCTGTAGGTGTTTCCCTTACAGGGTCGGGATCTTTTTTGCTGAAATTCTCCTTTTCCGTCCACAGTACGGCACGCCGGGTCAGCTCTACCGCGCTCTTGAGGCAGAGCTTCTGTTTTATCCGGTCTCTGTAGGTGCCGATGGTCTTGATGCTCAGCTTCATCCGCTCGGCGATGTCCCGGGTGGACAGACCCTGTCCAATCAACCTGAAAACCTCAAGCTCCCGATCTGTCAGCACCTCCTCGGACTGACCACCCTGACAATCCGGATTGACCTGGAATTTGTCGAGCAGGTGGGCCATCATGCTGGGACTGACATGGATTTTGCCGTTGAGGATATTACGGACTGCCAGGATGATCGATTCTGAGGCCTCTTTTTTCATCACATAGCCCCTGGCGCCAGCCCGAATCGCCCGCTCGGCCCAGACCGATTCATCATGCATGGAGAGGACCAGGACCAGGACACCGCTCCCTTCGCTGGCAATTTCCTTGACCAGATCAAGGCCGTTTTCCTGGGCCAGAGAGATATCGATGATGGCCATATCCGGTCTCTTTTCAGCCAGGGCCTTCCTCGCCGAACGAATATCCTCGGCCACCGCGCAGACGATGAAATCCTCTTCCTGGTTCAGCAACTCTTCCATCCCCATCCGGAAAATCGGATGGTCATCAACAATAAGAATTTTCGGCATTCGTCTTCGCTCTCGCCTGAAGTAAAAGTGTGGCAACCGCCACGTCTCCGGAAAAAACCTGTGGAAAACAGTTTCGGCCCCATTCGATGCAGGGGGCCCGCCCCGGCATCAACCCTGGATCTCGCCGAACAGGGAGACCATTGTGCCGCCGTGTTCGCCGGGGACGATGGAAAGCGAGGCACCGATGGACTTGGCCCGGTACTTCATGGTATGCAGTCCCATGCCTTGATGCTGGGCGGCCTCGGCAATTCCGTCGCCGTCATCGACCACGGTCACGCTCAGATGGCTGGCATCCTTGGTGATGGAGATCATGATGTTCTTGGCCTTGCCATGACGTGCCGCATTGAATACCGCCTCCCTGATGATATAGTAGATATGGGTGGCCTCATTGTTGTCGATCGCCTCTTTCGGGCTGTTGAACGACAGTGAGCATTCGACATAGAACAGGCTCTCGATCTCGACGATCAGCTCCTCGATTGCAGCCTCCAACCCCTGTTCGATGATATGCACCGGATACAGGCCGCGGGCCAGGCGACGGGTCTTCTCGATGGCTTCCCGGATCAGGTTGCGGATACGTTCCAGCTGTCTGGCCTTGTCGGGGGCATCGATCTCCAGTTTTTTCTGCAGGACCTTGCTCAGCATCTCAACGCCGCTCAGATGCGATCCGAGATCGTCGTGGAGGTCGCGGCCGATCTTGCTTCTCTCTTCAAGGCCGACGGCAATGATCTGCCGTTCAAGCCTTGCCATCTCGACCTCCGAACAGGTCTTCAGGACATGCAGCCACATTCCTTCCAGGAGCATGGCCATTTGCCGGACATCGGAGTTGTCGTATGCCGAGTTGTTATTGCAGACCCCGGCGACGACCACGATCTTTCCGCTGTTGTAGATCGGCACATCGAGATGCCGCTTGAGCGGGATCCGATAGGGGTATATGGTGCCGTCCTGATCTTCCACGCAGGCGTTATTGATAATCGCCTTTTTCTGCATCAGCGCACGGCCGGGCAGACCGCCGTCTTCGATGCGGCGGGACTCGTTCAGCACGCACGGTTCTCCGAGGTTGCCCTGCTGATTTTTCGAGAAGAAACTGCACAGGGAGAGCTCGGACTGGCCGGTGCCGACCAGGGCCAGATAGCCCTCTTCGCTCCTGGTGATCTGGACAATTCTCTGGAGAATGAAATCATACTTCTCCTGCAGCGAATACTTCTCCATCATCCCCAGGCGGAGGAGGGTGTCAAGACGGAGCTCATCCCGGTGCAGCAGGATCTCCTTCTGGATCCGGTCATCGATCATCCGGTTCGCCAGGATGCCGAGGTCTTCAAATTCGGCAAAGGCGAGATCGGCATTCTCGATCTTCACCTTCGAATCCGCCGCCTCCCTGAAGAAATTGGTGAAGAGGCTGATCCCGTGTTTGATCTTCAGTGAGTAAAAGTAGGCGATCAACAACAGCAGGGAAACGGCCAGCAGAAACAGCAGGACGAAGAGAAAGGCGTTCTTGAAGGCAATGCGGATATAGGTCCTGGTCTCATCGGCGATGGCCTTCTCCATCTCGTCCATGTTCATACTGGCGACAAAGACCCAGCCCCATTCTTCGTATGCCTTGACATAACTCAGCTTCTGGTACGTCTTGCCGACCCCGGCCCTGGTTACGGCATAGCTTACATAATTTTCCTGATCGCTGCCGTTGCCGACTCTCCACATCTGTTCGCCGAAGGGTATTCCCTCATCCCCCACCAGATCCTTGACCGATCTGCCGATCAGCCGTTCATCCCGGTTGCAGATAATCGTGCCGTCGACCCGGAAACCGAAGATCTCGCCTTCATGACCGAACCGCATCTTCTGGACCTGGGAGAGGACATCCTCCTGGATCAGTTTTTCCATATCGTCGATGTAGATCCCTGCCCCGATAAACCAGTCAAAGGGTATGAAATACTTGACGAAGGAGACCTTCTGGTAGCTGGAACCGAGATAGTCCGGCTTTGCCCAGTTATAGCGATACAGGCCGGCGCCCTTCTCCTTGATGATCTTGATGATGTCGCCGACTACATCGAGGTGCGCCTCGTCCCTGAACTGCATCCTGTCCTGCCCCTCAAAGAAGGGGTCATCGGCGAAGAGATCGATCACCCCCTCCTCCACCCTGCCGGCGAAATAATAGCCGCGATCGTTGTTCCAACGGATCGGCCGGAGAATTTCCACCACCATCGCGCGGAGTTCGGCAACATCCTTTTCATCCTTGTACTGGCTGTAAATATGGGAGGCTATGGTATAGGCGGTCTGCACCTTCTGGCGGATCTCGTTTTCGATCAGCATATCGGTCTGCGACCGCTTGTAATGGATGAAATCCATGACATTGCCAAGCTCCTCCTGCAGCCTGGTCCGATACTGCTTCTGATAGTTGTCGCGGATATTGCTGATGCTCTCCTGGTAGGCCCCGTATTCGTTGAAGGCCCAGAAAGTGCCGGTGAACAGCCCCAGCGAGAGGACGACCAGCAGCGAGGCATAAAACGGGGCGGATGACAGGGAGATGCGTTTCGATTTGCCAACCATCGCCTTACCTGACCTGAAAACTCATCGACGCCTGCCGGCCCATAACGATCACTCCCGCACCTTCCGCAGATCGGGATTGATCTCGGTCAGGTAGATATTATCCATGCCCTGATGGTCTTCCGGCCCGAACTGCAGGGTCACCCCCCCCAGATCGAAGGTGCCGGTCTTTTCCATGGTGGTGATGAATTTTTCCCTGGTCAATTCCCCCGGCACCGCCGCGGCGATCTCGGCGAAGAGTTTCCCGCCGATATAGCCTTCCAGCGAGGTAAAGCTGATGGGGGAGTCATGCTGGTATTTTTTCATCGCATCGGTATACTCATGAATCAGCCGGATCTCGGTATCCTTCGGATACGGCACGACCTGCGAGACTATTACATCACTGCCGTAACGGCCCAGGGCGTTCTGCAGGCTTTCCGTACCGACAAAGGAGATGTTGCAGTACAGCAGCTTCTTTGTCGTCCTGGCCTTGCTCAGTTTGATGAATTCCGCGCAGGCGGAGTAGGTGCCGACCAGGACCACCGCCTCGGGCTCGGCCTGGTGCACATCGGTCAGGCCGCGCAGGACGGCGACGGTATTGCGTTCGTAGCTGCCTCGGGAGACCAGACTCAGGCCGCGTCTGGTCAGCGCCCGCTCGATGCCCTGCAGGCCGGCCAGGCCATAGCTGTCATCCTGGTAGAAACAGGCGATCCGCCTGATTTTTTTTACCTCGATCAGATAGGCTGCCAGTTTTTCCATCTCCTGGAAATAACTCGCCCGCACATTGATGACATACTTACGGAAAGGTTCCCGCAGGAATTCAGCCCCGGTAAACGGGGCGAAGAAAGGTATCTTATGCGCTTCGATCAGCGGCACGACGGCATTTGAAGTAGGTGTCCCGACCTCGCCGATCAGCATGAAGATGTTGTCGTCGGCTATAAAATCCTTGGTGTTGCGTACCGCCCGATCCGGTTCATAGCCGTCATCCCGGCTGACCAGCAGGATATCCCGACCGTTAACCCCACCCTCGTCGTTGACCTTGGAAAAGGCGGCCAGAAGCCCCGCCCGCATCTCCAGGCCGAGATTCTTGGCCGGACCGGTCAGGGCGCATGACTGGCCGAGGACAAGGGGCGGGTTTGCCTTATTGCCTGCCGATGGCTGCGCGGCCGCATAGTATGGGTAGGTCAAAAAAAGCTGCAGAACGGCGAAGGCCAGCAGTATCGTCCCTGCACCTGCCCTGCCGCCCTGCCATCGCGTCTCGATTCTTTCGGATTTCATCTGTCTCTCTCGCATCTGTTTCATTACTAAGCTTCCTGGCCGGATTTCCGCCGCAGCGCCGTCCGATAGACCGATTCAAAGCGTACAATATCGATCGGCCTGATACAACAGCCAAGACGAAAAGCTGAAAATTCGCCGATCATTGCCTGAAAGGCTTGAAATCGGCAGCGACTCTCTATAGGATGTACATTCTTTTCCGGCATTGAAGTCCAGGCCGCATCCCCCAACCTGATCACCCGGCACGAATTGCATTACTATGAATACCCAACTCACCCTCACCCACATCACCACGGTCATGACCCCGCAGGGCAGCCGGCGGCAGGAAGAAAAACTGGCGATCGAGACCCCTTATACCGTTGCTCTGAACGATGAAACGATCGGGGCCTCAATGGTCCTGCCGATCGGCTTGGCCGAGTTCGGGGTCGGGTTTCTTTTTGGCCAGGGCTATATCAAGACACCGGAAGAAGTTCGGGAGGTCATCGTCTGCCCGGAAGGCAGGATAGCGGTCTATGCCGATGTCGAGTCGACCAAGGCCAAAGAGGTGATCATCACCTCCGGTTGCGGCGGGACGGGGAAGATTCCCCGGGAGATGCTGGAAGGGGCTTTCGATCCCCTCCAGGATTACAGTCTCTCTTTTGACGAAATACGGGAGTTCATCCTCCATATCCTCCATGCCTCGCAGCTCGGCCACGAAACACACTGCGTGCACGGCTGCGGTCTCTGGGCCGACGGCGGGGTCAGGGCCTTTTACGAAGACGTGGGCAGACACAACGCGGTCGACAAGGTCCTGGGCGCCATTCTTTTGAAAAAGGCCCCGGTCAGGTCCGCCGTCTACACCACCGGCCGGCTCACCTCCGACATGGTTCTCAAATGCGCACGGATGGGCATCCCGATCGTCATGTCCCGGACCGCCCCCTCTTCCCTGGGCCTGGCGATCGCCCGCCGGGCCGGACTGACCCTGGCAGCCTATGCCCGACCGGACCGCCTGAACATCTTTAACGCACCGGAGAGGATACACCTCTGACAGGTGACGGACCCGGGGTCGGTCACCTGCAGAGTACCACGTTTCCCGGAAAAGATGGTGTCTCTTATCTCCCTGTTCCCCTGTCCTCAAAGGCCAGTTCGATAAGATGCTCGAGAAACTGCGGAAAACCCATTCCATGTTTAGCCGCCGCCTGGGGCAGCAGGCTGGTGGAGGTCATGCCGGGGATGGTATTGCTCTCGAGGAGATAGAAGCGGCCGGCCTCATCGAGAATCATATCGGTACGCGAATAGCCGCGCAGGCGCAGGACAGTGTGGGCCGTCAAGGCATACTGCTGGGCCGCCCTGGTCAACTCGGGACTGATCGGGGCGGGACAGATCTCCCGGGAGGCGCCCGGCTGGTACTTCGCCGTGTAATCGAAAAAGACGAATCCCTCGCCGGGGATGATCTCGATCAGGGGCAGGGCCGTCAGATGTTCATTGCCGATGACCGCGGCGGTAATCTCCCGGCCCTTGATATACTGCTCGACCATGACCTGCCTGTCGTGCTTTTGCGCCACTTCGATGCCGGCCCGCAAGGCATCGATGGTTCCGGCAATCGTCATACCGAGGCTTGAACCCTCGCGAACCGGCTTGACCACGACGGGCAGACCGAGCCGGCCGACGATCTCCGCCAGATCAACCGTCTCGCCCGGCCGGATGACCACGCAGTCGGCGACCGGCAGACCGTGCTGGCGGAACAGCTCCTTGGAGAGGTGTTTGTCCATGGCAATGGCGCTGCCGAGCACCCCCGAGCCCTGATAGGGAATGCCGAGCAGTTCCAGCAGTCCCTGCACGGTGCCGTCCTCCCCCTGCAGGCCATGCAGGAGGATAAAGGCGAAATCGATCTCGCCGGCATCGTTGACCAGCCTCGCCAGGTCGCAGGCGGGATCATACCTTCTCACCAGAAAGCGCCCGGGATCAAGGGCATTTTCCACCTCGGCCGCGCCGTTCAGGGAGACCTCCCGCTCTCCGGAAGTCCCTCCGGCGAGAAGGGCCACACGCATCTTTTGTCCTTGCATTGCAGGTAATCCTTATGTTAATCGAGATTCATTCCCAGGGGGTCGTGACGACGCCGGCCTGGCCCTTCCGGCTCTTTCGAAACCGCTGCCCGTGCCGGACACGGCTTTTCAGGCCGACGGCCAGCATTGAACAATGACGCAACAGCCGTTCCGTTCCCCGGACTGGTACCGGTCGTATCCTCTCACCACTCTTTTGCCGGCGACAGCCTCAACCTCAGACGGTTCTATTCTACTCCGATGGACTCGATTATCATCAAAAAAATAACGGATATCGTCGGCAGTGCCTTCTGCACCACAAAAAGGGAAGATCTGCACTGCTATTCGTTTGACGGGGCGGGCAAGATCTTCCTGCCCGAGGCCGTGGCATTTCCGGATTCAACCGGCCAGATCTCCGCCATCATGCGATTGGCCTCGGAATATGGCTTTCCTGTGGTGCCCCGGGGAGCGGGCACCGGCATGACCGGCGGCGCGGTGCCGATCCGCGGCGGCCTGGTCATGGCCCTCAGCCGGATGAACCGGATCGTTGAAATCGATGCCAGAAACCAGATCGCGATCGTCGAACCGGGTGTCATCACCGGCGATCTGCAGAGGGCCGTGAGACAACATGGCCTCTTTTATCCGCCGGACCCGGCCAGCCTGAAATTCTGCACCATCGGCGGCAACGCCGCCGAGTGCGCGGGCGGGCCGTCCGCCGTCAAATACGGGGTAACCAAGGATTTCGTCATCGGCCTCGAGGTGGTATTGGCCTCAGGAGAGGTCCTGACTGCCGGCACCCGCACCGAAAAGGGCGTGACCGGCTATGATCTGACCCGCCTTTTCGTCGGTTCGGAGGGGACGCTCGGCATCATCACCCGCCTCACCCTCCGCCTCCTGCCGCTGCCGGAACACAAGGAGACCTTTCTCATCACCTCGACCTCGCTGGCACGCGCCACCGCCCTGGTGGCGAAGATCCTCAACGGCAATATCCGGCCCTGCACCCTTGAATACATGGACCGCACCGCCATCCGGGTGGTCGCCAGCATGCTCTCGGCCCCGCCGCCTCCGGCCACCGAGGCCCTGCTGCTGCTGGAGATCGACGGCGACCGGGAGACCGTTGACCGCCAGACCGCCCGCCTCAAGGCATTCATGGCGGACGAACCGGACTGCCACTGCCGGCAGGCTGCCGATCAGGCCGAGGTCAACGAGCTCTGGCAGGCAAGGCGCTCGATCTCCCCGGCGACCTTCAATCTCAGCCCGCACAAGATCAGCGAGGATGTGGCGGTGCCGCGCACCCGCATCCCCGAGCTGGTCTCCTTCACCGAGGAGCTTTCGCGGGATCTGGCCCTCACCATCCTGACCTTCGGCCATGCCGGCGACGGCAATATCCATGTCAACATCATGCTCGACAAGGACAAGCCGGATGAACTGGCCCGGGGCGAGATGGCCAAGGACCGGCTGTTCCGTCATGCCATCGCCCTCGGCGGCACCCTGTCGGGGGAACACGGCATCGGCCTCAGCAAGGCGGCCTTTCTGCCGCTGGAACTCGACGAGACCACGATCAGGGTAATGAAAGGTCTCAAGCACCTCTTCGACCCGCAGAACATCCTCAATCCCGGCAAGATCTTTCCGGAGACGGAGGAGCTGCATTGACAGGCCGGCTGCCGGCCGGAAAACGGCCCTGGGGCGCCGCTCGGCGGCGGATGAATTCTCCGGTTTTGCCAAGAAAGACATTGACAGAAAACCATCTTCTCTTTATATAGGAGAATTCTTGTCACGGAAATGTGTTTATTTTGACTGCGAGTTGCGGCCGACTCCCTTATTCAAATACACTCAAATTATTCGCTAAACGGAGCCCCAGATGATAGAAGTTGAAGTTCGTGGTGATCTTGAGTACGCCATACGACAGCTGAAGAAAAAATTGCAGATCGATGGTATCAAACGAGAGTTGAAACGCCGGGAATACTATGAGAAACCCAGTGTGAAAAAGCGCCGCAAGCAGGCGGAAGCCCGCAGAAAACTCCGGAAGTTCAATCGCATAAGAAAGTCTATCTAGTCGATTGCGGTTTAAAAAGTCCGACACCCGCTCGGACTTTTTAAACTCCACCCGCCCCTGACGGAACATTTCCCACAGATCTCATCGAACCGATACACCTGCCTGAACAGTTTTCCTCTGTCGCTGAAGCCTTTCTGCACTATCTCATCTCCGAGAGGCGTCTTGCCGAAAATACCGTCAAGGCCTACTCCGCCGATGTCGATTTTTTCCTCGAGTTCATCCATCGCTGTGCGCTGACCGCGTTAAACGAGGTCGACCTGGCGACAATCCACCGCTTTCTCGAACATTCGCGAAAAAACCTGATCGGCCACCGCAGCAATGCCCGGCGGATCTCGGCCCTCAGGCACTTCTTTTCCTTTCTGGTGCAGAGAGACCAGGTCAGCCACAACCCCTTTGCCGTCATCGATCTGCCGCGCAGCGGCCAGATCCTGCCGAAGGCGCTGTCGCTGGCCGAGGTCAACCGGCTCCTGACCCCGGCCGCGACCAGTTCGCCGCTCGCCGGCCGCGACCAGGCCATGCTCGTCCTCCTCTACTCCACCGGTCTGCGGGTCTCGGAGCTGGTCTCCATGCCGCTGGCCGCCTGCAACCTTTCTTCCTGCTTCGTCCGGGTCATCGGCAAAGGCAACAAGGAGCGTCTCGTGCCCTTCGGGGTCCAGGCCAGGGAACAGCTTGAGACCTACCTGCGGCTCGGCCGACCCGCCATCCTCAAGGGCAGGCGCAGCAACTTCCTGTTTATTTCGAACCGGGGCACCGCCATGACCAGGCTGCGTTTTTGGCAGATCGTCAGGAAGGCGGCCCTGGCGGCCGGCATCACCAAGGATATCTCGCCGCACATGCTACGCCATTCCTTCGCCACCCACCTCCTGGCGCACGGCGCCGATCTTCGTTCGGTGCAGCTGATGCTCGGTCATTCCGACATCACAACCACCCAGATTTATACCCATATCGACCAGGAGCGGCTGAAATCCATCCACCGCAAATTCCATCCCCGCGGCTGATTTCCCGTGGTTATTTCCCTCTGTATTGGTATACACCGACAGAATATTTTGCTAAGATAAATGCCCCTCTCAACCCCTGCCTGAGAGAATCGACGATGCGCCTTATCACCACCCACCTGAATGCCGATTTCGATGGCCTGGCCTCCATGATCGCCGCCCGGAAACTCTATCCGGACGCCCTCATGGTCTTTCCCGGTTCGCAGGAGAAAAATGTCAGGGAATTCATCTCCCAGACCCTGCTCTACCGCTATGAATTCCAGAAGATCAAGAATATCGATCTGACCCGGGTAGAGATGCTCATCGTCGTCGACACCAGATCCTCAGAGCGGCTCGGTCCTCTCGCCGTCTGTCTCGCCAACCCCGGGATCAGGCTGCACCTCTACGATCATCATCCTTCCAGCGCCGGAGATCTGCAGGGAGAGGTCGAGATCATCGAGAATGTCGGTTCGACGACCACCATCTTCGTCGAACAGCTGCGCCGGCAGGAGATGGCCGTCACCCCCGAGGAGGCGACCATCTTCGGTCTCGGCATTTATGAGGATACGGGGTCCCTGACCCACCTGACCACCACCCCGGCCGACCTCATCGCCGCCGCCTGGCTCCTTGAGAAAGGGGCCAAGCTCGACATCATCGCCCAGTTCATCACCTACGACCTGACGACCCTGCAGGTCGAACTCCTGCACAACCTGATGAAGACGGCGACACAGTATGTCATTCAAGGGATTCCGGTGGTCGTGGTCACCCTTTCCCTGCCGACCTATGTCGACGATTTCGCCCTGATCGCCCGCCGTTTCATGTACATGGAGAACCTCGACACCCTGTTTGCCCTGATCTCGATGGCGGACCGCATCTACCTGATCGCCCGCAGCCGCATCGCCGAGGTCAATGTCGGCATCATCGCCCGCGATCTCGGCGGCGGGGGGCATGCGACCGCCGCCTCCGCCACCCTCAGGAACATGACCCTCACCGAGGCCCAGGAAAAACTCATCCATACCCTGCACCGCCACGTCCTGCCGCAGCCGATCGCCCGGGAGATGATGTCCAAACCGGCCATCACCATCCCCGCCGACATCACGATCGGAGAGGCCAAGGACATCCTCACCCGCTACAACGTCACCGCCCTGCCCGTCCTTTCCCCGCTGGTCGCAGCGGCGGAAGGAGTAGAGGCGGCGCCGCGGTCGATCGTCGGCATCATCTCGCGGATGGTGGTGGAAAAGGCCATTCATCACGACCTCGGCTCTCTGCCGGTCAGCGCCTATATGACCTCCGACATCGCGACCCTGCCGCTCGACGCCACCCTCGCCGATATCCAGGAGCTGATCATCGAACATCGGCAGCGCCTCATCCCCATTGTCGAGGACGGCACGCTCCAGGGCGTCATCACCCGCACCGACCTGCTCAACCGGCTGGTCAACGACCCGGCCCACCTGCCCAAGGACCTGCTGCACGAATCGGAGCACCCGTCGCTCGAGCGCAAACGCAATCTTAACAACATCATCGTCGAATGCCTGAACAAACCGACGATCGAACTCCTCCAGATCATCGGCGAGGTGGCGGACGAACTCCAGTTCAACGCCTTCGCCGTCGGCGGTTTTGTCAGGGATCTCCTGTTAAAGAAAAAGAATCTGGACCTGGATATCGTCATCGAAGGGGAGGGCATAGTCTTCGCGGCCAGACTGGCCAGGAGGCTGCATGGCCGGATCAAGACCCACGAGCGGTTCGGCACCGCCATGGTCCTGCTGCCGGACGGCACCAAGATCGACGTCGCCACCGCCAGGCTCGAGTACTACGAATACCCGGCGGCGCTGCCGACCGTCGAACTCTCCTCGATCAAGCTCGATCTCTATCGCCGCGATTTTACCATCAACGCCATGGCCATCCAGCTCAACCCCGAGCATTTCGGCACCCTGATCGACTTCTTCAACTGCCAGAACGATCTCAGCCACAAGTCCATCAAGGTCCTGCACAACCTCAGCTTTGTCGAGGACCCCAGCCGGATCTTCCGAGCCATCCGCTTCGAGGCGCGGATGGCTTTCGAAATCGCGCCGCATACCCGCCGCCTGATCCAGAATGCGGTCAGCATGCAGCTCTTCGGCAAGCACTGCGACCCGCGGGTCTTTTCCGAACTGAAACTTATCCTGTCAGAAGAGGACCCTGCCCCGGCCATCCAGCGCCTCGCCGAATTCAACCTCTTCCCTTTTCTCTGGCCGGATCTTAAGCCGCACCTGAAGGTCGACCGCCGATTTCTCCATATCATGCATCAGGCCAAGAACGCCATCTCCTGGTTTCTACTGCTCTATCTTGACGAGCCCTGTCAAAACTGGATGGTCTACCTGCTCGCCATCATGGGTCGCTCGCAGACCGGTGAACTGGTCTCCTTCTGCAGCAGGTTCCAGATCCCCATGAAGATCGGCGACCGGTTGATCTGGCAGAAGACCCATGCCGACAAGACAGCCCAGCAGCTGTACAGAAGAGAGGTGATCGCCAACAGCGAAATCTATTGGCTGCTGAAGGAACTGAGCATCGAAGGCCTGCTCTATCTGATGGCCAAGGCGAGAAAAAACCAGATCAAGAAGGCCGTGTCGAATTACGTCACCACCCTGCGGCACACCCAGACCGAACTGACCGGCGACCACCTGATGGCCCTCGGCTACCAGCCGGGGCCGGAGTTCAAGACCATTCTCAACGACCTCCTGGATGCCCGGCTTGACGGCAAGGTCAGCAGCCGCGAGGATGAAATCGCCTATATCGGCAGGACCTACCCCCTCCGTCCTCTTGCCTCGCCGCGCCCAAGTGTTTAGGGTATGCAGCAAGGGCGGAAATTCCCGGCAATAACTCCGGCGCTCCAACCACCAACCAGGAAATAGATGAATAATTCACTGTCAGAGATCATTATCATCGCCCCGCCCCTGCTCCTCGCGCTCACCATCCATGAATTCGCCCATGGCTGGGTGGCCTACAGACTGGGGGACCCGACCGCGAAACTGGCCGGCAGGCTGACCCTCAACCCGTTGCGCCACCTCGACCCGATCGGCACGATCGCCTTCTTTCTCATCAAAATCGGCTGGGCCAAACCGGTGCCGGTCAACGCCGCCTATTTCAAGAATCCCAGAAAGGACATGCTGTGGGTGGCCCTTGCCGGACCGATGACCAACCTGGCGATGGCCGTGATCAGCGCCGTGGCCACCAAGGTCGTCTGGCTGCTCATGGAGATCCTGCCGGCCAGCCCGGTGGTCAATGCCCTCTTCGTCCCCCTCAACGCCATGCTGATCGCCAGCGTCTGGATCAACCTGGTCCTCTGCATTTTCAACTTTCTGCCGATCCCGCCGCTCGACGGCAGCCGTATCCTGTCCGGCATTCTGCCGCCGGATCTGGCCAGATCCTTTGCCGGTGTCGAACGATACGGCTTCATCCTTATCCTGGTCTTGGCCTTCAGCGGCATCCTGGCGAAAGTCATCCTGCCGATCATCCACTTCGCCAACACCCTCCTGCTCTCCTGAGCAGGGATCAGGCATGCATGTTGTTACTGTCGTAGAGGTAGCGCTTGATCTTGTGGGTCGCGGTCTTGATGAACGGTTCCCTTCTCTCGAAGATCCGCGAGATCCTTGAAGCGGGCGGCAGATGGGCGTTCAATTCATGGCGCATCTGTTCGAGAAGCCTGTCCATGTGCTCCCGCCTTTCGGCCCTTGACCTGCCTGCCGTTTCTTCGTCGATCACCTCGTAATCCGGATAGATCCACGCCTCGAGGCGGCCATTGTTTTCAAGGACCATCCCTTCGACCACCCAGCCATAGGTGTTGATCCGGTGCTCGATGGCCTCCGGATAGACATTTTCTCCGTTGGCCAGGACGATCACGTTCTTCGAACGGCCGCAGACGTGGAGATTGCCGAGATCGTCAAGGAAGCCGAGGTCGCCGGTGGCGAGCCAGCCGTCGACCGAGAGCGCGGCGGCGGTCGCCTCCCTGTCGGCATAATAGCCCTGCATGATATTCGGTCCGCAGGCATGGATCTCGCCGATACCGGTCTCCGGCGCCGGATTGACGATCTTTATCTGCACTCCCGGCAGAGGTTTGCCGGCCGACCCGAGCGTGATGGTGGTATCACCGGCTGGTCCGCCCGACAGGAGCGGCGAGGATTCGGTCAGGCCGTAGCCCACCAGATAGGGAAACCGCGCCTCCGCCAGAAAGGCCTCGACCTCCGGATTGAGGGCCGCACCGCCGATCCCCATCAGCTTCAGGTTGCCGCCGAAGAAGTCGAGGAGTTTGCGGCCGATCTTCCGGTAGATCAATCTCCGTCCCGCAGCAATTCTGCAGAGCAGGCGCAGCATTCTGCTCTTGTCGATCTGGGCCAGCACCCGCTTCTTGTAGATCTTCTCGAGGATCAGAGGGACCGCGAAGATGACCAGAGGTTTTTCGTGCTGGCAGAGTTTCTGGAGGATGGCCGGGGTCGGGCTCTTGCCGGCGAAGGCGATACGGCTGCCGGTGATCAGCGGCAGGATGAAACCGCAGGTAAATTCGTAGGTGTGCGACATCGGCAGGATGGAGAGAAAGACCGAACCGGGCGGGATGGTCATCAGGCCGGAGGCCGAATAGGCGTTGGATGTGAGATTCCTGTGGCTCAGCATCACCGCTTTCGAGAATCCTGAAGTGCCTGAAGTGTAAAGGATCGCGGCCAGGTCGTCCTGATCGACTTCAGGAAATCGCGGCTCTTCAGACGACTCCGCCAGCATAGCCTCCGCCCCGGCCAGATAGTCGGAAAAGGTGGTTATCGCGACCAGACCGAGCTCGGTGGCGGCATCATCGAGGGTAATGATCGTGCCCGGCCGCCCCTTCTTCAACTCATAGATTTTTTCAAACTGCCGCAATGTGGTGAACAGGACCTTCACCTGCATCTCGCCGAGGATATGGCGGACATCGCTTTCCGGCAGGTCCGGCAGTATCGGCACCACCACTGCACCAAGGCGCACCACTGCGAAATAAGCATTTCCCCAGTTGTGGGAATTTTCAGCGAGAATGGCGACCCGGTCGCCTTTCGCCACCCCCTCCCGACCGAGACGGAAGGCCAGGGCGATGGTCCGGCGGTGCAACTCGTTGTAACTGAGCGCCTCCTCGAGGGCCATGCCGATCGCGGGTGCATCCCCATATCTGGCCCGGCCTGCATCGAGGACATAATTCAGCGTCATCCGCACTTCTGCTTCTACCACCATATTGCACCTCAAGTTAGAGTCTTCATGGAGATCCTTGCCGCGCCCGGACAAGGAGACCGCGGTCATCCCGCCTCCGCCGGAGAGTACACAACCGGCAGACTACGGTCAATCTCTCCCAGATCTCGTTGCCCAGCGCTCCTGCCTTGCCCCTGAAGAATTGAAACTACTTGACAATCTCCGGTGCAGCAGATACAAATCAGCAAGCGTTCAATGTTGTTTCCCCCCGCACAAATACCAGACGCCCGAAGAATTATGAACAGATTTCAGAACACAGGCATTACTCTTTTTACTCTCTGCCTCTTCACCCTCACCGCTCTGTTCAGTCTGCACGGTACTGCTGCGGCCGCAAAAATAAAGAAATCTCCAGTAAAAAAAGATATTTACAGTTCAAAACAGACAAGTCGGAAGGCGACCGTAGTTGTCCTTGGAAAATATAAGGATATCAGCAGATCGAAACGTCCTTCGACGGGGCTGAAGAAATTGTCCGCCGGCAAGGTTGCGGCTACTCCCGAATTGTCCGCCAACAAGGTTGCGGCCGCCCCCCAAGTCACGTCAAAAAAGCGCCCCGTCGAGAAGGTTGTCGGCAACAGCGCCATCAGCAAAAATATTTCCGCCCGAAGCGCCATCATCATCGATGCCAAAAGCGGCAGAACGCTGTTTGCCAAGGCCCCTGACAACCCACGTCAGCCGGCCAGCACCATCAAGATCCTGACCGGCATGATCGCCCTGAAAACCCTGAGCGGCACTGAAACGATAGCCGTCAGCGACTGGGCCGCAGGTCAACCCCGCTCCAAGGTCGACCTCAATCCGAATAAGCAGTACAAGGCCAACGACCTCATCAACGCGGTCCTGCTGGCCTCCGCCAATGATGCCAGTGTAGCCCTGGCCGAAAAGATCGCCGGCAGTGAATCATCCTTCGCCCAGATGATGACCGACAAAGCCAGGCTCTGGGGGGCTCGGCATACGGTGTGCAAGACGGCGACAGGCCTCACCGCCAAGGGCCAGACCTCGACGGCCCGCGACCTTGCCGTGATGTTCCGGCATGTTATGGCGGATCCGGTATTCGCCTCGCGGATGAAGCAGACCAAGATAAAGACCAGTTACGGTGCCCTGCTGCGCAACCACAATAAGGCCCTGTGGCAGGTTGAAGGCACCCAGGGGGGCAAGACCGGATTTACCAATGCCGCCCGGCAGACCTATGTCGGCAAGTTCAAGCGTGGGGAGATGGAGATTGTTGTCGCCGTCATGGGCTGTGAAACAATGTGGGCCGATGTCAAAAAACTGGTAAAGCACGGCTTTACCCTGCAAAGCCGCGACGCTGCCGCCGTCAGCATGCCATCAGACATCGAAGTGCACGGGCTTGTCGCCCGGACATCGCCATAAGCACCCTCCCACACCCCAATCAAACTCCACTGTCAATTGCACCGTGCGGTTCATCGCCGTGCCTGTAATTCCGTCTCGTTCCTGACAGCCTGCCTTTACATGCTCTACCTCACCCGGAAAGGGAATTCTCCGTCATGCAGGCGTGGCGTTCAATTATTTGGGAGATCGGCGGGGGAAATAGAACCGAGAAGGTCTTCGACCGCGGTCAACAGATCCTGCAGGCTGAATGGCTTGGGAAGTGTACGGACGCCTTCGAAGTAAGAGGCTATATTGAGATATTTTTCCTTGGCGATAGCTCCGCCACCGGAGATGGCGATGACCGGGACGGTTGGCTCCTTCTGCCGCAGTTCAAGAATTGTCTTCAGTCCGTCCTTTACCGGCATGACCATATCGGTGACGACGAGATCAATGTGCAGTTTGCCGAAGACCTCAACCCCCTCCTGGCCGTTTATGGCCTCCACAACCTCGTACCCCTCATGCTCGAAAATCGTTCGCAGCAGATCGCGTGCAGATTTTTCGTCGTCAATTATGAGAATGCGTTGCATGCCAGCCACCCCAAGAGGGAGAAATTTTATCCGGTCCCGGACTCTGGTCCGATTATACGGCATTCTCTCCCTTTTTCAACCAAAAACCCTCGATTTCCCTCCCTTTCCCAACCATTCCCGGTTGCAGCTACCCTCCTCCGCCACTCCCCGCCAACCCGTACCCAACTCGAGATGAAGATTTCTGACGATGATGGTGGTCTCCCGTCATCGTCAGAAAAGGACCACATTTCTTTTTGTCCGGGCGCTCAATCACCAGTCACCGTCGAAGGACCTGACCAGCCTCCCGAAACCTCCCGGAATTGTCCCGGAAGACCAGAAACAACGTCCCTGCTTGTAATCGACAAACCAGTGCCCGCCGGGCTTTCTCCGGGCTGCGACAAAAACGAAGGGCTGCTCCCTGGAAAAGCAGGGGTGCAAATGGACGCCTTTGTCATTGGCCTCCGGCTCCACCAGCGACATCGCCTCTTCCAGGGTGGGCAGACGCCAGTCATGGAAGCCTGCCAAGCCGTGATCGTTCACGACACTGATTTTCTTCTCTATCATTCGCAGAGAACCGATATCAAGCCCGCCCCGCTGCCACATCAGAGAGGTGCGAAAATCAATCACCGTATGCAGGTCCGCTCCCGCACCAAGGACGTTTTCGAATCTTCCGCCCGGATTGAGTTCTGCATCGAAGAACTGCCATCTCTTTACGATTCCCTTGATCTGGTCATCATTGATGATCGCCGGGATAGACGGCAGCAGAGCAATTTCACCGGCATCGCCGAGACCTGATCGAACCGGCAGGGCTGAACCCATGTCCTCGACGGCGATCTGTTCCTCGACAGGGAAGATCAGCGAGGCATCACCGCCATCGAGGACGTTTTCGATCAGCCAGTTGCGGATCTGGTCGTTGATGGCATAGCTCTTCTCGAAACGCGAAGAGGCTCCCTGCCCTTCGACGCACTTTTTGACGATGTCGGCAGGGGCCTTGATCACCGCCAGGATCCTGGCGTGCTTCACGGCCCTTTCCATGAGGCAGAGCTTCGGCTCCTCTCCCCAGTTGTCTATAAAGAAATAATAGACACACTCTTTGTTGTTGCGCACCCTCTCCCGACCGCCCCATGATTCAAAGGTACCGAAACTGAGATCGGGATTCATCTCCCAGTCGATGGGCGTTATTATTTTCTGGCCGACCTGCACTCGATGAAACATCCCCATACCGTTCCTCCCCTGTTGTTTCGTGCCAAAGATTGAATTGCTGCTCGAATTTATTTTTCTTCAGACAGCAAACTGCTGTATGATGCCCGGAACGCCCGCAACCGTATATGCCGCTCTCGTCTTTCGCTATCTACTTCAGTATAAGAATAATTATTATTCATGTCCAATCAAAAACCTGCAGTTCCTGTAAAAAGGGGCAGCCCCCTGCCTCAGGGTGTCACGGCCTTCGATGAGGGGATCAATTTTTCCATCTTCTCCCGCCATGCCGAAGAGGTGACGCTGGTCCTCGATTTTCACGCCTCGCCTGGAAAAAGCCTTCGGCGTCATGAAATCCCCCTCCACCCCGAAGAGAACAGGACCGGCGATTTCTGGCATATCCTGCTGGTGATGCCGGACAAGGACTTTTCTTACGGCTATCGGATGAGCGGCCCGACCGCGCCGGTCGCCACAGGTCTGGTCTATGATCCCCGTCTGATCCTCCTCGATCCTTTCTGCCCTGCCCTCCTGCCGAGGAAATGGGGGCAGCGTTCGCATTACGGCGCAGTCCCCTGCTGCCGGCTGATCGAACATGAATTCGACTGGGAAGGCGACCGACCGCTCCAGATTCCCTTGCCCGAGACCGTGATCTATGAACTCCACCCGCGCGGCTTCACCCGGCATCGCAGCGCCAAGGTCGGTTCCCCCGGGACCTTCCTCGGTATCATCGACAAGATCCCGTACCTGAAAAATCTCGGAATCACCGCCGTCGAACTCATGCCGATCAGCGAATTCGACGAGAATGACATGGAATTCCGGGACCCGGACAGCGGCAAACCCCTGAAAAACCTCTGGGGCTACAATTCAGTGTCTTTCTTCGCCCTCAAATCCGGCTATGCCGCCGATTGCCGCAACCATATCGACGAATTCAAAGCGATGGTCAAGGCCCTTCATCAGGCCGGCATCGAGGTCTTCCTCGACATGGTCTTCAACCACACCGGAGAGGGAGGGTATGACGGGGTCACCAGCAGCTTCAGGGGGATCGACAACCGGATTTACTACCTTCTTGACCGGGAACAGCATGCCTATCTTAATTATTCCGGTTGCGGCAACACCCTCAACTGCAATCATCCGGTCGTCCGGGATCTGATCCGCGACGCCCTGCGTTTCTGGGTGATCGAGATGCACGTGGACGGGTTCCGCTTCGATCTCGCCTCCATCCTCGGCAGGGACAAAAACGGCAATGTCCTGGCCAACCCCCCGATGATTGAAATGATCGCCGAAGACCCGGTCCTCAGAAACACCAAGATCATCGCCGAGGCCTGGGATGCGGCAGGCCTCTACCAGGTGGGAACCTTCTCCACGGACAGGCGCTGGGCCGAATGGAACGGCCGCTTTCGCGATGACGTCAGGGCCTTTATGGCCGGTCATGAAGATACGGTCACCCGGCTGGCCACCCGCATCGCCGGCAGCTCGGACCTCTACCAGACAAGCAGCCGCGGCCCTTTGAGTTCGATCAATTTCATCACCAGCCATGACGGCTTCACCCTCTTTGACCTGGTGAGCTATAACGCCAAACACAACAGGGCCAACGGCGAGGACAACCGTGACGGTGATAATCACAATATCAGCTGGAACAGTGGTGCCGAAGGCGTCCCCTGTTCCGGCGAAATCAGCAGGCTGCGGCTCAGACGGATGCGCAGCATGGCGGTGATCCTGCTGCTCTCTCAGGGTGTGCCGATGATCACCGCCGGAGATGAGTTCGGCCGTAGCCAGCTGGGCAACAACAACGCCTGGTGCCAGGACAACCCGATAAGCTGGCTGGACTGGTCGCTGGCGGAGAGCAACAGGGATTTGCTCCGCTTCTTTCGGAGCTGCATCGCCCTGCGCAAAGAACATCCGGTCTTCCGGCGCGAGGAGTTTTTCGACTACCACGAGCAGGGCGCCGAAACAGGCCGATCCCCTGAAATCACCTGGCAGTACCTCCAACCGGGTCAGCAGAACTGGTCGCCGGACTGCCATGGTCTTGCCTTCCTGCTTCACGGTCAACGCCCGGGAGCAGGGAGGGACGATGACTTCTTCGTGATGATCAACGGCAGCAGGGAGCAGACCCTCCAGTTCATCCTGCCGGAGGTCCCGGTAACCGAGGAAGAACGGCTATGGCTGCAGACCATCGACACTGCCGCCGCCCCTCCCCGGGATATGCTCAGTCTTGGGGAGGCCGGTCGGCTGCGCGGCGGGCAGTCGGTCGCCGTCCTGCCCCAGGCCGTGGTGGTCCTGCAGTCGGCGGAGGTCGCCCGCCTGCCAGACCGGTCGGGTGCAGACATTTTCCCTGACTGAGGGAGTATCTTCGGCAAGAAAACCTTTGGCAGGGCTTCGCCGGGTATGGTAGTATCCGATCAAGTGTCTTCGGCCATTTCCAATCCATTCATCCAACCGCGACTCCTAGCCCCGCCTTTATCCTCGATGACCACACTGAACGACCAGGTTTCCACAAACAGCTTTCTTTTTCTCGGCGACTCCCTGGTTGCCGACAACAACTGGCAACCCCGCATGCCATTCTGCACCGTGCACAACTGCGGGGTCCCCGGCTCGACCACCCGGGATCTTCTCAACTCCCTGTCCGCATTGAGGCGGCGCATACCGCGGCCCCGGGGGATAGTGATTATGACCGGGACCAATGACATCCTCTCCGAGAGGTACGACTTCGTCGACACCATCCGTGAGATCATCATTAAACTGAGTATGGATTTCCCGACAGCGGAGATCATCGTCACCAGTCTGTTGCCGATGAAGCTCTCTTTCCTCGCCGAGGATACCATCGCCAGACTGAACAACCATATCGAGGCGACAACCATGCAGACCAGCTGCTGCTATCTCGATCTCTACAGCAAATTCACCAGTTCGGAGGACGACCTGTTTCAGGCGGACGGCATCCATCTCACCCGCCGCGCCTACGAACTCTGGACCAGGACCCTGCTGGAACATGTGTCCTACTTACTGGAAAACGACTGACACCCCACAAAGGGGTATAAGTGCCTTTCGCAGATTATTTTCTTGTTTTTTATAAGCGAAAATAATCTGTAAGGCACTAAACACGGCACCTGCCGCCACCATCCCCTCTGCCTGTGAATACCATGACCCAGACAAGCTCTCATCGTAAACGTATCGTCCCGCTCATCCCTCTAGTCATCGCCGCGATCCTGCTCTATGGAGGGCTGCTTTCGGCAGCTGTCTCCGTTCCCACAGCCAGCATGACTGGCGAATCCGGCAAAATCATCGAAACGATGAATGCCAGCGGCTATACCTACCTGCTGATCGACTCCGTGGCCGCCAGGACCTGGGTGGCCATCCCCGAGACCACCGTCAAGGTCGGCGACACCGTCCATTATGCCAAAGGGATGGTCATGAAGGGCTTTCACAGCAAGACCCTGAACCGTACCTTCGCCTCTGTAGTTTTCTCACCAGGACTCACCGACCAGGCCAAGGGGACTGAGATACAGACCGCAGCGGTACCGCCGGCCAGGGAAAAAGCCGCAAAATCCTCGCCGGCAGCTGGCGACTCGTCTTTTTCAGCAGCAGTCCAGGCAGAAACCAAGCCGGAGCCGGCTGTGTCGACCTCAGGCGGCAGCACCGGAGCGATCGTCCCCTTTGCCGAGATCAAGGTCGAAAAGGCCGAGGGGGAAAACGGCCGTACCGTGCTCGAGATCTTCAAACAGGCCAAGGAACTCGACGGCAAGGTCGTGCGGCTGCGCGGCATGGTTATGAAGGTCAATCTCAACATCATGGGGAAAAACTGGGTACACCTGCAGGACGGCACCGGTGACCCGTTGACCAACACCCATGACCTGGTCATCACCACCGGCGAAACCCCGAGCCAGGGGCAGACCGTGACGGTCGAAGGGACGATGCGTGCCGCCAAGGACTTTGGCGCCGGCTATTCCTATGCCGCCATTATCGAAGACGCAAAGATCGTCAACTGACAGGAAACCTTTCCATCATGCATGTCCTTCTGGTCGGCCCCGGCGCCCTTGGTTGTCTTCTTGCCTCTGTCCTCTTTCGCGGCACGACAGGGACCGACACCAGTCTGTCCCTGCTTGACCACAACCTGAGCCGGGCCGATTTCCTGAACCGGCAGGGCATCCTCTACGACCTGCACGACGAACAGCGGTGCATTCCCCTGCCTGTCACCGCCGATCCGCTGACCCTCGGTCCGGTCGATGTGCTCATCCTCTGCGTCAAATCCTATGACATCCCGGCAAGCCTCGCCGCCTGCCGGGATCTGCTGCGGAAAGGAGCCTTGCTGCTCTTCATGCAGAACGGCATCGCCCATCTCGACAGCGGCCTCCAGACCGGCGCGGCCGCCGTCGCTTTCGGCACAACCACCGAAGGCGCCACTCTCCTCGCCCGTGGCCATGTCCGCCACGCCGGCAGCGGGGCGACCCACCTCGGCTTTCTGGCCCGCCCCGATGACCGCAGCGTCATGCTGCTGGAGAAGACGGCGGAAATATTCCGCCGCGGCGGCCTGCTCACCACCATCACCGACGACATCATGAACCGTCTCTGGGCAAAGCTGTTCATCAATGTCGGCATCAATGCCCTGACCGCCACCTTCGGTTGCGCCAACGGCGACCTCCTGACCATCCCCGGGGTCATCACGCGGATGAAGGCCGCAGTCGCGGAGGCCGTAGAAATCGCCAGGGCCCGCGGCATCCGGATCGTCGATGAGCCCTTTGCCGCCACAGTCAGGGTTTGCGAGAAAACGGCCGGAAATATCTCCTCGATGCTTCAGGACGTCAGGCAGCAGCGCCGCACCGAGATCGACGCCATCAATGGGGCGGTGCTGAAAGAAGGACAGGCCCGCGGCATCGCGACCCCGGAAAACGCTCTCCTGGTCAGGCAGGTCAAGGAGATCGAGGCCGGCTATGGCGTGGCGCCGCAAGGACAGGACTGAGATGCAGATCCTGCCGCATGAAATCGGATTCGACCTGGACGGCGTCATCGCCGATACCGCCGCCACCTTCATCCGCCTGGCCTGCGAGGAGCATAACTACTGTTCGTTCACCCTCGAGGACATCACCAGTTTCCATGTCGAGCATTGCCTGGATATGCCGCAGTCCATGGTCGACCGGATCTTCGCAGATATCCTGCAGGATTCGCTGGGCACCGGACTCCTGCCGATGCCGGGGGCGATCGAGGTGATAACCGAGCTGGCCTCGGCGGCCCCGGTCACCATCATCACCGCCCGTCCGCTCCGCCAGCCGGCAAAAGACTGGCTCGACGCGGTCTTCCAGGGTGATATCCGCGGTGCCATCACCCTGGTCGCCATGGGCGACCACAACGACAAGGCCCGTTATATCCATGAACATGGCCTGCGTTATTTTGTTGATGATCGGGCTGAGACCTGCCGGCAACTGGCCGAAGAAAACATCACCCCCCTGGTCTTCTCCCACCCCTGGAACCGGGACCGGCACGACCTGCAGTCGGTTGCCAACTGGCAGGAGATCCGCTCGCTGATCACCCTCTAAGAGGCATACACCATGCGCTGCCCGCACTGCCAACGGCCGATTACCGTCTACAAGGGGCCGTCGCCGACGGTTGACATCATTATTGAGATCGAAGGGAAGATCGTGTTGATCGAGAGGAATAATCCCCCCTATGGCTGGGCCCTGCCGGGAGGATTCGTCGATTACGGAGAGTCTTACGAACAGGCGGCCCTGCGTGAGGCCCTGGAAGAAACCGGCCTTGAGGTCAGCGACCTGCGGCAGTTCCATACCTATTCGGACCCGAACCGGGATGCCAGGCAGCACACCGCCTCGACCGTCTTTATCGGCAAGGCGGCAGGGACGCCGGTGGCGGGAGACGATGCCGGTCAGGTGGAGCTTTTTGATGAGGGGAACCTGCCCAGCCTGGCCTTCGACCATGCCCGGATTCTCGCCGACTACTATGCGGCGAAAAAGAGCGGGCGGCAAGGCCCGGTCGATTCAGGTCATCCCTCCTCCTGAGGGGCAAAGTAGAAGTATCCCCCCGGGATTGGCCTTTAGAAAATCGCCCGCAGCAGCCAGAAGGCGAGAAGACCCGTGCCCACGGATCCATAGAGCATCAGTCAGGGAATGCAGTCGCTGCCATACTTCCTGGCAATGAAGGCAAAGGTGGCGGCACCGACCCCGATTGAACAGAGCAGAAGAAGAAATCCCTTCATAGTGCACCTCAGGCCTTGATTTTCGCTCCCGTCTTTTTCCGCAGCCGGATAGACTCCGGCGTCACTTCGACGAGCTCATCATCGTTGATATAGGCGATACAGTCTTCAAGGGTCATCGCCACCGGCGGGGTCAGGATAACCGCTTCATCGGAGCCGGAGGCCCGCATGTTGGTGAGCTTTTTCCCTTTGGCGGGGTTGACGACCAGGTCGGCCGCCCGGCAGTGCTCGCCGATGATCTGCCCCGGATAGAGGGGTGCGCCCGGATGGATGAAGAGCTTGCCCCGGTCCTGCAGGTTGAACAGGGCATAGGCCACCGCCGTGCAGGGCTCCTTCACCAGCAGCACGCCGTTGACCCGGTTGATGATATCGCCGGCATAGGGACCGTATTCCGAGAAGACATAGTTCATCAGACCCATGCCCTTGGTATCGGTCATGAACTGCGAGCGATAGCCGAGCAGTCCGCGGGTCGGGATCTTAAAGACCATCCGCGCCATGCCGTGGGCGGTATTCATCTCTTCCATCTGGCCCTTGAGCTTGCCGAGTTTTTCAATGACCGGCCCCTGGTAGAGCTCATCGACATCGACGGTGAGCCTTTCAAAGGGCTCCAGCAACTGGCCGTCCACCTCTTTCATGATGACCTCGGGACGGGTCACCTGGAACTCATAGCCCTCACGGCGCATCTTCTCGATAAGGATGGAAAGGTGCAGTTCGCCGCGGCCGGAGACCTTGAAGCCGACTGCATCGGTCAGCACCTCGTACTGCAGGGCGACATCGGCCAGGGTCTCGCGCTGCAGTCGCTCCTCGATATGCCGCGAGGTCACGTATTTCCCTTCCTTGCCGGCAAAGGGCGAATCGTTGGGGATGAAGTTCATCGAGATCGTCGGCGGATCGATCGTAATCAGCGGCAGGGGCCGCGGATCGTCGGGATCGGTGAAGGTGACGCCGACGGTGACGTCCTCCATGCCGGCAATGGCGACTATCTCGCCGACCCCGGCCAGATCTATGGCGACCTTTTCGGAACTCTCGAAACGGAAAATCTTCGAGATCCGCACCGGCTTGATCGAGCCGTCCCGCCTGGCCACCACGATCGGCTGGTTGATCGACATCGTGCCGTTAACCACCTTGCCGATGCCCAGGCGACCGAGGTAGGGCGAGTACTCGATGGTGCCGACCTGCATCTGCAGCGGCTGGTCGGCAGCGCCCTTGGGGGCCGGGATGTGGCTGACGATCACCTCTGACACGCTGTCCATGTTCCGGTGATTTTCAATCGGCTCATCGAGGCTGAGCATGGAATAACCTCCTTTCGCCGAGGTATAGACCAAGGGGAAATCGAGGATGGCGTCGGGGGCGTTGAGCTTGACGAAGAGATCGAAGACCTGGTCGACCACCCATTCGCAGCGCGCCGCCGGCTTGTCGATCTTGTTGATGACGACGATGACCGGCAGATGGTTCTCAAGGGCCTTTTTCAGGACGAAATAGGTCTGCGGCATCGGCCCTTCCTGGGCATCCACCAGGAGCAGGGCTCCGTCGGCCATGCGCAGCACCCGCTCGACCTGACCGCCGAAGTCGGCATGGCCGGGGGTATCGATAATATTTATCCAGTAATCCTTGTACTTGTATGAACCGTTTTTAGCGGTGATGGTGATCCCCCGCTCCTTCTCAAGATCCATGGAGTCCATCAGGCGTTCTGTGACCTGCTGGTTGTCGCGGAACATACCCGAGTGCTTGAACAGCTGGTCCACCAGCGTTGTCTTCCCATGATCAACGTGCGCGATGATCGCCACGTTACGAATTTTTGCCTGTTCCATAAATTTTTCCTGAAAAATTGCGAGAGCTACCGTTTCGTCCTGCAACGGATTGAGTCATTGTCCCCGAAGATGTTACGCAATAAAAAAAAGCACTCGCCGTGGCAGGAGTGCTTGCAAGAGGGGATAGATACAGATTTGATCGATCAAAAACTAAGTATACTACTCTATTTAAATACCGATGGCAAGAAAATACCTTGCCAGGCGAAGACCTGCCGAGCGGCATCCCGGGCCGGTTACAGTTGCGCCAGCACCTTGCCCCGGGCAAGGGCCGAGCGCCGCAGCACCGGCACCTCCTGATCGACATAGTCGAAGACCCGGGCCTCCTTATTGGCGGCGGGCCGCAGGATCCGGCCGATGACCTGAAGCAGCCGGCCTTCGAAGGTGATTGGGGTGGTCAGGAACAGGCTGCTGAGACCGGGGCAGTCGAAACCCTCGCTGATCAGCTGCAGGGTGGCGACAAGGACCTGAAGCTCGCCGTTCTGCACGGCAGAGACGATGGCGCTGCGCCGTTCCTGGGAGACCTGGCCGGTGAGGAGTTCGACCCGCAGGCCGCGGGCCTCGAGCTGCTCGCTGAAGATCTCGCAGTGCCCGACCCGGTCGGAGACCACCAGGGCCGTACCGGCAACCTGGTCCCGGACGGCGGCGCAGATATCCTCGATGATCTGCAGGTTTCTGCCCTGATGGGAGGTCAATGCCCTGATCAGGGCCTGGTAGTCGCCGCGGTAATGAAAGGTGAACGGCGTCTCCCGCCGGGTCAGCCGGGGTTTGAGGATGGCACCGCTCATCTTCAGCTCATCCTGATCGACCTTGTGGATACTGTCGCCCATGAAATAATAGATGAGCCGGGTAAAACCGTCGTCGCTGCGAAAGGCGGTCGCCGAAAGGCCGAGGAGGAAATGGCTGTCGAAATGCGAGACGACGTCGGTGAAGAGGGCCGCCGGCACGCGGTGGCACTCGTCAACGATCAGGTGGCCGAAGTGGGGCACAAGCCGCTCGACATGCCTTCTCGCCGAGTTGACGATGGCCACGGTAAACGACTCGACCGCGAAATGCCCGTCTCCGACCAGCCCCACCGGGCAGCCGAGAAACTCCGCCGCCCGTTCCTGCCACTGGTAGAGCAGTTCCTTGCTGTGCACCACCACCAGCACCGGCTGTTTCCTGGCCGCGACCAGGGCCAGGGCGATAATCGTCTTGCCGCTGCCGGTTCCGGCCTCGATCACCCCGAAGCTCCGCTTCAGGCCGCTCGCCACCGCCTCCCGCTGATACGGCCGCAGGCTGCCGGAAAAGATGAAGTCGACCTCCGGCAGCCGCCGCCTCTGGTCGATGATCTCCGGCGAGCGGCCCATATGCTCACGGCAGACCAGGATGGCCTGGTTGGAGAACCCGCGAGGAAAGCGCAGCCCTCCCGGCACCGGCTCATAGTACTGCAGGGTCGGCTTGAGCCGTTTGCCGATCCAGCGGCCATAGCGTTTGGCCGACAGATATTTGGGGTTGTCGATGGTCAGCAGTTGTTTCAGTTCCTGCTCGACCTCGGCAGCGATCCCCAGGAGAAGACAGTCAGAGGACACGGTAAGGGTCAGCATGATCTCTTTTCAGAAAAAGGAGGGCACCGGTCGACGCATGATTGCTTGTACACTTGTCGATAATTGACTACTATCATCCGATCCCGGACGACCACCGCCCGCGGCCGCCCGTCGGATCAGAGCTACCATACCCGATACACAGTGCCTTGCCGAACACACTCTGCCACATCCTCCTGCAGACGCCGCTGCACCGGGCCTTCTTCTCCAACAGGGTCCTGTGGGTCATTATCGCCTGCCTTATCCCGGACATCCCCTGGATCGTCCTCAGGGGCGCCCTTGTCCTCCAGGCTGCCGATCCCTATGCGCTGCGGCTGTATGCCGGCGTCCAGGCCAGTCATTTGCAGTTTAACCGCGCAGACCTTACTTCTCTCGCACTTTCCACTCATACGATTTCAAAAAGGACCGCAACCATGAAGACTCGCCTCAAGACCGTCATTCTCCTTGTCACCCTGCTCCTGCCGGCTCATCAGTTGGCCGCGGCGGTTGAAACGATAACCCTGAACCTTCCCGAAAGTGTCCTGGCAACGGCCGTACAGGCCGCCCTGCCGCTGGACCTGGACGCCAAGTCGAACAGCCTGCAGGGGACGATCAGGATAATCAGCATCAAAAACCTGCAGCTCGGTGACAGGTATCTTTCCTGCAGGCTGCATGTGGCCGGCAGCGATCTCCAGATCGTTTCCGAACTGGCCGGACACCAGATCAACCTGAAGGTCGGCGAAGTCGAACTCGATTTCGACACCAAGGCCAGTCTGCGTTTTGACGCCGCCAGACAGACCCTCTATATCAAACCTGTGATCGACAAGGTGACGGCCGGTACGAATGCCGGCCAGGGCGACCTCGGCCAGGCGCTGGTCTCACTGCTGAACGGGCGGGAATTCCCGGTCTCCATGCAGGACATGGAACCCCTGATCGCCCGGACCGGCACAAAAACCCTGATCATCACCATGAAATTCGTGAATATCGAGGCCCGACCGGACAGGTTGCAGTTCAGCCTGCTGCCGAAGATCAGCACGAAAAAATAATAACCTCTGCCGCTACCACATCAGGTCGTCTGGGATTTCGTAATCGGCATAAGGGTCATCTGCCGCCCCCCCTTCGCTTTTTTGGACTGTATTGCGCAGGACGATCAGTGCCGGGGCAAGGCTGGAGATCCTCTCTGCGGCGGCGGCCGGGATGATTTCATAGGCAGGTCCGGAGCGGACTATGGCGAGCGTCCCCCGGCTGAGCTCTTCGACCATTGCGGCGGTGACAAAGATCCTCTGGACCTTGCCCCGGTCGGCGAAGCGGAAGGCGACGCCATGCGGGTCTCCGGTCAGATGGTGGCTCGCGATAATCTGCCTGACCTGCTCGGCCTCCTCTTTTTTTCGCAGTTCCTCTTCCCGCTTCAGGTTTCGCAGACGCTCCCTCTCCTTTTTTTCGGCGAGGGCCTGCTGCGCCAGGAGCTTGTTTTCATCAACAATCTCATGGGATTTGCTCTTCTGCTGCTGTTTTTTCTTCTGATGGTCCAGCTTGTTCGCCTGCTTGACCTGCTTTTTCTCGACCAGGCCTAGTTTCAGCAACTGTTCCCGAAAGGAATTCCCCATCGATCATCTCCCTCCTGCATATTTTTCTTCAGCCATGTTCCGGTCCGTTGCTCACCTGCCGTTTCTATAACGTCAGGAGACCGAAATCAGCGTATTGTTAAAATGACGGAAATACCCTGTATTTCCCTTTTTTGCTCTCGCGAGATAGGACCATAAATACGAACCGAAGGCAAGGGCAGAACCGCAGGAAAGGATTGCCGGAAGGATATGGAGCGAGGTGGAAGCCGCACGCCACAGGCGAGCGCGAGCGCGGGGAGGGGAACAGAGCAGAGGCCCGGTCCGGCACCGGCACAGGTCGGCGCGACAGGCAAGAGCCCAAGCCGGCGGCCCCCTCTGCCCGCTACAAGAGCAGAAATTCCCGGAATTCCCCGCGCATGCAGTGATTTGACGACATCGAGGAAGAATAGGCGCCGGCATTGATCAATGCCAGATGGTCGGCTGAGGCAAGCGGGGTCAGCAGCACATCAGTGTACCAGACATCGAGGGCCTCGTTGATATTGCCAACGACGGTAACGCGCTCTTCAGCGCCTGGTCGCCGCCGCACCGGTACGGGCTGGAAAGGCAAGCCATAGACGGCCGGCTCCACCGCCAGATTGAAACCGGCGTCAACCCCGGCAAATACCGTATCTTTCTTCTTTTCCACGGCATTGACGGTCAGCAGCAGGATGCCGGCATCCTTGACCAGGTAGTCGCCCGGCTCCACCTCGACCCTGAGGTTGCGCGGCAGAAAATGCCGCTGCAGGATGGCGGCCCACTGTTCCAGGTCGAGGCCCTCATCATTGGCGGTATGCGGCACGCCGAGGCCGCCGCCGACATTGACGGTTTTGACGCTGTCAAGCTGGTCGATAAACCAGAGACACTCCTCGATGACCTTCTCCCAGACCTGCAACTGCGGGGTCAGATAGCCGCAGCCGGTATGGAAATGGATCCTCTCGATGGTCAGGTTGAAGCGGCCGGCCAGGGCCACCGCCTCGTCAAACTGCTCCCGGTAGATGCCGAATTTGGTGGTCCTGCCGCCGCTGTACTGGAGCATCTCATTCTGGGCCCGGCCGATGCCCACCGCCGGGTTGATCCGGATACCGATGTTCCTCCCCGGCCCCCGTTCCCCCCACTGCCGGATGGCATGGAGGGAATCGCAGTTCATGACCAGGCCATCGAGCCTCGACAGCCGGTCAAAATCCCGATCTGACAGGCTCGTCGCGGTTAAGGAGATCTCCTGCGGCCGAAAGCCGCAGGAGATAGCATGCTCCACTTCCTGCGGCGAACAGGCATCGATCGTGCAAAGACCGCGGGTCTTCAGGTAGGTCAGGAGCGGGGCGAAACGGTTGGCCTTCATCGCATAGTTGACCCGATGCCGACCGGCAAAACCGGCAGCATCGAGGGCGGCATGGAGTCTGCCGATATTCTCCAAGACCCTGCCGGCACTGTAAAAAAACGAAGGACTGCCGAATTGTCCGGCCAGGCCCTCGACTGAGCGACCGGCAAATACCAGCCGGTCATCCGCATACTGAAGATCGTCTCTCTCCCACCATCCGTTCATGCCGTTCTCACCCGATGGTCTTTTCTTCGGCAAGGTCGCCCAGGGTCTCGGGGATACAGGCCGCCATCGGCTCTTTTCTGCCGGTGATCCAGCCGCGGCAGTTGCCCGCCCCGCAACTGCAGGGAAACTGCTTGAACAGCACGTCCTCGGTCTGGGCATAATCCATGTACAGATAATCGCCAGGACCGATATCCTTTACCGCATGGACAATGAGATTCTTCATGTCCAGGTCGACATTCGGCGAGCAGGAATGCAGAAAGTAACCGGAGAAATAGATGTCATAGAGATGGACACCCGGTTCGATCTGCAGACTGTGCTGCCTGATATCATGTATAATATCGCCGGACAGGGCGGCAATCACCGAGCCTTTCGCAAAGGCCCGATGGGAAATCACGCCCATGCCGACCACTCCATCCTTGACGACCACCTCGAAGTCCTGCCTGCGGGGAAACAACGCATTGTTTCCAAAGTGCGATGGATACATTTTCTTTTCTGCAACTCCCTGAACTGACAAATGCCTGGACCGGCCCAGGCGGCCCTGCCGATTGGCCTTCCGGGGACACCCGCCGGATCAATCAGACAAAAATTACATACCGCTGCATGATGGGCCGTGCCGCAGGCCCACCACCCCATCGCCAGGAGAGGAACTTTTTCCTTCTCCTGTGCTATCTCGTCCTCTGGTCGATCGGGGCATAGGTCAGCCCCTTCGGCCCGGTATATTCCGCCCGCGGCCGGATCAGCCGGTTGTTCGACCACTGTTCCAGGATATGCGAAGTCCAGCCGACGATCCTGCTGATCGCAAAGATCGGCGTAAAGAGTTCCGTCGGGATACCCATGGCATGGTAAAGCGAGGCGGTGTAGAGGTCGACATTGGGATACACCTTGGTCTTCTCCAGGACAACCCGTTCGATCTCCCGGGTGATGGCGTAGTTCTTGCCCTCGCCGGCCAGTTCCGAAATGGATTCGGCACAGCCCCGCAGGATTGCCACCCGCGGATCCTCGCAACGGTAGACCCGATGCCCGAAACCGGGAATCTTCACCTTGTTCTCGAGTTTTTCCAGGATGTACGGTTTCGCATTCTCCGGCGTGCCGATCTCCTCGATCATCTGCATCACTTCCATATTGGCGCCGCCGTGCAGCGGTCCTTTCAGGGCGCCGATGGCGCTGGTGACGCAGGAATAGATGTCGGCCATCGTCGCCGCAGTGACCCGGGCCGCAAATGTGGAGGCGTTCAGCTCATGGTCGGCATGGAGGATGAGGGCGATATCGAAGGCCTCGACGACCTTCGGATCAGGCACCTTGCCCTGCAGGGTATAGAGAAAATTATAGGCGATGCCCTGGCCTGGGACCGGCTTTATCGGCTCGCTTCCTTCCCGCAGCCGCTGGTGCGCGGCAATCAGCAGGGGCATGCGCAGGGTCAGGCGCTGGGCCTTGCGCAGGCAGGCATCGAGGGCGGTGTTGCCGCTGTCCGGGTCCCAGTGGCCAAGCGATGAGACAGCGGTGCGGAGCACCTCCATGGGGGTCACCGATTTGGGGAACATCCGCAGGATCATGACGGTCTCGCCAGGCAGGGCCATCGATCCGGTAAAGCCGGAAAGAAAGGCCTTGAACTCGGTAATCCTCGGCAGGCAGCCATACCAGAGCAGATAGGCAACTTCCTCGAAGTTGCTGTTCATCGCCAGGTCCAGGGCGTCATAGCCCCGATAGACCAGGCGGCAGTTCTCGCCGTCGATAAAGCAGATATCCGACTGACAGGCCACGATATCGGCCAGTCCGGCTTCCGACTGTTTCATTTCCGTTTCTTTACTGCTATTCTTCGCCATTATACTCTATCCTGTAAGCCATTGATTACTCTTGCCGACACCGCACGAAGCGATCCCCTTGGGACGGCAAGATTCTCACATTTTTTGCATGCGCGTTATCACGGCACCGGGATCGCTATTAGCATATATGGTGCCAGATCCATTCACTATATATAACAATCCGTTTTAAAACATTTTTTTCATCCAATTCCTCCTCCTTTGCATTGCGGCAGGCGCTATTTTCGGAAGCACAGTTCCTTTTACTCTCTATCTATTTGTTTTTTAACGTGTTATAATAAACTAGCGGCTGTTTTCCAACACCTGCATTTTTCTACTGGCAGATCTGATTTTTTTGCTTATATAGTCGAAGTAACGACGTGTTTACCACAAGAGACGGATCCCTGGCCGATTTACCCGAAATTTTTATCGGCAGCAGCATACCGTTTTTTACCACAGTGCCGTTTCGGCCTCAATAAAAAGAATCCCTATTCCGTTTTTTTCAGAAGACCATGCTCACCAGATTGATATTCGCCTTGAAAGATGTGGGACTTCAGAAACTGCTCGAAGAGAAGATCTCGATGGCCGACGTCCAGATCGAATCGTTCGGCCATAAAAAGAACCCCTGGCAGAAGGTGGTACAGAGCTGCGGCGATATCATCGTCATCAGCGACCTCCTCATCCCCCAGCCGGTGGAGTCGGGCATCTCTACGCTCAACAACCTCCCGGAGAACCCCACCACCGTCATCCTCCACGATGTCGATTCCTCGGAAAAACAGGCCCAGCTGATCGCCGCCGGCGCCGATGCCGTGCTCTACTCCGGCATCTCGCTGAAAAGCCTGACCGAGGCCATTGAGGCGACCCTGGAATCCCGCCGCCTGTTCTTCCAACTCGAGCGTTTCGACCACCGGGGCCTGGCCAAACCGAAGCTCACCGATCTCATCTCCAACAGCGAGGTGATGCGGATCTTCATGAACGAGGTTCAGCAGGTCGCCCCCAGCGATTCCCTGCTCCTGATCACCGGCGAGACCGGGGTCGGCAAGGAACACCTCGCCAAGGTCATCCACGCCGAAAGCCCGCGGGCGGCCGGGCCCTTTATCGCGGTCAATACCGCCGCCCTGCCCGAGCAACTCCTCGAGAGCGAACTGTTCGGCCACATGCAGGGGGCCTTCACCGGGGCCACCCGTTCACGCCGCGGGGCCTTCGAACAGGCCCACGGCGGCACAATCTTCCTCGACGAGATCGGCGAGATGCCCCTGCACCTGCAGGCCAAGCTCCTGCGGGTGCTGCAGGATTACGAGATCCGGCCGGTCGGCGCCGAAAAATCGACCTGGGTCGATGTCCGGGTGATCGCCGCCACCAACCGCGACCTGGAAGACGAGGTGGCCCGCGGCGGATTCAGGAAGGATCTCTTCTACCGCCTCTCCGTGGTCACCCTGTGCATCCCTTCCCTCAGGTACCGCCGCGAGGACATCCCTTCTCTCGCCCGTCGTTTCATCATGAATTTCAAGCACAAGATCGGCAGGGATGTGCGGCAGATCTCCGAACCGGCCATGAAGGCCCTCTGCCGCTACGACTGGCCGGGCAACATTCGCGAGCTGATGAACGTCATCGAACGCTCGATGCTGTTGTGCAAGAGCGACGAGATCTCGCCCCAGGACCTGCCCAGCGTCTTCCATACCGAGGACATCTTTTCCCTCACCCACCCGAACGGCGAGAAGACCGCCCCCAGCAACTGGAAGGGCAAGACCCTGGCCGAGGTGCAGCAGGACATCATGGATGAAGTCGAGGAACTTTACCTGCGGATGGTACTGACCAAGTGCCAGGGCCGGATCAACAAGGCGGCCCAACTCGCGGGGCTGAACCCGCGCGGCCTCTACAACAAGATGAAACGCCTGGGCCTGAACAAGGAAGAATTCAAGAAGAATGCGGCTTAAGCAGGCGGCGGCGTGACCTGCCACTCTGGCGGTCATTTCCCGCCGGACTGCCGCTCGCCCGCCATCACCCGACCCTCGGCGACGAGATCGGCGAAGTAGCGGTCGATCTCCGCCCTGCCGATCGAAACGTTGGTGACCAGCAGGCGCAGGGCCACCTTCCCCTCGATATAGGCGCAGCCGACCATACTGATGCCTCGCTGATAGAGCCTGGTGCGCAGGGCGAGGTTGAAGTCGTTCGCGGTTTTCTCGTCATGGCGATAGCGGAAGCAGACATTGAAGGATTCACGGGGGACCATCATCTCCAGTTCCGGATACTTCCCCACACAGGCCTCGGCATAGGCGCAGAGGTCGAGAAAGGTTTCGACGCGGGCGGCGAAACCGGCCTGTCCGTAAAATTTCCAGTCGAGAAACCATTTCAGGCTGTCGACCCGGCGGCCGCACTGCAGGGAGGCGGTACCGAGATCGGGCAGCTCCTCCTTGTCCGATTCCCGGAACAGGTAGCTGCCGTCGCCGGCGGCCAGGGTCCGGGCCAGGGTGTCGTCCCGCCGGTTCAGCAGCAGGACATTGCAGATCAGGGTCGAGCCGAGCATCTTGTGAAAATCCATGGTGAAGGAGTCAGCGTCCTCGAGCCCCGGCAGGAAACGGCGGCGCAGGCGCTCGCTGAGCACGGTCGCCCCGCCCCAGGCCCCGTCGACATGCAGCCAGAAACCGTACTGCCGGCGGAGAGCGAGAAGCGGCTCGACGGGATCGAAGGCGCCGCGGACCGTGGTGCCGGCAGTGGCGGCGACAAAAAAAGGCAGGCCGCCCCGGGCGCAGACCTCAGCCAGTCCCCTGGCCAGTTCCCTGACATCCATCCGCCCCCGATCGTCGACCGGCACCTTGATCAGATGGCCAAGGCCAAGGCCGAGAATATTGGCGGCCCGGTCCTGGGAATAGTGGGCATCGGCGCTGACGAAGGCGAACAGCTCCCGCCGGCCGAACAGGCCGATATCCCTCACTGCCGGGTCGGAGAGATTCCTGGCGCACATCATGGCGATCATGTTGGCATTGCTCGAACCGGTGGTCATCTGCCCCTGACCACGCTCGAAGCCGACGACCGCCAGCATCTGCTCAAGCATGAATTGCTCGAGAAGCGTCGAGACGGGGGCGCTCTCGTAGGTACAGGCCGAGGTATTGGTGACGGCGGCGACGATCTCGCCGACTACGGTGGGCAGGCTGGCGCCGCTCCACATCCGGTTGGCAAAGGAGGGATGATTGGTCTTCACCGCATAGCGGAGATATTTTTCCACCCAGTCGAACAGCCTCTGCCAGTCACCCTCGCCTTCATGACCATCGAGCTGCAGCAGCTCCCTGAGGGCCCCGGGATGGTGATAGTTGAGAAAAACCCCCGTCTGCTGTCCCTTGTAATACTCCTCGATCATTGGCAAAAGCCGCTGAAAAACCTCACTTGCATCCATACCGGACTCCCGTACCACCTGGAAAACGCCGTGATCAGATCAAACAAAAGCCCTGATAATACCAGCCGTCCCGATCTTGGCCCAGTTTTTTTTATGAAAGGGTATATTAACAACGGTGGCGAGGAATACCATGCGGTGAGCCGAACGACAAATGGGCAGGCTGTCTTCCGGCCGCTCCCCACCCGCCGGCAAGGCAGGGATCATACAGGCGTTTAGGGCCGGCTGCCGGGAAGATCAGGCTGCCGGAGGATATCGGAAGGAGTTGCCGAGAGACAGGCTTTCTGGAAATACTCCGGAGTGGAAAGACCTGATCAATGGGTGGTGTGAGATCTCTCCTTTTGGTCGAGATGACGAGAAGGTTCGCCGGAACCGCTCATCACGGCCGCTCTGCCCGGTCAGCAGCGGCCACCGCCTCATTGACGTACGGCAGCAGATTGGCGACGATGACCCGGTAGCCCTGCGGGTTGGGGTGGATGCCGTCCTCGATATTGAGGGCCGGGTTGGTGGCCACTCCTTCCAGGAAAAATGGCATGTAGATCAGCCCCTTCTCCTTGGCGATCTCGGCATAGATGCGATTAAAATCGGCGGTATAGACAGGCCCGAGATTCCAGACCATACGCATGCCGGCGAGTACGACCACGATCCTCTCCTTCTCGAGCCGTTCAATAATCCGGCGGATATTCGCCCGGACAAGCCCCGGGTCGATGCCGCGCAGGCCGTCATTGGCGCCGGTCTCGAGGATGACGATATCGGGCTGCAGGGTCAGCACCCAATCGATACGCGCCAGGGTGCCGCTGGTCGTCTCGCCGCTCACTCCGGCGTTGATCACCCGTACGTCAAGGCCTCCATCCCGCAGCTGCTGCTCCAGCAGGGCCGGATAGCTCTCTTCTTCCGCCACGCCCAGGCCGGCGGTGAGGCTGTCCCCGACCGCGACGATGGTCAGGGCGGCCTGGGCCGGCGCGGCCGGCACGGTGACCTGTTCCTCCTGTCTGCAACCCCAGAGCAGACCGAGAAATACGACCCACATCATCAACAAGCCTGTTCTGTACATTCCCTGACCCTCCTCTTGAAATATGGCCTATTCAACATGACGGGAAGAAGTCCCCCTCTCCGGGTGCAGGCGTCCCGGCCTCACCCAGAGCAGCAGGAGCACCGCCGCCAGTACGGCGCAACTGCCCGAGAATGAAAAGGCCTTCAACGGGGAGAACCGCTGGTAGAGCCAGCCGAACAGGACGGAGGCGGGGAGCAGCATGGTCCCGGCAATCAGATTGAACCAGCCGAAGGCCGTACCCTGCAGGCCGTCGGGGGCGAGATCGGCGACCAGGGCCTTTTCCACCCCCTCCGTGGCGGCCATGAACAGGCCGTAAAAACCGAACAGGGTGAACATGGCCAGGCCGTCATGGGCGATTCCGCCCATCAGAAAATAAAACACGCCGTAGGCCAGATAGCCGGCAGTCAGCAGGCGGACCCGCCCCCAGCGGTCGGACATGGCCGAAAGCGGCGTCGAGAACAGCATCGCCACGACCGACACCGCCGCCCACAGGAGCGGTATCTGAGCCTGCGCCACCCCCAGCTCCCTCGCCCGCAGCAGCAGGAACATATTCGAGGAGTTGCCGAGGGTGAAGAGGGCGACGACGACGAGATAGCGTTTGAACACCGGCGGCATGTCCCCAAGCCGCCAGTTGAAATGCTTGACGGCGGCAGGAACGCGTTCTTGCGGTTCCCGGATCACCAGGGCCAGGGCCAGACAGAGCGCAGCCGGCAGGATCGACCACAGGAAGACCTCCTTCAGCGACATGCCGACCGCCAGCAGCAGCGAGGCGGCCACAGGCCCGACCACCGCCCCGGCATTGTCCATCGCCCGGTGCAGACCGAAGGCGAGGCCCCTGTTCTTCGGGCCGGCGCTGATCGCCAGCAGGGCATCGCGCGGCGAGGTCCGCAGACCCTTGCCGACCCGGTCGGCGAAGCGGAGGACGAGCAGGGCCGGCCAACTCGAGACGAAGGCGATCAGCGGCCGCCCCAGCCCCGCCAGTCCGTAGCCGAAGACGATCCAGGGTTTGGTCCGGTGGGTGCGGTCGACAATCACCCCGGAAAACAGTTTGAGCAGGCTGGCGGTGGCCTCGGCGATGCCCTCAATGATGCCGAGCGCCTTCGGTCCGGCCATCAGCACCGACGAGAGGTAGAGCGGGATGAGCGGGTAAATCATCTCCGAGGCCGAATCATTGATCAGGCTGATCAGGCCGATCAGCCATACGGTCCGGGGCAGGCCGCGCAGGGCGTTGAGCATCAGAGATCTCCGGTCATGCCGAATTCGATCGGGGCCTTGACGTAGAAGATATTGATCCTCTCCTCCTTCAGCCGCGCAAACAACCTCTCCGCATCGGCCGCGCTGAGGGCCATGGTGACCTCGAGGGGCTGGTCCGTCAATTCGAAAAAATGGGCGGAGCGGATCTTCCGGTCATGGCCAGGCCGATCAGGTAGCCGCCGATCAGGTTGGCCGCCAGGGTCCCGGGCGGCACGGCGGGAAACAACGAATTCAGGGAGAGGCCGAGCAGCCAGCGCAGCACCGCCCCGATCG
>JANMSX010000042.1:0-71417 GCA_031389785.1 Desulfobulbaceae bacterium | reverse complement strand
GCTCTTCATCCGAATGGCGTGGCACAGCGCAGGCACCTACCGCACCGGCGACGGCCGCGGCGGCGCCTCCTCGGGATCGCAGCGTTTCGCGCCGCTCAACAGCTGGCCGGACAACGTCAACCTCGACAAAGCGCGCCGCTTGCTTTGGCCGCTCAAGCAGAAATACGGCAAGAAAATCTCCTGGGCCGACCTGATGATCCTCGTCGGCAACTGCGCTCTGGAGTCGATGGGCTTTAAGACGTTCGGCTTCGGCGGCGGGCGCGAAGACGTCTGGGAGCCCGAAGAAGACATTTACTGGGGGGCTGAGGACACGTGGCTTGGAGACAAGCGCTACAGCGGTGACCGGGAACTCGAAAATCCTCTCGCTGCCGTGCAGATGGGCCTGATCTACGTGAACCCGCAAGGCCCGAACGGCAACCCGGATCCGGTCGCCTCCGGCCGTGACGTTCGCGAAACCTTCGCACGCATGGCGATGAACGACGAAGAGACCGTTGCGCTCGTCGCCGGCGGGCACACCTTCGGCAAGTGTCATGGCGCGGGCGATGCGGCGCATGTCGGTCCGGAACCCGAGGCCGCCGGCATCGAGGAGCAGGGACTCGGCTGGAAGAGCAGCTTCGGCAGCGGCAAAGGCGGCGATACGATCGGCAGCGGCATCGAGGGCGCCTGGAAACCGAACCCGACCAAATGGGACATGGGCTACCTGAAGGTGCTGTTCAAATACGAGTGGGAGCTGGTCAAGAGCCCGGCCGGCGCAAATCAATGGCTGGCCAAGGACGTGGCCGAAGAGGACATGGTGGTTGACGCGCACGACCTGTCGAAGAAGAACCGGCCGATGATGACCACGGCGGACCTCTCCCTGCGCTTCGACCCGATCTACGAACCGATCGCGCAGCGTTACCAGCAGAACCCGGAGGAATTCGCGGACGCCTTCGCCAGGGCGTGGTTCAAGCTGGTCCACCGTGACATGGGACCGCGTGTGCGCTATCTCGGCCCTGAAGTCCCTGCGGAAGAGCTCATCTGGCAAGACCCCGTCCCTGCCGTCAATCACAAACTGATTGATGCACAGGACATCGCCGCCCTCAAGGGCAAGATCCTCGCTTCGGGAATGACTGTCTCCCAACTGGTCTCGACGGCCTGGGCATCGGCGTCCACTTTCCGCGGCTCCGACAAGCGCGGCGGGGCGAACGGCGCGCGCATCCGTCTCGCGCCCCAGAAGGATTGGCAAGTCAACCAGCCTGACCAGTTGAAGACCGTGCTGCAGACCCTTGAAGGAATCCAGAAGGAGTTCAACAAGGCGCAGTCAGGCGGGAAAAAGGTTTCGCTTGCCGACCTGATTGTCCTGGGCGGATGCGCAGGCGTCGAGCAGGCCGCGAAGAATGCCGGCCACGATGTGACCGTTCCCTTCGCACCGGGACGCACGGATACGTCTCAGGAACAAACCGACGTGGCATCATTCGCCGCACTCGAGCCGGCTGCAGACGGGTTCCGTAACTACCTCAAAACCAAATATACCGTATCGGCCGAGGAACTGCTGGTTGATCGGGCGCAATTGCTGACGCTGACCGCTCCCGAAATGACGGTGCTCGTAGGCGGCATGCGCGTCCTGGGTGCCAACTTCGGCCAGTCCCGACACGGCGTCTTCACGAATAGACCTGAGACGCTCACCAATGACTTTTTCGTGAACCTGCTCGACATGCGCGCAACCTGGCAGGCAACCTCGGAAGACCAGGACGTGTTCGAGGGGCGTGATCGCGCAACCGGCGAACTCAAGTGGACCGGTACCCGGATAGACCTCATCTTCGGGGCGAACTCCCAACTCCGGGCCTTGGCGGAAGTCTATGGAAGCAGCGACTCCCAGGAGAAGTTCCTGTACGACTTTGTCGCGGTGTGGGACAAGGTGATGAACCTTGACCGCTTCGACCTCGCTTGATCATGGAATAACCGTTTTCGAGGGATTCCGAAGCGTATTCCAGACAGCAGATCGGATGATGGGAAAGAGCGGTTAGCGCCATGAATTACCAGGGTTCTGAGCCCTTCCCCGAAGCGATCGGCAATAATGACCGCGGCGTTTCTATACAATCTGAAACGCCGCGTTTTTTTTAGGGCCGGAGGGTCTGTCCGGTCACGGTATCGTAGCCAGCTTTGCCCAGTGATTTTCCGGATTCAATAACCCCCTGAAGGGGAGAATGACTCCCTCCAGGGGAAACTGACTGGCGTTCACTTTCAAAGAGCACGGCAGGTTTTCCCTGCATATGGCCATATATAACCATCGGTTGTATATGGCCATTTTTTATCTTTGCCAAAAGCGGCCTCAAACTTCTGCTCCCAGATATTTGCTGTTAAAAATCAAATTGATAGACAATATAGCCAAGACAAAAGAAGCTGGCACAAGGTTTGCTTTAATGAAGGGAGAGCGACAGCAAAGGTCTCATCAAACAAACGGCATGTCGCCGGCTGTTTGGGGACCAAAAACCAATCGGCTCAAACTGATATTAAACAGGAGAAACACAATGAAATCAGGAACAAGAGACCAGGCAGAAGGCAAGATGCATCAGGTGAAAGGCAAGATCAAGGAAGTTGTCGGCAAGGTCGTCAACGATAAAGACCTGGAAGTCGAAGGCAAAGCCGAAAATATCGCAGGAAAGGTCCAGGAAAAGGTCGGTGATATTAAAAAAGTTGTTGAAAAATAACTCCTCACTGTGCATGGCCTTAAAACAGCAGAGCGCCCGCTCAACCTCTGCCGGCAGCAGAAAGTAGCTGCCGGCAGAGTCTAAAAGGAATTGACGACCGGGTACACCAAGGATGGAGCCGACGTTGAAAAGTGAAAATGAGATGACAGGGTTACCTGTCGCGCGGAAGCCAGGAGGGAAAACATGAGTCAAGAAATGAACACGTTGGGAAAATCGATTGATGATGCAGCCATCACGGCTCTGGTCGAGACGACCTTGCGCAAACATCGCTCAACTGCCGGCTTCATCATCGCTGTGGAGACCAGGAATGGCGTGGTCAAGATAGATGGCAAGGCCGGAAACTGGGATGAAAAAAACCTGGTCACCAAACTCTTGAATAAGATACACTGCCTCAAGATGGTATTCAACAACATGACCATCGACAGAAACATGCCGACAATCAGCTGGGGCAATGGCTCGCAACCGGTTGGGCACGAGTGGGGACCTGGCCGCAGAGAGGATCCCGGCAGAAGCATTTCAGAGCACTTCGACCAGGAGACAAGGCAAGAGCCTGCTCTCCGGGAAATCGTCGGAACGTGAGCCGATACTCATGACCTGGACGGCAGGAATGTCATATGCCGCCAGGACCGGACAGTCCACACAGTTCCTCTGAACCATCCCGTCAGGTGAAATTTCTCAGGCTGGCTGGGATTTCAGAAAAGGCAGTCAAGCAAAGGACTAAATGTGGATCTAGCTATTCTTATCGGATATTTTGCGAGACAGGACGAAGCCCGCAAGGCCCTTCGGGGACTGGCGCAACTGGGTTTTGGCCGGGCGGCCCTGGCGCATAAGATCACCGATGGAGATATCCATATCGCCGACCCGTTCCTCCGGCGCCGCGTCCTGAGGGCAACCCTGGCAGCCTGCCTGTCCGGGGGGATCGGCGCACTGGCCGCAGTGCTCTGGCAATCGTCGCATGGACCTTCAGCCTTGAACACCGCCGGTTCCCTGTTGTGGATCATCGCCTGCGCGGCTACCGGCTGCCTGGCGGCCCTCCTCTGGATGCGACGCTCCCGGTACGGCATCGAGCAGCAGATCTTGCGCGACCACGGCCGCTGGCTGATGTCCGGGGAATCCGTAGTGATCCTCCAGGCCCCCGCCGAATCTTTCCAGCGGCCGGTCGCCCTGCTGCGGGAAAGCAGCGATATCCACCCGGCCCTGTTCGTCATCCACCCCAAGCGCGAGCGCCGGGGAAAAGAACGGGGCCCGATGGTGAAGCTCTCTCTGACGCAGATTCAGGAGCATGCCCAGCGCCATGCCGGTGAGCAGCAGGTTGAGCCAAATCCGCAGCACACCGCAGAACTGCTCAACCGCCTCAAACACTCACGAAAAAGGATCCGCCAGATCTGCGCCGATCTCACCGCGGCCAGCAACCTGGAACAGAAGACCACGGCGGCTGCCGATTGGATCCTTGACAACGAGTACATCCTGGTAGGAAACACCCGCGATGTCCTGCTGAACCTGCCCCGCCGCTATTACCAGCAGCTGCCTACCCTGGCCTCGGATCTCTACCGGGGTCTGCCGTGCATCTACGGCCTGGCCAAGGAACTTGTCTCCCATACCGAACTGCGTCTCGACCGGGAGAATATCCTGGCCTATATCAAGGCCTACCAGTCCGTGCGCACGCTCTCCAGCGGCGAACTCTGGGCGATCCCCCAGATGCTGCGCATCGCGCTGATCGAAAGCATCCAGAGTCTGGCCATCACCGCCCTGGCGGACCTGCGCGAACGGCAGCTGGCCGACCTCTGGGCAAACCGGCTGACCGCCGCCAATCGCCGCGATCCCAACCAGCTCTTCGCCATCCTGGCGGAACTTGCCAAGGCGGAACCAAATCCCAGCTCCTATTTCGGAGTACAGCTGGTCGGCCTGCTCTTCGATGAGGCCGCCGCCCTGGCGCCGGTCCAGAGTTGGCTCGAGCGCACCCTCAAGACCCCTCTCTTCGACCTCAACCTGCGTGAACAGAACAGGCAGACCAGGGAACAGATGGCCTGCGGCAACGCCTTTACCAGCCTGCGCCAGCTTGGCCTGCTGGACTGGCGGGAGATCTTTGAAAAGCTGAGCAGGGTAGAGCAGATATTGCGCTCCGATCCGGCCGGGATCTATGCCGGCATGGATTTCACCACCCGTGACCGCTGCCGGCAGGTGATTGAGGACCTCGCCCAGGCAAGCTCCCAGCCCGAGGAACAGATCGCCGAACAGGTTATCGGCCTGGCGAGGCAGGCAGACAGCGAATCACCGGACGGCGCCCTGCGCAGCCACGTCGGAACCTGGCTGGTCGGGGAGGGGCGGGCTGAGCTGGCCCGGAAGCTGACCTGCCGCGAAAAGCTCCGATACCGCTCCCTGGCATGGGTCCATCGCCACCATACCGCCATCTATTCCCTCGGTATCGGCGGCTTTTCCGCCTTGTTCATTCTTCTCATCGCCGGCTTCGCCCTGGTCCCCGGCACCAGCCAGGCCGCCTCGTCGCCCGCGATCCGCCTTGCCCTGCTGCTGTTTCTCCTCCTGCCGGTCAGCCAGCTGGCGATCGAGGTGGTCAATTACCTGGTCACCCGATTTCTGCCGCCCCGGCTCCTGCCCAAGATGGATTTCGCGGAAACGGGGATACCCGACGCCTTCCGCACCTTGGTGGTGGTACCGATGATGCTGGTGGACGAGGAGACGATACGCGCCGAGGTCGAGAAGCTGGAGATCCGCTACCTGGCCAACAAGGAAACAAACCTGTTCTTCAGCCTGTTCAGCGACTACACCGATTCGGCCACCGCCACCCGTGAAGACGACGGCTCCTTGCTCCAGACGGTCAGGGAATGCCTGGACGATCTCAACCAGCGCCATGGCGGGCAGCGTTTTTACCTGTTCCACCGGGAGCGCAGCTGGAGCGAATCCGAGCGAAAATTCATCGGCTGGGAACGCAAACGCGGCAAGCTGGAGGAACTGAACCGACTGATCGACGGCACCCGGCCCGAAACCGCCGCCCCCCTGGTCTACATCGGAGATCCCGAGAGTCTTGCGGACGTGCGCTTCATCATCACCCTGGACAGCGACACCCAACTGCCGCACGCCACCGCCCGCAGACTGGTCGAGACCCTGGCCCACCCGCTGAACCAGCCGCGCTACGATGCCGCCGGCCGGATCATGAAAGGTTCGTATACCATCATCCAGCCGCGGGTGAGCCCGACCCTGCCGAGCACGAGCGTCTCGCTCTTCAGCCGGCTCTTTGCCGACGCAATCGGTATCGATCCTTATACCCAGGCGATCTCCGATGTCTATCAGGACTTAAGCGGTGAAGGCTCGTACCAGGGCAAGGGGATCTACGACGTGCGCGCCTTCAGCCGCACGCTGTCGGGCCGTTTCCCTGAGGATTGGATCCTGAGCCATGACCTGATCGAAGGGGCCCATGTCCGGGTGGGGCTGGCCAGCGATATCGAGCTCTTCGATGATTTTCCGCAGGGATACCAGAGTTACAGCAGCCGGGCCCATCGCTGGATTCGCGGCGACTGGCAGATCGTCGACTGGATTTTTCCACGCGTGCCAAAGGGATCGGGCGGCCGTGAGGCCAATCCGCTCTTCCCTCTCGACCGCTGGAAGATCCTCGACAACCTGCGCCGCAGCCTGCTGCCTGCCGCGAGCATCGGCCTGCTGCTGGCCTCCTGGTTCACCTCCCCGAGGCTCGGCGGCATCGCCACCCTGGTTATCGGCGTGCAGCTGCTCTTTCAATCCCTGGCGCAGCCCTTCACCATGGCCACCACCCATAAGGGTTTAAAAAACTTCTCGCCGGCGAAGCTGCTGCACGATCTGCTGCGGGCGACCACCGACGCCGCCCTGCTGCCGCACCAGGCGGCGGTTGCCCTGGATGCCATCGGCAGGGTCTGGTACCGGCGCCTGGTCTCACGGCGCAACCTGCTGGAGTGGACAGCCCAGGCTACCCACTGGAGCGCCTCCCGCCGGCAACCGCTCTTCGTCGCAGGCCTGGCCCTGGGGAGCATCTTCAGTCTTATCGTCGGGAGCGCGGTCTGGCGCTTCATGCCGGCCGCCCTGCCGCAGGCCGCCCCCTGGCTCCTACTGTGGTTTATCTCGCCGCTGCTCGGCTGGCTCCTGAACCTGCGGCCCACAGAGCAGCAGCAGGACCAGCTGCCGGAAGCGGACCGCCTGTTCCTCAGGCAGGTCGCCCGGCGGACCTGGTGCTATTTCTCGAAGTTCGTCAACGCCGAGACATCCTGGCTGCCGCCCGACAACTTCCAGATCGCCCATCAGAACCGCCTGGCCATGCGGACCAGCCCGACCAACATCGGCCTCTGGCTGACCAGCGTCCTGGCAGCCAATGATTCCGGCTACCTGACTGTGAGTCAGGTCATCGAAAAACTGGCAGGTACGATGGAGACCCTGGGTCGTCTGGAGCGTTATAAAGGGCACCTCCTGAACTGGTACGATATCGAGGCCCTGACGCCTCTCGAGCCCCGCTATGTCTCCTCTGTCGACAGCGGCAATCTTCTCGGGGCACTGTGGGCGCTGGAGCGTGGACTCGACGAGCTGATCCGCGCCCCTCTTCTGGATGGCAAGGCCTTTGCCGGGCTGGCCGACACCGGTGAAATCCTGAAACAGGCCGTGACCCAGGCTGGCAATGCCGGTTTTTCTCATCATACCCTTGATGCCCTTCTCCAGCAGTGGCACAATCCGCCCTCCGATATCGCCGACCTGCTCCGCCTGCAGCGCCGGATGGCCATAGATGTCGGCTCGGTTGTCGGTTCTGCGGCAGGCTCCTCGTGGGCACTGGAACTCGAGGAGCAGGCGGTCGCCTTGACGGCGCTGACCGACTGCTACCTCACCTGGGTCGAGATCCTCGCTGAAAAAAGTCCGGCAGAGATTACCCCACTCGGACCGGATGCCCTGCTCGCCGTCCGCCAGGATCTCTCCAGAGCGCCTTCGCTGCATGACCTTGCCCATGGGGAGGTCAGCTCGATGCCGATCCTCACGGCGATGCGGGATGAAATCTCCGCCGAATCCCCCACACTTGCCGCCTGGCTTGACCGGCTTATGGAGGCATTCGCAACATCGCGATGGCTGGCCGGCGAGACGCTGGGCACGGCCACCCGGCTTATGGAGGACGTCGCCAGACTGTCCGGGGAGCTGGATATGCGGTTCCTCTATGACAAGGCCCGCAAGCTGTTCACCATCGGCTTCAATGTCTCAAAGGACGTCCTTGACGGTTCCTGTTACGATCTGCTGGCCAGCGAGGCGCGCCTCGGCAGCTTCGTGGCCATCGCCCGGGGCGACGTCCCCCTGGAACACTGGTTCTCGATGGGCCGCCCCTACGGCGCTATCGGTCGGCAGCGGGTCCTGCTCAGCTGGACCGGAACCATGTTCGAATACCTGATGCCGCTTCTGTTTCAATACTCCTACGTCAACTCGCTGCTCGACAAGGCGACTCGGAAAGCGGTGGAGGTCCAGATCGCCTACGGCCGTACGCGGCAGGTGCCCTGGGGCATCTCCGAGTCCGCCTTCGCCAATATGGACCTCAACAAGACCTATCAGTACAAGGCCTTCGGCGTTCCGGGCCTCGGCTTGAAACGCGGTCTCGAGGAACAGCTGGTGATCGCCCCCTATGCCTCCCTGCTGGCCGTGAACGTGGCGCCGAGTGAAACGGTGGCGAACCTGAAAAGGCTGGCCGATCTGGGCCTGCTCGGTGATTACGGTTTTTACGAGGCCATGGATTTCAGCCGGCAACCCCAGCGTGACGCCTCGAACCAGGCGCAGAAGCGCGGGGTGATCATCATGGCCTATATGGCCCATCACCAGGGTATGGCCTTTGTGGCATTGACCAACCTGCTCCATGGCAACCCGTTTCCGCGGCGCTTCCACAGCGATCCACGGGTGCGGGCCTTCGAAGCTCTGCTGCAGGAACGCATCCCGACCCTGCCGGCGCTGCACCTGACCTCGACGCATCAGGGCAAATCCGGGTTGAAGGGCGTCGATCAGGTTGCACCCGCTGAAAGCATCTTCGCCACGCCCCATACCGCCATTCCCCACAGCCTGTTGCTCAGCAACGGCCGCTACGGCCTGATGGTCACCAACAGCGGAGGCGGCTACAGCCAGTGGGGCGGCCGCGAAATCAGCCGCTGGCGGGCGGATCAGACCTGCGATGCGATGGGGACCTTCTGCTACCTTTATGAGGTCGATACGGATCATCTCTGGTCCAGCACCTGGCATCCGGTCGGCGGCAAGGTCGAAGGGTATTCAGTCAATTTCGCCCTTGACCGGGCCGTATTCCGGCGTGATGACAACGGCATGCATACCGAGACTGAGGTGATCGTCTCGCCGGAAGATGACGTGGAGATCCGGAGGATTACCCTGATCAATCGCTCCGAACAGATCCGCCGCCTCAACCTCACCAGCTACGTTGAACTGTCCATGGCCATCCACAATGCGGATCGTCAGCACCCGGCCTTCAACAAGCTGTTCATCCAGACCGAGGCGCTGGCCGAGCAGCAGGTGCTCCTCGCCTACCGGCGACCGCGGAGCGAGGACGACCCGCCGCTGTATGTCGGCCACTGCCTGACTGTTGCCCCCCCCGGCGGCAATCCTCTGGATGAACATGGCTGGCAGTTTGAAACCGACCGCGGCAGGTTCATCGGACGCGGCCGGACCCTTGCCGGGCCCATGGGGGCGGTGCAGGCGCTCGGCAACAGCCAGGGCTTTGTCCTGGACCCGGTTCTCAGCCTGCGCCGGCGTCTCACCCTGGAACCGGGTCAGCGCCTCCAGGTTTCCCTGGTGCTCGCCGCCGGGGCAGACCGCGAACAGGTCCTGCTGCTGCTGGAAAAATACTGCGAACCCCAGGAGATCAATCGGGCGATGGATATCGCCTGGGTCTCGGCCCAGCAGGAGTTGCAGATGATGCACATCCAGCCTGACGAAGCGCGCCGGTTCCAGCAACTCGCCAGTCACATGCTGTTCCCCAACCCCCTCCTGCGCGCCTCCGCCAGACGTCTCGAAGACAATCGCAAGGGCCAGGCCGGTCTGTGGCCCTACGGCATCTCGGGTGACCTGCCGATCGCCCTGATCACCATCGGCGAGGAACGCGAGATCGGCCTGGTCCGCCAGATGCTCCAGGCCCACACCTATTGGCGGATGCGTGGCCTGTCGACCGACCTGGTGATCCTTAATGAAGAGGACATGAGCTATGAACGGCCGCTCCACGACCGGTTGGAGCAGCTGATCCAGGCCCATAGCCTGTTTATCGCGGCGGATCGGCCAGGCGGGATCTTCCTGAGAAGCGCGGAGCAGATCCCGGACGATGACCAGAAGCTGCTCATGGCCGCAGCCAGTGTCGTGCTGGTGGCCTCACGCGGCACCCTCCCCCAGCAACTGGGTCTGCCAACCGAGGCTCCCGAGTCGGTCAAACCACTGACTCGCAAACGTGCCCCCCGGGAGCCCTCGGCCCCGCTGCCCTTCATGGAACTGCACTACTTCAACAGCCTCGGCGGCTTTACCCCGGACGGACGCGAATACGCGATCTATCTCGGCCCGGACACCAACACCCCGGCCCCCTGGGTCAATGTCATCGCCAACCCTGCCTTCGGCACCATGGTCAGTGAAACGGGGGCCGGCTTCACCTGGTACGGCAACAGCCAGCGTAATCGCCTGACTGCCTGGTCGAACGACCCGGTCCTGGACCCGGCGTCGGAGGCCCTCTACATCCGCGATGAGGAGAGCGGCGTGTTCTGGTCGCCGACCGCGTCGCCGATCCGCGAGGAGACCGCCTACCGGGCCCGGCACGGGGCCGGCTATACTGTATTCGAGCATAACAGCCACGGCATCGAACAGGAACTGACCGTCTTCATCCCCGTCGATGACAGCGGCGGCCAGCCGGTCAAGCTGCAGCGTCTGCGGCTCACCAATGCCTCATCGAGAAGGCGCAGGCTGTCGGTGACCTATTATGTCGAGTTGACCCTCGGCGAGAATCGCGAAACCTCCCAGATGCACGTCATCAGCCAGTGGGATGACGAGGCCGGGGCGGTGCTGGCGCGCAACCGCTACCACCCCGATTACGGGGAGCGGGTCGCCTTTGTCGCCGTCACCCCCCGGGCTGAATCCTACGGCGGCGACCGCACCTCCTTCATCGGCCGCAACGGCTCGCTGGCTGCTCCCGCCGCCATGGAGTTGACCCGGCTGTCGCAGCGGAGCGGGGCGGGGCTCGACCCCTGTGCCGTCCTGCGGGTCAGCCTTGAACTGGCTCCGGGGGCGCAAGGCGATATCACCTGCCAGCTGGGTCAGGCGGAGTCGCTGGTCCGGGCCCGGAAACTGGTGCTCGACTACCAGGAAGAGCAGGCCGTCGAGGATGCGCTGGAGCAGACCAAGGCCTGGTGGGATGGGCAGCTCGGCACGGTCGAAGTGCATACCCCCGAACTCGCCACCGATCTGCTGGTCAACCGCTGGCTGCAGTACCAGTCCCTGAGCTGCCGCATCTGGGGCCGCTCCGCCTTTTACCAGTCGGGCGGCGCCTACGGTTTCCGCGATCAGCTGCAGGATGTCATGGCCTTCTGCCTTGCCAGTCCAAACCTGGCGCGCGACCAGATCCTGCTGGCCGCCAGCAGGCAGTTCAAGGAGGGGGATGTCCAGCACTGGTGGCACCCGCCGGGCGGCGCCGGAATCCGTTCGCGCATCACCGACGACCTGCTCTGGCTGCCGTATGTGGTCGCTCACTATGTCAGGACGACCGGCGATGCGGCCATTCTGCAGACGGAAATCCCCTTTCTCGATGCCCCGGTGCTGACGGACGATCAGCATGAGGTATTTGCCACACCGGAAGTCACCTTCGAGCGGGCCACGCTCTTTGAACACTGCCGGCGCGCGGTCAAGCGCGGCCTGACGAGCGGGCCCCACGGCCTACCCCTGATCGGCACAGGAGACTGGAATGACGGCATGAACCTGGTCGGCGCCGAAGGCAGGGGTGAGAGCGTCTGGCTCGCCTGGTTCCTCTGCGACGTGCTGCAGGGCATGGCGGAACTGGCAGGCCTCCTGCAGCAGCCGGAGCTGAGCCGGACCTATCGGGACGACAGGACGGCACTTATCCATCGCGTCGAGTCGGCCGGCTGGGACGGGGAGTGGTATCTGCGCGGGACCTTCGACGACGGCAGCCTGCTCGGCTCGGCAAACAGCAGCGAGGCGAAGATCGATTCCCTGCCGCAATCCTGGGCCTGGCTCTCCGGGGCCGCCGATCCCGCGCGGGCGGGACAGGCCCTGGAATCGGCCTGGCAGCGCCTTGTCAGGCAGGATGAAGGTCTGATGCTGCTTTTTGAACCGCCTTTCGAGACATCGCTCCCCTCCCCCGGCTACATTAAAGGCTATCCGCCGGGAGTGCGCGAAAACGGCGGCCAGTACACCCACGCCGCCCTGTGGATGGCCATGGCCCTGGCCCGCAAAAAGGATGGGGAACGGGCGGTGCAGCTGCTGCGCATGCTCAATCCGATAGAACACGCCCGCGATGCGGCGGCGGTCTGGCATTACGGGGTTGAACCTTACGTGGTTGCGGCCGACGTCTACCGCCTGCCCGGCAGGGTTGGCCAGGGCGGCTGGTCCTGGTATACCGGTTCGGCCGCCTGGATGTACCGGGCCTGGGTTGAGGAGGTCCTGGGCCTGCAGGTGCGGGGAAACGTGTTGCGGATAGACCCGGTCATCCCGGCAGGATGGCCGGGATTCAGCCTGCGCTATCGGCACGGTGAAACCGTCTATGCCATCCAGGTCGAGAACCCGGACGGCTGCCGGCACGGGGTCGCCTGGCTGGAGATGGACGGTCAACGCCTGGCAGATGATGGCGTCATCCCGCTTGAGCGGGGCCTGGTAAAACATCATGTCATCGTCAGGATGGGAAAAAATCAGGAGGCGAACACATGAAATTGCCCGCAATCCTGCTCGTGATGATCGGCCTGACCCTGACCTGCCGGAGCGGCTGGGCCGGCAGCGATGAGGACGAGAAAATGCGCAAGGCACGCAACCAGATGGTCAAGGAAATCGAGATGGATGTAATGGCCACCTCGATCCGCATCGGCCGCCGGCAGCTGAATGACAAGGTGATGCAGGTGATGGCCGAGATACCCCGTCACGAATTCGTGCCGGCGGACGAACGCTATGCCGCCTACCTCAACCGTCCCCTGCCGATCGGATACGGGCAGACCATCTCCCAACCCTACATCGTTGCCCTGATGACCGATCTCCTGGCCATATCCGAAGACGCCAGGGTGCTGGAGGTGGGCTCAGGCTATCAGGCCGCCATCCTCTCGAGACTGGTGAGAGAGGTGCATTCCATCGAGATTATCAGCGAGCTGGCGAAGGAATGCCGCGAGAGGATCAACCGTCTGGGTTACAGCAACGTCACCATCCATGAGGGCGACGGCTATTACGGCCTGGAGAGCGAAGCGCCGTTCGACGCGATCGTGGTCACCGCCGCCACCGCGTATATCCCGCCGCCCTTGGTGCAGCAGCTCAAACCCGGCGGCCGCATGGTGATCCCGGTGGGCGGTCAGTTTGCGGTGCAGTACCTGATGCTGGTGGAAAAAGACGACCGGGGCGAGATTACGACCCGCCAGGTCCTGCCGGTGCGCTTCGTGCCGCTGACCGGCAAACGCAGGTGAACGGCGGCACCATGCCGGCAGGAGATCGCTTTCTGCTGCCTGCCGTGGCGCTGATATCCGGGGCCGCGCTGGGCTATGAGCTGCTGCTCCTGCGTTTTTTCTCGCTGATGTACTGGTCCCATTTCGCCCACCTGATCATCAGCATGGCCCTGCTGGGCTTCGGCGCCTCGGGGACCATTTTGGCATTGTTTCAGGACCGCCTGATCAGAAATTTTCATCGCTCGTTTTTTCTCAGCGCGCAACTTTTTGTCCTCACCCTGCTGGCGGCAACCTCCCTGGCCGGCCGGCTCGGCTTCAATCCGCCCGAGGTGATCTGGGACGGCGGGCAACTGGCACGGCTGGCCGCGGTTTTCAGCCTGGTCACCCTGCCGTTCTGCTGCGTCGGCCTGTGCATCGGCCTGACCATGCGCTGGCGGACCCGGCAGGTCGCGCGGATCTACCGGGCCGACCTGATCGGGGCGGCCTGCGGGGCTCTGCTGATCATGGCGCTGCTCTTTGTCCTGCCCCCCCCAAACGCCGTGCGGGTTCTCGCCCTGGCCGGACTGGCGGCCGCTTTTCTGGCAGGCAGCGGCGATGACGGGAATCTCTGGCCCCGGCGCTCCGCCCTCGCCGGTGCCGCCCTGCTGGTTGTCCTCTGGCCGGCGCAGTGGCTGACTCCTGTCATCTCCCCCTTCAAGGGGCTGACGCAGGCCCTGCATATCCCCGGCGTCCGCGTAGCGGAGCGGACACTCTCGCCGACCGGCGACTTCACGGCGCTGACCTCGGAAACCGTCCCCTTCCGCTTTGCCCCGGGCCTGAGCATGCTGGCCCCCGCCACCCCGCCGGAACAGGTGGCGCTTTTTCATGACGGCCATCCTGCCGGCATGATCAACCAAGGCTCGGGCGGATCCGAGGCCATGGAATTCATGCGCTGGACCCCGATGGCCCTGCCCTATGTGCTGCTCGAGCGCCCGCGCGTCCTGATCCTCGGCGCCGGCGGCGGGGGCGATGTCTGGCATGCCCTGCTCGAACATGCCCCGCAGGTGGATGCCGTCGAACCGCATCGCGAGCTGAGCGATATGGTCAGCGGCCCGTTCAACACCTTTTCCGGCGGCATCTACGGCCGTGCCGGCGTCCGTCTCCATCACAACGACGTCCGCGGATTTCTCGCCGCCGCGCAGGCAGGCTACGACCTGATCCAGATCTCGCCGTTCGGCACGGCCACCCCGCCGGCAGCCGGCGGCCATGCCCTGGACACGCAGTACCTCTATACCGTGGAGGGCATCCGTCTCGCCCTGTCGCGGTTATCCGCCCGGGGAATCCTGGCCGTGACCCTGACGCTTGACCTGCCGCCGCGAAGCGCCGTCAAGATGCTGGACACCTTCGCCGAGGCCCTGAGGTCGGAGGGAATCAGCGCCCCCGCCCGGCATGTGGCCGTCATCCGCACCTGGAATACGGTCGTCATCGCCGTCTCCCCCTCGCCGCTCTCCCCGGCGCAGCACAACGCGGTGCGGGCCTTCTGCCGCTCGCGGGCCTTCGACCTGGTCTGGCTGCCGAATATCACCGCGGCGGAGGTCAACCGCTACAACGTCCTGGAACGGCCATACATTTACGAGGCCGCCAGGGAGATCTGGCAGGGGGACAGGTACCGGCAGCTGCATGCCTTCAACATCAGCCCGGCTACCGATGACCGCCCGTGGTTCAGCCATTTTTTCCATTGGCGGTCGTTTGCCGGGCTTTGGGCGCAGCGCGATTCCGGCTCGGCCTCCATGCTGGAGTGGGAATACCTGCTGCTGTGGATGTCACTGGCCGTCGCTTTGACTGTCAGCCTGCTGCTGATCGCCCTGCCGCTGCGATCATTATACCGCACCCGGCATAGCCAGGCCGGCGGGACGGGACACGCAGTCCGGGCCGCCTACTTTGCCGCCCTGGGACTGGCTTTCTTCTTCCTCGAAATAGCCTTCATCCAGAAATTTATCCTGTTCCTCAATCAGCCGATGATTGCCATGGCGGTAGTCGTGCCATCCTTCCTCTTTTTCGCCGGCTGCGGCAGCGGCTATGCCGACCGTCTGGCCGAACGGGCGGCCGGCTGCCGAGCGGCCTGGCTGCGGGATCGCCCCGTAGCCCTGGCGGCAGGCGCGATTGTCGTTGTCTCAGCCGTCTATTTCTGGCTCCTGCCCCTGGTCTTCCGCCTCGTCGCGGCCTGGCCGGACGCCCTGCGCATAACCGTCGCCATCATGTTGATCGGCGGGCTCGCCTTCTGGATGGGCATGCCATTCCCGCTGGGACTGAAAAGGCTGGGAAGCAACCGGCCCGACTTCGTCCCCTTCGCCTGGGGCGTCAACGGCTTCTTTTCGGTGATCAGCACCATAGCCGCCACCATCCTGGCGCTGCATATCGGGTTCCGCTTCGTTGTCGTCCTCGCGCTCGGGCTTTATCTGCTGGCCGCGGCCTGCGAACGCCGCCTCTGAGGTGAAAGCAAATGGAAAAGGACATATTACTATGATTTCAAGCAGTGTGGATCGTGCGGAAAAATCTACCGGCGGGGTTCCCACCACGAGAGGATGGCCGAAATGATCATTCTGGCAATCTCGACCTCCAGAAGCAAATGACCACCTGCACCGGCGGCTGAAAAATGCAGGCTGTCGCTGCCTGTCTTATGAAATGGCATCATTCTTCTTTTATCGGCAGCAGGACGGTGAAGGTTGCGCCTTCCCCCGGCCGGCTCTCAACACGAATTTCCCCCTGATGGCTCTGCACAATGCCATGGCAGATCGACAGGCCCAGACCGGTTCCCTTGACCTCGGGTTTCGTGGTGTAGAATGGCTGAAAGAGCAGATCCATCTGTTCGGGTTTGATGCCGATGCCGGTGTCCGCAATCGCCATGGCGACTCTCTCCCCTTCCTGCCAGGTGCGTATCGTGATCATCCCTCCAGCCTTAGGACAGGCGTCAGCTGCATTGGTCAGGAGATTCAGGAAGACCTGCTTGATCTGGTCCTGGACCGCCAGGATCTCGGGCAAACGCTCAGCATGGTCCAGCACCAGGGAAATCCGTTTGCTCCTGAAATCGCTCTTGCTCAACAACAGCAATGAATCGATGGACTTTTGCACATCCATCATCATTTTCCTGCCAGAAGACGGCCGGTTGAAGTCCTGGAGACTGCGGATCAAATTTTTCATCCGTTCGCTTTCGCCGATTGCCCCGTCCAGCAGCTCCCTGTCCTCTTCATCGAGTATGGCCCTTTTTTTCAAGCCCTTGAGTATGGACATGATCCCCTGCAGAGGGTTGTTGAATTCATGGGCGATGGAGGCGGACAATTTGCCGATTGCCGCAAGCTTTTCAGCGTGCAGATAGTGTGATTGCGTCTCCTGCAGCTCGCGGGTGCGTTGCTCGACCTTTCGCTCCAGATCGTAATTTATGGCCTGGAGCTGCTTTTCCGACTGAAGCAGCGCCTCCTCGGCCTGTTTGCGCGCTTCTATTTCAAGGCGAAGCCGGACATTTGTTTCTTCCGCCTCCTTATGGGCAATGACGAGTTCGACGGTGCGCTCGGCCACGCGCTGCTCCAGTTCGGCATGCGCCCGACGCAATCCTTCCAATGCCTCCCGGCGCTCCCGACGGACGCCGGCCTCCCGCAACTCCCGTTCCAGCGCCTGGGCCAGGCGGGTATAATGTCCCTTCAGGATGACATCATGAAAGCCGGCCTTCATCGCATCCACGACCTGTTCTTCGCCGATTGCGCCGGAGATCAGCAGCAGAGGAACGTCCAGTCCCTTCGCCTGCAGGATCAGCAGGGAATCGATACCGGTGAACGACGGCAGGTTGTAGTCGACGATGACGACATCCCAGCCATCGCTCTCCAGGGCGGCCTCCAGGGCCTGCGCCGTATCAACCCTGGTAAAATAGGGGTCGAATCCCCCCTTGCGCAGTTCCTCCACCACCAGCAGGGCGTCGTCCTCCGAATCTTCGACGAGCAACAAGCGCAATTTCCTGGCCATCATCCACCTCCCCCCAGCCTCGGCGGCCCGTTGGGGGCCCTCCGGGACATTCCCGGAGGGCGGACCGCTGAAGAGCATCTGATCAATTCCTCGTCGCCGGCAGTGCCCTCGACCGGCAGATTGGTGTTTACGCGTTTCATGATTCATTTCCCCGAGGCACCGATCCAAGGGTAAAATAAAATGTCGCTCCCTTGGCGACCTCCCCTTCGGCCCAGACCTTGCCGCCATGACGGCGGATGATCCGCCGCACCAGGGAGAGACCGATGCCGGTGCCGGGAAACTCCTGCTCCAGATGCAGACGCTGGAAAGTGCCGAAAAGCCTGGCGGAGTGGGCCATGTCGAATCCGGCTCCGTTGTCGCGAACGTAGTAGGCCTGCACCCCCTCGATCAGCTTGGAGCCGAACTCGATGGCCGCCTCTTCCTGGTTGCCGGTGAACTTCCAGGCGTTGCCCAGCAGGTTGTCCAGGACCACCTTGAGCAGGCGCCGGTCGCACTGCGCCACGAGCCCCTCGATTACCTGGAATGAAACCCTCCGGCCGGCCTGGGACCTGCTCAGCTCCGCCGCCACGTTTGCGGCCAGGAGAGAGAGATCCACCGAGGTTGTATGCATCTCTCCACTGGTACAGCGGGAGAGTTTCAGCAGATCGTCTATAAGCTGGTCCATCTTCTGCGTAGCCTTGCGGATCCGCTGCAGGTAATCACCACCCCTCTCGTCCAGAAGGTCGTGATACCTCTCCATGACCAGCCGGCTGAAACCGTCGATGGCCCGCAACGGAGCGCGCAGGTCGTGGGAGACGGAGTAGGAAAACGCCTCGAGTTCCCGGTTGGCCGCTTCCAGCTGGGCGGTCCGCTCGATCACCCGCTGCTCCAGCTCCGTATTGAGGATTCGAATCTCCTCTTCAGCCCGCAGCCGTTCCGCAGTCTGCTCCCTGAGTGCCTGCTCCGCCTCCCGGCGACGGGCCTCCCGGATGATGATATCCAGGGCGAAAGAGATGTCCGCTCCCATCTGCCGGAGCAGCTCGACATGCTGCCGGTCGAAGAAGTCCTTCTGGTCGGCATAGAGGTTCAGTGCGCCGACCACTCGCCCCTCCTGTTTCAATGCGATACTCGCCGAGGCGCGAATCCCGAAGGCTTGCCCCCTCGCATGCCAGGGTCGGGTAATCGAGGAACCAAGAAAGTCATTGCAGATAAAATAGGTGCAATCGCGGACCGCTATGGCGGTCGGGCCGAGTCCTGCCGGTTCCTGGTCGACGGTAATCCTGATGCCCTCCAGATAGCCGACCGCTCCGGCGGAGGCCACCAGCTTCATCTCGCCGCCGCCTTCGTCAACCAGGCAGACGCAGGCAAGCTTGAAGCTACCGTCCTTCACGGCGATTTGGCAGATATCATTAAAAAGGGCATCCTGGTCCCTGGTGCGGACTATGGCATGGTTTGTTTCGGAGAGCACCGCATAGAGTCGATTCAGGCGTTGAACACCTTCCTCCGCCTTCTCGCGATCTGCGATCTCACGCTGCAGCTTCTCGATCAAGGCAGCCAGGTCCCGGGTTCGTTCCCGAACCCGTATCTCCAGCTCTTCGTTCAATTTTTTCAGCGCAGCCTCGGCCTGCTTGCGCATCAATGCCGATCCGATGTGCGCTGCTATTCCTTCCAGGGCTTCAATCGAGCCGAGGGCAAAACATCCCTTGCGCCGGTCGTTGAAATGGAGCAGTCCGACAATCTTTTCCTTGTCGCGGATAGGCACCAGCGCCACAGAGGCATATTTGTGATGTATGCATCGGTTGCGTGGGCGATACCGGGGATCTTCGCCGACCGGAAGGTCGAGAAGGGGTTGCGAGTCGTTTATCCAGAAGCTTCCCCCCGGAGTAAAAAGCGGACTGGCCGGATCAATTTTGCCGGAGATGACCAGGCCACAGGTGCATTCCAACCTGACCCTGCCATCTTTATCCCGGCACACCCCGCCATCCGCAGTTCGCTCTGTCAGTGAATTCTCCTTCAGCAGGAATTCCCGGGAAAATCCTCTCTGGGCGAAATACGGGAAGTCCTCTTCATCCTGGAGGCGGATGCCCACGGCATCGAACCCGGTTCGCTTCTTTAAGACGTCGAGAACATGTTGAATAGAATCCGTTATATCGCCTTGATCGTTGAGCAGCTGCAAAACCTCCCGGCCCATTTCCCGATATGTATCCATTCGCCTCTGGTCGGTGAGGTCTTTCATCTCTGGAATTGGTTTCTTGCCCATTTCGTTTCCGTTGCCGGGTATCGCTGTCTGTTCGTCACAATTGCATCATCCGGTTCAAGTGTACCTTAAAATGCAAAACGTCGATAGAGTCTTCCTGGTGTCTGGTACCAGGGGCTTGCAGTCAAACGTTTTTGCCGGCAACAGGGTGCACTTGTTTCCCGATCATGAAGTACCAGCTTTCTATTTCCCCGTCTATTCGATAGAGCAAGGCATTGACCGGCAGGACGGTTTGGCCAAAGCGTTTCGAAAGGTAGTTCGAAAAGCAAGATACGATACAAAAAAGCTCATGATTTGCCGGCCGGCCATTCCATCTGAGCACCTCCGTTCGGTCTGCTGTTCGATAGCTGTCGGCAATCGTTTTCAGTCTCCCCAAACAGACAATGAGGTCATATATGACCACAGGTCAAGTATGACCTTTTTACCTGTTCGACAACGACCGCCGCGGCACTGCCGATTAAGATTATTATTCTAAAATATCAAACCAATAGATGATAAATAATGGATGGATTGCATCCTGGCACAAGAATTGGAAGAAAAGGAGCAGAGAGTGGCAAAAACCATTTTTCGGCCCGGGAAGAACAGGCAGTTCGGGCCACCCCGCCGACAACTGCTCACCGGCAAGGGCTGTGCAGAAGTGAGGGAACCATTTCATCCCTGAAAAGGGTGGAGGACCATTATGCTGAACAATCAAGATGGCAAGATAGGCTGGATACTCCTCTGGGTCCTGGGGGTCCCGATCCCGGTCCTCGTAGTGCTGTATCTCCTGCGCGGCTGCACCTGATTTTACGGCGATACGGCGATACAATAGCCTCCGATTATTGAGGAAAACAACATGAAGAAACGAAAGTACCGCCTGGTTCTGATGGCAACTGCGGCCTCTGTATTTCTCTTCAGCATGCCGCTGTACGCCTCCAGGACAGATGACCGGATCGAATCGTCCGCCAGAAAGACGTTTGTGTTCAAGACATTCCTCAAAGATGATGACATCAGGATCGAGCTCAAAAATGGCCTTGCCACATTGACCGGGACGGTTGTCGATGAGTCCCACGTCTTCATGGCCGGTGATATTGTCGCGAGCCTGCCGGGGGTTGCGGAAGTGGAAAACAAGCTGAAGGAAAACGTTGAGGCCCCGGCCCCAAACACCGATGCATGGCTCACCGGCAAGGTGAAATCGATACTTTGGTTCCATCGCAGCGTGAACGCCGCCGGCACCGAGGTTATCGCCCGGGACGGCACCGTCACCTTGCGCGGCGAGGCCGGCAGCATGGCCCAGAAGGACCTGACGACGAAATATGCCAAGGATGTGGCAGGCGTCAAAAACGTCAGGAATGAGATGACGGTGTCAGGCCCCGAATCGAGGCCGGAGCACAGGACCACGGATGCCGTGGATGAAGCGATCGACGATGTCTCAATTACCGTCCTGGTCGAGATGACCTTGCTGCATCATCGCTCGACGAGCGCCCTCACCCCCATTGTCCTGACAAAAGAAGGCGTGGTCAGGTTGCGGGGCGATGCCAGAAATGCTGCGACAAAGGAACTGATCGATAGATATGCGCGTGACGTTCACGGCGTCAAGAGGGTAATCAATGTCATGTCCTTCGAATAAGCCGGATCCAGGACCGGCACCGGCTGCCGGAGCGCCGTCCTCGACCGGGCCGGAGACAAGGCCGCATTCGATATCATTTTATGTGATACTGGGGGCGGCGTTAATCTGCTTCATCCAGATTTTCGCGCTGCTGTCTCCGATCCTCTTGTCTTTTCTGCTTGTAATGTTGATTTCTCTGGCGGTCAATCCGGTGATCAACCGGATGAGGGTCTTGACAGGCGGCAGGAAAATACCGACCGGGTTGATCACGGTGGGATTGGTCGCGGGCTTTGCCTTGCTGGGCTGGGCCTTATTCGAGCCGGTCAGGATCTCGGTGACAAATATTTCGGTAGCCTTGCCCGGATACTGGGAACGCCTGCAGAAGCCCCTGATCAAAATGGAGCAGCAGGCAGTGCTCTTCGAGAAAAAGCTGCAGGCGGAGGTCAGCACTGAAATTGCCCTGGACGAATCGGCGGCGGGCAGGCCCGAACCCGAGCCGGAAAGAATACAGCCAGCCCCGGCCAAGGCCTCTGACGACTCGAAAAGTATTCGCTCCAGCCTGAGCGGGATGTTCCAGGGCGTGCTCGGCAGTTTTACCGCGGTGGCCTTCAATGGGGCTCAAATCCTGTTCGTCCTGGTGACGGTCTTTTTCGGCGTGGTCTTTATGCTGATGAACCCCCGCCCGATCATCGGCACAATGTTTGCCATGCTGCCCGAGCAACACCATATCCGGGCCCTGATCATCATGCAGCGCATCGGCAGATTCGTCCCCGCCTGGGCCGGGGCGACACTGCTGGGAATGTTGACAATCGGCCTGCTGGTATTTTTGCTCATGTGGCCGATCTTCGGCTTCACCGATGCGTTGGTCCTGGGCCTGACAGCGGGCATCCTGGAGGTAATTCCCTTTCTCGGCCCGATCTTCAGCGCCGTGCCCGCACTTCTGCTCGCTCTCGGCAAAGGGGGGATGACGCCGCTGTGGGTCCTGCTCGCCTATATTGCCGTACAGGCATTGGAGAACAATATAATCCTCCCTGCCATCATGGCGCGCGGCATGAAACTGCACCCGCTGGCTGTGGTCTTTTCCATGCTCCTCTGTGTGGCCGCCTTTGGTGTGCTGGGTGTCCTGGTTGCGGCCCCGCTGGTCGCAATCGTCAGTATTGTCCACAATGAGCTGTACCGAAAGACCTATCTTCCCACGGTGACGGACGAGGACCTGGATCGTCTGGCAAGAATCGCCTTGCACGAAAGGCTTTCTGCAGACAAGTAAGCCTTACGCAGGCGGAGACCATTTATTTTGCAGCCTGTGCCCTGGCAGTGTTAATGGCCTGTCGGTAACGGCTTTCCGGTGATTGCATGCAACCCCTCCTCATCCCCGCCGACATCGCACAACCTCAGCCCGGACTCTTCGTTTTATCAGGCAGCTGGACCGCCCGCACAGTGGCTGACGTTGGGCGGAAGTTGGCTGCCATGAGCGATGCGGATTTACCCGAGGTGGTGATTGACGGTTCTCATCTGGAGACTATCGACAGTGTAGGGGTATGGATCCTGCAGCGGCAACTGCAGGAATTTCGTGACAAAGGTCGGTCGATACGCCTGCTCGGCTGGTCTCCGCACTATCAAAAATTGCTGGAGGTCGTCGAAGAGCAGATCGGTATCCCGGTGCCGGCAGCACCGCCCAACTCATTTCTTGAGAAAATCGGGATGGGCGGCGAGGCGGCCTGGCAGGGCATGTTTGCACTCTTCAGCTTCATCGGTGAATGCGCCCTGGCTCTGGTGCGCATTGCCCCACGGCCAAGGCGATGGCGCTGGCAACAGGTGCTGAAAAACATCGAGATCGCCGGTTTCGATGCCCTGCCGATCATCGGACTCACGGCCTTTTTGCTGGGGATTGTCGTTGCTTACCAAGGTGCGGACCAACTCCGGCATTACGGCGCGAATATCTTCGTGGTCGAACTTGTCGGTTTTGCCATGCTGCGTGAATTTTCGCCGCTCATCACCGCCATCATCATCGCCGGCCGATCAGGATCGGCCTATGCGGCGCAGATCGGCACCATGGTTGTCACGGAAGAAATCGATGGAATGCGCACCATCGGCATTGAACCGATCGACTATCTCGTCCTGCCGAAAATCATCGCCCTGCTGATCGCCCTGCCATTACTGACAGTGTTTGCCGATGTCACCGGCGTGTTCGGCGGCATGATCATGGCGCGCTCGCAGCTGGACGTCAGTTTTCAAGAGTTTCTTGCGCGCTTCGGCAGGGAGATACACCTCTCAGCCCTGTTGATCGGGGTCGGGAAATCGTTTGTGTTTGCCGCCGTCATCGCCATCGTCGGCTGCTACCAGGGCTTTCGCACCAGGGCCAACGCGGACAGCGTCGGCCGGCAGACCACCCGCAGCGTGGTCCAGTCAATCTTTATCGTAATCATCCTGGATTCGGGCTTTTCGGTCATTTTCAGCATTCTGGATCTCTGATATGCATAACGCAACCGAGCAGGTCGATACTTCCCCCAAAAAAACCCACAATGTTATAGAGATGCGCCGGGTGTGCACCCGGTTCGGCAGCCATGTGGTGCATGCCGACCTGGATCTCGAGGTGCGGCACGGCGAAATTTTCGCCATCGTCGGAGGCAGCGGCTCGGGCAAATCGACCCTCCTGCGCGAAATGATCATGCTGCATCGCCCCAATTCGGGAACGATAAAGATTCTCGATGTCGACGTCCTGGCAATCTCTTCGGAGGAGGCACAGATCCTGCGTCAGCGCTGGGGCGTCATGTTCCAGCACGGCGGCCTGTTCGGCACGCTCAACGTCCTGGACAACGTCGGCCTGCCGCTGCGCGAACACACCGGCCTTGACGACAGTCTGATCGATGAGGTCGCGGCCTGGAAGATTGCCCTGAGCGGCCTGAAGCCGGAGGCAGGGCTGCAGTTTCCCACGGAATTGAGCGGCGGCATGCTCAAACGGGCGTCGATGGCGCGGGCGCTGGCGCTCGACCCGGAGCTGCTGTTTCTCGATGAGCCCACTGCCGGCCTGGACCCGGACGGCGCCGGCGGCCTCGACGCACTGGTGCGCAGTCTGGCCGAACTTTATCGGTTGACCATCGTCATCATCACCCACGATCTGGACTTTTTATGGCAGGTTACCGACCGTGTCGCGGTGCTTGGCGAAGGCAGGGTAGTCGGCGTAGGATCGATGCCGGAACTGGCCCAGATGGATCACCCGGTTATCCGCCAATACTTCGACGGTCCACGCGGTCGGGCAGCACAGGAGCAGGCCCGGACCCGGTCTGAAGTCGGGCGGCACGCCAACAAACACGACAAGGAGCAGCCGTGGACGCAAAAGTAAACTATGCAGCGGTCGGCGTATTCGTGCTGGCCCTCTGTACGATTTTCATCGCGGGTATACTGTGGCTTGCGGTCGGCGCCGGCAGCAAAGAAGACTATGCTCTGTACAGGGCGATCGTCCATGAATCGGTGGCCGGCCTCAATATCGATGCACCCGTCAAATATCTGGGTGTCAATGTCGGCAAGGTGCAGAAAATCGAGCTGGACCCCGCCAATCCGCAGGAGGTCCACCTGCTTTTCGCGATTGAAAAAGGAACGCCGATCGGAGAAGATACAGAGGCGGTTTTAAAAACACAGGGTTTAACCGGCATCGCCTATGTTGAATTAAGCGGCAGCACCCCGGACTCACGACCTCTGGCGGCAGCCGCGCCGGGCCAATACCCGATGATCCGGACTAAACCTTCCTTAAGCACACGATTGGAAAACGTCCTGACCTCGGTGATCGCCAAGCTTGACCGGACTTCGGCAAACGTCGACGCCCTGTTTGATGACGAGAATCGGGCGGAAGTCAAAAAAATCCTCGCCGGCGCCTCTCTTGTGCTGGCCACGATTGCCGCGCAACGGCAGGACATCACCCGGATTATCGCAGGCGCGGCGAAAACCATGGACGATACCGCCCAGGCGGCCCCCCATATCGATCCGATGCTTGATCGTATCGGCAAAGCGGCCGATGCCGTCGAAAAAATGGCAAAGAAAACCGCTCTCGCCGGCACGGACGCCCAAAAAACGTTTGCCGAAATGGGCACGGGGGTGCGCCGGTTCACAGGGGAAACGCTGCCTGAGATGGAGCGGCTCCTGGCTGAACTGAGCGTCCTGCTGGCTTCTCTTCGACGCCTGAGCGAGCAGACCGAACGCAACCCCAGCAGTCTGCTGCGCGGTCGCCAACCCGTCCTTTTGGGACCAGGAGAAGAGGCATCGCCATGATCAAGAGCTCAAGCCAGGCCGGACGCCGCCGTTTCGGCGCCATGGTCCTGGTCGCATCCCTGTTGTGCGGCTGTTCCATGCTGCTCCCTGTCCGCACCCCACAGCCGACGCTGTTTTCTTTCGACAGCCCGCAACCGGTGGCTCAGACGGCGTCGGCAGCACCGGTGCGCATGGGCGCGCCGACGCTGATCGTCAGTATCCCGCGCGCGGCAACCGGTTTTGGCAGCTCGCAGATCGTCTATATCCGCCGGCCGCATACCTTCGAATATTTCCGGAATAGCCAATGGGTTGACACCCCGGCAGGCATGATATCGCCGTTGATCGTCGCCGCCCTGGAACGCAGCGGCCATTTCAGCGCCGTCATCCAGGCCCCCGCCAGCGCGACCGGTCACCTGCGTCTCGATGTTGAGATCGTGCGACTGCAGCATGAATTCCTGACCCTGCCAAGTCAGGTCCGTTTCACCCTGCGGGCGCACCTTATCGATATCGCTACGCGGCAGGTCGTCGGCTGGCGGGAATTTGAGGCAATCGTGCCTTCGTCCAGCGAGGATCCGTATGGCGGCGTGCTCGCCGCCAACAGGGCAATAGCGAAGGTCATCGCCGAACTTGCCGCCTTTTGTGGAAAAACAGCGCGAAATTTTCAAAAGATAGAGCCATAAGATGCCCATAGAGCTCCAAGGGGAAGACAGCGACCGGGTATGTACCGTTCCCATCGGCGGGAAGCCGATTGGAACGGGTCGCTGGACAGTTGCGCCTGAGCATTCAGGACTCGTCATGCAGCACGCAATGGCCATATTCGGCATGCCGTTCATCCTGGTGTTCCTGATGCTGGCCCAGGTCGGCTGCGCCCCGGTTATAGACCAGCCTTCCGCATCGACCGGCATCACCTTGCCGACCATCCCGACCATCTGGTCGGCAGCCGACAGCACAGTGCAGGCCGGCGCCACTTCGCTTGACCAATGGTGGCTGCGCTTCAACGATCCGCTGCTCGAAAGTCTCGTGACCCAGTCGATGCAGGCCAACACCAGCGTCAAGGGCGCCCGGGCTGCGCTGCGCCAGGCCCGGGCGCTGCGCGATGTCTCGGCGGCGGCCCTGTGGCCGTCGATCGACGGCTCGGCCTCGGCACAACGCAACAAGTCGGGGAGCGACAGCGCCGTCGACAGGTTTGCCATCGGTCTCGATGCAAGCTGGGAGGCGGATATCTTCGGCGCCAACCGCAGCGCCCTGGACAGCAGTGAGGCCACGGCCCGGGCCAGCGCCGCCGACCTGGGAGACGTGCAGGTGTCGATCGCCGCCGAGGTGGCGCTCGCCTACATCGCCTTGCGCGATGCCCAGGCCCAGCTGGCGATCGCCAACGAAAACCTGGCCAGCCAGCTGGAGACGCTGCAGATTACCCTGTGGCGCCTGCAGGCCGGCCTGGTCACTTCCATCGAAGCCGAGCAGGCACGTACCGCGGTCGAACAGACCCGCGCATTGCTGCCGGCCCTGCAGACCGACATCGACCAGAACTGCCACGCCCTGGCGGTGCTGACCGGCCAACCGCCGGCGGCCCTGTTGACCCTGCTGGCTGCTGCCGACCCGGTGCCGCGGGCGGCGGATGACCTCGCCTTGAGTTTTCCCGCCGAGACCCTGCGCCAGAGGCCGGACGTGCGTGCCGCCGAACATCAGGTGACGGCGGCGGCCGGCCGGCTGCGGCAGGCCGATGCGGCCCGGCTGCCGAACTTCAGGCTCGGCGGTTCGCTGGGTCTGAACGCCCTGACGCTGGGCAGCCTGACCAACAGCGCGTCGATCGTCAGCGCCCTGCTCGCCGATGCATTCATGCCGGTCTTCGACGGCGGCGGCAGAAGAGCCCAGGTGCGCGCCGAACAGGCGGCGCTGGATCAGGCCCTCGCGGCCTATCAGGCCGTCGTGCTGACGGCTCTGCAGGACGTGGAAGATGCCCTGGTGGCCCTGCGTGGCGACCGGGAGCGCCTGCAGAGCCTGGAGAACGCCGCCGAGGCGGCCGGTAACGCCGCGCTGCTCGCCCGCCAGCAATACAGCAGCGGCCTGGTTGATTTCCAGACCGTACTCGACACCCAGCGCAGCCAGCTCAGCACGCAGGCCAGTGTGGCCAGTGCCCTGGCCGACGTCAGCGCCGACCATGTGCGCCTGTACAAGGCGCTGGGCGGCGGCTGGCGTGCCGACGGCAGCGATGAACCGCCCACCCCAACCGAAAACATCCCCAGGAGTCCTTCTTTATGAGTCCAGCGAACCTTCCCCCCGGCACCGCAACACCGCCTGAGGCCGACGGCGAAACCGACCTCGCCGCCCTGCTCGCCGAGCCGGCGCTGCGCCCATGGTACCGCCGGCCGGTGCTGTGGGCCGGCGTCGTGCTGGTCCTGCTGGCGATCATCGGCCTGTGGTTCTGGCAGGCACGCCGGACCGCCGGTGCGGCGCCGAGTTACATCACCCATACCGTGGCGCGTGGCAACCTTACCCTGACGGTCACGGCCAACGGCACGCTGGAGCCGACCCGCGCGATCAACATCGGCAGCGAACTTTCGGGCACGGTCCTGAAGGTCCACGTCGATGTCAATGACCTGGTCAAGGAGGGGCAGGTGCTGGTCGAGCTCGATACAGCCAGACTGCGCGACCAGATCCTGCGCTCGCACGCCGCACTGGCCGCCGCCAACGCCAAGGTCGCCCTGAGCGTCGCGACCGTGAAGGAGGCCCGGGCCTCCCTGGCGCGGTTCGAAGAAGTTGCACGTTTGTCGGGCGGCAAGGTGCCGTCCGAAAACGAGCTCGACAGCAGTCGCGCCGCGCTCGAGAGGGCGATGGCCGATGAGGTCAGCGCCCGCGCCGGCGTCGCCGATGCGCAGGCGGCCTTGTCCTCCGACGAGACCAACCTGTCAAAGGCCTCGATCCGGGCACCGTCCGACGGCGTTGTCCTGGTCCGCAACGTAGACCCCGGCAACGCGGTTGCAGCGTCCCTGCAGGCGGTGACCCTGCTCACCATCGCCGATGACCTTGCGCAGCTGCGTCTGCAGGTCTACGTCGACGAGGCCGACGTAGGCTCGGTGCAGGTTGGCCAGAAGGCCACCTTCACGGTCAGCGCCTATCCCAGCCGCACCTACCCGGCCGGCATCACCCGCGTGGCCTTTGGCTCGACCATCACCGACAACGTCGTCACCTACCTGACCTATCTGGACGTCGACAACAGCGACCTGAGCCTGCGCCCCGGCATGACGGCGACCGCGACCATCACCGCAACCCAGCGCAGCGACGTACTGCTCGTGCCAAACACGGCCCTGCGTTTCATCCCGACGGGGACAAGCGCAGGGACCGTCAAGGCCGCGCCCGGCGGCAGCATCCTCTCCAGCCTGACGCCGCGCATGCCCGGCAGCAGATCGCGCCGACCGGCCGCGTCTACCGCCAGCACCGCCGCGGCGCGCCAGGTCTGGGTGCTGCGCGATGGCGTTGCCGCGGCAGTGGCGGTGACGCCGGGCATCAGCGACGGGCGCATGACCGAAATCACCGGTGGCGACCTGCAGGCCGGCATGCAGGTGATCACCGACCAGAAAGCGGTGACCGCCAAATGAGCGCAGTGCCGACCAGTGGGGCACTCCGGGCCGCCCCCGGCACACCGCTTATCCGCCTGCGCGGGGTGACCAGGGTGTACGGCAGCGGCCAGGCCGAACTGATGGCCTTGAAGGGGATCGACCTCGACATCAATGCCGGTGAGTTCGTGGCGATCATGGGACCAAGCGGTTCGGGCAAATCGACCGCGATGAACATCCTGGGCTGCCTGGACACGCCCAGCGCCGGCCAGTACCTGTTCCACGGCGCCCATGTCGAGGCCTTGTCGCGCGACCAGCGGGCGCGTCTGCGCCGGCGTTACCTCGGCTTCGTGTTCCAGGGTTTCAACCTGCTGGCGCGCACCTCGGCCCGGGAGAACGTCGAACTGCCGCTGCTGTACCGCGGCGAGAGCGCTGCGGTGCGACGCGCCGCCGCAGCCGGGGCGCTGGATTCGGTGGGCCTGGGCGGCTGGGAGCATCACACCCCGGCCGAGCTGTCCGGCGGCCAGCAGCAGCGGGTAGCGATCGCCCGGGCGATTGTCACCGAGCCGGCCGTGCTGCTGGCCGATGAGCCCACCGGCAACCTTGACACCCAGCGCAGCCTGGAGATCATGGAACTGCTGCGCGGCCTGAACACCAAGCACGGCATCACCGTGCTGATGGTCACCCACGAGCCCGACATGGCGGCCTATGCCCGCCGCATCGTCCACTTCGTCGACGGCCGCATCGACAGCGACGGCCCGAACCCGCACCCGACCGTGCCGCCGGCGGCCCCGGCAACCGCGAGGACACCCTGATGCTGCTCAACACCCTGCTCCTCGCCCTGCGCTCGATCCGCCGCAACCTGCTGCGCTCGTTCCTCACCATCCTAGGCATCGTCATCGGCGTCAGCGCGGTGATCACCATGGTCACCCTGGGCAAAGGCGCCACCCAGGCGGTGCAGACCCAGATCTCAAGCCTCGGCACCAACCTGCTGATGGTCCGCCCGGGCCAGCGTCGAGGCCCCGGCGGTTCCGGCGGCGCGCCGCCGTTCAAGGAGGCCGATGCCGAGGCGATCGCCGCGCAGATCGGCGGCGTCGCGGCGGTGGCCCCGGAATCCCGCACCAGCGCCACCGTGGTCGCCAATGGCCGCAACTGGGCGACCATCGTCACCGGCACCAGCAATGCCTGGTTTGAAACCGGCAACTGGCGACTGGCCTCAGGACGCCTGTTTGCAGATGCCGAGTTACGCGCCGGTTCGGCAGTCTGCATCATCGGCGAGACGACACGGCGGGAGCTGTTCGCCGGACAGGTCGGCTCGGGCGGACTCGGCGGGCAGCTGCGCATCAAGCAGTTCTCGTGCGAGGTGATCGGCGTGCTGCAGTCCAAAGGCCAGGCCGCGATGGGCAGCGATAAGGACGACACGGTGATCGTGCCGCTGCGCACGCTGCAGCGCCGCGTCACCGGCAACCAGACGATCAATACGCTGCTGGTGGCGATGCAGGACGGCAGCGACAGCACCCGGCTGAAGGCGAGCCTGGGGCAGCTGCTGCGCGAACGCCGCAAACTGGCCGAGGCCGACGAAGACAACTTCAACATCCTCGATACCCAACAACTCGCCGAGACGCTGTCGGGCACGACCAAGGTGCTGACCACCCTGCTCGGCGCCGTGGCTGCGGTGAGCCTGCTGGTCGGCGGCATCGGCATCATGAATATCATGCTGGTGAGCGTCACCGAGCGCACCCGCGAGATCGGCCTGCGCCTGGCCATCGGCGCGCTCGAACGCGAGGTGCTGCTGCAGTTCCTGATCGAGGCGGTGGTACTGGCGGCCCTCGGCGGCGTTCTCGGCATTGTCATCGCCACCGGCGCCTCCTTTATCCTGGCCGGCGTGATGGGCGTGCCCTACCTCTTCGACCCGGCGATCAACCTCCTCTCTTTCCTCTTCTCAGCCGGCATCGGGGTGGTGTTCGGGTTCTTCCCGGCGCGCCGCGCCGCCCGCATGGACCCGATCGAGGCGCTGCGGCACGAGTAGTTCCGTTCTTACAGGAAGATGAATCCCTGGATGCCGGCGAGCAGCAGCAAAACCGGGAGGGGAAGGAATATAGCGATCCGCCCGTCCAGGCAGTTTCGCTGCCGCCGCCCGGACCACTGAAATATGGTCAAATACCACCACTGGTCACATATTGCCCTCCCTCATTGTCCTGAACAACCCGCCAGGCCAGCCCTTTTTAATCCTATTTTTCCTTGAATATTAGAACGATAAACAGCTCTTCACAGACAGCCTGAATCCTGGCATACGAATTGCTTTCGTATGAGGAATTGCATATGAGCTCGAATGCATTGTGTAATCATCTCGATACAGACCTGAAGACGCACCTGAAGGGATGAAGAACACGTTTGTCCGACAAGGAGAGTAGGGAAAAATTCAAACTGCAGTCAACAACAAGAGGAGAAAAAAAAGGATGAATAAGAAATTATTACTGCTAATGGGTGTGTTTCTGGTTGTGACGTCCGCATCGTCCGCCTTTGCAGCTGTAATGCTCAAACGCATGGGGGATCATCCCTTCTGCCGTCCGGCCATGACCACTGAGGCGGAGCTGCGAACCATGTTCGATGAGCAAAGCGCGGATATCCAGGAAGGTTTTGTCAAGGCAGGCAACTCGGAGCTGTATCCAGAGTTTGCAGCCCAGTTCCCGACTGCGGAAATTGAGGTGATCCAGGTTGCGCCGGGACAGCATATGGAGTGGATGCTTTTCCGGAAAAACGGCACCGGCCCGGTCAAGGCCGTCAGGGATGTGACCTGGGATGGCGAGGCGGCCTTTGATGCCTACAGGTTCCATATCGACAAGGACGGGCAGCGTTACGCGTTCATTGTCCCCGCCGTCTGCGGCAATCTGAGCCTGATGGCCGTCGAGGCCGCCCCGGCACAGGCCGAGCAGGTCAACCAGGCCCCTGTCTGCGGCATGAGCCTCTCCAGCCAGGAGATCACCTGCGGCCAGGTCATCACCGTTGATGCAAGCGGATCTTCCGACCCTGACGGCAGCATTTCCGAGGTGGTATTCCAGCTGCTCGATGCCTCCAACACGGTTATCATCGAAAAGATCGATAAAGAGGCCCCATTTGTCCAGGAATTCACCATCCCCTGCGAATCCTCCAGCTATACCGTCAAGGCCGTAGTGATCGACAACAACGGCGCCCAGTCAACCTCAACCGATTGCACGCAGACCGTAACGGTTGCCAGGCGTATTGGCGGACCGGTGGCCGATATCGGTCTTTCGCATCAATTCGATCCGGCAAGTTATGTTTTCGCCCGGGTCGGGTATGAAATTCCGCTGGCTGAGAAACTCACCGCAATGGGTCTTATCGGCGGTTTCGTCCGTTTTGACGGTGATGATGGCGACGACGCTGTATTCAACGCTGACGCCTTGTTGAATTATTACTTCACCGAGAAGATGTTCGTGGGCGGCGGTCTCGGCTTCTGGTCCGGAAACGACGGCAAGGTTGACCTGATCGTCAATACTGGATACCTTATTCACGAAAAGCCGGGTGTAATGAAAACGTCTCTCTTTGTTGAAGGACGCTGCGAGATCGATGAACTGGTCTCCAGCAATGCGACCCGCCTTGGCGTAGGCCTGCGCTTCCAGTTTTAAACAGCTGCAGAAATTGCAGAAATTGGCAAATTAGACCGCCTGAAGAATGGCCCTTCCAGTGCATTCTGGATCGGCCATTCGTTTTTGCGTCGATATAATCCACGGAGCAAGATGATGAAAAGAATTTCATGGTGTACCTGTGTTCTGGTCGGCCTGCTGTTCTGCGGGAACGTGTTTGCGGCGGAGCGCAAGGGAGTCCAGCTGATCGGTCTCAGCAGGTGGTCTGAGGCGAGTGCCAGCAATCTGGCCGCTGCGATCAAAGAGAGCGGCTGCAGCAAATTCGAATTTACCTTTATGCCGTTTTTTAACCCAGGCGACCCGTTCAGGAACGTCGAAACGCTCCTTGCCATCCCCAAGGTCCGCAAAATTGAGTCGATCTTCCTTTCCTGGCGCGACGAGGAGGTGATGAACGGCGGCTGGGCGAAGGCCCTGGACACCCTCAGGGAACGCGCCCGGCAGGTGAACAGCCATGTGGATGAAATACGGGACAAGGTCGACAATATCGTCCTGATACCCATGCTGGAAGATCAGTGGACGCAGGCCAGGTGGCTCGAGGCCGTCCATGTCATCGCCGGCCAGATGGACAGCGGCGCGAAGGTCACTTTCCGCCGCTCGGTAAATTCGGGCAGCGACATGCCTCCTCCTTTAATCAGCACGCGCCTGAAGAACGGCAAGGACCACACCTTTACCTCGACTCGGCTGGAGGTGCATCGCATCGATCATCGCGGCCCCGCCCAGGTGATCAGCAATGATGGGCGGATGGTTTACCAGGATTCCGAAATTTCCGGTAAATATGAGACAAAGACTTCATTGGCCGGTGGGGCCGGGGAAGCTGCTTCGCTTTCAGCCTGGACGGCCGAGGCGAATTCGTCATCGAAGGTCAGCCTCTTGTGGCGGCCGAGTTACAATCTCTATACCCGCACCTACTCGGGCAACGAAATCAGCTACCGGAAGCCGGATGTGCTGCTCCAGAATCGCACGGACAGCGACCGCGACCCCGCCGTCAACGCCTTCGAGAAGGAGGTCCTGAAGTCGTTCCTGCGCTAGGAACGCCTGAACGGTCTTCCGAACCGCTGCCCTGCGGCAGGGAAGATCAGGGTTTTTCGATATTGAGTTTCGACATCCGGGCCCGCAGGGTGCTGCGGTCAAGACCAAGGATTTCCGAGGCGCTGTCTTTTCCGCTTACCTTCCACTTGGTCAGCTCAAGCACCCGGAGGATATGCTCCCGCTCAACCGTTTCCATGGTCTTCGGGCCTGTCGATGCCAGATCCCTGACCGGTTTCCGGAGTTCATCGACGAGCCGCAGCTTGGCACCGGAGGAGTTGATCACCGCCCGTTCGAGGACATTTTCCAGTTCCCGGATATTCCCGGGCCAGTTATAGCCTTTCAAGGCAACCATTATGGTCTCCGGAATGATTTCGATCGTTTTACCCAGCCGCTTGGCAATCTTCCTGACATAAAAATCGACGAGAAGCGGGATGTCGTCCGTGCGGTCTCTGAGCGGCGGCATGGTAATCGGAAAAATATTCAAGCGGTACCAGAGGTCCTCACGAAACCGGCCATTGCGGACCTCTTCCTCGAGGTTGCGATTGGTGGCGGCGATGATCCGTACGTCGACCTTGATGGTATGCGAACTGCCCAACCGCTCAAACTCGCCATCCTGCAGGACTCTCAGCAGCTTTGCCTGCAGTTCGAGCGGCAGTTCCCCGATTTCATCGAGAAACAGGGTAGCGCCGTTGGCGATCTCAAACCGGCCGAGGTGTTTGGAGAGAGACCCGGTGAAAGAGCCTTTCTCATGACCGAACAATTCGCTTTCGATAAGATTTGCCGGCAATGTGGCGCAGTTTACCTTGACCAGGGCCCTATTCTTGCGCAGGCTCTGGCTGTGGATGGCCCGGGCGACCAATTCCTTGCCGGTTCCCGTCTCGCCGTGCACCAGGACGGTGGTATTGCTGCTGGCAATTTGTCCCGCTTTATAGAGCACGTATTTGAGCGCATCGCTCTGGCCGATAATTTTCTCGTGGTTGTTCTCCAGTTTGATCTCTTCCTGCAGGTACGCCCGCTCCCCCTCCAGCTGTTCTTTCAGCTGGAGTATTTCGGCCAGGGAGGCCTCGGCGGTCTGTCTTCTTTTTTCCGACTCTTCCTTTGCCGCGACCAGTTCGCCGGTGCGCTTGCCCACCTCGAGTTCAAGGAGGTAGTTCTGATCCCGCAGGGAGTCGGCCATGGCCTTTAAGGCCAGATTGTTCCTCACCCGCGCCATGACAAGGGGCGGGCTGACCGGCTTGGTGATGTAGTCGACCGCGCCGAGTTCCAGGCCTTTCTTCTCGTCATCGACCTCGGATCTGGCGGTGAGGAAGATCACCGGAATGTTCATGGTCTCCGGGTCGCCCTTGAGCCGCCGGCAGACCTCGTAGCCGTCCATGCCGGGCATCATGATATCGAGCAGGATCAGATTGGGCGGCGGGTCTGATCTCGCGATCTTCAGGGCCCTCTCGCCGGCGTTGGCGATCTTCACCTTGTAGGTGTCCTTGAGCAGACTGCTCATCAGGGCCAGGTCATCCGGCGTGTCGTCAACCACCAGGATCGTGACCCTTTCGCTGAAATCGAGTTCTTCCATATTTGATTCTCCTTTCAGGCCGATGTCCCGGTGGCGGCCCTGAGCGCTGCCAGCGCCGCCTCGAAGTTGAATGACTGGATGCCGTCGTCGATCAGGCGATAATGCCGGGGATAGGCGGCGTTCAGCAGGTTCGCATGGGCTTCCAGCACATCGACCGCCTCCGCGTCGTCATCGGCCAGCATCACCGCGAGCATGTCGCAGACAGCCTTGAGTTGTGCCGGGTCGGCTACGCCGGCTGTCTCGCCTCGCTCCTCCGGCAGCTTCTCTGCCAGTTGATCGAGAAGACAGGCAAGCGGTATTTTCAATTCGTCAAAACGGGCGTCGATTTCCTCGCGCGGGCGAGAGTCCCTGATCGCCGTTTCGAGCTTTTCCGCCAGGCCCTGCAGGCCGGTGGCGCCGATGCTGCCGGAAACGCTCTTCAGCGTGTGGGCGAGCCGCTCTGCGGCGGTCGGCAGGTCGCCTTCCAGGGCTCTTGTAATTTCCGCTGCGACGGACTGCTGCCCGGCCACAAACTTGCGCAGCATCGAGATATAGAGCGGTTTCCTGCCGAGCACCCGGCGCAGGCCGTTGACCGTATCAAGACCTTCGATGCCCGACGGCAGATCGACATCGTGCAGCGCCTGCGGCTTCACCTCAGGAGTGGCGGCTGCCGACTGCCGCGGCGTGATCCATTGCAGCAGCGCCTTCCACAGCTTTTCCGGTTCGATGGGTTTGCTCACATGATCGTTCATGCCGGCAGCCAGGCAACGGTCGCGGTCCTTGCGGCTGGCGTTGGCGGTCATCGCCACCACGGGAAGGTCACGGAAACGGACATCGCTGCGAATCTCCCGGGTCGCCGTCAGGCCGTCCATCACCGGCATCTGCATGTCCATCAGCACCATATCGTAGTCGCCGGCCCTGATCATCTCCAGGGCGATCCTGCCGTTCATCGCCAGGTCGACAATGAAACCGGCATCGCACAGCAGTTCGATGGCCACCTCCTGGTTCAGGTCGTTATCCTCCACCAGCAGGATGCGCGAGCCCTTGATGGCGGCAAATTGCGCAAAGCTGTCGAGCGAGGCGTCCCCGGGGGTGCGCACGCCATCGACGGCGCCTCCGAAAATGCGGATGACGCTGTCATACAGGGCCGAGGGATTGACCGGTTTGATCAACACATTTTCGATGCCTGCATCCTCTGCGACCTTTAAAACTTCCTCGCGGCCAAAAGCGGTTACCATTATCATCTGCGGCCCGGCAAAGGGCAGCTTGCTGATCCGCCTGGCTGTCTCGTTGCCGTCCATGCCCGGCATCTGCCAATCGAGGAAGACGATCCCATAGGGCGCTCCCTGTCGCTCGGCCCGAACCACGGCGGCAATAGCCGCCTTCCCCGACTCGGCCTGGTCGACGGAGAGACCCATGCCATGGAGCAGGTCAGCCAGCATCTGGCCGGCATTTTCGTTGTCGTCCACCACCAGCACGCGTTTCCCCTGCAGATCGGCCGACAGAACCGGATGATGATGCTCGCCGACACCCCTGCCGAGGCGCGCCGTGAACCAGAAGGTGCTGCCCTTGCCGGCTTCGCTCTCCACGCCGACCTCTCCGCCCATCAGTTCGGCCAACCGCTTGGAAATGGCCAGGCCGAGACCGGTGCCGCCGAATTCGCGGGTGGTCGAGGCGTCGGCCTGGGAAAATCTCTGGAACAGCCGACCCATCTGCTCCTCCGTCAGGCCGCTGCCGGTATCGCGCACCGCGCAGTAAAGCAGTACGTCCTCGTCGGTCTGCTCTTTCAGACTGATGGCGATATCGATTTCGCCATGCTCGGTGTAGGTTATGGCATTATTGGTGTAGTTGATCAGGATCTGCCCCAGCCGCAGCGAATCGCCGATCAGGTAGGCCGGCACCTCCCCGTCGACGTCGAAGATCAGCTTCAGCCCCTTGGCGGAGGCCTTCTCGGCGATCAGGCTGGCGACATTGTCGAGCACCTTCTCCAGTTCGAATTCGGTGTACTCGATCGTCAGTCGACCTTCCTCAACCTTCGAAAAATCAAGGATATCGTTGATGATGCCGAGCAGATGCCGGCTGGAGATCTTGATCTTCCGGATATAGTCGCGCTGGCGGGGGGTCAGCTCGGTCTTCAGGGCCAGGTGGGACATCCCGACTATGGCGTTCATCGGGGTGCGGATCTCGTGGCTCATGTTCGACAGGAAATCCGATTTGGCGAGGTTGGCGTTTTCCGCCGCCGACTTGGCATTCTCCAACTCGACGGTACGCTCCTGCAGCACCTGATCCAGAATCTTGCGCTCCGTGACGTCACGCGCCGCGGCGAACACCCCCTGCAGGACCCGGTCACGATCGTAGAAGGTGGTGGCGTTCAGGGACACCACGGTTTCCCTGCCGTCCCTGATACGCACGGTGAGCTCATAGTTGGTGACCTTCTTCTCGCTCAGCACGAGTTTGATGCCTGCCTCGGCCCGCCCGGGATCGGTAAAGTATTTCCTGAACGGTGCACCGATCAATTCGTCGCGGGTGCAGTCGGTGAGCGCCTCCATCTGTTTGTTGACGTCAGTGATGATCCCGGCTGGATCGGTGGTCATCAAGGCGTCGATATTGGATTCGAACAGGGAGCGCGTGTAGAACTGCTGGTCGCGCGGGCGTTGACCAAGCTGCTTCGGTTCCGCTGCGATCTCCTTGCGGGCCGTGTTATCGGTGCCGATCAGCAGATAGCCGATAATGGCGCCGTGCTCGTCGCGCAGGGCCGTCACCGACACCACCGCCGGAAAGCGGCTGCCGTCCTTTCTGATATAGGTCAGTTCGTAGATGTCCTCGATACCACGCGAGGCCTTGAATACCAGGGCCTCGAAGCCCGGCGTAATCGGGGTGCCGAGTTCGGCGCTCAGGGCATCGGCGCGCGCGATCAGCTCCTGCGGGTCGGAGATATCGGCCGGCGTGATCCTGTCCAGCACCTCGCCGGCCGCATAGCCCAGCATGCGCTCCGCACCGACGTTGAAGATCTGGATAACGCCCTTGGCATCGGTGGCGATACTCGAGAAATTGGCGCTGTTGAATATTGCGCTCTGCAGGGCCCCGGCCTGAAGCAGCTCCTCCTCGGCCTGCCTGCGGGCCGTGATATCACGCAGGATGCCGGTGAAGTAGCGCTGGCCGCCCAGCCGCATCTCGCTTACCGCGATCTCCAGCGGGAAGGTGCTGCCATCCCTGCGCCGGCCCACCACCTCGCGCCCGAGACCGACGGCGCGCTCCTCATCGCTGGCGCTGTAATACTCGAGGGAACCGTTGCGTTGGTCCCGGTCAAGCTCGGGTATCAGCAGGCCGAAAGTCTGGCCGTTGAGTTCTGCGGCGGCATAGCCGAACATCTGCTCAACGGCCGGATTGACGGTCTGGATGATGCCGCCCTGGGCATGGAGGGTGATAATGCCGTCCACCACGGTATTGAGGATGGTCTGGACCAGGGCGGTGCTGTCACGCAGGGCCTGCTGCGCTGCATATTCGCCGGTGACATCGCGGAACACCAGCACGGCGCCGATCACCCGACCGTCGCGGTCGCGTATCGGCGCGCAACTGTCGGCGATATCGCACTCACTGCCATCGCGGGCGATCAAAACGGCATGATTGGCCAGGCCCTGGATCGTGCCATGCGCCAGGGTCTCCATGATCGGGATAGCAGCCGGCAGACGGGTTTCCTTGTTGACGATGTGAAAAATCTCGTCGACCGGACGACCGTTCGCATCCGCCAGGCTCCAGCCGGTGAGCTTTTCGGCAAGGGGGTTGAGAAGCGTCACCCGCGCCTGGGCATCGGTGGCGATTACCGCATCGCCGATGGAGTTGAGGGTCACCGCGAGCTTTTCCTCGCTCTCCCGCAGGGTGAGGTTGGCCTTCTGCAACTGGTTGTTTGTCTCCTCCTGCATCTCGACCAGCTGCCGTCGCTCCGCCTCGACCTGTTTACCTTGGGTATTGTCGGTGCCGATCAGCAGATATCCGATGATGGCGTCCCGGTCGTCGCGAAGCGCCGTCACCGACACCATTGCCGGAAAACGGCTGCCATCCTTTCTGATATAGGTCAGTTCGTAGATGTCCTCGATGCCGCGCGAGGCCTTGAAAACCAGGGCCTCGAAACCAGGTGTGATGGTCGTTTCGAGTTCGGCGCTGAGCGCCCCGGCGCGGGCGATCAGCTCCTGCGGATCGGAAATGTCGGCCGGGGTGATCCTGTTCAGCACCTCGGCGGCGGCATAGCCCAGCATGCGTTCCGCGCCGACATTGAAGATCTGGATGACACCCTTGGCGTCGGTGGCGATACTCGAGAAGCTGGCGCTGTTGAAAATCGCACTCTGCAGGGCTCCCGCCTTGAGCAGCGCCTCTTCGGTCTGTTGAGGCACGGTGGCGATGGTGCGTTTTTCGGTGTCGTCCATGGGGAAAGCCTGTCCTGTACTTTGATTTTTTCAGATACTGTAAAATTGAGCATGAAGCCTGGCACATTATCTCCGCCGGGAACCCGATGAACCCCGGTAAGGCGGCGAATGCGATCAGGTTGAGCGATTGAATGCGATCAGGTTGAGCGATTTTTTCTCCATCGCAGGACAACCCGTAATCCTTCCTGTGCCACCCTTTTCCCTTCAAGTTCGTAAAAAATAGCGAAATTCAATGCATTTATTGCATCAATGCTGGATTCTTTGTCACTCCCGAATGGCGCAACACCCATTATTTCCCGAAAAATGGCCTTGAACTCGGGGAGCCGGTTTTTCCTGAATACCTGCCTGAGGGTCTTGGCCTCGGTCTGTTCAAATTTCAATTCCCCAAGACGTTTTTCAAAATACATCAGGGTCCTGACTGTAACCTTCACGCCAAACAGCTCCTCGAGATCCGCTTCGATCGTCGATGCCGGGACTTGCAGGTCTGCCCCGTTCTTCTCCTGGGCGGCAGCATGGGTCGCATCGTCACGGGCAATTCCTGCCGATCTTTCCGCCCTGGGCCGTCGCAGACGGGCCGAGTCCTCTGCCGAGCGGCATAAATACTCCGCCTGTTGGGCGGCAACCTGGAGGTAGGCGCTCAGGTTGTAAAACCCGGCATGGATATGCTCGGGCAGCGCTATGCCGCTTCGACTGCGGATGTATCTGTATTTGTGATCAATCTCGCTCCAGGCCTCCTCGAGAATGGTCCGCAGCTGCAGTTCGACCTGCAGCTCCTGCAGTTCCAGGGGCGCATCTGAATTTTCACCTAATCGTATCTGGTAATGGATCGAGGAGTAGCCGGTGAATCGCAGATCGGTGCCATCCTGGATCGACTCACCAGGGGAGAACGGCAGGATGAAGGACTTTTTCTGATCGGGACCTTTGACAAATTGCAGGATCTTTTCTTCGGACAGCAGGCTGAGGTATGCCTCAATTTTGCCGATATCCGCCAGGCGCAGGCAGATTATCCTGACCCCCAGGAGATCGCCGATGCACTCCTGATAATTTTTTTTGGTGATGGCCGGAGTCCCGGCCTCAATCCGGGCGTTGTTCAGCACCGTGATTTTTTCGATAAGCCGCAATTCATCCTTGAGGCGGAAGATAATGGTATGCAGGCTTTCTTTCGGCGAGGAAGGATCCTCTTTGATCAGACCGGTAATATACTCCGCAAGTTTTTTATATTTTTCCTTCTCGTGCAGAAATGAGATAAGGATCGCTTCCTTCCGGCGTTTTTTCATCTGCCGATTCCCCGGAAGAGCCTGAGGGATGTCAACAGTATCCGTTCTTTGTGCGACTGCGCTTTTGCTGCTCAAAATGCCTTTCCTTTCCAGATCGACTAGGTGACGGGTGTCCTGACAACGGCGATCTGGAGTAGGCGTTGGTGCAGGAAAAATGTTCCTCGATCGAGCAGTTGCACGGAGAGCTTCGCCGGCGCTATGCAGCAGTCCTAGGCTCTTCTGGCATCGGTACTGTCGATAAAGGTGATCACCGCCCCTTCGATCGCGTTATCAGGAGTCCGGTAGGGCCTGATGCGCAAGATGTACCACCTGCCATCCCTTGCCTGCACTTCCATCTCTTTGGGAACCAGGGAGTCGAGCACGTCCTGGGTGTCCGTCACAAGGCCGTCGTAGTCTACCAGGTTGGAGACGATATGCCCCACCGGCCGGCCGATGTCGCTGATGACCAGGTTGATGACCCGGGTGGTATTGGGAGTGAATCGCTCAATACGCAGACTGTTATCTACGATAACGGTGGCGATGCCGGTGCCTGCCAGCAGGTTGTCCATGTCGGCATTGGCCTGCGACAAATCTGCCACCTTGGCCTGGAGCTCAGCGTTTACCGTGGTGAGTTCCTCGTTGATCGATTGCATCTCTTCCTTGGAGGTCTCAAGCTCTTCGTTGGTGGATTGCAGTTCCTCGTTCACCGACTGCAGTTCCTCATTTGAGGACTTGAGCTCTTCATTGGCGGCCCGGAGATATTCTTCCTTTGCCCACAATTCCTGCCTGAGCGTCGTGATCCGGGCGTTTTCCCGTTGCCCTGGCGGAGCGCCGGGTCCGGACTCATCGTTGATATCCGGGACGTCGGCCTGCTGCGCCTGGCTCGGGTTAAAGGCCAATGCCTCTTCCAGGATGACCAGAAAAAGCGTCGCCATCGCAGGGCCCGCCCGTTCGCCATTCCGGTTCTGCCAGCTGCAGGCGGGCTCAGGGCGGGAGGCCAGCGGGCAGATGGTCAGGTTGACCGCCATGAAGTCGCCATTGGTTTTGACCAGCAGGCCGCTTCGCCGGACAATCACCTTTTCCTCTACCGCCTTGTCCAGGGCCATGGTCAGTTCCCGCCGCAACCCTTCACGTGCCATATTCAGGATATTGTTGACGCCGCTCTCGCCCGGCACAGGTTCCAGATACATGCCGGTACGGCCGTGGAGATAGAGGATGTCGCCATTGCCGTCGACAAGGGCTCCGGTCGGCCCGACCTGCCGCAGGAGCGCCTGCTCGGTCAGTTCGCGCAGCGACAGTTTGCCGGCCATGGCTGTCCTGCCGGCGACCGGGGGAGGTGTGGTATTCATGGCCGCAGTTGAGGAGCCGGGCCAGCCCAGGGCTGCATTCCGTACGCCCAGGATATCCGCCTCACGGCTATACAGATTGAAGGCAGGGTCGACGGTACCAAAAAGATTACTCAAACCGCCCACAGTCTCTGTGCTCCCCAAAAAGAGAAATCCCCCGGGGTTCAAGGCATAGTGAAAGAGGGAAATGAGCCTATTCTGCACATCCCCGCCCATAGAGGTCAGGAGGTTGCGGCAACTGATGAGGTCGAGCCTGGAGAAGGGAGGATCATCGATCACGTTTTGTTCGGAAAAGACCAGGAGGTCGCGAATCCCTTTGCTGATGAGGCAGACCTTGCCATCGGCCTGAACCGCAAAAAAACGCGCCATCCGCTCCGGCGAGATTGCGGCGGCGATGCCGGCCGGATACATGCCCGCCCGGGCCGTGGCAATTGCCTGGCTGTCAATGTCGGTGGCGAAGATGAGCACCTTGCAGTCTTTCTTCAGCCTGTCCAGGCTCTCCTGCAGGAGGATGGCGAGGGAGTAGGCTTCCTCGCCGGTGGAGCACCCCGGAACCCAGACGCGGATTGTGGCGCCCGCGGCCTTCCCGGCAAAGAGCCTGGGAATGACCTTTCCCTCAAGTGCCTTAAAGGCGTCCGGATCGCGGTAGAAACTGGTCTCGCCGATCAGCATGTCGCGGAACAGTGTCTCGATCTCCGCCGGATTCTGCTGCAGGTAGTTGAGATACCCTTCGGTTGTTTCGATCTGGTGAACAGCCTGTCGCCGTTCGATGCGACGTTGGATGATTTCCGGCTTGTATCCGGCAAAATTATGACCGGTCCGAATCCGCAGCAGGATGAGAATCTTCTCCAGTGTCCTCTCGGCCTGCAAGGGTTTGCCGGATGCATCCGTGACCGGATTGCCAAAGGCATGGGCGGCATAAGCGATGAGCCGGGCGGGCATCTCAGCGGGCAAGAGTTCATGGTCGACCAGCCCGGTTGCAATGGCGCTGCGCGGCATGCCGTCAAACGCCGTGGATTCCGGAGCTTGGGCAATCACTAAGCCGCCTTCGCCCTTGATGGCCCGCACGCCCTGGGTGCCGTCGCTGCCGGTGCCGGAGAGGACGATGCAGATGGCCCGCTCTCGCTGGTCCCGGGCCAGGGAGCGAAAGAAGAAGTCGATCGGCAGGCGCTGGCCGCGGGCCGCGAAAGGGGTCAGCAGTTTCAGTCTGCCGTTGAGAAAGGCCATGTCACGACCCGGCGGAATGATATAGGCGCAATTGGCCTGCACCGTCATGCCGTCCTCAACCTCAAAGACCTGCATGCGGGTATAGCGCTGGATGAGATCGGTGAGGATACTCTTGTGATCCGGGGCAAGATGCTGCACCAGGACGAAGGCCATGCCGGGATCGCCGTCGGTCGGCATGCCGGAGAAGAAGGCCTCGAAGGCCGCCAGCCCGCCGGCCGATGCGCCGATGCCTACGATTGGAAATCCCGCAGCAGAGTCCCTGGACGTCTCCTGCACCCCGATCACCTGTCCGGATTTCTCCTTGATCTGGGGCAGGTCGGCAAAGGTCCCTGCTTCAGGCGCCTTTTTGCTGGTTTTTTTTCTTACCGTCATACTCTTCTCCGACGCCGATCTCATGCTGGCTTCACCATTTCGTTACGGCCCCTTATGCCGGAAAGGTATTTCTGCGTAACGGTTATTGTTTGACGACGGCTTATTTGCGGCTGCCTTTACGCTCGCGCAGAAAACCGAGGACCTGTTCGACCACTGCCAGGCCCATGGTCAGGTTTGCAAGCGTACGGCGCACACCGCCGTGAAAACCCCGGACCTCGACAACAACCAGATGGCGGCGCAGGTCGCAGCATATACCCAGACGGTTCTTGGCATCCTGGATGTTTTTTAATTCCTGGTCGAGAAACATGTCGTGTCCTTTTTCAGTTCGGTCAGGGTCTGGTCAAAGGCCAGCGGTTTTCGTCCCAGATGCCGGAGCAGGGTCATGAATGCCACTATTCCCGCCAGTATGCTGGCCGCCGCCGCGACGGCAAGCCCGAAAAGCCTCAATTCGGCAGGCATGGCATACACGCTGACCATTACCAGCAACAGGAGCCCAAGCAGGGAAAAAATCACAGCCATGCATACCAGGAGTACTGCCTGGATAAAACGTATTTTGGCCTCACGCAGTTCCAAGGCCAGGATTTCCAGGCGATCCTGGAGTATCTGGCTGGCCAGACCGCCGAACCGACCGGCAGCCCCGGTGAACCCCGATATGATCAAGGGGAATTTGTTCATGTTATTTCCTGGACATGAACCAGCCGAGGAACAGGCCGGCGATAAAGGTGCCGCCGATGGCGTAGTATGGTTTTACGTGGATGAACTCGTCGGCAGCCTGGACCTTGACCATGAGCTGATCCTCAAGATTGCCGTACTCGCCCTTGGCTGAATCAAGACGTTCCATCAAGGCAGCCCTGGCCTCTTTGATTCGATCGTCCACCTCTCCGGATGTGGCATTGACAAGGGCATGGGCGTGATCCATGATCAACTTCATTTCTTTGCTCATGGTTTTGTAATGATCTTCTGATGCTGACATGTTGTGTAATCTCCTTACGTTGAGTTTCAGGCTTATAAGAGTGCTTCCATAGCGCTGTTGTTCGGCCGTTGTTGTCGATCGTCGCCACTGGGCCTGTTCCCACTTCCTGGATGGGTAATAAGCAAGAGGCTGTCCTGCACCGGCGACCGGAGGGAAAATTTCAGGCGGCGGCTAGATCCTGCCCAATAAAAGCAGGATAACGAGGATCAAGACAATGAGGCCGACCCCGCCCGTGGGCCTATAGCCCCATGACCGGCTATGCGGCCAGATTGGGATTACCCCGACAAGCGCCAAGATGAGAATAATGACTAAAATTGTACCGATGGACATGATTCATCCTCCTCTTAAAATTGAAATACCTGCCGGAAAAAACTGGTAATCAGCGGTTTCATTTCACGACTATGCTGTTTTTAATGGAGTTGACCCCAGGTACCGATCCGGCAAGCTTCACTGCCCTGCCGGCGGTCCGGGAGGAATCCACGAATCCGCTGAGCAATACTACACCTCGGAAAGATTCGACATCGATCCGGGTGGTCTTGAGCACCGGGTCATCGATCATTACGGCCTCAATCCCGGAGGCGATGACCGAATCATCGATAAACTTCCCGACAGTTTGCCGATGAGTGTTCACCGTGAAGCCGGCGATCAGGGCCAGCAGAAAAACTCCGATAAAAAACAGGCTGATATATCGTTTTCTGGATATATCGATCCCCGGCATGCAAGGCAGGCTGTCTCGCCCGCCTGGACAACCATCGGCAGCGGCCGGCAATGCCGGTAAGCGGTTCGCTCTGGTCGTCATATCCTCGAGAGTCGTGTTGTTGATTACCATCTTTACACCGTGCATATCGCTCACCAGTTCAGTGGCAAGATCATTTTCAGCTGCATGCCGGACTTTCTCCCCAGCCTGACAAACCTTCTTTCTCCACCCCTCTTCCTTACCCTCTATTAAAGCAATCATTGTGCCAGGTTCGCAGCACTCATTTCACACAACCCAAAATCCTGATTTTTATAACGATTATCCATTGAACACGCTATCTGGTCCTCCCGGACAGCCGAAACGGCAGGGTCATATATAACCAATGGCCATATATGACCCCGGCCCAGACCCTTTTTATCCTGCAGACGGCACCTGGATGGCGAAACGTTGAATGGGGCCGGACACCGTTTCAAGAGCCGCATTCGCCAGCCTGCCGGCCCCTAAAAGACTTGCCCGGGATGCCAAAACTGGTTACGATGCAGGACGTTCAGCCGGCAATCAAGGTCCCGCCGTTTCTGACAGATGCCTGTCAGTCGGGCAACCTTCACCTCACCATCTGTCGCTGTTCACTGCTTTTTCGTTTTGTCCAAAACGGTCTGGAAAAGCTGTTTTTCAGCCGATGCAAAACCTCCACCTGTGCTACGAGGATTATGAAACGTATCGCTCTGCTGCTTGTTGTGATTATGCTGACTGCCCAGACGGCATGGGCCGCCGGTCGGGCCAAGATCAATTCCGTCGCCAGGGATCCCTATGTTTCCGCCCTGGTCATTGACGCCGACACCGGCAATGTCCTCTTTTCCGATCATCCCGATACCGTTGTGTATCCGGCCTCGGTAATCAAGCTGATGAATCTCCTGGTCATCCTCGAACGTATCGAGCAGGGGACATTGAAACTGGAGGAGATGGTCCAGGTGACCAACGAGGCGGCCAAGACCGGCGGCTCGCAGGTTTATCTCGATCCGAAGGAACAATTTTCGGTTGAGGATCTCTTGTATGCGTTGGCGGTGCAATCGGCCAATGACGCGGCCGTTGCCCTGGCCAGCCACGTGGCCGGCTCAAAGGAGGGGTTTGTTGCCTTGATGAACCAGAAGGCAGCGGAACTGGGAATGAAGAACACCCGCATATACTCCGTGCACGGCCTGCCACCCTCGGAGGGTCAAAAGCCGGACGAAACGACGGCAGGCGATCTCGCCCTGCTCTGCCGCGCCCTGGCCAGCCGCCCGGATGCCCTGAAATATACCGGCACCAGGGAACGGGGCTTCCGGGACAATAAATTCATCATGCGCAATCACAACCATCTTCTCGGCCAGGTGGACGGCTGCGACGGTTTCAAGACCGGCTATTACGAGGCTGCCGGCTTTTCCATAGCTGCCACCGCCAAAAGGGGCGGGGTCCGGGTCATCGCCATAGTCATGGGCAGCAAGGACCGCAAGGTCCGCGATGCCAAGACCACGGAACTGTTGGCCAAGGGCTTCGCCCTGCTGCCGCCGAAACCGGAACCGGCTGCCGTGGCGAGCGTACCGGCGGCCCCGGCCCCGGCCGCGAAAACCCAGGATGTCCCCGCCCCCCAGCCCGCAGAGCCTGCGGCACAGGAAAAAGCGGTCTCGTCGTCCGGCGGCGGCTGGGGAATGTTCTTTCTCGGCTTGGGTTCAGGGCTGATTCTCGTCGTCGGCATCCTGGCATTCTTCATGTCGAGAAAACGATCCAGACGCTCAAGATACTGATTCCGTTTTGCATTGAAGATGACACAGGGAGGCCATGGCCGCAAAGGCGGGAATCCGCAGCAGCAGCAATTACACCCGGCGAACAGGGCGGGTGTGTTTGCCATACGGCTTTGAGATCGGGTAGATAGCCGGTTGAAAAACGGCTGCGTTTGCGGCAAAGTACTGTCAGAAATAGTATCTTGCCCGCAATTCCAGTCTGTTGCTGTTCTGTTTCTCGCCGAATTCGCTCGCGTCATCTCCCTGTAAAAGGGTAAACTGCAGTCGCAGCTCCCAGTTGGTAAAACCGGTGTAGATGAGTTCGGGCGTCAACGAGAAACTCTGGTCATCGAGGTTGACGATAGTGGTCAGGGCCGGGATGAAATAGAGGATGTCAAAGGGTTCTTTCTGGGAAAACCGGGCATAGAGGTAGCTCTTGCCCGGGTTGGGCTGGGCATACCCCTGCGACCCGAGCTGTGCCGCCTCTCTGAGGAGATCGTCCACACCGGTGGCGACCCGCTGTCCCTCGGCGTCTGCAACCAGGTCGAAAAACCGGTTCATCTCTTCTTCAGAAAAGCCACTGCCGTTATGGTAATACTCGATGATCGTGGTAAGGTCCCGGGCGTTCAGGTAGCGGATACCGGCCAGGTACGAGGCGGCGTCGGCACTCTCGCGGGATCGCCGGCCGTCCTCCGCCAGGATGGTCTTCTCGAGGTTGCTGACGTAAGCAGCTTCGCCATGGACCTCGAAATTCGTGGTGATGTTGCGGGAGAAATCAAGGCCGAAGCGGCTGGTCCGGCTGTTGCCGGTATAGGCCAGGAAGTCAATATCGGTATCGAAAAAGAGAAGATAGAGTTTGGCCGCCAGATTGACATTATCGCCGGCGCCGAAATCCTCATTCACATCCTGCCGGACCGGCAGAAGCACCGAAGTCAGGGCGATATTCTGCAGATTTCCTGAAAAACTCCTGATCCACTCGGCCTCGGCGGCAACAAACCCCTCCAGGGCATCTTCCGGATTATTGGGATCCTTGACCCGATTGATAAAGCCGACCGGGTTCCAGGCATAGCCCTTGCCCCATTTATACGATTTCTTGCCGAGGCTGGCGTTGACCTGCGGCGCAGGGGTGATACCCACATATCCCTCGTAGAGATCGAAATTGTCGCTCCAACCGAGATCATCCTGGCCGGCCGAGCCTTTGGCCAGCAGGTTGAGACTGGTGATGCCCCTGGTATACGAGCCCTCCAACTGCAGGCTGCCGCCCAGCCTGTCCAGCGTCGACTGAGGGTCATCGCGGAGGTTCAGCAGCGAGAAGGCTGAGCCCTGCCGGATATCCGCATGTTCCCAACTGATCTCGGCGATCCCGCCGATTGTGTAGTCTTTCTTTTCAAAATCCCCCATCTCCATGCTGAAATCCTCCCCGGCCAGGGCGGGGACCGCGGAGATAACGGCCAGGATAACGAGAAAATTCAGCGTTGACCGGAAACGCTTCAACAGGAAAAAAGAGCCGTTTCCGGACGGATACGAGCTAACGGAGTTCATCGACCTTCGGCAGGTAGTTGAGAGAGAAGGCTTCATCCTTGAACTCTTTCTCCTGAATCTTGGCAAAAATCATGATGGATTTGTAACCCTTGTTGAGGGGGCTGTCGGTCTCGAGGACCGAGGGGCGGATTATGCCGTCGCCGAAATCCTGGATCTTGTCGTAGCGCAGTGTCTTGATCAGCATACCGCTTGCCGCATAACATTCAATCACTGTCGGCAGCATGGTTTTTTTATCCACCACCATCTTCAGGCTGTCGTAGGCGACGGCGGAACTCTTGGCCTTCAGGTCGAGGCGATAGGTGTCCGTCTCCTCGCTGATCTGCTGCGCCGTGTATTCCACGCTGTAATCGAGGTTGAGAATATCGGAATTGTTGAATACCCCGCCGATCACCGACTGCAGACTGGTAATCCTGATCGGCTTGCCGACATTGGGGATATAGAGCCACATATTATCGCCCAGGCGCAGGGTGGAGCGCCCCTTTTCACTCGCCGGAGAGAGGAAGAGGGCGATCATCTTGTCCTGGTCCTTCTTGGCGGTATACAGGACGTACTCCTTGCTCTTGCCGTCGGGCTCGACATTGATCAGCTTGCGGTACATCTCATAGGATTCCGGCGACATCTTCCTGTCGACCTGCTGCAGGATAGCAGTGCCGTCAAGGGCCAGGGCCGAGTCGACGAACGCCAGCATGGCAAAGGCGCATGCGGCAAGGATGGGAAAAACGGATTTCATGATATGCTCTCCTATACGTGGCGCAGGGCGGTTATGGGGTCCATCTTCGCCGCCTTCCAGGCCGGCTGCAGACTGCCGAGGGTGGCGATGAAGATGACGATCAGGGCGATTGAAACAATATCCGCCACGGTAACGGAAGGGTTGAGGATCAGGCCCTGCTGCTGGCCGAAATTGAAGCTGATTTTCGCCGCCTTCAGGGCCGCGATGCCGACAACGCTGACGATGACGCCAATGGCTGCACCGAGGGCGCCGAGAAGAAGCCCTTCGGTGAGAAAGAGCGCGAGGATCCTGCCCGGTCCGGTGCCCATGGCGGCGATCGTGCCGATCTCATTGATCCGTTCATAGACCGCCATGACCATGACGTTCATGATGCTGACCAGGACAATGGCCACCAGCATGATCTTGATGAACAAGGTCATCAGGTCGATCATTTTGGCGATATTGAAAAAGGGCGTGAGCTTCTCCCAGGTATGGATCTCGAAAACCGGCTTGTCCATTTTGTTAACGATGGGTTCAAGCCCGGCGCCGAGAGCGGCGAAGGCCTTACCCAGTCCATGCAGGTCCTTGAGTCGCACGGCGATCTCGCTGATCTCTTTCTCCTCCATGCGCAGCAGGGTCCGGGCGTCATCGAGATGAATATAGCCGTCGCGTCCCCCCGGCCCCGTTACACCCTCGACGATGCCGCGGACGGTGAAGGCCTGGCCGTTAACCGAGCCGTCCTGGTTGGTGGCCACCAGGACGATGCCGTCACCGACCTTGACATTCATACCCTTGGCGATCAGTTCCGGCACGAGGATCTCCCCTGTTTTCAGGAGGCCTTCCTTTTCACCTTTGACGATGCGGTCCTTCAACAGCGGCATGGTGGCCATTTCCTGCTCGGGGATCACCGCATTCAGCCGGATATTGGTGGTCTCGGTATAATTGCTGAACATCGCCCCGAGTTTGATTCGTGGCGAGAAGGCCTCGATAGCCGGGTTGCCCTGCAGTATCTCAAGTGCTTTATCTACCTGCTTTTCTTTGAGATTGCGGTTCAGCGGCAGGCTGTCGATGGAGGCCAGATAGCCTTTCTGGTGGATCTGGATGTGGCCCAGCATGGAGTCGGTGATCTGGCCGATCATCATATTCTTGAACGAGCCGGAGACCGAGACAAAGAGCAGGACCGACACCACGCCGAGGGTGACCAGGGAGGCGGTGAGAAAGGTGCGCCGCTTGTACCGGCGCAGGTTACGGAAAGCGATCTTCAGGATATTAAGCATCGTCCCCTCCTCCGTTGTTCGATTCAACGAGGATCCCGTCTTCGACAGCGAATACCGTTTCGGCGTTGCGTACTATTTTCGGGTCATGGGTCGAGAAGATGAAGGTGGTGCCGAACTCATCCCGCATGTCCTTCATCAAGGTGATGATCCGCAGGGCGGTTTCCCGATCGAGGTTGGCGGTAGGTTCATCGGCGAGGACCAGTTCCGCCCGGGTCACCAGGGCACGGGCGACGGCCACCCGCTGTTTCTGGCCGCCGGAAATCTGGTGGGGATATTTATAGCCCTGTTCCTCCATGCCGACTGCGGCCAGTAGTTTCTCGACCCTCTCCCGGCGCTCCTTGGCCGGCCAGTTCTGCACCATCTGCAAGGGGTACTCGATGTTTTCAAATACCGTCAGAACCGGGATCAGGTTGAAATCCTGAAAGATAAAACCGATGTGGCTGCCCCGGAATCTGGCGGCTTCCCTGGCTTTCAGCAGGCTTACGTCCTGGCCGGCCACGGTCAAGGTGCCGCCGGTTGGCGGATCGAGACAGCCGATCATATTCAGCAGGGTACTCTTGCCGCTTCCCGAAGGCCCGACAAAAGAGACAAAGGAGGCGGGCTGGATGGTGAAATTCACCCCGCGGATCGCCTCGACCGGGATTTCTCCGGCGTCATAGGTCTTTTTGAGATCTCTGGCTGCAACAAGGGCCATGTTGTCTTCCTTTACAATAGAATTGAATAGGTACCAAAAGTTTACAGTAAATAGAAAGCAAAGTCCCCTGACATAACGCAGATCATGTTTCAGCAGTTTTATTCACGAATTTGAGCATATTTTTTAATTCCTGGCAGGATGGCACCCTTCCCACGCTTCGCACTTCATTATTTATAACCAGGCCAGGGGTAATCATGGCCCCGAAGGGCATGACCTGACTCCAGTCACGTACATATTCCAGATCATATTCTATACCGAGTTCCCTGGCGGCTGCGGCGGCATTTTCGGCAAGCCGGGTGCACTTGGCGCAATCCGGCCCAAGAATCTGGATCTTCATATCTCCCTCCAGTGTAACGTTTGAAATTGTCGTCCCTGCAGTGGGATTGACCTTTCCTTCCATGCTGAATATGGAATTTTTCAGACATGTACTGGCCGGATGAGGCCAAAAAAAATGGCCCTTCAGACGGCACTGTACCGCCTGAAGGGCCCAGGGGAAGGAGGATTAAAACTCGTTAAATTCCAAACTACATTCTGCAACCCATTCCCATGCCGCGTCCGCCCATCATGCCGCCCCTGCCGGGACCTCCCAGATAGCTGTCGACGCCGGCCGCCTTGGCCTTATCCTGCATAGTCGCCCGCAGATCGAAAAGCTCGCCGCTGAGCTTCGAGGCCGCTGCAGCGTCAGGGTTGGCACCCTGCAGCAGGGCCTGTTTCTCAGACTGTTTCATCATGATCTGCTTGCGTAAATCCTGGGTGTCTTTGAAAAAGGCATCCACTTTGACCTGGGTGGCCTGGTCCAGCTGCTGATTCATTTGTCCCTGCATCTGCGGATTATTATTGCACGGGCCATAACCTCCGCCCATACCGCCTCGTGCCGATGCCATACCAACTGTTGCAAGGGTGAGAACAAGGGCAATTGCTGCGATTTTCTTTTTCATGGATTTTCTCCTTTTGATTGTTGTTCTGATGATCCGGAAAGTCGTCTATCGTTACTTTCAGTGTTCATCCGTTGGCCGCTGACGTCTGTCGCCATCGTCCCATTTCTTGTTTATAAGAAAGCAACAACCATGCCGGAAATGCATATCAAAGATATAATCTTGTAATTACATGCAATATTTAATCAACAGAGAAAATCGGCCGGATTTTGACCAGAAATAATGGGAATATATTACCCAGTCTGCATCTCCGGCTACCGCTTCCATGCCGGAGTGCCTCCGCTTCAGGATTGGAAACCGGTATGAGAGGGGCAATCCTCATGCCTCCTGATCCCCGCCTGCCCAGGGTTGACAAAGAGCAGCTGTCTGCATAACTCAATGAAATGCTGATTATTATATTATCACCTCGGCCTCTGATCATCTATCGACCATGCCTCCCACCCCTGGCAGCGGCTCTATTGAGGCCGGTTCGGCATCGTGCAGGTTGAACCCGGTTTGCCTGGTTTCAGCTGGGTAATTTTTTCCCAATTACCCACTGCAGTGCTGATTTATTACCCATAATGAAGCAGGATCGAACCGGCAGATCTTTCCCCTCCTCCGGCTGAGAGCCGATGATACGTTCAATGTCGTGGCAGATCCACCATTGCTCGCGCGGCACCCAGACGTCAAGCAGGCCGAGGAGGACAAAGATCGGCGGGATGACCAGCAGCATGGTCTCGGTCTGGAAGACAATGGTCTCGACCGCCTTGTCCCGATAGCCCGGCAGGAGCAGCAGGAACAGGAGAAAGGCGGCGGCAGCGGCGAGAAAGGCGCTATAGCGACGCAGGAGAGGCTTCATAGCCGCACCGCCCAGCCGACAAAGACCGCCGCCACAAGAGAAAAACCGTAGGCCAGGAGATTGCGGGAGAATGCCGCTCTCTTGCCGAAAAACTGGATTTCCAGGGGCAGGGTGACCACCCCTACCATCATCAGGCTGCAGACAAAGACGGCGATCTGGGTCGCCCCCGCCCCGCCCTGAAGGAGGACTGCCGCTGCCGGAAAGGCCATAAAACCCGGGATCAGCGTGACGGCGCCAACCAGCGAAGCGGCCAGAACTCCCCAGGCCCCCGACTCCTTGCCGAGGAGCAGCGATATGGTCCGGGTGTCGAGGACGGCCATGATCATGGCGACGAGGCGAAATAACCACCAGGAACTGGGGCAGGATGCCTTCAAAGGCCTTGAAGGCCTTCTTGAGAGCGGTCCGGGTCTTTTGCCGGTTTTTCAGATACGACCAGATCAGACAAGCCCCGGCGAGAAGATAGAGTACTAACGTATCCATGATATGCTGTTTTTTATATTCTCGTGGCAGATTGTGGAGCTTTCATATCCTAAGACTGACCCAGGTGAGATTTCATACCCTTATTCATCTGTTCCGTCAGGCGTTTGTGAAAGATTTTTATCAGGTTAAATGCCTCCTTGAGATCTTCATCCAACAGGACCTGCTTCATTTTCTGCAATTCTTCCGGCGTTATCTGTATGACCATTGATCTTCCTCCTGTGATGCCAAACAGCAGCATTACCCCCATCAAACTCGGCATACTGTAAAATGACCTTAATTTAATCGAGTTGCTCACTGGAGATGATGATCGTGACGCTGCGCGACGGCTTCAATCTACAACCGGTTTCTTCAATATCTTCCACTCTTCATAGCCATTCTTGTACCAATACATCTCTGCCGATATTTCCCATCGTTTGGCTTGCTTGATGGCATGATAGGCCCGCTCCATCCCGGTACAGTAGAAAACAACGATCTCCTTGTCACCAATCGCGGTGGCCAGATTTTCTCTGGTCATTTTAAAGCCTTCCCGGCCAGCAGCGTCCTTGCCCGTTGGTGTTGTCAGCATGACAGGCCCCGCTTATATCGCTACGTTCGATCTGGATGGTCGTGTGGTGAATATTGAAGTCATGATGCAGATGCTCGGCTGTCTGATGCAAAAACTCGTCGCTGCCGCCATCCTCCATGACCAGATGGGTGGTAAGGATGTTTTCCGTGGTGCTTGCCGCCCAGATGTGCAGATCATGGACGCATTGCACTCCAGGCAACCCGGTCAAATAGTCCAGCACAGCTGCCGCATCGATCTGGGCCGGCACCCCGGCCATGGTGAGATGCAGCGAGTCTTTCAGCAATCCCCATCCGGCGATCAGAATGACGAAGGCAATGGCAATCGAGATCACCGGATCAAGGATATTCCAGCCGGTGAAAGTGATAAGCAGTCCGGATACCACCACCCCGGCTGAAACCGCAGCATCGGCTGCCATATGCAGAAAGGCCCCTTTGATGTTGAGGTCATTTTTTCTGCCGGCCATGAACAGCAAGGCTGTAGCCGTGTTGATCACCACGCCGATAGCGGCGACCACGGAAATGGTCATGCCGTCCACCGGAACGGGCGAACGCAGCCGGCCGACCGCCTCCCAAATGATAACCCCGATAGCCACACAGAGAAAAAGGGCGCTGCCAAGGGACGCCAGGATAGTTCCCTTCTTAAAACCAAAGGTGTGCTTGGCGGTAGCCGACCGGGTAGCCAGCGCCATCGCACCCCAGGCCAGGAGCAGGGTCATAACATCGCTGAGGTTATGGCCGGCATCGGCAATCAGGGCTAACGAGTTGGAGAGTGCGCCATAACCGGCCTCGATGACGACAAAAAGCAGGTTGAGTATCGTGCCGATGGCAAAAGCGCGATTGAAGTTGGTTGGGGCGTGAGTGTGGGCATGCTCATGGGCCATGAAAAAACTCCAGGAATCAAAAAGAGAGGACTGCCAATCCGGTTTACAGCAAGATCGAGGTATTGTAGTCAATGCCCGATGAGAACTGTTTCGGGCGGGATAATTATAAAAGGACGTCAATCATTGTTTTCCGGGGCATCCAGTGATTCCGGCAGGGTCTCGACAAAGGCGCGAATCTCATCCCGCACCAAGCAGTAGCAGTTGCGCTGCTCCTCTTCGCCTGTCCCTTTGGCTGCCAGCTCTTTGGCCATTGCCGGCGGATCGCTGAAACCGACATGGAGCATTTTTTTGGCCCCTGGAAAAAACGGACAGGTCTCGCGGACATTATCGCAGACGGTGATGACGGCATCGAAAACAATATCCCTGAGGCTGTCGATATGTTTTGACGTGTGCTGGGAAATATCCACCCCGGCCTCAGCCATTACCTCGACCGCGGTCCGGTTGAGGCCATGGGTCTCAATGCCTGCCGAGTACGGTTCTATAGACTCGCCTTTGAGCGCGCGTGTCCAGCCTTCCGCCATTTGACTGCGGCAAGAATTGCCGGTACAGAGAAAGAGAATCCTGAGTTTTTGTGCCATGTTTTTTGTTGATCCCTTTAAATATCAGGTTTGGAAAAATGGTTGAACAATAAAATACACGCCAAGCAGACCGATCATCGTCCCCGCCAGACGCCGGAAAAACCTGCCGCCCTGCTGCCAGCTGCTGCTTATCAGCAGACGTTTGACCATGGCCGTTGAGCTACCGGCAACCACGATGGGGATGCAGTGGCCGATGGCGAACAGGAGAATAAATACCAAACCGGCGAACATCGTGGCCTGCACGGAGACGATGGCCAGGATCGGGGCGATGAAGCCGAAGGTGCAGGAGCCGGACAAAATACCGTAGGCCAGGCCAAGGACGAAGGCCCCCGACAGGCCTTTCAGGGTTAATCGGGCCATCAGTCCGCTCGACATCGAACACTTCGCCACCCCGAGCATGTCGAGGGCGACCCAGATCAGCAGCAGGCCGATTGCAATGGTCCAGTACGGTCCCACATCGCCGAGCATGCGGCCGAGCAGCGAACAGACGACCCCGATGACGGCGATGGTGATGAAGAGCCCGGTGGTGAAGACTACGGCATAGAGGGTCGCCTTGCGTCCTTCAATAAGGTGATTCTGACCACCGACGTAGCCGATAATCAACGGGATGGAGGCGAGATGGCAGGGGCTGAACAGCACGCTGACCATGCCCCAGAGAAAGCAGCCGAGGCCTCCGAGCAGGAGGCCCTGACCCATCCACGAATTTATGGTGAGAAAGATCTGATCCATCGTCTATTTGACCCCGAGTTTCTGCAACTCAGCGACGATTGCTGCCTTCTCCATGAATCCTTCGTGCCTGGACATCTCTTTGCCTTGGGCATCGTAGAAAATCTGGGTGGGGATGAGCTGGATGCCATACTTATCTCCGGCACCGGGATTCTCCCAGACATCGATGAAGACAATGGCGGCCTTATCCTTATACTCCTTCTCGAGTTCTTCCATGATCGGTGCCATCATCTTGCAGGGTATGCATTTCTTGGCCCCGATATCGACCATGGTCACCTTGCCGGGTACGGGGGCTTCGGGTACGCCTTCGGTGCCGGCGGCAAATGAGCCTGCAGAGGCTGCGAGAACAATGCATCCTGAAAGGACAATGGTCCTGATTGCTGCTTTGAGGGAAATGCTTTTCACGTACAACTCCTTTTTATGAAAGAAATAATTTCGCCTTTTCGACAACCTGGGCGATTGAATCTGTATTGACGTTCGCCTTGCCCTTTTCAAACCCGAGGTTGGTAAGGCGAAGGTGGTTGAAGCGGGTGATACCAGCCTCTTCCAGCGATTTTTCGGCACAGTCGAGGGCACAGCCGTCGATAGCCAGGATGGAAGCAGCCGCCTCGGTCGATTTCAGAATGCCGCTGACCCGCCCACCGATCCCGGCCAGGCAGAACATCTTGCCATGACCGTCACGGGTGAGTGTTCGGGCTGCCTGATCGGCGAGTTCTCCGACATCGGCGGCGCCGGAACAGGAAAAAATCAGCTTAGGACCTGCACTGCAGGCGCAACCACAACTGGCCTGTAGGGGATTCATGGTTTATCTCCTTTCATTGGAAAAAATTGGTTTGTAGAAATTTTCGTTTTATATTTGTCCGCCACTCTACGAAACAATGGCGAAACTCAACTTATCCACGCTTCAACTTCACTTTGTTTTGGGGCGCGCCCTGCACATTTGACCTTTCCGTCAATGACTACTGCCGGGGTAGAGAATATCCCCAGCTTGGCCATATCCTGAAAATCAGTCACTTTAGTAACTGTAACCTGAACCCCTTTGGCAGCAATTGCGGCCTCGACGGTTTTCTGCGCCTTTTCACAGTTTGGGCAACCCGGCCCACACACCTTGATTTCCATAGCTTCCTTTGTCTAAATGTTAAATAATAAAATTAAAGAGATACCCGGTAAAAATGATACCACTCCCAACCACGACAATAAAAACCGCAATAAGCGGTGGTTTGAGAACCTTGCGGAGGATAATCATCTCCGGCAGCGAAAGGGCAATCACGGCCATCATAAAGGCCAGCACCGTGCCGAGAGCCGCCCCTTTGCCGAGCAGGGCTTCTACCACCGGCACAATACCGGCAGCATTGGAGTACATGGGAATACCAACCACCACTGCCGCAGGCACCGACCACCAGGCTTCCTTGCCCATAATCGAGGCCATGAAATCCTCGGGAACAAAACCATGAATAGCCGCACCGACAGCGATTCCGGCGACCACATAAGGCCATACTTTGCCGACTATATCGCGTACCGCCTGCTTGCCATGCTCCAATCGATCATGCCAGGTAGGTTTTTCTTCAAAGACAGTGACCTCAGCGATCCGCAGTTCCTGCACCCAATCCTCAATCCAGTTTTCAAGCTTCAAACGGCCGATTATCCAACCGGCAACAATAGCAATAACCAAACCACTGACAAGATAAATGGCAGCTACCTTCCAGCCGAGCAGGCCATAGAGCAGCACCAGGGCAATTTCGTTGATCATCGGTGCGGCTATGAGAAAAGAAAAGGTCACGCCCAGCGGTACCCCCGCCTGGACAAAGCCAATAAAAAGTGGGACTGCCGAGCAGGAACAAAACGGGGTGACGACACCCAGGGTTGCCGCCATTACGTTGCCGCTGGTTTCACGTTTGCCTGCCAGGTATTTACGGGTGCGGGCCTGGGTGAAAAACGAGCGGATCATGCCGACGACAAAGACGATCAGGGTCAGCAGCATCATGACTTTGGGGGTATCATAGACAAAGAACTGCACCGCACCGCCGAGTTGACTTCCCTTCTCAAGTCCCAGCAAAGAGTAGGTGAAAAAGATGGAAAACGGCTCCAGTTGTTTGTAAACGACAAACCAGATGGCTAAGCCGATCAGGCCAATACTGCCGAACTTGGCCCAACGAACGTTTTTTGCTGCGGCCACTTGGCCGTTTACCGGTATAGCGCAGTCGCGACCGGAAGATTGAATCGGTTCCATAGCATTACTTTTTTTGTTGAGAATTATTAGTACGCAGGTCGGTTGTATCAGGCAGCGGCCTGATAAAGTTTTGCCAATCTCTGTTCTCAATCAATGCAGAACAGGCAAAAACCCGCAAATCGCTCTTCGGAGGATTATTTCAGCATGCCCTTGATTTCATCGAGGGAAGGAACCCTTCCCACCGCCTTGACCACACCGTCGACCACCAGCCCGGGAGTCATCATGACCCCAAAGGACATGATCTTGTTGAAGTCGGAGACCTTTTCCATTTCATAGTCGATGCCGAGTTCTTTCGCCGCCGCAGTGACGGTTTCGGCAAGCTGGGTGCATTTGGCACATCCCGGTCCTAGAATGTGAATTTTCATGTTTTTCTCCATAGTTAAGATTATCCAAAGTATACACCGTACAACATGCCGCAGAAGGTTGAGAACACAATGGTCAAACTGACAAAGACAGCCGTCTTCTTGAAACCAAGAACGGTGTTGATCACCAGCATGCTCGGCAGGCTCAAGGCCGGTCCGGCCAGGAGCAAAGCCAGCGCCGGTCCCTTGCCCATGCCGCTACCGATCAGTCCCTGGATGATCGGTACCTCCGTCAGGGTGGCGAAGTACATGAAGGCCCCGGCGAAGGCGGCGAAGAAATTGGCCAGCAAGGAATTGCCGCCGACCGCCCTGGCCACCCACTCGGAAGGTATCAGGCCCTCGTGCCCGACCCGGCCGAGCAGGGCCCCGGCCACCAGGACACCGAAAAGCAGCAGCGGCAGGATCTGTTTGGCGAAGGTCCAGGACGAGGCGAACCAGGCCCCGTTTTCACCCTTGTCGGTGCTGGTGAAAATCGATAAGCCTATAAAGCCTGCGGTGAAGGCGATGATCGGCTGGTCCGGGAAAAGAAATGCCAACGCGACGACCGGAACGGCGATCAAACCGACCTTCCAGGCCCGCATGCCGAACCAGAAAATCAGGATCAGGCCCAGGGCTGCGGCAAAGAATGAAGTGATCTGCCACTTCAAAGCAAATATCACAGCCCAGGCGCCGGTGGTCTCCTGCGGCCGCCCCCAATTGGCGAAGACCAGGACACCGATCATCGCCGCGAAGTAGAGACTGGTCTGCCAGAGGGTATGTTTGACCTCCTCGGCCGGCATGGCCATCTGAGTTGCGAGCTTGGCATTTTCCTCCTTACGGAAAATAAAGGCCATCGATGCCCCTATGACAATACTCAGCAGCACCGCACCTATGGCCCGGGCCGTGCCCATTTCCGGTCCCAGGATTCTCGCCGTCAGGACGATGGCCAGGACGTTGATGGCCGGGCCGGAGTAGAGGAAGGCCGAAGCCGGACCGAGGCCCGCGCCCATCTTGTAGATACCGGAAAAGAGCGGCAGGATGGTGCAGGAACAGACGGCGAGGATGGTGCCGGAAACGGAAGCTACACCATAGGCCATAACCTTGTTGGCCTTGGGGCCCAGGTATTTCATCACCGAAGCCTGGCTGACAAAGACCCCGATCGCCCCGGCGATGAAAAAGGCCGGCACCAGACAGAGCAGGACGTGTTCCTGGGCGTATCATTTGACCAGATGGAAGGCCTCGAGGATGGCGTTGTCAAAACGGACAGAACCGACAGGCAGATAATAACAGGCCAGAAAGACACCAATTATCAGCAGGAGATACTTCCACTCATTTTTCCAGTTCATGCGGCCCTGCCATTTGATTGTTTGACATAATGACCATGTATTGCATAAAAAACCGCCACCCCCTATTCCATCAACTCAATATGCTTCTGAGCCGTGGCCTGCAGAACGGCCTCGATACACGGCATGAAATTGAGGATACAGGGGACCTTCAGGCGGTAATACACCTGTTTGCCGCGCTTTTCATCAATCACCACCCCGGCCTGTTTGAGGACGGCAAGGTGTTTGGAGATGGTCGAAAAATCGGCGTCGATGTTTTCCGCCAGTTCGCAGACGCATTTCTCGCCGTCGGCAAGCCTCTCCGCCATCCACAGACGGGTTGGATGCCCCAAGGCCTTCAAGATATTGGCCTTTGCCTCGATAAGTGCTTTTTCCTTTCCGGTCATACAGGTCTCCATAATTTTACATATGGTAAAATGACCAAATATAAAAGTCAAGGGGAATTTCCGCGGATTCGCAAAAATTGTCCAGCGAACCTATGTCCTGGTTGGGTTAGCTGAAATCTGGAGTTGCATCGCCGGGGTTTCGAACACCTGTCAGGCCAACCTCTTTTCCCTGCCTCGTCACATCCCCGGCTAAAGGTCAATACTTCCCTCCCTCCCCGGCTCTTTCTGGCGTGCTCGCGGAAAAATTAGGCAAAAGACGTTGAGGAAAAGTCGGAATTACGGCAAACTGGTATCGTGCCTCAGCCAGTAGTTGTTTCACCGGAAAATATGATATATCGAAAGAAAAAAGTTACCGGGTTACGGCGGAAACTGGATGGGAACAAGAAAAGAGGTCTTTCGGATCATCCTGGCCATATTTCCGGTGACCGGCCTGAGCTTCGCCCTCGTCTGTGCAGCCCTGTCTCATTTGGTGCCGAAGTCGCCATGCAGAACCGGCAAGGGCATTGACCGGCAGATAGACCGTAACAAGAATTCCGGCCGATCCAGTCAGGTTCCCCCCCAAAGGCTCACCGCCCCTGTACAGCAAACACTGCTCACTTCTCAGTTGATACCTGGCGTACCTGATCGGTGTTTCAGCTGTCGGGCCGGATCTCGGCATGAAACCTTTTCGTCCGGCCTGAGTGGAAAAAGACATATCGTTTGTTTTCTCTAAATATGATCGTCAAGATCAAAGAGGAGTGCCATGTTCATGAACCAACAGACAGCAGGTCCACTGACATTCGGGTTTCTACCCATCATGATGATATTCTGTATTCTTTTCGCCATGGCGCCCGGATTCGCCATCAGCGGACAAGGACCACTGGTGCGGGAAAAATATCCGGCGCTCTCATCCGGAATGTTCGCCGACGCCGTCATCGAGACCCTGGACAAGGGCACCGTCCTTCTGGCCGAAGGGTTGACAATTACCGAGGCGGACCTGAACAAGGCTCTCGCCTCTGAAGATCCTGGCCTGCAAAAGCAACTGGAGAAGAACCTCATCTTCGTGCTCGAACAGGAAACCGTCAGGCAGGCCCTGGTCCGCGAGGCGAAAAAGGGGGCGATCGGCCAGGACAGCCAGGACGACGACTCCCGCATTGAACAATACCTCGCCGGAAGGATCGAGGGGTTGTCGGTGTCTGAGCAGGAGATAGACTCCTTTTACCAGAAGAACAAAGATATGCTGGAAACTGCCCCTTTCGAGACGCTGAAGGACAGCATCCACGAATACCTCCTCCAGGAGAAGAAAGAGGCGGCGGTGACCTCCTCTCTCGAGAAACTGGCAGATTCGCTTCGATTTCGCATAGATGGCGGCTGGCTTGAGAAACAGAACCGGTTGGCCCTCGACAACCCTGTGGACAAGGCCCGAAATTCCGGAAGACCGACCATGGCCCAGTTCGGCGCCACGGGTTGCGTCCCCTGCGATATGATGCAGCCGATCCTGGCTGAGCTGCGGAAAAAGCATCAGGAGACACTGAATGTGGTTTATATTCATGTCGGCGAGGAACAGATCCTGGGGTCCCGCTACGGCATCAGCTCTATTCCGGTCCAGGTGTTTTTCGACGCAAGCGGTAAGGAGGTATTCCGCCACACAGGCTTTTTGGCGGCAGAAGAAATCGACAAGCAACTCAAAGAAATAGGGGCAACCAAATGAAAACTTCGTGGAAAGTCAGTATCGCAGCCGGTTGTCTGATCGGCGTCCTGACGGCCTCTTACGGTCTCGGCCTTTTCGGCAAAGGCTCCCCGGTTAAGGAAAACGAGGTTGCAACAGGGCATTCCCGGTCGCTGAAGCCCGGATTGTCAGGCCGGGTGACGATGATCGATCTGGGCGCCAGCGAATGTGTTCCCTGCAAGATGATGGCCCCCATCCTGGAAGAGCTTGAAAAAGAATATGCCGGCATAGCAGATATCATCTATATCGATATCAGGGAAAATCCCGCGGAAGGCCGAAACTACCGGATCCAGGCGATTCCCACCCAGATTTTCTTCGACAGTGACGGCAAGGAGGTCTCCCGGCATGTCGGTTTCATGGATAAACAACAGATCATCGAGACCCTGACCGACCTGGGTGCGATCCGACCCGCACCCGGACCATCACCTGATTTGCCGAATAAAGAAGGCTGATACCCTGTCGAGGTCGGCAAATCTGGACGCAGTGAAGACCCAGCTTCGCTGCCAGGGTCATAACGGTGACGAACAATGCGCCGTCTCCTTGCAAAAAGACTATGTCATCGCCTCCCAAGGCGATTCTGATAATGTCTCTCCTCTGCTGAAACAGGGCATTTGGCTAATTTCGATCATCTTTTCTCCACGATCCCGCAAGATTTTTCCGCTTCGTTTTTCGTCCTGACAGCAGGTCCCCCTCAGCGCTGCAATTCAAAGCTGCATATTGCATATTCAACAGATTTCCGGAAGCAGCAACCCATCGCCGGCAACTGAAGCCGGGATATCAAGGGATATCATCATTCCTATCCATACGCTCTCCATAATCGATATTTCCAATTTGATATATTTGTCCTTTTTATGTCTATTGGAAGCCTGCTTCCCGATGAAACGCCAAAAATCAAGACCTCTACCGAAGATGTCATTATCCTCTGTCCAAGGGGTGGCGGCGGAGCGAAAAACACCTATGACTTCTACAAGGCTAATGGCATCGATGAGAAAAGGCTGCTGATCCTTGAGAAAGGCATGGAAAAATGGCCTTTCCCAACTGAAGCGAAATAAGTGATCAGCGAATGCGGAACCTGCCGGAAGACCTGTTCGTTCCTCAATCAATACGGTACGCCAAAGACCATCGCGACACATTTTGATTTTTCATTATCAAAAAGCCAGGCGATCGCGTACGAATGCAGCCTATGCGGGCTGTGTACGGCGGTCTGTCCGGAAAAACTCGATCCCGCCCGCTTGTTTCTGGAGGTCCGCCGCCGCTGTGTTGAAGATGGGAACCTGGATGAATCCGCCTACCGTGCCATACTTGGTTATGAAAAACGGGGTGCCTCCCCACTTTTTTCCTGGTACGGACTTCCGGAAGGATGCGATACCATCTTTTTTCCCGGATGCACTCTGCCGGGTACCAGACCTGGTGTGACCACCGACCTCTATCGGCAGATGCAACAGATCATTCCAACCGTCGGCCTGGTCCTGGATTGTTGGGCGAAATCTTCCCATGATCTTTGACGGACAGATTACTTTCATGGCCTTTTTGGCGAGATGTGCAGCTATCTCATCGGCCAGGGGATCCGCACCGTCATTACCGCCTGCCCGAACTGCACGAACATATTTCGCCAATACGGCCATGGCCTGACCGTCCGAACCGTGTATGAGATCCTCCACGCCAACGGCAAAGGCAATGCTGTCCCTGCGACCGGGGATGCCGTCACCGTTCTCGATCCCTGCGCCTTGCGCAACGATCTGCCAACCCAGCAGGCGGTTCGCGCGCTGCTGGTCGACAGGGGATACACCCTGGTGGAAATGGAGCATCACGGCAAGCTGACGTTGTGCTGCGGCGAAGGCGGTATGGTTGGTGCCGTCAACCCGGAACGTGCCAGGGGATGGGCGGATATCCGTAGAAAAGAGGCTGGCGACCGGCGGATTGTCACCTATTGCGCCGGGTGTACCGGATATTTGAATCGTGTCATCCCGACCGTTCATATCGTCGACCTGTTATGCCGGCCCGAGGCCGCCCTCAGCGGCAATCTGAACATCTCCCGGGCGCCCTTTACCTACTGGCATCGACTCGGCCAGAAACGGCGCATGAAGCAGGAGATCCGGCCCAAGGTGCAACGCACTCGACCTGCAATGGTAAACGACCCTTCCATTTCCCGGTTATCTCGTTCAATTTCCATAAAACCACCGCACCAAAGCTGAAGGGACAGCTTCTGCATCGCCACTCTCGCCTCCCCTGGATTTGTCAGATTCTTCTTTGAACTGAACGAGGAGTGCATGTAGTATGGAGGCATGGGAGTTTGAAGTTCCGGTTATTTTTTGATCATTGCAAACGGCATACATTTTGCGGTGATTTAAACTGACGCGCACTGTCGGACCTTTATTCTGCCTCTAACAGATCTGCCATTCTCAATGCTGGATCTGGTTACATCCGGAAGAATACCAACCCGAGTAATTTTACAGAGAGAACTTCAGATATGCTTAAAACACTCCCCGTCGAACAGTCTGTCGGTATGGTCCTCCCCCATGACATCACGGAAATTGTCCGGGGAAGCCACAAGGGCAGCGCTTTCAAGAAAGGCCATATCATCCGCTCGGAGGATATCGAACGCCTGAAAAAACTGGGCAAGGATAATATCTATATTTTGACCCTTGAGGCCGATGAGATCCATGAAAATGAGGCCGCCGGCATCCTGGCGCGGGCCCTTGCCGGTCAGGGAGTGGCGATGTCTCCGTGCCCCGATGAAGGGAAAATTACCCTTACCGCCGCAAGGGGCGGTCTGCTGAGGGTCAACAAGGACGCCCTCTACCGTTTCAACCTGCTGGGAGAGGTAATGTGCTCGACCCTGCACGATAACACGCCGGTAAAAACGGGCGAAATAATTGCCGGCACCAGGCTCATTCCCCTGGTCGCCCCCCGGGCCATCGTCGACAAAGCGGCCAGGATAGCCTCGCGCAAAGGCCATGTCCTGCAGGTCCTGCCCCTGCGAAGCGCCAAGGCGGGTCTGGTGATCACCGGCTCCGAGGTATTTCATGGTCGAATCAAGGATCGCTTCGAAGAAGTCCTCAGGGAAAAACTGCAGAAGCTCGGCTCGCAGGTCCAGTATGTGGAGTTTGCCCCTGACGATACCGGGCTGATATCTGCGGCAATTCACCGTTGTCTGGCTGCCGGGGCGGATCTTATTGTGACGAGCGGCGGCATGTCGGTCGATCCCGACGACAAGACCAGGGCCGGCATCCTGGCCGCCGGTGCCACGGATACGGTCTACGGCACGCCCATCCTGCCGGGGGCGATGTTTCTTGTCGGCACTATCGGCCGGACTCCGATACTGGGCGTCCCTGCCTGCGGCATGTACCATAAGATCACGATCCTGGATCTTCTCCTGCCGCGTGTCCTGACAGGCGAAGTAATAGGCCGGAAAGAACTGGCCGGCATGGGACATGGCGGGCTGTGCCGCAACTGCCCGACCTGCCAGTATCCAGTATGCAATTTCGGTAAATAGTTCCCCGCAGTAGCTGCCTACGATGACAGGTCGCCGGTACTCTCTACCGGTGAACATGATCAGGGATGTGCCGCCGGCGTTCTTATAATCCTCCGGCAGACCTCGGCAGCAAAGCTGCACCGTGAATATGCAGAGACGTCGCCTGCTCCCTGTCCGGCCAGGCATACAATCACCCCGCCAGTCGCTACCCTCCGGTTATCTCCGTTTCGAAATAGATATTGACAGGACATACGATGTCAATATATTTTGTTTCGTCAATTAGCGAATTATACAACTTAATGGTACCCAAGTGGAAAAAACACTGAATATCGCCAAAGCGCTGGCTGACGGCAATCGGATGCGGGTGATCGGCGCCTTGCTGCAAAATGATGAGCTCTGCGTGTGCCAGATCACCGAGATGCTCCGACTCGCCGCCGCTACCGTCTCGCGGCATATGAGCATCCTCCAGAATGCCCGGCTTGTGCAGAGTCGAAAACAGGGGCGTTGGGTTTATTACCGTCTTATAGATTCGTTTCCCGGTGTGCTTCGCCAATGGCTCATGGAATCGATTTCCAATTCGCCGGAAGTCACGGCGGATCGGCAAAATTTGTTATCCATCCTGTCGTGTGAACCGGATGACCTCTGTCGGCACCAAAAAGAACGGAAGGAATGTCGTGACAGTCACTGAAAACGCCAAAAACCTGAATTTTTGAGGATAAGGAGCGAGAATGATGGAAAAAAAGATGAGTTTTTTTGATAAATACCTGACCGTCTGGGTGGCCATCTGCATGGCGGTCGGGGTCGGCCTGGGCAAGCTGATGCCGGATGCAGTCGCTTCCCTGCGCGGGCTGGAATTCGGTGAGGGGTCGCAGATCAATATCCCCATCGCCATCCTCATCTGGCTGATGGTCTACCCCATGATGCTGAAGGTCGATTTCTCTTCGGTGATCAACGCCGGCAGGAACCCCAGAGGCCTGATAGTCACCCTCTTTGTCAACTGGATCGTCAAGCCGTTCAGCATGGCCTTCTTCGCCTATATCTTTTTCCGGCTGATCTTCAGCCACTGGATATCGCCGGGTGAGGCGGACCAGTACATTGCCGGCAGCATTATCCTGGCGGCGGCGCCCTGCACCGCCATGGTCTTTGTCTGGAGCTACCTGACCGACGGCGACCCCGGCTATACCCTGGTGCAGGTCTCGGTCAACGACCTGCTGATGCTGGTGCTCTTTGCCCCGATCGTCAAGTATCTGGTGGCCGGGGCCTCCAACCTGATCGTGCCCTTCAGCGTGCTCTTCACCTCGGTGGTGGTCTTCATCGTCATCCCGCTGAGCGCCGGAATTATCACCCGAACCATGCTGCTGAGAACCAAAGGCAGCCGGTGGTTCAACAGCACCTTCCTGCCGGCCTTGCACCCGGTGGCAATCTCCGCGCTTTTGGCGACCCTGGTGCTGATCTTCGCCTTCCAGGCCGACAATATCACCGGCAAGCTCTTTCATGTCCTGCTGATCGCCGTACCGATCACCATCCAGGTCTATTTCAACTCTTCGCTTGCCTATGGCCTGATGAAATTCCTGAAGGTGCCCTTCGGCGTTGCCGCCCCCGGCGCCCTGATCGGCGCCAGCAACTTCTTCGAACTGGCGGTGGCGGTAGCGATCACCCTGTTCGGGCCCGAGTCCGGAGCCGCCCTGGTCTGCGTAGTGGGCGTCCTGGTGGAGGTACCGGTGATGCTGTCGGTCTGTTCCTTCTGCAACCGCACCCGGCACTGGTTTCCGCGGGCCGTCCCGGCAAAATCGGGCGCAGTCATTAAATAATCAGTGTGTTTTCCTTTTGTTAGCTGATGTACGCTATACCGATCACAGCATGGTGCTGTACTGTTATTGTGCTAATAAGGCTTTGACTGAATGTATCCCAATATTATGACAGATATCTGCCCTGAAAAAATCTATGTCGAGCTCACCACGCGGTGCAATCTTAAATGTCGGATGTGCGTGAAGTACACCGCCGGCAGCTGCATCTCGGAAGGCGACATGCCCCTGGAACTCTTTAAAAAACTCCTGCCGTCGCTCGGCCATGTCCACACCCTGATCCTCAACGGCATCGGCGAACCGCTCCTGCATCCCGACCTGAATGAGATCATCGGCCTGGCCCGCTCGCGGATGCCGGCGGACGGGGTCATCGGCTTCCAGAGCAACGGTTTTCTCCTCGACGAGCAGCGGGCCCTGCGTCTCATGCAGGCAGGTCTCGGCAGCATCTGCCTGTCGCTGGATACCCTGAAGACCACCGCATCACTGAATGGTTCCGCCGATGAACACTCCTTTGCCGCGGTCGCCAGGGCCGTTCATCATCTTCTGGCGGCGAAAGGACAGACCGCCGGCAGTTGCAGGATCGGTCTTGAAATGGTCCTGACCCGCGAGACGGTCGGCGAATTGCCCGATCTTGTGAGGTGGGCGGCCGATAACGGGGTGGACTATGTCATCGCCACACATCTCTTTCACTATGGCGGCACAGCCGAGGATGCGAGCCTTTTCAACCCGAACTCAAGCGATGCCGTGGCTATTTTCAATAAATACAGCGAAAAGGCCGCATCGCAAGGGCTCAAGCTCGACAGCTATCTCACCACCTACCTGAAATTCACCAAAACTGCGGCGGATCAACAGGTCATGCAGATTGTTGACGAGATGCAGAAAGAGGCCCGGGAAAACGACATCCATCTGCATATCCAGAGCCTCCTGAACCATACGACCGGCAGCCGGGAGACGGTTGAACGGTATTGTGCCGAGGCCCGCCGGGAGGCCGAAGATCATCGCATAGACCTTTTCCTGCCGCCCCTGCAGGCGCTGGCGGCGCGATCCTGCCCCTTTGTCACCGAGAAGGCCGCCTTCATCGCCGGCAACGGCGACGTCATGCCCTGTCATTTTCTCTGGCACACTTATTCCTGTCGGGTGCAGGGCGAAACTTTCCAGGTGCGGGAACGGGTTTTCGGCAATATCGGCGAGCAGTCACTCGAGGCGATCTGGCAGGGCGACGAGTACAGGCAGTTCCGCCGGGAGGCTGGCGACTACAGGTATTCGCCCTGCTGGAGCTGTTCGCTCGGTCCGTGCCCAACCCTGGTCAACGACAGCCTCTATGCCAACGACTGCTACGGCAGCGTTGTGCCCTGCGGTCATTGCCAGTGGAGTCTCGGCGGCGTACGCTGCCTGTAGGATTTTCTCCGGGGATTTTTCTTCTCTGATATTCAGCGTTTCGTAATCCACATGAATCATTTGGAGGAACACGAACCTCCAGCTTCCAATCATTTACAATAGGTAGATAAACAGCTTCCCAATCAATCTGGAGAAGGACTTATGTCTTCGCTCGTTGCCTTTCTGAATAAATCATTTGAAACCTGATGATTTCGTTGATACTACTAAATAGTTGGAATTTTGAATTCTATACAACACCAAGCAAAAAGAGGCTCCCTAGGAGTCTGTCGGATTTAGAGTCATTGCATCAAAAACAGAGGGAGGGGCAGGGTCGATGAACAGTTCGGTAAGGAGTTGATGGATTTATCGGCAAATATTCGAAATAAATAGGGACATCTCCCTATTTTAGTCAAAAAAAGGACGAATTTTCCATAACCTCGGAGGACAAGGGAGTTAATGGGGCGGTGGCAGTAGCGATGTTGCAAGCTCATGCACTGTCAAATCTCCTGTCTTTGATCACCATTTGTGAACCAGCCCTGCTCTGAACCTGGTAAATGGTTCTATATCTTTTTTTACGCTTGCTTCTTCCAGGGCTGCCATATATTCATTGCGCGTATCAAGTGGAATAACTGTCCATGGATAGCCGCCGCTGGCTAACATTATTGACGACCTGCCCAGCAGAATTTTCATTCAAAACCTTTGTTAAGCTTTCCTTTACTGCTTGAAAAGCTTGCCAGTACCCACGAGCTGCTAAGGCGTCTGAATACTCTTGATCCTTATGATTGTTTTTTGGATTCCAACCTCCTGAACGGACACGTTCAATGAGCTCTTCACTAACGCGATACCCTTCAATGGATAGTGATAGTGAGTGGTAGGCGTCAGTCAGGTATATCTCATCTACATGCTTAAGGTACTCTTGAACGTCTTTTCGGGGTGAGGGAGGCTGAGGGAAATCAATGCCGCTCGTGCCTCAACAGGATTTTTCGAGTAATAGCTGGGGCTGCATGAAATTAAGGCTGCGGATAAAGTCATAATCCGTAAAATCTTGATTTAAGGTAATCAGCACAAAATCCCCAAAATGAAGCGTACCAGGCAATGCTTTCCCCGGCAGGCTCGTCAGGGCTAGCAGGGATATACCATCCCTTTATCACTTCTTTGATAAAACCGGTTTTGACCAGACGTTCCCGGTGAGTGCGTGTCATATTTTTTGTATGAATTGCAACAATTCCTTTGTCCTGAAGTTTTTTCATAACGGCTAGAGACTGTGCAAGCTTATCTTGTGGTGTTGACATTTTTTAATATTATTAGAATGATATGCGTATATGTGTATATGTATATTTGGGTTGTTTGATTTTACAACATTTAGGTTATTGTGTTAAACAGTTTCTAGGTTTATCGGCTAACATCCAATGTTGCTGCGCAAGCTACCGCGTAAGGCACATGACTCCCAAAGGAACGATTTGACATTACGGTAATACCGTATTACCATGATTACATCACAGTAAGAACTCTGTGCAATAAATAATCAGGAGTAATGCAAATGGAACCTGTAATTACAAGTAAACTCACAACCAAAAGCCAAGCAACAATTCCCGGTAAAATTAGAAAACTTTTAGGACTCAACCCAGGTGACTCCGTAGCTTTTGAAATAGGAGAAGGGCAAAAAGTTGTTATTAGAAAGGCAACTCCTGTTGACTTTGAGTTTGCATTTGCTCTTGAAGGAACGCTTACAGAATGGTTTTCGAAAAACGATGAGGAAGCTTATCGTGACCTATAAAATATTTGATGTTGTTGTGGTTCCTTTTCCTTTTACGGACCAGAACACCGAAAAGAAACGACCTGCACTTGTCTTGTCAGACTTTGACCAATTTAACGATATAACAGAAAACTGTGTCTTGGCAATGATAACGAGCAATAAAAACGCAGAGTGGCCTCTGGATACTCACATCGGCAGCATTAAAAAGGCTGGCCTTCCGGCACCTTCTAAGGTTCGGATGAAGCTTTTCACTTTAGATAGTCGTCTTATTATCAATAAAATAGGTGGGCTCTCTGCCAAAGACCAGCAGGCAGTAAAAGAAAACCTCCGAAAGTTACTATGCCTTTCCTGATCGAACCCCATATTGTCCTACTGGCTGTTTGCAAACTCTTCAGAGCGGAAATATTAAATCATCTTGATGCGAGAACGGGTTGGTTCGCCGCTCTCGCTGGCGTCAATGGCGAGGGATCTGGCGGTTGCACCGGCGACATTGTTGTATCCTCACGGGTTTCCGATGAG
>JANMSX010000039.1:0-2203 GCA_031389785.1 Desulfobulbaceae bacterium | reverse complement strand
GGGCCAGACGCTGCATCGACCACCAGCCGGCGATGCAGGCGACGGCCACCAGCAGGAAGACGACGAAGCGGTGCTCAACCGAAAAATCGATGATGCGGTTAATCATGGTTGCGCCCCGCCTTTGCTGCCGGGGAGAACGGTGGATGAGGCGAGTCTTTCAGTTGACCGATATAGCTTTGAGGATTTCGTTCAAACTGGTCTTTGCAGTCTGCACTGCAAAAATAGAAGGTTTCCCCTTCGAATTCAGCGGTCAAGCCGGCAGTCTCGGCCTGTTCCCTGTCCGGCACCTTCATTCCGCAAACAGGATCGATGGGGGCTGCGGCAGAGATTTTCTGCTGCTCGGGCGGCGATATTTTCAGCGGCTCAGGCTCCGTGTGTTGCAGGACCTTCTCATTTTTCGAGTCCGGTTTGGGTGAATCCGCCATCAACCTGGCAGCCGCCAGCTTCATCCGGCTTTCCGAATCGACGAGAAACATACCCGAGACAACGACGGTATCTCCCTCTTTCAATCCCTCAACAATTTCTACCCGATCACCATAGTGCCACCCTGTACGGACCTCACGAGGCTCGAAAATCCCTTCGCCGGCAACTACATAGACGGTCTTACGCTGACCGGAATCGATCACCGCACCGGAAGGGACAGCCAGTGTTTCCGGCAACTTGATATGAAAATCGACGTCAACGAACATCTCCGGGCGCAGGATATTTACAGGATTGTCCACTTCCAGACGAACTTTCAGGGTCCGGCTGGCCGCATCGAAGCGCGGTGGGACTATGCTGACCGCGGCGGCGTAATACTTGTCCTCCCCCGGCAAAGCAACCATAGCCCGCATTCCCGGCTGGATATACTGTGCTTCAATATCGTAAATATCGACCTCAACCCACACTTTGCTCAGATCGGCAATGCGGAAGCACTCCGTACCCCGCGATATCCACTGGCGTGGCGAAACATTCCGAGTCAGGACGAGTCCATCTACCGGTGACCGAAAATCGAGACGGGTGACATAGATACCCGTCTTCGCCAGGTTCGCCAGCTGGGTTTCCCCAACACCAAAATCAAGCAGTTCCAGCCTTGCCCTGCTCGCATAGAGGATATCATCCTCCCGCATGGGTTTCATCCCGCCGCTGTCCTCCATCTTGTGCTGAGAGTGGTCCGTTTCAGGTTGGGAGGGCGGTTGTGGAGGGGTGGAATGCCCCATCCCAGCGTGATCGTTGGGATCGGGGGGAGTGATTTCAGGCTTTGACATCGGCATCGCCCTGTTCCCATCCTGGTCCATTTCCTGTTTTGCGGCAGGCTTCTCCCCGGCTTCCCCGTATTGCAGGTCTCCGGGAGGAATACCCGCCTGCTTCGCGGCGATCCCATCCGATTTGACAGTCTTACGCTCGGTTGCTGCGGGTTGCATGGGCATGGCCTTTTTACCTGCCGTTATTGGCAGGGGTTCGGTTTGCGGGCCACCCGACCCATCCATCCAGGCCTGGCCCCGGAACGTTGTATACACCGGTCTGCGACCGGTGTTCCCCAGTTCGGTGAGATAACGCTGCTGCCAGGTGAAAAAATCATAGTCATACACCTTGACCTGCGCCAAGAGCTGATCCTTGCCCACCAGACTGCCGGTGGTGCTCTCGTGGATCTCGCCCATCCAGCCGTCTGTGGCGGCGTATATGGTATATATACGGTTTTCATTGGCGGCAATCCGTCCCAGAGCTCGAATTGAATGGGTTTCTGCCTCTTTTTCAACTTTGCCGATCTGCACTCCAATGATCTGCTGTTTCTGCAGGTTGATCTTTACGGCCCCGGGAGAAGCCGGCATTGGCGAACCAGTGACACCGGCAGGGCCTGCAGTATCCGTGTCCGCATAGACCGGTTCCATGGGCATGCCGCAGGGGGCGATTCCCGGCTCCTTGGAGATGTGCGACGGATCCATCGGATCGACAAAATGGATGACCTCCCGTTCAGTCGTGTCGGTCGCCGTGCGACCGCCTTCGTACTGGTTGAACCAGGTGCCAACTAAAAAAGAGACGAGAAGAAGAAAGAGGAGAGCGGAGAGGGAGAGAAGCTTGTTCATAGATGTGACAGGCTCGGTTGAAAAAATTACCCACTGAGATTTCGGCACAATTCGCGGAAATGAGGGTCCGTTATGCCCAGGAAGGTGGGAAACTTGGTAGTATTAAAAGAAACACCTTCGCTTTCCCCGTCTGCGCT
>JANMSX010000028.1:0-16006 GCA_031389785.1 Desulfobulbaceae bacterium | reverse complement strand
TCAAACTGCTACGGCTTTTGCGGACTCGATCCCGATTTCGATCCCGATTTCGACAGCGATGAAAACATTGGTTCGTTCCTTAGATTGAGTCGAAACAGCCTGATGTTGCGATGGCCACGCACGCTTTAACCGGATGAACCTTTTTTTATGAGTAAAAGAGATTTCCCCCCCATTCATCCTGGTGAAATTTTACGCGAAGAGTTTCTCATTCCGCTTGGCATAAGCCAATACCGGCTTGCAAAGGAAATCCATGTGCCGGCGCGGCGCATCAATGAGATCGTGCTGGAAAAGCGCGGCATTTCTGCGGATACAGCGCTTCGCCTGGGGCGTTATTTTGGGACGACCGCACGGCTTTGGATTCACCTGCAATCTCGTTATGATCTTGAGGTCGCGCGGGATGCCATTGCAGATAGGCTGGAAGCTGAAATCAAGCCATTAGAAAGAGCGGCATGATGACCGTTGCCGGATCGTATTGACCACCTCGCCTGGTCATCCTCCAGTCGTTATTCACCCAAAACAAGTCCCCATTTTCATCCTCGATCCATAGATCGCCCCCATCGCCCCTGCCCACTCCTTTCACCGCTGAACCCCAGACCGATTTCCTCTCTCTTTCCTGCGGTCGCCCGCCCTCTTTACCCAATCAGAACGGATAAGTTTTTCAACTCTTTTATTTTCATAATTTTATGTTTTGCTCAATTTTGATAAATTATTTTGACTTTTTCAGCAATCAACCCTATGATTAAAAAAACCACCCGGACACCATTACAAAGAGAAGGCAGAGCACATGCAAATCGACGCAGTCAACCTCGAGATCATCCGGCACCTCAAAAATGGCCGAAAATCCTACAAACTCATCGCCCAAGCCCTGTCCATCACCGAGAATACGGTCCGATCCCGGGTCAATAAAATGATCGAGGACGGTATTCTGGAGATATCCGGCAATGTCCGGGCTGATGTCCTCCGCGGTCATAGCCTGCTCTATCTGGGAGTCAAACTGAAAACCATGGATCTGCAGGAAAAGGCCAGGGAGTTCAGCAACCTGAAAGGTGTGGTCTCGGCTGGGATCGTCACCGGCAGATATGATCTGATCCTCCAGGTCCTGTTGAGCGAGGACTATAACCTGCTGGAATTCATCACCGGCCAGGTCGCCAAGATCAAGGATGTCCAGACCGTCGAGAGTTTTGTCGTCTATGAGGGCTATAACCTGAAAGTGCCGTATATACTGTGATATTTTGGTATTCCAGCATGTCCCGTCCCGCGCACTCCTCCCCTGCCGTGGACATGCTGGAAGACCATCTCCAACAAACTCATCTTAAAAAGGAAACAGGGCTATGATTATCGGAATCCTCAAGGAAATTAAAGTTGCCGAAAACCGGGTCTGCATGACTCCAGCCGGGGTCGAGGTCATGATCCAGCACAACCATCAGGTACTCGTGGAAAAGAACGCCGGGCTCGGCAGCGGCTTTGCCGACAGCGATTACCAGCAGGCCGGGGCGACGATGGTAGAAACCGCGGCGGAAATCTTCAGCCGGGCGGATATGGTGATGCATGTCAAGGAGCCGCAGCCCCAGGAATACCCCCTCATCAGAAAAGATCAGATTGTCTTCACCTACCTGCATCTGGCGGCCGACGAGAAGCAGACCCGCGCCCTGATCGCCGCAGGCTCGGTGAATATCGCCTACGAAACCATCCAAAAAATCGACGGGAGCCTGCCGCTCCTGACCCCGATGAGCGAGGTCGCCGGCCGCATGGCCGCCCAGGAAGGGGCGAAATATCTGCAGATGAATACGGGTGGCCGGGGAATTCTGCTCGGTGGGGTGCCAGGGGTCGAGCCCGGCAATGTCGTGGTCATCGGCGGCGGCGTGGTCGGTATCAACGCCGCTCGCATCGCCTGCGGTCTCGGCGCCAAGGTCTACCTGCTCGACACCAACCTTGATCGACTCCGCTATCTCAGCGAGATCATGCCGAGCAACTGCTTCCCGGTGATGAGTACCCGGCCGAAACTGCGCGAATTGTTAAAGGATGCCGACCTGGTCATCGGCGCGGTCCTCATCCCCGGCGCCAAGGCCCCGAAGGTCATGACCCGGGATATGCTGAAAGACATGAAACCGGGTTCGGTTCTGGTCGATGTGGCCATCGATCAGGGCGGCTGTTTTGAGACCTCCAAGGCCACCACCCACACTGAGCCGACCTATATCGTCGACGGTGTGGTCCATTACTGTGTCGCCAATATGCCGGGGGCGGTCGCCAAGACCTCGACCCTGGCCCTGACCAACGCCACCCTGCCCTATGCCCTGCAGCTTGCCAATAAGGGCTGGAAGAAGGCCTGCCAGGATAATGACGAGATAAAGCTGGGCGTCAACGTGGTCGGCGGCAAGGTCACCTTCAAGGGCGTAGCCGATGCCTTCGGCCTTGAATACACCCCCATCGATTCTTTCCTGAACTAAGTCCTGATGGCGTCGTAAAAAGCCCGATCTCCTTCGTTGTAGGTTTTTGGCAGGCCCTCGACATACTCTATGTATTGTCGAGAACCTGCCAAAAACACTACGCCTCGGATACCGAACTTTTTATCTAGCCATCTATGATCTTCGTGGCGGATTTTTACGAGTTTATCAATTCCTCAACACGAACGGCCCGTCCGGCTCACACCCTGCAATACCGCTGCCCCGCCACATTCCGCAGAATCTCTTTCAACGCCCCGACCTTGATCGGTTTGGTGAGATAATCATTCATCCCCGCCGCCAGGAATCGCTCCCGATCCCCCTGGATGGCATGGGCGGTGAGGGCAATGATCGGGATATCCCGACGGTTGCAGCCGGCCCGCAGGCGTATGGCCAACGCCGTCTCGATACCATCCATCTCCGGCATCTGAATATCCATGAGGATGCAGTCAAATCTTTCACCTTCCAGGGTTTCCAGGGCCAGCCTGCCATTAGCGGCGACAATCACCCCGTGCCCGAAATTTCTCAGCATGGCGGAGACCACCTGGGCATTGATCGCCTCATCTTCAACCACCAGGACCCGCAGGCCGACATCTTTCACCTCCTGCACGGCCGAAGGAAGATCTTCGAGCACATCGCCGGAATCCGAGCACTCTACCGGGATCTCAAAGTGCACGGCCGTTCCCTCTCCCTCGACACTTGAAAGGTGTACCCGGCCACCCATACGTTCGACCAGACGCTTGACGATACTCAGCCCCAGACCGGTTCCCCGGTATTTCCGGCGAAAGGAGCCGTCGGCCTGGACAAAGGGTTCAAAGAGCCGGTCGGTGACAGCGGCCGGGATGCCGATGCCCGTGTCACGGATTTCAAAGACCAGACGAATCTCTCTCTCTGATGGACCTGGAAGAGCCTCAAGGAAAATCGAGATCTTGCCCTGTTCGGTGAATTTTACCGCGTTGCCCAGAAGATTGAACAAGATCTGGCGCAACCGCGCGCCATCGGCCAGAATATAGGCCGGGACATTTTCCTGGCAGGCAAAACAGAACAAGATCCTTTTCCGGTCCACCAGACTATCAAACGAGTGCAGTACCGATTCGACCAGGGGCTTGAGGGTGAAGCGCTCCTCGCTCAGCTCCACCTTGCCGGCCTCGATCTTGGAGAAATCCAGGATTTCGCTGATCAGATTCAGAAGGTCTTCGCCGGAGGTGAGGGCGGTATCCACATAATCCATCTGCTCCCGGTTGAGTGGGGTCTCCCTGAGCAGCTGCAGCATGCCGAGGACCGCGTTCATCGGTGTGCGGATCTCGTGGCTCATATTGGCCAGAAACTCGGACTTGGCGCGATTGGCCGCCAGGGCCGCCTCTTTGGCCAGCTTGAGTTCCTTCACCACTCGCATCCGACTGGTATTGTCGCGACTGACCCCGATTATGCCCTGAAAGGAACCGTCTTCAGCGCGCAAAATAGAGGTCAGTGTCTCCAGCCAGACGACGGAACCATCCTTGCATCTCCACTCAAATTTCCACAGGCGCGGCGTCTCATCCCGCGCCCCCTGGGCCTCCCGCTCCAGACTCCGGCGGACCGCTGTCTCATACATCAGCTTGGATTTCGAGGTCATATGGACATGGGCAGGGAGGGAGAGGAATTCTTCCGGGGTATACCCTGACAGGGCGGTGATGGAGGGGGTGACAAAGGTGAACTTGAGGTTCTTGTCCATGACCCAGATCACGTCCCGGACGTTTTCCAAGAGCAGCCGATACCGCGCCTCACTGAGTCGCAAGGCCTCCTGATTCTTCCTGTCCTGGGTGGCATCCCGACCGGCACCCACCGTGCCGATCAACTCCCCATTCTCGTCAAACAGGGGAGTTTTATAGACATCAAGAACAAGAGGCTGACCCCGGACCAGGCCTTCTTCCAAAAAACGACCGGGCTGACGGGTGGTTTTGACAACTTCGTCGGAATTTATGCAAATCTCCCCAAAGGTATGCTGATAGCCTCGCCGCCGCTCCCGCTCGGCAAAAAATAGGCCGCTTTTGCCGAGCGGCTCATCAGTCGTCTCACTCATCAGCAGCTTTTCACAGATCGCCTTGTTGGTGAAGAGATAGTTATCGTTGAGATCCTTGACCCAGATAAGGTCAGGGACCGTATCCGTCATCAGGCGCATGAGATTGTAAATCTCGAGGACCCTCGTCTCGCTCTCCACCAGGGCATCTTCGGCAATCTTGCGCTCAGTAATGTCGGCAAAGATGGTGAGGGTGGCCGTCTGCCCCTCAAACTGGATGGTATGGGCGGAGAGGATGGCGCATTTTATCCGGCCATCCCTGGTCCTGAAATGGGTTTCAAAATCCTTGATCCGTCCCTTGCGGGTAATTTCGGCCACGAACAAGGTTCTGTCCTCGGGATACAGCCAGTAATCCAGGAAATTCAGGCCTGCCACCTCTGTCATCGGCACATCAAAATAACGGGAGGCACAGTCGTTCATATAGAGGACCTGCCGGTCAGCCATGGCCGTGATGATGATCGGGGACATGAAGTTATTCATCAGATGCTGCAGATGATTGCCATGCCCTGATCGCTTCAACTCGTCTATCTGACTGGAGACTTCACGGAGCTCCCCCCGAACAGCAGACAGTTCGACAAGAAGCTCTTCCCTGGTTTTGAGGTGATCTGCAACCATGACGTCCTCCGAACAGATGAAAACAGCTAACTCCGCTCTCCTCTTGCAGACAGACGGAAAAAACACCGTCAGTCAATCTCCCTCAAGCCTTCACACTCCCCCTGATAGGCTCTCCTTCAGCAAAGGTAATTATATACTTTTTGCGGTCTTAACTTGAAGAAAAATCTTGGCGGATGCTTTTCGACTCCGTCAATCAGCCAGGCGCAGGGGATCAACGCCTCTTAAGGCGAAACCGATATAGAGATGGGAGGCAGCCGAGAGAGTGGCCCGGGGAGTCCGGGCGGCATCATCCCACATGGGTTCGCCTGCCGCCACTCTGCCATCGGCGTAGACGGCATGAGCCGCCAGCTTTTCTCCGGCCTCTTCCTTGAGATAGCCGAGGAGGCGCTGCACCAGATCGGTATACTGCCGGTAAAAGCTCCCGGCTTTTGCCGTGTCGCCATCTCTCAGGTATTCCTCTGCGATCCGGAGGCAGAGCAGGGCGTATTGCGAGGACCATTCCAGCGAGATGACCCCCGCCTCTTTCGAGCGCCGGGAATAGCTGATGCCGGCGAGGCTGTCGCCCTTCATAACACCGGCCAGCTTCAGGGTCGCGGCCATCATTCTGCCGATTTCAGCCAGACGCTCCCGACGGTCTGCTCCGAAACGGACGTCCTGCAAGATGCGGTCGAGCGGGATCCAGCTGGTGGTATCGGCGGCAAAATCCCGGATCCCGTCTTTTCGCCATCGCCCGCCTTTCTCCACCTCGCCACGGCGGAACACATGGTTTTCCCGGTCATAGACCGTGACCAACCAGGCATATATTCGGTCAGCGGCCTTTTGGTAGCGCTTTTCCCGGGTGGTCCGAGAGAGGTCATCAAAAAAACTGAGGGCACTTTCATTATTTTCCGTTGATTTTCTCTGCCACCAGAAATCATCGGCCAGCCCACGGGGACCGATGCGGATCCCGCCGTCCTCATCCTGCAGGGCCAGGATGAAATCCGCCCTCTCTTTGGCCAGCTGCAGGGCCGGAGGATCACGAGATAGCCGGTAGAAGTGCAGGGCCCCCTTGCCGAGCCAGGCATTCTCCCCGGCTTTGACGGACCATTCCCAATTATTCCACCAGGCAGGCTGATCAAAACCTGCGATACGGATCCAGCTGAAGATCCCGTTTGCCGGAGTGAACTGGCCGGCCAGGGTCTGCGGCGCCGCAGGACTTGGTGGTACCACTGCGTTGTTCCGGGCAAAGGTTTGGATGATCTGCGCCGAAAATTTACTGCCGGCCAGGAGGCGAAGGCCGGTGTCGTAAATCTGGGCCCCGTTGCGGCCGACGGCACTGTCGTCACCCTTATAGCTGAGAGTCAAGCCGGTTTGCGGATTGGCACGCTGATCGAGGGACGCGGCCAGACGCCTGGCCAGATCCTCATGTTCGGCAGAAGGTTTGGGGATGGCAAAAGAGGGTTCGGTAGCAGAGGCAGCCAAGGAGGATCCAAGGAGCAGCCAGACCACAAGCAAGAAAAAACAGCCTGAAGAAAACGTGTGTCTGGTGTTCAGCATAGCGCAGTTCCCCGTTTTTTCGTATTCGGCTTACAGCATTCGCAGAAATTCCGCCAGATGCAGGACCTGTACTCCGACGCCCGCGGCAGAAACAGCGGTTTTCCACTGCATGAGACAGCCCGAGCAGGTACTGGTGATGACATCGGGCTGCAGGGCAAAGACCTTGGTCACCAGATCATCTCGGATAAGCGCCGATAATCGCGGCGCCCCGATATGAAAGAGCCCGCCCTGGCCGCAGCACTGGGGGCCGTCGGGCAGTTCCAGCAGTTCGACCCCGGGCAGACCGCGCAGGATCCGACGTGGCTCCTGGGTGATATCCAGATCATTTCGCAGATGACAGGGATCATGGTAGAAGACCCTGAATGTCCCGGTCGATTTTTGTAGCCCGGGTATCCCGCCCGCCGAGGTCAGGAGCCCATCGAGAAACTGGCTCATCTCCACCAGGCGTCCACAGACCTTCTCGGCCCGCCGGAGCCACTCCGGTTCACCGGCAAAAAGCTCTGTGTAGTGGCTGAGGTGGGCGTAGCAGGAACCGCAGGAGATCAGGATGGGATACTCATTTTTTTCCAGCGCCGCTATATTCTTGCAGGCCAACCGCCTGGCCCCGTCTCCGTCACCGGCAGCATGCACGGCAAGGCCGCAGCAGGCCAAACCTTCAGGGATCTCCAAGGCCCAGGAAAAATGCCCAAAGATCTCCCGACAGGCCTCGACGATCTCCGGATAAAGGTACTGGGCCGAGCAGCCTGGGAAATAACAGAGCCTTTGCGCACCCTCCGGCAGGTTGACAGGTCGGGGGACCGGTTCTGCGATGTCCGGCGGGGCTGGCTCAAACATCGCCAGGCGCAGGCGCAGCCCGCTCTCTTTGGGCAACCGCCCGGCCAGCAGGCCGGCCGCCGCTCTGCCTGCTACCCTGGCCGCCACCAGAACCTCGGGATGATGCAGCATCTTGCGGGCCAGAAATTTTTCAAACCCATGTTCGCCGTAAAACCGGGAAAAACCGGAACGGGCCCGGATGACCTCCCGGGTAACATCGATGCCGCGCGGGCAGGCCTTGGTGCAGGCCCCGCAGAGTAGACATTTGGCAAAAATATCCTCGAATGCCGGGGTCGGCTGCTTATACTCCGTCAACCCCGCCAGGTGATTCTTGCCCCGGGCACTGTACGGTTCCTTGCCGCCGCTGGCCTTAAAGACCGGGCAGACCACCGTACAGGCCCCGCACTTCGCACATCGTATTTTTTGCTCTTTGATGACCGGTACCTATAAATAATCTTCCACACCACAGGTGGAATCATACCCTTACAAACGCTGCACATCCCCCGGACCCAAGCTGGGGAAATGTGCCCCATGCAGACCCACCCTCCGCCTTATTTCTGCCAGAGCAGGTAGGCCTTGATGAAGGGATCAAGATTGCCGTCGAGGACCGCATCGACATTACCCACCTCCTGGTCGGTACGGTGATCCTTGATCAGGCGGTAGGGCTGCAGGACATAGGACCGGATCTGGCTGCCCCAGGCGATTTCCTTTTTGACCCCACCGAGCCCTTCCTGTTCTGCGGCCTTCTTCTCCTTCTCCAGTTCATAGAGTCGGGAGATCAGCATCTTCATGGCCGTATCCTTGTTGCGGTGCTGGGAACGTTCGTTCTGACACTGAACGACGATACCCGATGCCATATGGGTGATGCGGATTGCCGAGTCGGTCTTGTTGACGTGCTGACCGCCGGCTCCACTGGCCCGGAAGGTATCAATGCGGATATCTTTTTCGTCGAGATCGATATCGACCGTATCGTCTAACTCCGGCATCACCATGACCGAGGCAAAGGAGGTATGCCGCCTGCCGCTGGTATCAAAGGGTGAAATCCGCACCAGCCGATGGATGCCCAGCTCGGAGCGCATATAGCCATAGGCATTGCGCCCCTGGATGAGTATCGTGACACTCTTGGTGCCGGCCTCGTCGCCGGCCAGGATATCGAGGATATCGGCCCGAAAACCCTTTTCTTCCGCCCAGCGCAGATACATGCGCAGGAGAATGCCGACCCAGTCCTGGGCCTCGGTTCCCCCGGCCCCGGCATGGATGGTGAGGATGGCGTTATTCGTGTCGTGCTCGCCACTGAACATGCACTCGACCTCCGCCACGGCTATGCTGCCATAGAGATCATCCAGCCGCTGCGCGACCTCGCTGAAGGTATCGTCGTCATTCTCCTCCATGCCCATATCGAGCAGGAGATCTATCTCTTCCAGGTCATGCCATTTCCCTTCCCATGTCTTGATGATATCCTGCAGCTGTCCATGTTCCTTGTTGATTCTCTGGGCGAGAGGTGCATCATTCCAGAAGTTGGGAGCGAGGGTCTGGCGTTCCAGACGCTCCAGTTCTTCCTTTTTGTGGGCAACGTCAAAGATGCTCCTTCAGGGCCAGTAAGCGATCCTTGAGTTCAGTGATTTTTTGTTTTGAAACAGCTGCGCCGGTATCTAGAGACATAGAGATTCCCACTGAGAAAAGAATTAACGGATAAAATACAACGAATTGTTCTAATAATAAAACTCATCTTCCCCGAGAGAAAGATCAAACTCCCTTCCTTTTGCGCACCGTCACCACGATCACAATCCCCAGGCCCGTCACCAAACAAAGTGGTGCGAAAAGAAAGCCATAGCGCACCCAGAAGGTCACCTCCTCCCACAGGACCACCTCGGTCGAGGCGGCCCAGGGCTCAAAAAGCCCGGAACTCAGCTGCAGCCGGCCCAAGGGGTCGACAAAACCTGAGAACCCGGTATTGGCCGACCGCACCAGACTCCGCCGGGTCTCCACCGAGCGAAAGACGCTCATGGCCAGACTGTGATAAGGGGCACTGGATTTACCATACCAGGCGTCATTGGTCAAATTAACAAGCATATTCGCCCCCGCCTGCACCCATTTTCGGGCAATATCGGCAAAGATGCTTTCAAAACAGATCAGCGCCCCGATCCGGGCCTGCTGCCAAACCAGCGGCTGCTCAACGATGCCCGGGGTAAAGTCGCCCACCGATTCAACCAGAGGGGCGAGAAAGGGCAGGAAGGGCTTCAAGGGCACGTATTCACCAAAAGGCACCAGATGGCTCTTTTCGTAACGGCCGACAAATTCGCCGGTCGGTGCCAGCAGCAGGGCGCTGTTGAAATACTTGAATTTGCGGTTTTTACGATCGACAACCTCATACCAGGGAGCGCCGGTCAAGAGGGCCATATCGTACTGGGCAGTCATGGTGCGCAGCCCTTCGACATGCGGATTATCCACCGGATAAAAAGGCAGGGCCGTCTCCGGCCAAACAACCAGGGTCGGTCTCGGACCGTTGTTTGCCGGCGTAAAGAGCGAGGCAGTCTGCTCCGCATAGCCGGCAACGGTTTTCTCCTGCTGTTCCGGCGACCACTTGACGCTCTGATCAATATTGCCCTGAACTATGCCGATAGGCAGGTGAACTGCCCCGGCCAGGTCCTTCTCCAACTGCCGCCAGCGCTCCAGCGAATAGCCGCCAACGGCAAGAAGCAGCAGGAGGACGGAAACAGCCGGCATGAGCCACTCTTTTTTTCGGGCTCTCTTCCTCCCCGCCAAGAGGGCCACCAGACAATTGACCAGCACGATAAGAAAGGTACTCCCGTGATGGCCGAACAGGTCGGCCGTCTGGATGAGCAGGGGCTGCTGCCAGAGGGCATAGCCGGGATCCATCCAGGGAAAGCCGCTGAATAAAAATCCGCGCAGCCAGTCCAGTCCCACCCAGAGGGCCGGCAGGGTCCAAAGGGCGGTCAGGGGGGTGGTGGAGGCCAGCAGCAGGCGGGCACAGACGGCAAAGGCGGCAAAATAGCCGCCCATATAGAGGGCCAGGAGAAAAAGGGCCGGCAGGGAGATATACCAGGGCAGACCGCCATAGCGCCCGAGGACAATAACAATCCAGTAGAGCAGCAGGACAAAGTGCGCAAGCCCGGCCGTAAGGCCGCACCAGAAGGCCTGTCTGCCGCTGCCCTGCTGCACGGCCAGGAGGAGGGGCACAAGAGCGACGAAGAGCAGGGGCCAGAAGGCCGGCCCCCCCGGAAACGACAGCCAGAGAAGCAGACCCGATGTGAGAGAGAGCGGCAGCGCAGTCTTGAACTTTAAGGCCATTACAGCGAGCCCTCTGGCGGCAGGCGGCTGATCTCAATCATTTTGATATGACGCTTACTGGCGCTCTTGACCGCAAAACGCAGGCCACAGACCTCAACCACATCGCCGACCTGACCGAGACGCCCGAGGATATGGATGACCAGACCACCAATCGAGACATAGGGACCTTCCGGCAACTCCAGGCCAAAATGGTCTTCCATCTTTTCGAGATCGACACGGGCATGAACCAGGATGGTATGGTCATCAACCACCTCCAACTTATCCTGGTCGTCGTCGTATTCATCGTCTATCTCGCCGACGATCTCCTCAACGATATCCTCAAGGGTGATGAGACCACGGATCGCCCCGAATTCATCAGTCACCATGGCCATATGGGCCTTGCGTTTCTGAAATTCCCGCAGCAATTCTACTATCGGCTTGTTCTCCGGAATGGAATATACCGGACGCAGGATGCTTTCAAGCGTTATCGATCCCATTTGGGGCCTGGCGCAGATCCTCAGCAGATCTTTGGCGTGGATAATGCCGATGACCCGATCGGCATTGCCCCGGTAGACCGGGATGCGGGTGAAACCGTTCTCGATGACCAGATCAACGAGTTCGGCGAGCGATGCCGATTCATTAAAATCAACCACCTCGGCAGCCGGTGTCATGATTTCGGCGGCCACAGTGTCTCGAAAATCGAAGATGGAATTGATCATCTTCTCTTCCGAGCTGGTAATCAGGCCCTGCGCCTCGCCTTCTTCGAGCAGTTCCTGAATCTCCTGTTCAAGTCCCTCGGTCGTTTCAGGGCGACCGAAGGGCACCAGGGCCATCAGACGTTTCAATACACCTTTCCGCTCAGCCAGTTCCTGCTGTTCAGATATCTTTTCAGTTTCCATGCGTGCTTGTGAAGTGGCTACTTCGTGATTGGAGGCCAAAGGCGTACCTCTTGCCCCGGCCATGATTTGCACCCGGCGGGAGTATCATGCCCTTCTCCTGATAATCATCAGATAATTATCATCAGAGGGGGAAAAAGCAAGGCGGGCTGTCTGTTTGCACTGCATTTTCTCCCCTCCCGGGGAAGATGCCACCGATGCCGACCAGAAAAAGGGCCCTGCCTTCTGCAAGCCCCGCCCTCTAAGGCCGGGGCACGACAATGTATCTTTTTTCTTTTCTAATTGACCTGGCGAGACTATAGTAAGCGCGGTTTAGCCGCTGTCCATCCCGATCATCTTCTGTTTTCCCCGGGTTAGGGCAGTAAAGTTCATGCAGAGAAAAGCAGCTCAGCCGTCATAACGAAATGATACGAAATAATTGGTTATTTCGTAACGGCTCCTAAATTATACCATATGAGGAACAGTTTGGAAGGAAAGGTTCTCATCGCGAACCGGGGAGAGATTGCCATCCGGATCATGAACGCCTGTAAGGATCTCGGCCTCGACTATGCGGTCGTCTATACCGACGCCGATAAAGACTCCGAGCATGTGCAACGCAATATAACAAGCGGCCTGGGGCAGAACGCCTGGCGCATCGCCAGCTACACCGAACCCAACGATATCTTTGCGGTAGCCGATCATACCAACTGCACCGCCATCCACCCCGGCTACGGTTTTTTCTCGGAAGATTTCCGCTTCGCCAGGCGGGCAACCATCCGTGATCGAGCCCTGACCTTTATCGGCCCGAACTGGGAGGTCATCAAGAATCTCGGCGATAAGATCAACACCAAACGGATTGCCAATCAGCTCGGCATTCCGACTATTCCCGGTACCGACGCTCCAATCTACAACGAGATGGAGGCCGAAGAAATCGCCCAAAGACTCCTTGAGACCCAAGAGGCGGACGGTGTTGCCAACCCGTCGATCCTGGTCAAGGCCGCAGCCGGCGGCGGCGGCATGGGTATCGAAGAGGTTACCGAGATCGAGCAATTCCGCCGCATCTACCGACAACTGCAGAACTACGCCAAGCGCCAGTTCGGCGACGGCGGGGTCCTTATCGAACAGTGCCTTCAGGATTACAATCACCTTGAGGTCCAACTGGTCTGCTCGAAACACGGGGAGCGCATCCACTTCGGCACCCGCAACTGTACCATCCAGTCGACCGGCCGCCAAAAACGGGTGGAGGCCGCCCCCGGGTTTCACAAGTCCTGCTTCGATTATGATTTCGACGAGAAACAGGTCCTCGACAGGATCGTCGAATACTCCTTGAAACTGGCGGCCCATGTCAATTATGACAATGTCGGTACCTGGGAATGGATCGTCACACGCACCGGCCAACCCTATCTGCTTGAGGTCAACACCCGCATCCAGGTCGAAAACGATATCTCGGCCCGGATCAGCTATCTGCAGAACCGGCATCCCAATCTGTTGCGCGAGCAGATCAGACTCGGTCTCGGTGAAAAGATCGGCTACCGCCAGACCGACGTCGAATTTCGCGGGGCGGCAATCGAATTACGTATCGTTGCCGAAGATACCCGGCGCGGATTCGCACCCTGGATCGGCACCATCACTGAATTCAATTTTCCCGAGCATGACTGGTCAGCGGTCTATACCCACGTCCCCTTTGACCGCCCCTATACGATCCCCAGCGACTTCGACCCCAATCTGGCCCTTGCCCTTGTCTGGGGCGACTCCATGGATGATGCCAAGGCCAGGGCGGCCCAGTATATTGATGAAGTGGCCATCCGCGGCAAAGACGCAGGCGGCAACCCCATTATCACCAACCTGAATTACCTCAAAAGCAATCTGGATCGTCTGCTCGCCTTTTAAGGCCAATGCAGTCGGACGGCACATACTTCTATGAAAGAACATTTAAAACAGCTTCAGAAAATCGAAGAACGGATCAATTACCTGCTGCAGGTCAAGGATTATACGACTTGGGGGAATCTGGACGGCTTCAAAAGCACCTGCGACCGTCTCAAACAGACGGTCTATGACCTCACGATCGAGGAACTCTTAGGTGAAATCAAAAAACTCCACGAATCGATAAGTTTTCTTGAGGAACGCGCCGAGGAGCAGCTGACCCCCATGGAACGGGTGCGCATCGTCCGCAGCGCCCAGCGTTTCAGCCTCAAGGACATCCTGGAAAACGTCTACGAGGACTACACCGAACTCGGCGGCGAGGGCGACGCCAACATCGACCCGGCCATGATCTGCGCCAAGGCCACCATCGTCCGGCGTATCAAAAACAAGCCCTACACCGCCTCGGTCATGGTCATCGGCCAGGAGACCGGCCACGGCGAGGAGTTCCGCAATGGCGGCTCCTGCAAACCCGAGGGCAACGCCAAGGCCCTGCGCTATATGAAAGTCGCCGAAACCGAAGGCATCCCCCTCCATTTCTATATCTTCACCCCCGGTTCCTACCCCGTTGAAGAATACCCCGGCGCCGCCCAGCAGATCGCCCGCAATATATACACCATGGCCAAACTGCGGGTGCCGATGATCTCGATGATCTCGGAGGGTGGCTCCGGCGGGGCCGAGGCCATCGGTCTCTCGGATTATCGCCTGATGGCGACGCACGGCTACTACTCCGTCATCTCGCCCGAAGGGGCCGCGGCCATTGAAGGCAAGATCCGCGAAGGTTCAAAGGTGCCGAAGGAGTTGATCGAGGTCTGCGCTGATCGTCTGCGCCTCACCGCCTTCGACAACCTGAAAAACGGCACTATCGACCGGATCATCCACGAGCCACAACTCGGCGCCCGGCGGGACGACTTCGCCTTCTTCGCCACCCTGCGTTCGGAGATGCTCAGGGCCACCGACCAGGTGGTTCTCTCCACCAAGAGCTTCAGGGTCTTTAGGACCTGGGAGATCGGCCGTAAGAAATCAAAATCGGAACTGCAGGAACTGCAGGTCGAGGTTCCCTGGGACCTCAATCGGGACGAGATCAGGCGTCTTCTGGCCCAGCGCTCGAAAAAGTATCTGGCCATGGCCAAAAGCGGTTATACCGGCCGCCCGAGCATCAGCGCCGATCTGGTCAATCTCGTGAAGGTCAACGCGGAAAAAGTCTATTATACCCTGCGGTACGATATATTTAAAAACCATAAAAAACAGGTGCATAAGGTCATTAAAGATGTCTCCGGCGAAGGTTCGGTCATGCTCAAACGCATCACCGGCCCCCTCGCCGCAGCATTGAGCCTCTTTACCAACAAGCAGGCTAAAAAACCAGTACCCAGGCTTGCCCTCTTTCCCGCGGGCGGATCGTTGGAAACCGGCCGGCTGGTTGATCCTCTGGAGCTGACCGACACGTATACCAGCCCGCTGGCCAACGAAGACCGAACCGTCACCTGCCCCAATGCCGACAAGTTTGGTTGTAAGGATCTCTGGATCCCCGATCTCTACGGTGAATTCGCCGGGGTCTGTGAGACCTGCGGCCACCACTTCCCGCTGGAACATCAATGGTATCTCAAGAACATCTTTGATCCCAACTCGATCAGGATCTTTAATACCGAGATCTGCTCCGGCAATCCCCTTGACTATACCGGCTTTTCAGAACGCCTGGAGATCTCCAAAAAGAAAACCGGGAAACGCGCAGGCAACATGACCTTCCATGCCCAGGTCAACGGTATCCGGATCATCGTGACGATGCTCTACTCCGACTTCCGTAACGGCACGGTGGGCTCAGCCGAGGGCGAAAAATTCGTCCAGGCCTGTCTCCTGGCGAAACGCAAGAAGCGTCCACTCCTGGCCTATATCCATACCACCGGCGGCATCCGCATCCAGGAAGGGACCTTCGGCGTGACCCAGATGCCCAAATGCACCATGGCGGTCAGGGAATATATCGATGCGGGCGGCCTCTATATTGTCGTCTACGACAACAATTCCTATGCCGGCCCGGTCGCCTCCTTTCTCGGTTGTTCCCCCTACCAGTTCGCCATCCGCTCGAGCCGGGTGGGCTTTGCCGGACCGCGAGTCATCAGAGAGACGACGGGCGTCGACATCCCGCCCGATTATCATTCTGCCCGCAACGCCCTTAAACGGGGACATATCCAGGGGATCTGGGACAGAAGGGAATTCCGCCGTAACCTGCATAAATCCCTCCTGACCATGGGTAGTCCGAGTCTTTATTATCGATAGTTGGTGAGGGACCGCCTCCAGACGGCAGACAACGTGTTTTATATATTTTAGGTCACCTGGCCGCCTTTCAGTCTTGACGCAGGGCACCTCCTGTGATAGATAGATGGCACCCAATGCCAAAGGCGAGGGCCGTTAGCTCAATTGGTAGAGCATCTGACTCTTAATCAGCAGGTCCCCGGTTC
>JANMSX010000001.1:0-8227 GCA_031389785.1 Desulfobulbaceae bacterium | reverse complement strand
TGCCCTCGGCGATGAGAGCTGGACCGTCAGGACGGCGGCGGAGGTGAAGAGCGGCGAGCTCAGCGGCAGTTCCCTGCTCTTTCTCGGCCTGCAGCAGCCCCTCAGCCGTTCGCTCTTTGCCCGGCCGGACCATCCGGCGACAGGATTCACCCTCGATGTCCGCCGCCACCCGCTCAACCCGGAACTGACGGCGGTCCTGGTTTCGACATCCAGCCGGGCGGAAACGGCTGCCGTCGCCCATAAGCTCAGCCACTACGGCAAATTTTCCCTCCTCCACTTCGCCGCCGGCCGCAACACCCGGCAGGAGACGGCGGCGAGCGAATCGGGCCTGCGCTTCGTCATCGACCAGCCCCCCGCCGGGGCCGCCGTCGCCGCCCTCAACCCTTTTGCCGCCATCATCGACCGGCTTGCCGGCAGCCGGGTCGTCCATGTCGGCGAGACCCACACCTCGATGGCCGATCACCACCTGCAGCTGCAGATCATCGAGGCCCTGCACCGACAGGATCCGGATCTGGCGATCGGCATGGAGATGTTCCCGACGACCAGCCAGGAGGCCCTCGACCGCTACACCACCGCAGGCGAACTCGATGAACCCGGTTTTCTCAAGACCTCGCGCTACTTCCAGGTCTGGAGCTACGACTACCGCTTTTACCGGGAGATCATCAACTTCGCCCGCAGCCGGCGGATCCCGGTGATCGGACTCAATCTCGAACAGGAGGTGGTGAGCACCGTCTTCAAGACCGGCTCGGTGGACGCCCTGCCCGAGGAGGTGCGAAAATCCCTGCCGCCCGACCGCGACCTCGGCATGCCCGGCTATGCCGACTGGCTGGCCACCTTCCACGACATGCATGCCAATGCCGGGCCGGACGGCGGCTCCGTCGGCGGCTTCATCCAGGCCCAGGCCCTGTGGGACGAGACCATGGCCACCAACATCGCCGCCTACCTCAACCGTCACCCCGGACGCCGGATGGTGGTGCTGGCTGGCAGCCAGCACAGCCGCAAGGACAGGGGCATCCCGCCCCGTCTGCAGCGCCGCCTGCCCCTGACCCAGGCCACGATCCTCAACATCGCTGAGGGCGATAACTCCCTGGAGCTTGCGGAAATGGCCGATTACTTCTTCGTCTCGCCGCCGCAGTACCTCCCCCCGGCTGCCAAGATGGGCATTATCCTCGATTCCCGCCAGGAGGGGAAGAGCCCTTCCCTGCGGATCAGCGGTTTCAGCCCTGAAAGCGGGGCCGACGAGGCCGGGCTGCGGAAGGATGACATTCTCCTGACGGTCAACGATCAGCCGGTGCGGGATATGGACGATGTCCGCATCGCCCTCCTTGACGCAAAGAGCGGCGATAAGGTGAAAGTGACGGTCGAACGCAGTGAAAGAAAGGGGGAGCAGCCGACAAAGAAGCAGATCGTCTTCAAACTCATCACGCCGGCGGAGGAGCGGCCCCATCCATGATCTCCATGGCCGGGCTACCGAAAAGGACCAATTCCATTTCTAAATCAAGATGAGAACGCGAAGCAAAGTTGTCGCTTGATTTGGGAATGGAATCAGTGCGCCAGGCCCTCGATGATCATAACCGCCTGCTTCCTGGCCGCCCCGAGCTGGGCCCTGGCCGCCTCGCCGGCCCGCCGGCAGGCCTGCCGGTAGGCCTCGGGGTCCCTGCGAAAGGCCTGCAGCCGTTCGGCCAGTTCCGCCGCGTCCCGCACCATGAACCCGGCATCGGCCGCCTCGAGGATCTGGACGGCGTCCTGAAAATCCGCCATGCTCGGGCCGTAGAAGACCGCCTTGTCCCAGATCGCCGCCTCCATGATATTGTGGCCGTTACGCGGCACCAGGCTGCCGCCGCAGAAGACATAGGTGGCGACCGCATAGATATCGGCCAGTTCCCCCAGGGAATCAAGGATGACGACGGCATGGCGGCGCCTCTCGCCGCTGCGGAGGCAGCTGAAGAGGTCGAATGCAATCCCCCTGGCCTCGTACATCGCCGTCAACTCGTCCAGACGTTCCATGTGCCGGGGGGCGACAATCAGGAGCCAGGACCCTTCAGTGGTCAGGCGCTGAAACAGCGGCGCCAGCAACTCCTCCTCGCCGCCGTGGGTCGAGCCGGCCACCAGCACTTCAAGCCCCTCATCGATGCCGAGGTCCTGTCGGAGTCCTGCCCGTACCTGTTCCGGCTCGTCCGGCAGCCGCAGATCGAATTTGACATTGCCGAGTACTTGCAGCCGCGAGGCGATCGCCCCCAGGGCCAGATATCTGCCGCGGTCGGCCTCGCTGATCACTGCCATGGCGGCGAAATTAGCCAGGACCTGCCGGAAAAAGCCGCCTGATCGCCGGTACCGCGCCGCCGCCCGGGCCGAGAGCCGGCCATTGACCTGGACGACCCTGACCCCGCGGCAGGACGCCTCCCGCAGAAGCAGTGGCCAGAGCTCCGTCTCGATACAGACATAGGCATCGGGGGCGAGTTTGCCCAGGGCCCGGCCGACGACACCGGGGACATCGAGGGGGGCGAGGAGGCAGACGACATCCGGGGCGAGCAGCCGCTCGGCGACCTTGCGGCCATGCAGAGTCATGGTGGTCAGGGTGAATTCCGCCTGCGGCAGCAGGGACCGCAGCTCAGCGATAATGGCCCGGGCGGCCTGGACCTCGCCGACCGAGGCGGCATGCAGCCAGATCCTCGGCCTCCCTCCGGTCCCGGGCACGGCCGGGTACAGAGCGAGGCGCTGTCCGAGCCCTTCGCGATGCCTGCCCGAAATCAGCACAAAGGCCAGGAGAAAGGGCAACAGACTGTAGAAGACCACCCCAATGAGCAGCCGATAGCAGGTATACAAAGCTTCCTCTCCGGGAATCTCTTATGGTATTATGGGATCCCTGTGCACAGGAAGAGGCCCCTCACCGGTCCCGACGAACACAGTAAGGCAAATAGACCCAGAAACGGGAATACCGTCAAGAAAGAAGCGGAAAAACTGGAAAGAGGCCGAGGAGATGCATCCCTGCGGCCCGATCCGGCCGGCAAATCATGCCGGCCTTCCTTTTTTCCCCTTTGCAAATGGAGAATCCATGCATACATTGTCCGTTCTATCCGTAGTCATCATCTTTATCTTAACCTTAGCCGGAGAATCAGCAATGGCCACTACTTCAACGCTGCGGGATGGCATGTACGCCAGCTTCAAAACCGCAAAGGGAGAAATCCTCTGCAAACTCGAATTCGAAAAAACCCCTCTGACCATCGCCAACTTCGTCGGCCTGGCCGAGGGCACCAAGGACCTGGGCGGCGGCGCCAAGGCCAAGGGCGATAAATTTTACAACGGCCTGAAATTCCACAGGGTTATTGCCGACTTCATGGTTCAGGGCGGCTGCCCGCTTGGCACCGGCACCGGCGGTCCCGGCTATACCTTCCCCGACGAGATCGATCCCAGCCTCAAGCACTCCGGCCCCGGCATCCTCTCGATGGCCAACTCCGGACCGAACACCAACGGCAGCCAGTTCTTCATCACCCATGTGGCAACCCCCTGGCTTGACGGCAAACACACGGTCTTCGGCCATGTCGTCACCGGCCAGGATGTGGTCAACAAGATCGCCGGCGGGGACGCCCTCCATTCCGTCGAGATCGTCCGGGTAGGCGCCAAGGCGGAGGCCTTCAAGAGCGACCAGCAGGCCTTCGATGCCCTCCTCGCCGGCATGGACCAGCACCAGAAAGAAAAAGAACAGGAGGCCCTTGAAGAAACGGCCAAGCTCATCAAGAAAAGCTGGCCGAAGGCCATCACCACCCCTTCCGGCTTGATGTATGTAGTCGAAGCGGAAGGCACCGGCACCGACACCCCGGCCCCCGGCACGATGGTCAAGGCCCATTACACCGGCAAATTGCTCGACGGCAAGAAATTCGACAGTTCCTACGATCGCGGTGAGCCGATCAGTTTCCCGGTCGGCCAGGGTCGGGTGATCAAAGGCTGGGACGAGGCCTTCCTCGGCATGAAAAAGGGCGAGAAAAGGACCCTGATCATCCCCTCGGATCTCGGCTACGGGCCCAGCGGCCGCGGCCCCATCCCCCCCAACGCCATCATGGTCTTTGACGTCGAACTCGTCGGTTTCTGATAGCCTCGGCCTCCCGTGCGGCAGACCGCCCGGGAAGCCACCACACCCTCCAGATACAAAAAGGGCCGGAAATAATCCGGCCCTTTTTTCGTTGCTGCCCCTGATTTCATGCCCGCGTTACCTTGCGACTCCTATAACCGAGATCGGGCGCCGAGCTGTTTGCTGAAATTGAACCACAGCGGATACCAGCATCTTTCGCCGCACATGCTGCGCTGAATATGCTTGCCCATGCGGCGAATAATAGCTATATTCACCGCATAGAGTGCGTCGAATGAGCGAATATATGTATATGTTGCCGGATTGGCCTCGTTTCCGCTGGGATGACAGAACCCTGTCCCCTCGCCTCGCCGAGGTTCGCCACAGGCAGGGGAGACGTCTGGGACGCATGGAGGGACTGGGATTTTCCTTCCGTTCGGAGGCAATTTTGCATTCCTTGACTCAGGATATCCTTAAATCCAGTGAGATCGAAGGCGAAATCCTGGACGCGGCGCAGGTACGGTCATCGATTGCACGCCGGCTCGGAATGGATATCGGCACCCTGATTCACGCGGATCGTCACGTTGAAGGCGTGGTCGAAATGATCCTCGATGCCACCCAGAACTATGACAAGCCGCTTACCGAAGAGAGATTGTTCGGTTGGCATGCCGCTCTCTTTCCCACGGGATACAGCGGCATGAGCAGGATCTGCGTGGGCGCCTGGCGTGACGATAGCAAGGGGCCGATGCGGGTAGTCTCCGGCCCTCTCGGCCATGAGCATGTGCATTATCAGGCACCCGCAGCCGGGCTGCTGACAACGGAAATGCGTACTTTTCTGGATTGGTTCAACCAAAAAGAGGAAACCGACCTTGTCGTGCGTGCGGCCCTCGCCCATCTGTGGTTTATCACCGTTCACCCTTTTGACGACGGTAACGGGCGCATTGCCCGTGCGCTTGCGGATATGATGCTGGCACGATCAGATGGAACGCATCAGCGTTTCTACAGCATGTCGGCGCAAATCCGCCTGGAACGCGGTGCATATTACGACATTCTCGAGCGCACCCAGAGAGGTGACCTGGATGTCACCGCCTGGCTTGCCTGGTTTTTGGATTGCCTCGGCCGTGCATTGGCCGGGACGGATGGATTGCTGGAAAACGTTCTGGCAAAGGCCCGATTCTGGGAAAATTCCGCCGTCGTTTTCCTTAACGAACGCCAACGTCTGCTCGTCAACAGATTGCTGGATGGATTCGAAGGGAAGCTGAATTCCTCAAAATGGGCGAGGATCGCGAAATGTTCGCAGGATACCGCCTTGCGCGATATCCAGGATCTCGTCAATCGCGGCATACTGACAAAGGATTCCGCCGGCGGCCGCAGTACGAATTATCTGCTGGTCCAGCGAGAACGGGAATAGCCGGATGGGGCAATCGAACCCATTTCAAGCGGTTCACTTGAAAACAGGATTTTTCAAGGCCTGCCCCTCCCACCACGGAGCGGTGCCAAACCTTTCACAAACCCCGACGGCTGCGGCAAAGATGATATCAGCTGCCAGATGCTCGGCGATGGTCTTGTCGTAGAGGATTTTCGACTCCGGCGGAAATTCATCGTCACCTTTCCAGTACAGCACAGCCACCGGGACTCGGGTTGTCAATGCGAAAACATAGGCGGCATCGGCCAGACCCAGGGTAACTCCCTTAAACTCTTCGCATCTCTCTTTGAATCCCTGGACAGCATTGCCGAATCGAGTCGAGATGAGATGGGTCGGAATCGCATGCGGCCCACGGAAAAATGTGCTGCCGCCCGGGATATCCTTTTCGGAAATCCATTGGCCTGCCGGTTCTATCTCTTTTGCCCGCAGAAGATAATGGATGATGAAAAGGTCGAAATAGGGGTGAAGTCTTTCAGGATTTGCGCTGGTGGAATCAATCCTTGATTGATCGGGAAAAATTCTATACTCATGATCCCATACGGACACGGCATAACACCGATCCGCTTCATCGTAGGTGCATATTGCCCTATTGCATACTTCCCTGGGATCCAGGGCGGAGAGCTCCTGAAAATACATCCTGTCAATTAATTCCGGCATGATATTTCCATATATCGATATTGTTAATCGGGTCTGTCCCAATCGCTGCGATGAGCCGCAACCGGCGGCTATGAACCTGCTTGCGGGGAAGGTCCGCTTCGATGATAATCCGGTTGTCACCGTCAACCCTGGGTTGAAATAGCTGAGTGCCGGCTAGCCTGAGATCTCTCCCTGCGGTCGAGATGACAAGAGGGGGAGGATTTCGCTACTCATTGTCGTTTCGGCCCTCGTTATCACTTCGACCTTCGGTGCCACTTCGACCTTCGTTGCCACTTGAAGCTTCAGAGTCACTTCAATCCTTGACTTCAAACCTTGCTGTCATTTCGACTTTTTTTGTCATTTCTCCCCTTGCTGTCATTTCGACCGCAGGGAGAAATCTCTCACCCACAACGGGAGAGGATAAAGTATTCTCATCTCCCGGGAAATCATCGCTGCCCCCTCACAGGGGCAAAAGATCCGGAGTCGACCTGCAGGTTCATCAATAGATTATTTCGAGGCGATTGAAAAAAGGGGTTGGTCGATGTGGGTACCTTTGCAAATTGGACACTTTCCCGGTTTCTTGGGTCTGTGTCTTTTTGTAAAGACAAAGCCGCAATCCCGGCATTCGGCAGGGATAATGATGAGGGCAACTGTTCGCCTGATCTGTTCGAGATACTCGTAGATCTCTTTTTCAGACTTCCTCACCTCTTTGGAGAGCACACCTACGGGCAGCTCCCTGCCTTCAAGAAGTCTCAAAAGCTCCTGTCTGATGGTTTCGTGGCGCTCTTCAGGAATAATTTCTTTCTTTACTTTTCGACCAACCAAGTTCAACGCCCCCTCACCGTTTTCCGGATACCGCCAAAGGAGTAAGCCGTCGTCAAACAATAACCGTTACGCAGAAATACCTTTCCGGCATAAGGGGCCGTAACGAAATGGTGAAAAATGTAACGGTTATTTCGTAACGGCCCCTGAACATAGCGCGGCATCACCGGCATGGCAACAAGACTTGGCTTCATGATTCAAAAATAAATCTGTCCCCTTTTTTTGTGTGTTGGTCCCCTTTTTTGTGTCCCCTATTTTTGCTGAACCATTTCCTATAGCCTGGCATCGAATGCCTGCCTGCAGATATTTTGGATCGTTACCTGATTGTCAAATGCCTCCGGACCCTTCCTCGTTTTTGATTCGATTTTTCAGAGCATACATGGTCGTTGATCCGGATGACCAAAACATCAGTTTCCCCTCTTTGACGAGATCATTCGCCAGATTCTTCAAGTCACGCGGCTTCGTTTCCGGGTCACAGGCATAGAAATCCTTGATGTACAACTGCGGTTTCGGCGAAGTTTTCGCTTTTTCGAGGATTGCGAGTTTGAGTGCTTCTTTCGTTAATGGCATTTGGAGCCTCTTATAAGATGTCAAATCGGCAGAAGATCTGCCATTGCGCAAATAACATAATGTTATTGCATATAAAAATATAGATCAGTTGATAGTCCTGATTCAACGGCCGGCTTTCAAGGAACCCTGCAGCCAATCCCCTCCACCGATCGATCCCGGGAATACTGGAGTAGGTCAGGTTCTCCGCCGGGAAGTTGTGAAGACAATCGTCCCCACTATATATGTAGCAATCTCTATGCCCGATTCCTGATACATTCTCAATTATTATCTATCGTTATGATCTATTGGCATAATTGACTGCAAACTCATTCACGCCGTGGTCTGCGGCAAGCGGATAATGCTGGCCATATGTGACCAATGGCCATATGTAACCTTTCAGGGTTGCCTTATGGTGGAAGGTAAGGGTCCTGGACGAGCGAGGCGGAGAACGGGAAATGGAAGGGAAGAGCCGGTCAGGGTCCTACCCTTGCACGGAAGTTCATTGGTTCACGGCATCGCGATTGTGATCAGCGGAAAGGAGCGCCTTGATCCTCGCGATGGTCCTGGGGGCGGAACCTTCGTAGTGATTATGCCGACTGCCGGATTATGCCGCGTCGGGAGATTAGGATGCACGTCCCGCGCTTTTAGGTAGTTGCTGACGCGGCATAATTTCTGTGGGATCTTCAAACTGGCAATTCCGCCAGACAAAGGAGAGACCATATGAAAAC
>JANMSX010000114.1:0-3220 GCA_031389785.1 Desulfobulbaceae bacterium | reverse complement strand
GCGGATATCTGCAGCTTGCCGTATCTATTTTTGGAATACGACAACAGGTGTTGTTTGATGATTGGCGAAGTTGAATAATTAATAATTTTGAATACATGAAAGGAGTTTGGTGATGAAAATGAGATGGACGGTCTTACCTGTGGTTCTATGGTTGTGCAGTCTGTCGGTAGTCACTGTCTCTGCCGGTGAGATCCATGTATCGGCGGCGGCCAGTCTGAAAAACGCCTTGGCGGAGATCATTGACGGATTCAAGAAGACTGCGCCGGATTCGCTGATCCGCACCAATTTCGGTGCCAGTGGGGCCCAGGCCAAGCAGATTGTTCAGGGCGCACCGGCCGATATCTTTATCTCCGCCCATCCCAAGTGGCTCGATTTTATTATCAAGGAAGGCAAAGGGCTTGAGGCCACAAAGCACATCCTGGCCTATAACAAGCTGGTATTTGCCGGGAAAAAGGGCATAGTCGTCAACTCCCTGGCGGATCTGCAGGGCCTGCAGCGTGTCGCCATCGGCAGTCCGGCCAGTGTCCCGGCCGGACAGTATGCCGAGCAGGCCTTGCGGGCCACCGGAGTCTATGAGGCTCTTGCCAAAGAAAAAAAACTGGTGATGGCCCAGGATGTTCGCCAGGCCCTGCTCTATGCCGACCGGGGCGAGGTGGATGGGGCCTTTGTCTACAAGACCGATGCCCTGCTGGTCGAGCATGCCCAAATCCTGCTGGTGGTCCCGGACAACCTGTACGACCGCATTGTTTATCCCTCGGTTTTGACCACGACCGGCGCGGCGAAAGAGGAAGTCAAGGTCTTTTACACGTATCTGGCCGGTCCCGAGGCCCAGGCAATCCTGCAGCAATACGGTTTTGAGACAACGAAGTAAGTGTAGCAAGATATCAAAATAATTTAGTAACTATTCAGCCCCACATTTCGACGAATAATCGCTATCGAAATCGGGATCGATACCGATAGCGATAGCGATTTCGATACCGATGAAGCCAATGCCAACGAACTGAATAGTTGCAATAATTTGAATATTTGCGAGTATGGAAACAATGTCGAGTCTTTCTCCCCAGGATATGCAGGCGATCTGGCTGTCGATCAAGGTGGCCTGCGCCGCCACCCTGATTGCCACACCCTTGGGTTTTGCCGTAGCCTATCTGCTGGTCTTTTCCCGGCTGCCCGGCAAGGCCCTGATCGAGGGGCTGGTCAACCTGCCCCTGGTCCTGCCGCCGGTGGTGGTGGGTTATCTGCTGCTCCTGCTCTTTGGTCAGTCAGGCTCTCTCGGGCCTCTACTGCAACGTTTCGATATCCGCATCATCTTTACCCTGTCGGGGGCGGTGATCGCCTCGGCGGTGGTCGGATTTCCGCTCCTGGTCAGGGCTATGCGTATCGGCATGGAGGGGATCGATCGGCACTGTCTGCAGGCGGCGCGGACCCTTGGGGCAGGCTGGTGGGATACCCTGTTAACCATCACCCTGCCGCTCTCGGGCCGGGCGGTCATGGCCGGCATGACCCTGATGTTTGCCCGTAGTCTTGGCGAATTTGGGGCGACCATCATCCTGGCCGGCAATATCCCCGGGGTGACCCAGACGATACCTCTGGCCATCTACGAATATACCAACACCCCCGGCGGTGACTCGATGGCCCTCAAGCTCTGCCTGGTCTCGATCGTCCTGTCTTTTACCGTCCTGCTGCTGAGCGAGGCGGCCACCCGGACCTTCCGGAAGAGGTGAACCTGTGGATCTTGAAGTCGCAATAGTAAAGCAGCACGGGAGTTTTCATTTTTCCTCCTCATTTACCCTTTCCGCCAGGCGCTGTGGGGTTTTTGGCCCCTCCGGCAGCGGCAAATCAACCCTGATGCACATGCTGGCGGGTCTCCTCAGCCCGGATCGGGGGACAATCCGCTTGGCCGGGCAGACCCTCTTCGAGGCCGATGCCGGCATCGATATCCCCGCTCAGCAGCGGCGGGTCGGGGTGGTCTTCCAGCATTCCCACCTCTTTCCGCATATGGACGTGCAGCGCAATCTGCTCTACGGCTGGCGACGGACTGCGGTTGCCGAACGCCGGATTGCGCCGGAGGCCCTGATCGATGTACTTAATCTCGGACATCTGCTCCATCGCGGCGTGAACAGGCTCTCGGGCGGAGAGCGGCAGCGGGTGGCGCTTGGCCGCACCGTCCTGGCCTGTCCCCGGCTCATCCTGATGGACGAACCGCTGACCGGTCTCGACGAAGAGCTGAAGTACCAGATCATCCCCTATTTGAAAAAGGTCTTTGGCGAATTTGACATCCCCCTGCTCTTTATCAGTCATTCTCTCAGAGAGATGCGACTGATGACCGATGAGGTCCTGGTATTCCGGGAAGGGACGCTGCAGGGCAGAATGGCCACCGAGGGTCTGGCGCGCAGCAGCATGGCCACGGGCGGCAGCGGATACGCCAATATGCTGAATCTTGGCAGACCCCGGTTGCTAGGCGACCTGTGGGCGTATCGCTGGGGCGAGAGCGAATTAATCATGAGCGAACAGGGCAAAAACGACGAAAATCTCTTTGAACTCGATGCCAGGGATATCATGCTCTTCAAACGTCACCCCGAAGCAACGAGTGCCCGTAATCTCCTGGCCTGCCGGGTCATCGGCCTCTTCGGGGTCGACAATCGGGTGGGCGTGGAACTCGACTGCGGCGGCAATCGCCTGGTGGCCCAGATCGTCCCGGAATCGGTGCGTGAGCTCGGTATCGAGGCGGGCGCGGAGGTGGTTGCGGTGATCAAGGCCTCGTCTTTTCGCAGGCTTGTCTGAAATCGCCTGGTTTTTACAAAAAGACCGGCTTTTCCTTGATTCTTCTTCGATATCATGGACATCGCGATTGTTTTGCTATAATAAGAGGAATAGGGGTATGCAATAACCAATCACGGAAATGCGCACTGGCTGAGGGGAGAGAAGAGAGTGGGGTATTTACGGAAAATCACGCCCTGGAAGATCGTGCTGCTTTTCCTGGTGGTGGCCGTTGCTGCCGCTCTCCTGGCCCTGCAAACCCGGTTTGACGACGCGTCCCGCCTTGCCGACTTCGTAAAATCCTCCTGCGTCATAGTCGACTCCTGGATCGACACATCGCTGTTTTCCCGAACCTCCTGGTCGGCGATGCAACTCTTCGGGGTTGTGGTCGCCGGCCTGCTCACCCTTGTTCTCCTCTGGAATATCAATCTCCGAAAAACGGTCGCAAAAGCCCTGCGCG
>JANMSX010000078.1:0-45831 GCA_031389785.1 Desulfobulbaceae bacterium | reverse complement strand
TGGCCATGGCGACCATGGACCTCATCAAACAGGCCGGGGCCTCTCCTGCCAACTTCCTCGACGTTGGCGGCGGAGCCAACGCCGAGATGGTGGAAAACGGTTTCCGCATCATCCTGAGCGATCCCAACGTCAAAGGGATTCTCATCAATATCTTCGGCGGCATCCTCCGCTGCGATGTGCTGGCTCAGGGCGTCGTGCAGGCGGCCAAGCAGATCAACCTGGCCATCCCTGTGGTCGTCCGCATGGAAGGGACGAATGTTGAGGAGGGCCGCAGGATTCTGGCCGAATCGGGACTCAAGCTGATCAACGCCAGGGATCTGAACGATGCCGCGAAGAAGGTCGCGGAGCTCGTGTCCTGAAACAGGGTCTTTTCGAGATCCCGTCAGGCTTGAGTTTTCGAGGCTTCTGAAAAAAAATGGCAAGACCGTCTGCAGGCTCAAGGCCGTTGCCAGGATTGTTCGCTCATAACGGGAGCAGGCGCTCCATTACCAATTGAGGCATGAGATGAGTATCTTCGTTAATTCCCAGACCCGCGTGCTTGTACAGGGTATCACCGGCAAGGAAGGGCAGTTTCACGCCAGGCAGTGTCTCGACTACGGGACCAAAATCGTTGCCGGCGTGACGCCCGGCAAGGGTGGTCAGTCGATGGATTCGGTGCCGGTCTTTGACACGGTCAAGAAGGCCAGAGAACAGACCGGCGCCAATGCCTCGATGATCCTGGTGCCGCCGCCCTTTGCCGCCGATGCGATTCTCGAGGCGGTGGACGCCGGTATAGAACTTGTGGTCTGCATCACCGAAGGTGTTCCGGTCATGGATATGCTCCGGATCAAAAATTATCTGGGCCTGACCAACTCCCGCCTGATCGGACCGAACTGTCCCGGAATCATCACCCCCGGCCAGTGCAAGATCGGCATCATGCCCGGGGCCATCCATAAAGCCGGCGGACCGGTGGGGGTTGTTTCCCGTTCCGGCACCCTGACTTACGAGGTGGTGCACCAGCTCACCGCTGTGGGACTGGGTCAGACGACCTGCATCGGTATCGGCGGTGATCCGGTGAACGGCACGGGTTTTATCGACTGTCTCGAGCAGTTCAATGCCGATCCGGAAACAGAGGCCGTGGTCATGGTCGGAGAGATTGGCGGCAACGCGGAGGAGAAGGCCTCGGCCTGGATCGCCGCGAATATGAAGAAACCGGTGGTGGGTTTCATCGCCGGTCTCACCGCCCCTCCCGGCAGGCGGATGGGTCACGCCGGGGCCATTGTCAGCGGTGGCCAGGGTACCGCTGAGGCCAAGATCAAGGCCATGGAGGAGAGCGGCATCTATGTCTGTCGGGATCTGGGCCACCTCGGTCGCATGTGCCGGGAGGCGTTCTCCTGATTCTCCTGTTGAGACAATGGGGTTGGTCCGGCGGGAATGCACATCCCCACTGTTCGGGCCTTGCCCCTGTTTTCCTGAGTATGACTGCAATTGCACTGTAAAGGCCAAGGAGACGACATGAATACGCAGAACCAGTTGGACCATCTTATCCAGCTCAGGGCCCAGGCCCGTCTGGGCGGCGGTCAGGAAAAGATTGAAAAACAGCACGCGCAGGGGCGGATGACTGCCCGGGAACGGATCGACCTATTGCTTGATCCCGGCTCTTTCGAAGAATTCGATATGTTCAAGACGCACCGATGCCGGGATTTCGGCATGGGTGAAACCGTCTTCCCGGGAGACGGGGTGGTGACCGGCCACGGCACCATCGATGGGCGGACGGTCTATGTCTTTGCCCAGGATTTTACCGTTCTGGGCGGTTCCCTCTCCGAGACCTTTGCCGAAAAAATATGCAAGATCATGGATCTGGCCATGAGAAACGGCGCCCCGGTGATCGGTCTCAACGACTCCGGCGGAGCCCGTATCCAGGAAGGCATCGAAAGCCTTGCCGGCTATTCCGAGATTTTCCTGCGAAATGTCATGGCTTCCGGGGTGGTACCGCAGATCTCGGCAATTTTCGGGCCTTGTGCCGGCGGGGCGGTGTATTCCCCGGCCCTGACCGACTTCGTCGTCATGGTCCAGAATAACTCCTATATGTTTCTCACCGGCCCCAAGGTCGTCAAGTCGGTGACCCATGAGGATGTCACCGTCGAGGATCTCGGCGGAGCGGCGATGCACTCTACGCGCAGCGGCGTTTCCGATTACGCTGCCGCCTCGGGTGTCGATGCCATCGACTACATCAAAAAGCTCATCTCCTACCTGCCCCAGAATAATCTCGAATCGCCGCCGATCCTGGCCTGCACCGATCCGGTCGGCCGAGTCTCCGACGCCCTTAACGCGATCATTCCGGCCAATCAAAACGCCGCCTATGATATGAAGGAGGTCATCAAGCATACTGTTGACAACGGCGAATTTTTTGAAGTCAAAGAGCTTTTCGCCCCGAACCTTATCGTCGGCTTCGCCAGGTACAACGGCATAAGCGTCGGTATCGTCGCCAATCAGCCGGCCCATCTCTCCGGCGTCCTCGATATCGATTCCTCGGTGAAAGGGGCGCGCTTCGTCCGTTTCTGCGACTGCTTCAATATCCCTGTCGTGACCTTTGTCGATGTCCCCGGTTTTCTGCCCGGCACGGCTCAGGAGTACGGCGGTGTCATCCGCAACGGCGCTAAGATCCTCTACGCCTTCGCCGAGGCGACGGTACCGAAGATAACCGTCATCACCAGGAAGGCATATGGCGGGGCTTACTGCGTCATGTCTTCCAAGCACCTGCGCGGGGATATCAACTATGCCTGGCCGTCAGCCGAGATCGCGGTCATGGGGGCAAGGGGCGCGGTCGAGGTACTCTACGGCCGGCAGGCCAAGAAGACCGAGAACCCGGCTGCTTTTCTGGCCGAGAAGGAGAAGGAATACCGGGACACCGTGGCCAATCCTTATGTGGCTGCTCAGCGCGGCTATATCGATGACATCATCGAACCGGCCATGACGCGCTCGCGGATCATTCGCGCCCTCGGCCTCCTGCAGAACAAACGGGACAACAATCCCATGAAGAAACACGGCAATATCCCATTGTAACCGGCATCAGGCAATGCCCTGAGTGACTTTCCCGTCCTGTTCTCCGGCCGGGGGCCCCAGGGGGTCTCTACAACACCGCAAAAAGGGAGTAATCCATGGCAGTCAAGATCTTCATCAAGCGCAAGTTAACGGGCAAAGAGAATATCGAACTATCGCTTCTTCTGCAGAAAATGAGAGGGTTGACCCTGAACCAGCCGGGCTACATCACCGGCGAGACCCTCAAGAGGATAGACAAGAATGACGAGGTGATGGTAATCAGCACATGGCGTTCGGTGGCGGACTGGAACAACTGGGTCAACAACGAACGGCGGATGGTGGTGCAGGGCGAGATCGATGCCCTGTTGAGTACTGAAACCGAATATGCCATCTATGAGTGAACCGGTCGGGACCGCAGGGCCTGGCTCCTCGGCAGACTTTACAGCCTGAAAAAAACGATGATGCCTGTGCGCATATGAGATAACCGGCACGAGGTGTTTGACAGAAGGAAGGGACCGGATATGGCGGAGAAAAACAGAAAAATGGCGGCGGCCCTGGCGGCTGTAAACGCCTACCTGCAACAGGAGGAGGCCCTGGTCTCCGAACAGATGGCCGCATCGTCGGCACAACAGGCCCGGCTGACCGAGTCGAACGGCTGGGGAATGAGCGGCAGGGTGGAGATGATGACCATGCGCAGATTGATACAGATGAGGGCCTTTGGTCGGATCAGCTAGATTTCATGATTGCGAAACAATGATGTGAAAGGGAGATACGTGATGAGCGATAATGTCAAGATGACTGAATTGAAGTACGAAAGCGACCGTCCCAAGGCCAAAAACCCGATCAAGATCATGGATCTCTCCCTGCGGGACGGCCATCAGTCGCTGTTCGCCACCCGCGGCCGGACCGAGGACATGATCCCGGTGGCCGAGTTGATGGATGAAGTCGGTTTCTGGGCGATCGAGACATGGGGGGGCGCCACCTTCGATACCATGCACCGCTTCCTCAACGAGGATCCCTGGGAACGTCTGCGGATTCTCAAGCGCTATATCAAGAAGACGCCGTTCTCGATGCTCCTGCGGGCTCAGAACCTGGTGGGCTACCGCAATTACGCCGACGATCTGGCCATGGCCTTTGTCGAGCGGGCCGCCGAAAACGGCATGGATATCTTCCGGACCTTTGACGCCCTCAACGACTACCGCAACTTCGAAACGGTGGTCAAACAGATCAAGAAGAGCGGCAAGCACTTTCAGGGGTGCATCTGCTACACCCTGACCGAGCCGCGTCTCGGCGGCGATGTCTATAATCTCGAGTATTATGTGGATAGGGCAAAATCCCTGGAGGACATGGGGGCCGATTCGATCTGCATCAAAGACATGGCCGGCCTGCTCGCGCCCTATGATGCCTATCCGCTGATCAAGGCCCTCAAGGCGGCGGTCAAGGCGCCTATCCATCTGCACAGTCATTTCACCTCCGGCATGTCGCCGATGACCCATCTCAAGGCCATCGAGGCGGGCGTCGACATCATCGATACCTGCATGACGCCCTATGCCTACCGGACCTCCCATGCCGCTATTGAACCGCTGGTCATGGCCCTGCTCGGCACCAATCGCGACACCGGATTTGACATCGAGAAGCTGGCGAAAATAAACGACATCCTCGAAAAGCAGGTCATGCCGAAGTACAAGCACCTGCTCGACGATTCAAAAGTCTCGATCATCGACATCAACGTCCTTTTGCACCAGACCCCGGGCGGCATGCTCAGCAACCTGGTCAACCAGCTGCGGGAAATGGACGCCCTCGACAAAATCGACGAGGTCTATAAGGAACTGCCGCGGGTCCGCAAGGATCTCGGTCAGATTCCGCTCGTCACCCCGACCAGCCAGATCGTCGGGGTGCAGACCGTCAACAATGTCCTGCACGATACCCCGGGTGAACGCTACAAGATGATCACCGGCCAGGTCAAGGACCTGTGCTATGGCCTCTACGGTAAGACGGCGGTGCCGATCAACCCGGAACTGCAGAAAAAGGCACTCAAGGGCTACGCCAGGGGGGAAGAGCCGATCACCTGCCGTCCGGCCGAGGTCCTGGAGCCTGAACTCGAAAAGGCCAAAGCCGAGATCGGCGATCTGGCGGCCGACATCGACGATGTGATCCTCTACGCCCAGTTCCCGGTAACCGGCCGCAAGTTTCTCGAGTGGAAGTACGGCCGCAGTGAGGTGCCCGAGAACGTCAAGCCGATCACCCTCGAGATGGTCAAAAAACGGGACGAGCTGATCAAGAAGGCCAAGGCCGGCGAACTCGTGGAGAAAAAGGCGGACACGCCGGCCAAGACCCCGCGGGTCCGGACCTTCAACGTCTTCGTTGATAACGAATTTTTCAGCGTCGATGTCGATCCCATCGGCGGTCCGGTGGTCAGCGAGTCATCCGTTCGGGCCGCCGCAGCCCCTATCGTGCAGACGGTCGCCGCTGCGCCAAATCCGGGTGTCGCCGCCTCGAACCCTGGTCCCGCCGCCCAAGCGGCCCCGGTCGCAGGCGATGTAGCCGGCACCCTGATGCTGGCGCCGATGCCGGGCATGATCGTCAAGTATCTGAAGAATGTCGGTGATGCCGTCAGCAAAGGCGAAACCATGCTGATCCTGGAGGCGATGAAGATGGAGAACGCCTTGAATGCTCCCTGTGACGGGGTTGTCAAGGCCGTCCAATTCAAAAGCGGTGATACCGTGGCCAAGGGCGCGTCGCTCTGTGTGATCGGCTGAACGGGCAGAGAGGGAATTCCGGGAGGGGGGCAGCCTGCATGGGTGCCCCCGGCATCCGTGCTCAGGACCTGGAGCCGAAACCTGGGTATCGTTGTCGTAGGTCTTGTTTTATAAGGTGGTTATGTCATGATTATCAGGGAACTCAACGGCAAGAGACCACAGTACGGTGAAGGCTGCTTCTTCGCTGAGACTGCCGTTATCATCGGGGACGTGGTCATGGGTGAGCAGTGCAGTGTCTGGTATAATGCGGTGATCCGGGGGGATGTGCATTATATCAGGATGGGCAACAAGGTGAATGTCCAGGACGGGGCCGTCATTCACTGCACCTATCAGAAATCACCAACCAATATCGGCAATAATGTGTCGATCGGCCACAACGCCATCGTCCATGGCTGCACCGTCCTCGATAATGTCCTGATCGGCATGGGCTCCATCGTCATGGATGACTGTGTGGTCGGCAGCAATACAATCATTGCGGCGGGGGCGGTTGTCACCCAGGGTACGAAGGTGGATGCAGCGAGCATCTATGCCGGGGTTCCGGCCCGCAAGATCAAGGATATCAGCGAAGGGTTGATCTCGGGAGAAATCGCGAGGATAGCAGACAATTACATAACCTACGCCGGGTGGTATCAGCAGAAGTAAGCCGTCTTCAAACAATAACCGTTACGCAGAAATACCTTTCCGGCATAAGGGGCCGTAACGGAATGGTGAAAAATGTAACGGTTATTTCGTAACGGCCCCTAAGTCCGATACGGATTCAGGCAGGTCAGTTTGCGGCTATTTCTCGAGCTCCCTGAACTGACGGAGCAGCTGGTCGGAGGCGGCCGTTGGTGACAGTCTGCCCGCCGCAACCTCCTGCCTGAGGAGCGGCAGGTGGGTTTTTATCTGCGGATGCCCGTAAAACCACTGCCGCAGCCCATCGTCGAGGAGAAAGGCCATCCACTCAAGCGACTGACCTTTCCGTTTCGCTTCAAACAGATTAGCGTCGGTGAGCGCGGCGCGATGATCGGCAATGGTCTGCCAGATCGTCTCCATCCCCTTCATTTCCAAAGAGCTGCAGGTGAGGACCGGCGGCGACCAGACGGGGTCGTTGTGCATCAGCAGGTGCAGGGCGGCCTGGTAGTCCTTCTGGGCCAACTCGGCGCGGAGGACGTTATCGCCGTCCGCCTTGTTGATGACGATGGCGTCGGCAACCTCGAGAACGCCCTTTTTTATACCCTGCAGTTCATCACCGGCCCCGGCGATCATCAATATCAGGAAGAAATCGACCATCGATGCCACGGTGATCTCCGACTGGCCGACCCCTACGGTTTCGATAATCACTACGTCATAGCCGGCGGCCTCACAGACCAGCATCGCCTCCCGGGTCTTGCGGGCCACCCCGCCAAGAGTTCCCCGTGAGGGCGAGGGGCGGATGAAGGCCCGGTCGTTGACGGCCAGCTTCTCCATCCGGGTCTTGTCCCCGAGGATGCTGCCGCCGCTGCGGGTGCTGCTGGGATCGATGGCCAGAACAGCCAGTCGGTGACCGAGACCGGTCAGCATGGTGCCGAAGCTCTCGATAAAGGTGCTTTTGCCGGCTCCGGGAACACCGGTGATGCCGAGGCGGACTGCCTTGCCGGTGGAGGGCAGGAGCCGGTCGATAATGATCCTGGCTACTTCCTGGTGCGCAGGCAGGCTGCTTTCGATCAGGGTGATGGTCCGCGCCAGTATCAGCCTGTTTCGGTTCAGGACACCTTCGATATAGTATTGCGGGTCGTGTATGGTCATCGTCTGTTGGCATGGGCCCTATGCCAATCCCTGATCAAGAGTCCGCTTTGTCCCCTTAAAGGAGGCGGCCTGAAGCGGTTGCGCCGTTGTGTACAGTCTCGTTGCTGCTCGTCTGCACTCGCGTTCGCATTTTGATCCGGATATGGAAGTAGGGCGGGAATTGGGTTGTACGGGGGCTGGCAGAAAGCATGGGGACCGGTTTCGGCCCCCATGCTGACGGCTACAGAACTAAGGTAATCTCGCGGGATCAACGCAGGTATTTTTCTTCAAGCAGCTGCAAGGTCCTGTCGGCCGAGGTGGTGATCGGCGTACCGGGTCCGAAGATGGCCTTGACTCCGGCGTTGTAGAGGAAGTCGTAGTCACCGGGAGGAATGACGCCTCCGGCTACCACCACGATATCCTCGCTGCCCTGTTTGCGCAGCTCGGCGATCAGAGCCGGGATCAGGGTCTTGTGACCGGCAGCGAGACTGGAGGCGCCGACGACGTGGACATCATTTTCGATGGCCATTTTGGCCGCTTCTTCCGGGGTCTGGAACATCGGGCTGATATCGACGTCAAAACCCAGATCGGCATAGGCGCTGGCTATCACCTTGAAGCCCCGGTCATGGCCGTCCTGGCCCATCTTGGTGACCAGCAGCCGCGGGCGTCGGCCCTGGGCCTCGAGGAATCTGGCGGTCCTGGCCTGCAGGGCGGAAATAACTTCTGAATCCTGGGCGAATTCCGAGGAATAAGCCCCGGAGATACAGCGGGTAGTGGCGACAAAGCGGCCGAAAACCTTTTCCATGGCGTCGGAAATCTCGCCGATGGTGGCCCGGGCCCGAACGGCGGGCAGGGCTGCCGCCAGGAGATTGCCGTCGCCGGCCGCGACACGGGTCAGTTCGGCAAGGGCTGCTTCGACCGCGGCGTTGTCGCGGCTTGCTTTGATCTCCCGCAGCCTGGCAACCTGTTCGTCACGCACCGAGGAGGGTACTTCACGGACATCGAAATCGATCTTCTCGTCCGGCAGTTTATACTTGTTCACTCCCACGATCACATCCAGGCCCTGGTCGATCCGCGCCTGCTTGCGGGCGGCGGATTCTTCGATGCGCATCTTCGGCATCCCCGACTCAATGGCCTTGGCCATGCCGCCGAGTTCCTCGATCTCGTTGATGATCTTCCTGGCCTCGGTGATGATGCTGCTGGTCAGCGACTCGATATAATACGAACCGCCGAGCGGATCGATGACATGGCAGATCTGGGACTCTTCCTGGATGACGATCTGGGTGTTGCGGGCGATCCGGGCCGAGAAATCGGTCGGTAGGCCGATGGCCTCGTCAAAGGAGTTGGTATGCAGGGACTGGGTGCCGCCGAGTACCGCCGACAGGGCCTCGAGGGTGGTCCTAATGATATTGTTGTACGGGTCCTGCTCGGTCAGGCTCCAGCCGGAGGTCTGGCAATGGGTCCTGAGCATCGAGGATTGCGGGTTCTTGGGGTTGAACCGGCTCATCAGCTCGTGCCAGAGGCAGCGGGCTGCCCGCAGCATGGCGATTTCCATGAAGAAATTCATGCCGATGCCGAAGAAAAACGACAGGCGCGGGGCAAAGGTGTCGATATCGAGGCCGCTCTTTAAGGCCGCCTTGACATATTCGACGCCGTCGGCCAGGGTGAAGGCCGTCTGCAGCACACTGTTGGCTCCGGCCTCCATGATGTGGTAGCCGCTGATGCTGATTGTGTTGTATTTGGGCATCTCCTTCGAGCAGTAGGCCATGATGTCGGAGATGATCCGCATCGACGGGCTGGGCGGATAAATGTAGGTATTGCGGGTCAGGTATTCCTTGAGGATATCGTTCTGGATGGTGCCGGTGAGTTGCTCGTGGCTGACGCCCTGTTCCTCGGCGGCAACGATATAGCCGGCGAGGATGGGGAGGACCGCGCCGTTCATGGTCATTGATACCGACATCTTGTCGAGAGGGATACCGTCGAAGAGGATTTTCATGTCCTCGACCGAATCGATGGCCACACCGGCCTTACCGATATCGCCAGCGACCCGGGGGTGATCCGAGTCGTATCCGCGATGGGTGGCGAGATCAAAGGCGACCGACAGGCCCTTTTGGCCACCGGCCAGGGCCTTGCGGTAAAAGGCATTGGATTCTCTGGCCGTGGAAAAACCGGCATATTGGCGAATGGTCCAGGGCCGGCCGGCGTACATGGTGGCCATCGGGCCTCTGATATAGGGGGGGAGTCCGGGGAGGGTGTTGACGGATTCGATACCCTCAAGGTCTTCGGCGGTATAGAGGGCCTTCACCTTAATGCCTTCCGGGGCCATCCAATCCAATGAATCGGCGCTTTTTCCCTTCATCTGCTTGCTGGCAAGTTCTTCCCATCTGTTTCTTTCAGAATGCGCTGACATTCTCTCACCTCCTGATGTGAGTTGACGTGTTCACCAAGAATTACCTCAAAGTTTACGATCTTTCACATAACTCGACCAGCACGCCCCCGGTGGCCTTCGGATGGAGAAAGGCGATTTTGGCGCCGCCCGCCCCCTTTCTCGGCACCTGGTCAATGAGTTGGATTCCCTTTGCCTTCAGTTCCGCCAGGGCCTCTTCAATGTTTTCCACCCGAAAGGCGACATGCTGAAACCCCGGTCCCTTCTTTTCGATGAACTTGGCGACAGGGCCGTCCGGTGCGGTGGATTCAAGGAGTTCGACTTCACTTTCTCCGACCGGGAAAAAGGCGGTGGTCACCTTCTGCTCGGCGACGGTTTCGGCGCCTTCAAACTTCAGGCCGAGGACATCCGTCCAGAAACCTTTTCCTTCGTCCATGTTGTTGACAGCGATGCCCAGATGATCGATTTTCAATATCTTCATTTGTGTCTCCCTTGCAATGAGTGCGGTTTGGAGCCATGCCGGTCTGGCAGGATCGATGTTGGTTCTCGGTGTTTTGGGGTTGATTTAGTGCTCGGGTGGGGGTTGGCCATGCCGCGCCAGACCATCTCGAACATTGTGTTAGCCTGTTCGGAAAGGCTTTCTTTCTGGCCTCGCAGGATCCACATGAAAAAACTGCGCTGGACGAAGCCCATCAGGAAATCAAGGAGGGTGCCGGCCCGTACTTCGGCATTGAGGATTCCCTCCTCCTGTCCCTGACGCAGGACACCGATGAGCAGGTCCATCATCCGCCGCTGGTTGAAGGTCTCGTCGGCGCTCCAAGTCTTCATCGGCAGGGTCATGAAGACTATCTTGCCGAGCCCCTGATGCCGCTCATAATAATCGAGCTGCAGCCAGAAGACCTTGCGCAGCTTTTCCTTCAGATCCTCGATGCCCTGCAGGTGATCGACGATGCGGTCGGTCAGCTTGCCCATCCAGACGTCGACAAAGGCGAAGACCAGACGTTCTTTGCTGCCGTAATGTTTGTAGATCGTGGTGAAACTGACGCCTGCCCGGCCGGCGATATCCCTGATGCTGGCCCGGTGGAAGTCCGAGTCGGAGAAGACTTCGAGAACGGCCTTTTCCAGGCGCCGGTGTATATCCTGATTCAATTCATTTAACATTGTTACTGTGTTGCCGTTTCTGCGAGAGACATTTTGGAGATCAAGACCCCTCAAGGGAAATCAAGGATCAACCATTCCGTTAAGAAATATTATTAAAAAATATGGTATTTTAAGTAAATAGAGTAATTAAATTGCCGATTGAGGGCATATTCCCTGCTGCCTTGCTCAAGGTCTATCCTCGTCAACAGGAGAATAACAATGTTACTACCTTTCTTGTATGCGACCTCGCTCAAATTGTCAAGAGTAAAGCAGGCCAGATTGTTAGGTCTTTCTCTCGGCACGTATCCGCCTCACGTGTTCACCCTCGACAGGAGACAGGCCGGCTCAGGCTAACGGCCCTCAACCGAACAGGGACAGCAGTACACCGGCTGCAACGGCGGAACCGATTACTCCGGCCACGTTTGGACCCATCGCGTGCATGAGCAGGAAGTTGGAGGGATCCTCCTTTTGGCCGACCACCTGGGAGACCCGGGCGGCCATCGATACCGCCGATACTCCAGCCGAGCCGATGAGCGGGTTGATGCCGCCGCCCATCATCTTGTTCATCAGTTTTGCCAGCAATACTCCGCCGGCCGTGCCGATGGCGAAGGCTGAGACGCCGAGAAAGAGAATGGCGAGGGTTTCGACCTTGAGAAAGTTCTCAGCGGTGGCAGTTGCCCCGACAGACATCCCGAGAAAGATCGTGATGATGTTGATCAGGGCGTTTTTGGCCGTATCCTCCAATCTGCCGAACACCCCGCATTCACGGAAGAGGTTGCCGACCATCAGCATGCCGACGAGCGAGGTCGCCGGCGGTACGATTAAAGCTACGACGATGGTTACTACTATCGGAAAGAGGATCTTTTTTTTTTACTGACGTCCCTCAGCTGGGTCATCTTGATGGCGCGTTCTTCTTTAGTAGTAAGGAGGCGCATGATCGGCGGCTGGATGATCGGGACCATGGCCATATAGGAATAGGCAGCGATGGCGATCGAGCCGAGGAGGTGGGGGGCCAGGCGCGATGAGAGGAAAATCGCGGTAGGGCCGTCAGCCCCGCCGATGATGCCGATCGAGGCGGCCTCCTGCGCGGTGAACAGACCGGTGCCGATGGCGGCCATGAAGGTAATGAAAATACCGAGTTGGGCGGCGGCCCCGAGCAGCAGCGATTTGGGATTGGCGATAAGAGGCCCGAAATCGGTAATGGCTCCGACGCCGAGGAAGATCAAGGGAGGGAAAATGCCCAGGTTGTCGCCTTGAAAAAGGTAATACATCAGACCGCCCGGCTGGACGGTATGGATGATGTTTTCTTTGATCTCCAATATCGGCGGAGCCATCATGTCGGCCAACGGCGGGTTGGTGAGCAGCACGCCGAAGGCGATGGGCACCAGGAGCAGGGGCTCGAACCCCCTGACGATGGCCAGATACAGCAACAGGCAGGCAATTCCGATCATCAAAATATGACCGAAAGTGAGACTGAATATCCCCATACTGTTGATAAAATCCGCAAAGGCTTCGTACAATACCAGGCTCCTTGGTTTTACGACAGGACGATCAGGGTCTGACCCCTGTTGACCTGTGCACCGGGTTGGATGGGGATATCGACGATGGTCCCCGGCATCGGGGCGGCAATCGTTTCCGCTCCATTCCGGGCTGGGGCTGGTGACGCAGCCGGCTTGGCCGCCTGTCTGGCGGCGGGTTTGATCATCTGCTGCTGGCGGGCGGGATCGGCTGCAGTCGTCATAACCGACGGGTTGCCCGGGGACGAGGTGATTTCCTCGACCTCAACTTCGTATTCATGGTCATTGACGCGAATTCTGAACATTTTCATATGTATTCACCCATGGTTAAAATCTGCTGTTCATCTGATCGAGAATCCCTGCCTTGCTCCAGGCCAGAGAGAAAGTCTTGATCCTTCTGATGTTGCGAATGATAATATCTTTGCCCGCAAGCTGCATGTTCATGGCGATGGCGGCTGAGATTACCGCGACAAACTCCTCGTCTTCAGCCTGCTCGGCAGTGTCGTCCACGGCTGCGGCGGAGTCAACCTCCAACTTTTGCAACGGTTCCCGGCTGCGGGTTGCAGCGAATCTAACCAGCAGGCCAATGATGAGTTGGAGAATAATCAGAGCGATAAAGGTTATTCCCATGCCAAGACAAGGATCTGCTGCCGCATGGCTTCCTTGTCGCTGGCCTTATCGATATCGTTTTTAAAGATGATGTTGACGGCGCCGTCCGAGCCCATCACCGCCACTTCGGCGGTGGGCCAGGCGTAGACCATATCGGCGCCGAGGGATTTGGAGCACATGGCGACATAGGCCCCGCCAAGGCCTTGCGGGTGATGAGGGTCACCTTGGCGACGGTGGCCTCGCTGTAGGCAAAGAGGATCTTGGCGTCATGCCGGATGATGCCGCAGTATTCCTGTGCTGCCCCCGGCAGGAAACCGGGGACATCTACGATGGTGAGCAGGGGGATGTTGAAGGCGTCGCAGGTTCGGATGAACCGCGAGGCCTTGTCTCCGGCGTTCATGTCGAGGCATCCGGCCATGACATTGGGCTGGTTGGCGACAATACCGACTGATTGCCCGTTGATCCTGGCGAAACCGGTGAGCAGATTTTTGGCGAAATAAGGTTGATACTCCAGGAAGGTCGCGGCGTCGACGATATGGCCGATGACCTCGTGCATATCATAGGCCTTGTTGGGGCTGTCCGGGATGATGGTATCGAGTTCCTCGACCTGGCGGCGGCTGTCCTCAGCAACCTCGGTCTGGGGCGGCTTTTCCATGTTGTTTGGCGGCAGGTAGGCGAGCAGGCGCCGGATCCCTTCCAGGCCAGTCCCGGTCGCTTGCGGCGATGAAATGGACGTTGCCGCTGATGCTGTTATGGGTCATGGCCCCCCCCGAGGTCTTCAGCGGTGACGATCTCGCCAGTGACCGTCTTGATTACCTGGGGTCCGGTGATGAACATCTGCGAGGTCTTGTCGACCATGAAGATGAAATCGGTGAGGGCCGGCGAATAGACGGCGCCGCCGGCGCAGGGACCCATGATTGCTGAGATCTGGGGTATGCCGCCGGAATAGATGGCGTTGCGGTAGAAGATGTCGCCGTAGCCGGAGAGGGCGTCGAACAGGTACTCGAGGCGCTCCCTGGCGGTCATCTTGCCCTGGGCATGCTGCTTGTCGATCCTCTTCTGGCCGCCGCCGAGGGCGATCCTTGTTTTTTTCTGGCAAAGAAAAATGATACTTCGTTACTTTTCCGGCAATGTACTGAATGCATGGAGAATCAACAAGATTGTCGTACCATTTCACTGGAAATGAAAAGAACGATGTTACTGTTGCTCTATTAGGGCATATCATTTTCCCTTGTCAAGAGGAAAAAATGGAAGGGGTGTGCCCTTTTTCCTTTTTTACGGTAAGATGGATGGCAGCTAGGGCCTGCGGAAACGGGAGGCCCGGGGAGTACGGCGGGAATGTGCGAAATCTCTGATGGCGCGCGTCAGGCGGCTGGTGAGAATATGAAAATGACTCTACCTCTTGATATTGGCGATATGCGGATCCACTGGCTCGGCGGCGGCGATTTCCGCCTCGACGGCGGCACGATGTTCGGCCCGGTGCCGAAGGTCCTCTGGCAGAAACGCTATCCAGTCGACGCCCTGAACACCATTCACATGTGCAACGATCCGCTGCTGGTGAAAACCCCGGATACCATCATCCTTATCGACAGCGGTCTCGGCAACAAGCTGAGCGAGAAACAGAACAGCATATTTCAGGTCTCCCCGCCATGGGATCTGCCAAGGCAGCTCAGTCTCCTTGGCATAAGCCGGGAGGATGTGGACCTGGTCATTCTCACCCACTGCGATTTCGACCATGCCGGCGGCATCGAAATGATCAATGCGGACGGGGGGCGGGAACTGACCTTTCCCCGGGCGACACATCTCATCCAGGAAACCGAATGGCAGGATGTGCAGCAGCCTTGCGACCGGGCCAAGGCCACCTACCTCGAGGAGAACTTCAACCTGCTCAGGCGGCAGGGCCGGCTGCAGCTGGTCGACGGCGACCTGGAGGTCTGCCCCGGTGTCAGGGTGCGTCATACCGGCGGTCACACCCGTGGCCACCAGCTGGTCGAGATGTCCTCACGGGGAGAAACGGCGGTGCATCTCGGCGATCTCTGTCCGACCCATGCCCACATCAATCCTCTCTGGGTCATGGCCTATGATAACTATCCCTTGACGGCAATCGAGCGCAAGAAACAATTTTTACAGGAATATTCCCGGAAAAACAGCTGGTTCACGATGTACCACGATCCGTTTTTCCGGGCCGTGAAGTTCGACGCAATAGGCGGCATGGTCTCATCATGGCCTGCTTCCGCCACAAAGTGGAGAGAGGATGGGGCGGCTGCCCGGCAGGCAGACCGGCAATAGAGGGCCGGCGGTCGGGAAGGATCTCAATCACAAGGAGAGCTGCAACAGATGAGCAAAACATTTCTGGCGATGGTGGTGGAGGAACGGGAAGACGGGCAATTCGTCCGTGCGATCCGGGAACGCAGGTTCAGTGACCTGCCGGCGGGAGAGGTCCTGATCCGGGTGCACTGGTCATCGCTCAATTACAAGGATGCCCTTTCCGCCAGCGGCAACAAGGGGGTAACCCGGATCTATCCGCATACCCCCGGCATCGATGCGGCGGGCATTGTCGAGGAGAGCCGGAGCGACGAGTTCAGGCCCGGCGACCGGGTCCTGGTCACCAGCTACGATCTCGGCATGAACACCTCCGGTGGCTTCGGCCAATATATCCGGGTCCCGGCCGCCTGGATCGTGCTGCTGCCCGAAGGTCTCGAGCTGAGGGCCAGCATGATTCTCGGTACGGCCGGCCTGACGGCGGCGATGTCCGTTGCGGCCCTGAGCGAGCGCCTCGCCCCGTCCCGCGGGGATATCCTGGTCACCGGGGCGAGCGGCGGGGTCGGCAGCATGGCGGTGGCGATTCTGGCCAAACTCGGCTATGCCGTGACCGCCGTGAGCGGCAAAGAGGAAGCCCGGGCCTTTCTCACCGGGCTCGGGGCGAAAGCGGTTATCAGCCGGACCGAGGCCTCCGACAGCAGCGGTCGTCCCCTCCTCAAGCTGAGATGGACCGGAGTGATCGATACCGTCGGCGGGGAGATCCTGAGCACAGCCGTCAAATCCACCGCCCTCCAGGGCATTGTCACCTGCTGTGGCAATGTCGCATCGCCCGACCTGCACCTCACGGTCTTTCCCTTCATCCTGCGGGGAGTCTCGCTCGTTGGAATTGATTCCCAGAACTTCCCGATGGCGGCCAGGAGAGCCCTGTGGCAGAAACTGGCAGGGGAGTGGCGACCGGCACAGCTCGACAATCTCGGCCGCGAGGTACCGCTCTCCGGACTCGAAACCGAGATCGAGCTCATTCTGCAGGGCAGACAACAGGGCAGGGTGATCGTCAATTGCGGGGGATGAAGGGCGGCCGGCGGAACTTCTCCAACCCTTGAATACCATGTTTTTCAGCCAGTGCCCGGCATTGCCTCCGACTACCGTGCGGCGGCACTGCCGGGGGCCGAGCGCAACCTGCAAGGACAATTCCGGATCTGCGAAGATAAAGGTTTGACAGCCGTCCGGCCGCTTTGTAATACTTTGCCGGGGTTGTTGCGTTTTCACTCCGCCCGGGGGCGGAAAGGCAAGGAAGATCGACCACATTTCGGCTTGACTGGCGGTATGAGAGAGAGTGATCACCAGGGTATATAACATGAAAAAGACTGGTTTTTTGTACGATGAAAGGTTTCTCCAGCATGTTACATTCATGGGCCACCCCGAATCACCTGAGAGGCTCAGGGCGATAGTCGAGGGACTGTCCGCTTCCGGCCTCCTTGAGAAACTGGTACCGATCAAGGTGGAACGGGCCGGTCAGCGATGGATCGAGGCCGTTCACAATATCCGCTACATCATGCGCTTTGAGGAGGCCTGCATCTCAGGTTTTCCTGAAATCGACCACCAGGACAATTCGATCTGCCGCGATACCTATGACATTGCCTTTCTGGCGGTGGGAGGGATCCTGAATGCCATCGACGAGGTGATGAGCGGCAATGTCAACAATGCCTTCTGCGCCGTCAGGCCACCCGGCCACCATGCCGAGACCGACAAGGCGATGGGCTTCTGTTATTTTAACAATGTTGCCATCGGAGCGAAATACCTGCAGAAAAAATGGGCGGTCAAGCGTATCGGGATCATCGATTTCGATGTGCACCACGGCAATGGCACCCAGCACATCTTCGAGCAGGACCCGACAGTCTTTTATTACTCGATACATGAACACCCGTCGTTTGCCTATCCCGGGACCGGCAGGGAATTCGAAACGGGTATTGGGGAGGGGCTCGGCTTCACCCTCAATTCGCCGGTGCTGCCGGGCCGCGGCGACGATGAGTACAAGAAGATGATCATGCAGGACCTCGTCCCTGCCTTCAAGAAGTTCGAGCCGGAAGTGATCCTGCTGTCCGCCGGTTTCGATGCCCATGTGAGCGATCTCATGTCAGGGACCAACCTGTCGACCGAAGGTTATGATTTCATAACCGAGGTGATCCTCAACCTGGCTAACAAGTTTGCCGGCGGCCGGGTGATTTCCGTGCTTGAGGGCGGCTATAACTATCCTGTCCTGGCCCTGCTGGTGGAAAATCATATACGCATGCTGACCGGCATACGGTAGAAACGCTTTACCGCCGGTCCTATCGATTGAACATATAATGATGCGGGGGTGCCTATGTTTGTAAGTGCAAGAATGGCCAAAAACGTGGTGACAGCGAGTCCCGGGACCTCTCTGAGAGAGGCGAGGAAGCTGATGCTTGAAAACAAGATCAGGCATCTTCCGGTGGTGAACGGGTATGGTCTGCTCGTCGGCATCGTCTCCGATCGCGATATGCGCTCGGCGATGCCTTCCTCCCTGCTCGGACGGGAGGAATATGAGAAGGCGCTGGAGAGGGTTCTGGACTACACGGTTGATGACATCATGACTGAAGATCCATTGACCATTTCCATTTACTATACCATTCAGGATACCCTCCTGGTGATGCGCCAGAAACGGGTGGGGGCCCTGCCGGTGATCGATGAAAACGGCTATTTGAAGGGAATCCTCTCGACGAGGGATCTTCTTTCTTCCTTTGTCAATGTCATGGGCATCGGCGAGCCGGGGACCCTGCTCTGCATCCTGGCCAATGAGGAACGCGGGCAGATGAAGAAAATCATCGACATCGTCACCGACGAGAAGATCTCTCTGGGCAGCGTCCTCGTCTCAAGGACATGGGATGTCAATAAAAAGGCGATCTTTCCTTACCTGCTCACAAATAATGTGGCAAATGTCAAGCGCCGGCTGCTGGAGGCCGGTTTCCAGCTGTTTGATCCGATGCAGTGGTATCTTGAGCAGCTCCCGAAAACGCCGGACATGATGCTGTGAAACCGTGCTGCACGGAGCGCTGACAACTTGATGACCCTTCCCGCCCGAACAAGGAGAATTATGGATGCTGAAGAACAGGCGATAGGGCCGGACCTCGCAGTCTTGATCAAAGAGGCCTGTCTCGCCGGGGCAACGGAGGTCATGGCGGTGGCCCCGGCCGAGATCGTGGTCGAAGAACGCCTGGCCGGATTCTGCCGGGAGCCGCAATGCCCCAATTATGCCCAGTCGCCGAGTTGCCCCCCCCATGTCGCCGGTCCCGCCGGCTTTCTCGCTCTCAGGAACAGCTGCCGGGCCGCCCTGGTGGTCCGGATCGAGGTCCCCTCGGCGGTCCTCTTCTCGGATGAGCGCCGAGAGGTGATGCGCCTGCTCCATGAAATTACGGCAGGGATCGAACGGTCGGCGATCGCCCGCGGCTATGCCGGTTCCAAGGCCTTCGCCGGGGGTTCCTGCAAGGATCTTTTCTGTCATGACCACCTGTTCTGCCAGATTCTCGCCGGTAGCGGGAAATGCCGGAATCCGCACCAGGCCAGACCTTCCATGTCCGGTTTCGGCATCAATGTCGCAAAAATGCTGCAGGCGGCCGGCTGTTCCGAGGCAAAGAGCACCCGGCCGGCAATCCCCGGGATGGAGTCGATGAGCTGGCTTGCCGGTCTGGTGTTGATCGCCTGAGTCTCCGGTTGCGGTACTGCCTGTTCCCGCCGGAATCCTCCCGATGCCGCCGTTTCAGAAGATCAGTTCCTGAAAACTGGCGATCGAGGGGAATTCATCGGAATAGCTGACGGGTTTCTGCGAGCTCGGGCGGGCGATAGAGATCAGATGGCCCATGCCGTATTGCCGGGCGGAGGAGAGGACTTTGGCGGTATCGTCGGCAAGAAGGGTCCGGGCCTTGTCAAAACCCAGCATTTTTTCCAGTTTCTCCCAGAACTCCGGCTGTTCCTTGGCCGCACCTACCTCCTCGGCGCAGATTATCCGTGAAAAATAGGGGCCGATACTGGTCTTGCGCAACTTGATCGCCAGTGTCTTGGAATGGGCGTTGGTGACGAGATGCACCTCTTTTCCCCTGGCCCTGATGAAGGAGAGAAAATCCATGACGTAGGGGTGGACCTGGATGAGGTGATCGATCCGGCATTTGAGTTCGGGGATATCGAGGCCGAGCTGTTCCGACCAGAAGTCGAGGTCGGTCCACTGCAGGGTGCTCTCGACCTGCCGGTAACGGGAGAGGAGCTGGCTTCTGGCCTCGTCCGGGCTGAGATTGTTGAGCTCGGCGAACACCTCGGGGACAAAGTGTTCCCAGAAATAATCGTCGAAGTACTTGTCGAGCAGGGTGCCGTCCATATCGAGCAGGACGGTATCTATCTCATCCCAGGAGAATGAGGGGGATATCTGTTGTGGTTCAGTGGTCTGCATCACACATATTCCTCAGATCGGTTAAGGTTTTGCCGATCGATGCGAAGAGCTCTTCTTCGGTGGTGAACCGGCCGGAGACCACGAGTCTGCCGTCGGGGGTCAGTTTGGCCTGTGGCGCAGGCCGCTTTTTCGAGGGAGCCTGGAGGGAGGCGAGAAGCCGTTCCGGCCGCAGCGGGGTATCCGCCAAAAAGGAATAGACCAGCGTATCTCGGCCTTTTTCCAGTTTGCTGATGCGCAGGGCGGCAAGATCGCCTTTCAGGCCGACGATCCGGAAGAGGGTGACGGTCTCATGTGGCAGGGGGCCATATCGATCGACCAGCTCGGCCTGGAGTTCATCCTGCATGGCCGGTGAGGAGGAGGCGAGGGCCGCGATCCGGCGGTAGGTGATATAGCGCTGGCTGATATCCGGCATGTAGTTTTCCGGGATATAGGCGGAGAGGTGCAGGTTGATCTCGGGTTCGATGTCGTCTGCAGCCTGTTCAAGGCCGCCATGGCGGGCGCCGGCCTTGAGATCGGCAACGGTCTTCTGCAGGAGGTCGAGGTAGAGGTCGTAGCCGATGGCGGCGATATGGCCGCTCTGGGATACCCCGAGGAGGTTGCCGCCGCCCCTGATCTGCAGGTCGCTCATCGCCAGCTTGAAGCCGCCGCCCAGTTCGCTGCAGTCCATCAGGGCCTGCAGGCGGTCCCGCGAATCCTTGCTCAGGCTGTTGAGGGAAGGCACCAGCAGATAGGCGTAGGACTGCAGGCTCGAACGTCCGACCCTGCCGCGCAGCTGGTAGATCTCGGCCAGGCCGAGCTGGTCGGCCCGGTTGATGATGATGGTGTTGGCCGAGGGGATGTCGAGTCCGGATTCGATGATGGTGGTACAGATCAGCACATCGGTCTCATGGTTGACAAAGGAGACCATGATGTCCTCCAGGTCCTTGCCCGCCATCTGGCCATGCGCCACGGCGATACGGGCAGTCGGCACGAGCGCCTTGATGTTGGCCGCCACCTGATGGATGGACCTGACCCGGTTATGGACAATAAAGACCTGGCCGTTGCGCCTCATCTCCTTGGTCACCGCCTCCTTGATCACCAGATCGTCGTACTGGGCGACGAAGGTCTTGACCGGCCGCCGATGTTCCGGCGGGCTTGAGATGACCGAGAGGTCACGGATGCTCAGCAGGGACATCTGCAGGGTCCGCGGGATCGGGGTGGCGGTGAGGGTGAGGATGTCGACCTCGGCCCGCATCTTCTTGATCTTTTCCTTGTGGCTCACGCCGAAGCGATGCTCCTCGTCGACGATGAGCAGGCCGAGGTTCTTGAAGGCCACGTCTTTCGAGAGCAGCCTGTGGGTGCCGATGAGGATGTCGATAGCCCCCGAACCCAGGTCCCGGACGATTTTTTTCTGCTCACCGGCGGTACGGAAGCGGTTGATGCATTCGACGGTGACCGGAAAGCCCTGCAGCCGTTCGCGGAAGGTCTTGGTGTGCTGTTCAGCCAGGACCGTGGTGGGCACAAGGATCGCCACCTGATAGCCGTCCTCGACCACCTTGAAGGCCGCCCGAATGGCGACTTCGGTCTTGCCGTAGCCGACGTCGCCGCAGACCAGGCGGTCCATCGGTTTTTCCGAGGTGAGATCGTCAATGACCTCGGTGATCGCCTTGTCCTGTCCCGGCGTCTCGTCGTAGGGGAAGGATTCCTCGAGCTCGTGGAACAATTCGGCCGGAGGCGAAAACCTTCTGCCTTCACGGAGTTCCCGGGTGGCGTAGATTTCAAGGAGTTCCTGGGCGATTTTCCACACCTCCTCCTTGACCTTCGAGGTGGTCAGCCGCCAGGCCTGGGTGCCGAGTTTATCTATTTTCGGGGTCTGATCGGAGAGCCCTTCGTAGCGGGAAATGAGATTGAGCCTGTCGACCGGGATATAGAGCTTGTCGCCGTCCCGATATTCGATATGGACGAAATCATTGGTCACCCCCTGGAACTGCATGGTGACCAGGCCCAGGAAGACGCCCAGGCCGTGATCGCGATGGACCACGATATCGCCGTCCTTGAGTTCGCTGAAGCGCAGCGGCTCGCCGCCCTGCCGCCCCTCCTTCCTGCGCCGTCCCAGGCGCATCTCGCCGAAGAGCTCGCTTTCCGAAAGCAGGTGGGTCCGCAGTTCAGGAAGGGAAAACCCTTGGGTCAGCGGCTGGTCGCAGAGATAGACGACCAGCTCCTCCTCCGGCGAGGCCCCCGGTCGGGCCAGGGTCAGCGGGGCGGTGATGAGGTCGGTATGATGGTGATGCCGGTGCAGCAGCTCGCGGAGGTTGTTCATGTGCCGACCCGAGCGGCAGCAGATGATGATCCTGTCGCCGTCCTGCTGCCAGGCGCTGATCTGCTCGGAGAGCGGCACCAGGATGCCGCGGTTTCGCCGCTGCAGGGCGATGTCCTGCTTGAGCAGCTGGTGGCTCCGGGTGACGACGGTCGTGGTCGGCAGCTGCTCGTGGCTGAAATCGGTGCAGAGGGCCTGGCGGAAGCCGGCCATCATCTCCCTTGTCCCGTCGGCATCGAGAAAGAGTTCCTCCGGCGGCAGGGCCGGATGGCCGGACGCCGTGGCCTCCCGGAAATTGCTGCGGATACGTTCATGGACCAGCTCCAGATTCTGGTAGATGGCCTCGGGTCCGATGAGGAGAAGGGTGGTGTCTTCCGGAAAGAAACTGAGGACGGTCGAGCTGGCGGCGGCTTCGTCGGCATAGTATAGCGGCAGGAAGAACTCCATGCCGGCGAAACGCTGGCCGCTTGCCGCCTGCCCGACCAGGGTTGCGGTCTTTTCCCGGTCCCAGCCGAGACTGTTGCCGGCCTTCTGGAAGGCCCGGGCAATGCCGGCCTGCGAGCTGCTCCTGGCGGACGGCAGGAGGATGTCGGCCACCGGCAGCAGTACCGCTTCGGCGATTTCCGTGGTCGAACGCTGGCTGAGGGGATCGAAGGCACGTAGTGATTCTATGGTGTCGCCGAAAAAATCGAGCCGGACCGGTCCCTCATGGAGGCCTTCATGGTCGAGGGGGAAGGGCGGTGGAAAGATATCAAGGATGCCGCCCCGCACCGAAAAATCGCCGATGCCCTGAACCAGGGCCACCTGTTCATAGCCCATCCTGGTGAGATTCTCGATGAGCCGGTCGACATCGCAGTCCTCGCCGGCCAGAACCAGTTCCGCCGACCCGGTGAGCAGAGATCTGGGCATGACCCGCCGCATCAACGCCTCGATCGAGGTGACAAAGAGCAGCGGCTCACGGCTCTCGGTCAGCTGGTAGAGACTTGAGAGGCGCAGGGCGGTTGTCTGCTGGTCGGGGGAAAGGGGGGTATAGGGCGGAATTTCGTGGGCCGGATAGGCCAGGACCTTTCTCGCCGTAAACAGCCTGAGATCCTGCTCGAACAGGGCAACCATCTGTTCATCCGGGACAATGCAGCAGCAGTGCCCGGTCTCGCCGAGCAGGGCGCTGAACCAGGCCGGGGCGGCGCCCTGCAGGCCGCCGATCTGCACGGTTCTGGTATTCTGAAAGAGCTTGTGGAGGAGTTCGTGCATCGTTAAAAAAAAGTGCCGATTACACCAGGGTGCAACCGGCAGGAGAATTATATAATTCGTTGTTATGCTAAATGTTTTTAGAAAACCCCGCCAACGCTGAAATCCCAGACGGAATCATCCTCGTCATCCAGCGGATCGAGGTTGTAGCCCCAGACGATCCGCAGCGGGCCCATGGGTGAGAGCCAGTTCATGCCGAGACCTGTCGATTTGCGGTAGGAGTCGAACGACCAGTCTTCGTCGTCATTGAGGACCTTGCCGGCATCAAAGAAGAGAACACCCTGGACACCTTGTTTCTCAAGAATCGGGAAGATGATTTCCCAGTTGGTATACCACATCTTGTCACCGCCGATGCGGTCGCCGGAGACCGGGTCGATAGGGCTGATATCGCCATAATCGAAACCTCGTACGGAATTGAGGCCGCCGAGATAAAAACGTTCATAGACCGGCAGCTTGTCATTCTCATTCTCGAAGACCTGACCGGCTGCACCCTTGAAGTGAAAGACCGTCTTCCAGACTATCGGGAAATACCAGCTGGTGGAACCTTCCAGTTTGGTGAACTCGGCATCGCCGGCAAAAGGACCGCCGGCAAACTCGGTGCTCAGCAGGTTATAGGACCCCTTCGTGGCGCTGTAGAGCCGGTCGCGGGAATCGCGGACAAGGGAAAGCTTCACGGCGCTGGTGACCTGCAGATCGACGGAATTGCGGATGATAAACGAGGCGGTGTCGGCAACGTCTGACAGCTCGGTGTCGGTAAAGCTGTAGGCCCCGTGCATGCGCCATTTCTCCCAGAGCGGGTAGCCGATACGCAGGGCCCCGCCCTGCGACTGCTTGGTATAATCGTCGTACTCCCGTTCGGTGTCGAACAGATCGGCACCCCAGGAAAGCTGGGAGTCGTTGAGGCGCGGATTGGTGTAGCCGAGATTGTAGCGGGAACTCGAGCCGCCGATGTTGGCGCTGAGGGCGAGCCTGTCGCCGCGGCCGAGGAAGTTGTTCTCGGAAATCTCACCCATCAGGATAAGGTCGTCGATGGAGCTGTAGCCTGCACCTATGGAGAATGTGCCGGTGCTCTTCTCCTTGACGCCGATGATGATGTTCATTCGTGTCGGATCGAGCGAGGGTTCCGGGGTGATATTGACCTCCTCGAAATACTCGAGGCGCTGCAGGGCCTGGGTGCTTTCCCGCAGGGCCTTCGAATCGAAGACGCCACCCTCGGCGATCCGCAGTTCCCGGCGGATAACGTTGTCCCGGGTGCGGGTGTTGCCCTTGATAATGATCCGCTCGATATAGACGAGGTCACCCTTGTCGATACGGAAGTTGACGTCCAGCCTGGCGCCCGAGGTGGATTTCTGCACATCCGGCTTGACCGTGGCGAAGGCATAGCCCTTCTCCGCGTAGAAATCGGTGATCTTGAGGATATCATCACGCATGACCTGCCTGCTCAGGTACTCCTCGTTCCTGATGGTGAGAAGCTTCAGGATTTCCTCTTTGTCGGTGAGCAGATCCCCGGAGATATCAATGGTCCCGACCTTGAAACGAGGGCCTTCCTCGACGGAAAAGGTCAGGTAGAGCCACTCTTCTTCCTGGCGGATGGCGGGCTCGGCGATTTTTGCCTCGAGAAAGCCATGGTTGTTGTAGAACGCGACTATCCGGCCGACATCCTGTTTCACCTCATCCATTTTCAGGGTGCCCGATGCGGTCAGCCAGCTGAACAGGCCCTTCTCGTCGGTTTTGATCTGGTCGGCAAGTTCATCGTCATCAAAGGTGGTATTGCCGGAAAAGTCGATTTTTTTGATATAGATCTTCTTGCCCTCATCAATGATGATCCTGACCACGGCCCCTTCGTTAGTGGGGTAAGTGGTCTCGGCCTTGACCTGGGTGTTGTAAAATCCCTTGGATTTGTACAATTCCTTGATGGCCTCGATGGCGGCATTGATCCTGGCCGGATTGAGAATGAAGTGCTCCTTGATATTGGCGGCGCTCTTGACGTCCTCTTCTTTCAGTTTGTCGGTCCCTTCATAGACCAGGGAGGCGATGACCGGCTTCTCCACCACCTTGAAGACAATATCCTTGCCTTTCGGGCTGTCGCTCACGTCTATCTGGACATCGTTGAAGTAGCCCATGGCGTAAATCGATTTCAGGTCTTCCCGCAGGGTCGAGGGGCTGTAGATATCGCCTGCCTTGCTCTTGATCTTGCGCAGAATCGCGCCGGAATCGATGCGCTTGTTCCCCTGAGGGGCGATGGTGGCGATTCGCTGGTCCTTACCGGAATACAGCAGGATATCGCCGACGATCCCGGCGATACCCGCCCGCAGGGTCTCCATGGTCAGGCCATCCTTGAAGTAGTACCGCGGGGTGTTCGGTGCGAGCAGGTCGAAAACCTTGATATCGATACTTATCTGGTTGCCGACGAAGGTCAGGCTGCCAGCCGCCACATTGTCGAGACCGGTGCTTTCCGCCACCTTCTGCAACTGGGCGATTGCCGGCGGCCATGTGGCTGCATAGTCTACCATTGCCTCGGCCTTGCTGCGGGCCAGCAGCACCTGGCCGTTTGAAACCAGGGCCTCCTCAAAAAAGGTGTCTGCCTGTTCCGTCAGTTTATCCGCGTTCTGTTGACTGGTGATTTTCAACGGCAGATAGGTGGTGTTCTGGCCGGCCGCGAAAGCAGGGGCGGTCAGGATGGCAATGGTCAGGCAGATGAGGATTGCCTGGAACAGACCGAAGATGGCAGGCTTGCGGACAAGAGACAGTAGTTTTCTGGTATGATCCATAAAAAAGTTCCTTTCTGTTTTTAATGTCCTGAAGGAGGCGGCGATCTATCTATACTGTCAGGAACGAAAAGGGGTTCCGGTAACTGTAGGTGAATTGTCGGAAAACGTGATTACTTCCAATCCCGAGTCAAGCGTTAACTATATCGGCTGGGCAGTGCGGCTCCTCGCCGTACTTCGTGCGTGCAGGTATTGTCCCGTCGCTGCCCGTTCGCTTCCCCTTCTGCCTTGAAAACGGATTACCTCTGCCGCAACCGGAGGCACGGGTCTAAAACGCGATCATTATGCCATGTTTCTGGGGAAATGCAAAGAGTGCAATTGCCGGTGGCAGAAAAAGATCTGTCTTTTCCGGGGCCTTGCCGGCGAGGCAGACTCACGGCGAAAAGACACCTGATCTGACCGGATTATTTCCGGAAAAGGGGTGCGTCAGCGGACTCCGTTCTTTCCGTGCAACCACTGTGGTGACGTAATGAGTCGACAAAAGAGCTGGAGGACGACCTGCCTCGATCTGCTCTTCCCGCCCCGATGCCTCCTCTGCGGGCAACCCCTGGGGTTGGAGGAGGTGGCGCCCCTGTGCCGGGAGTGCCGGGGAAAAATCGACTACCTGCGGCCTCCGTTCTGCCGCTGTTGCGGCGAGAAGGTGGCGGGAGGGCCTGATCGCCGCCATCTCTGCGGCCGGTGCCTCGGTCAGCCGCCGCCTTACCTCAGGGCCCGGGCCTGTATCCGCTACGATCAGCCGGCCAGCGAACTCCTCCATCGCCTGAAATACTGCGGCGATACCTCTGTCCTGCCGGGACTCGAATATATCATCCGACATGCAGGAAGCCTGGAGATGCCCCAACCGGACCTGATCGTCCCTGTTCCCCTGCATCCGCAGAGGCTGAAAGAGAGAGGACTGAATCAGTCGGTTGCATTGGCCCGTCTCTTTTTTCCCGGCTCCCTGCGGCATCTCCACCCGGATGTCCTCGTCCGGAAGCGCAACACCCCGGCCCAGACCTCCCTGAATGGCTTGGCCCGCCGGAAGAATCTCAGAGGAGCCTTCGCTGTTGCGGAAAACGCCCTGGTGCAGGGCCGGACAGTCTGTCTCGTCGACGATGTCTACACTACCGGCACCACGGTGTCGGAATGCAGTCGTACTTTGTTGCAGGCCGGTGCCAGGGAGGTCGTTGTCCTTACCCTGGCCAGGGTCACTCCTGCCCTGTAGTACAATCAATATCGGTTAAGAAGAAATAAAGAAATAGTTAAGTTTCCATTATCGACCGGAGCGGTCGGGATTTCGCAGAGATAGGTTTCTCAATCAAGAAATATTGAGTAATTGACAATAATTTCTCTTAAAATAGAGAATGATTGAGTTCAATGCTACCATGAAATTGTTGATAAGTTTGGGGATAAATGACTAACATGGCTATTTGACGACAGAAAAACGGCGCCGACGAAAAGGCCCGGAGAATAAGGACTTGAACGGGAGCTCGGCGCAAAAGGCAGGCTGGTTCTACGCTTGCCGATGTTGACAGTAAGGCGCTGCAGTGATACGAAATTTCGTGATATCGTCTTTGACGGGAAACAGAAAATCAAGTTAATCATCCCGCATCCGAGGCGTATCGGCAAGGGCGGCCTGTTCCTCTTTTTTATTGTTGGGTAACTGCCTGTCGCCCGCCGCTCTGCCAGGTATTCGGCCAATCGAAAAATATGTTTGATGCATCATTCATTTCTGTAAGATTGTCTTAAATGGTTCTGAATCGATTTTTTAACCTGTTATGTGAAGGATAGTATATGATTTGGGAGAAGACAAAGGAGAGATTGAAGGATGCGCTCACGGAGAATGTTTACACCCTCTGGATCGAACCTCTGGAGTATGTCCAGATGCAGGATGGAGCGCTGTACCTGGCCAGCCCCGATCGTTATTTCAATGCCTACATCTCTCAGCATTATCTTGGCATGATCGAGGAAAAACTCCAGGAATGCGACTGTGTCGCACGGAAAGTGATCCTCTGCGAGAAAGACCGGAAACCGCAGGTAATTCAGCCCGTCAAGGGGCAGATGCGTCTGCCCAATGTCCCTGAAAACACCTCGAAGGTCCGGTCCCTGCATCCCCGCTATACCTTTTCCGAGTTTATGGTGGGCGACAGCAATATTCTCGCCCAGTCGGCCTGCCGGTCGATGTCGATCAATGACGATTCGGTCGGGCCCTGCCTTTATATCAACAGCGGCACGGGGCTCGGCAAGAGTCATCTGACCCATGCCGTGGCCCACAAGATTATCGCCGAATCGCCGATGACGCGGCTGCATTACGTGACCGCCCAGCAGTTTGCCGCCGAGATGGTGCGCGGTATCCAGTCCAACACCATGGACTCGTTCAAGAGGAAATATCATGATCACTGCGATATCCTCCTGGTCGAGGATGTGCATTCCCTGACCGGCAAGAAGAAAACCCAGGAAGAGCTGAATGAACTCCTCGATTCCCTGATAAAATCGGGTAAAAGGGTGATCCTCACGGCCAACAGCGCGCCGCGGGACCTGGTGGGGATCGACGAGGAACTCCGTTCGCGGATGTCGGCCGGTCTGGTGACCAGCATCAAGCCGCCGGATATCGCCACCCGCCTCCGCATCGTCGGAAAAAAGGCCTTGCAGCATCAGCTCAGCCTGAATGAAGACTATGTCGATTATATCGCCCAGCATATCCGGGGGGATGTCCGCAAGGTCGAATCGGCCCTGATAGCCCTGCGGGCCAAGGCCGCTCTCAGGAAAGGACTGGTTGATCTCGATCTGGTGCGGGAGGTGGTTGCAAATGTCGTTGGTCACAACCAGGTGCTGACCGCGGCGATGATCGGCGATCTTGTCGGCAGCCAGTTCAAGGTCAGCGTCAAGGACATGCAGTCCCGGTCGAGAAAGCGGATCGTCACCTTTCCCCGCCAGGTTGCGATGTACCTCTGCCGGAAATATACCGAGGACTCACTGGCGGATATCGGCAAGCTCTTTCACCGGGACCACTCCACCGTCCTGCATGCCATCAAGGTCGTGACCTCGCTCACCGCCCGGGACGCCTCCGTCGGCGCCCAGGTCGACCTCCTGAGCGACAAGGTGAAGCAACTCTGAAGGGTTTGTTTCCGGAAGGGAATAAATAAAGGGCTGATCGCTTGGACGATCAGCCCTTTTTTTATGGTCGGATGAAAAGAACGGCTGCGGCGATGGCCGAGGCTCATAAATAGACGCCTTTGACCTCCGGCCGATATCCTCCGGCAGCCGAAGAAGACTGGAGGCCTTCGCCGACCCTGGTGGCGCTTTTGATCATATCGTTGATGCCAATGCCCTCCCAGCCGAAACCGCAGATGAACAGTCCGGGGCTGTCCTGCATCAGCCGGTCGCGCCAGGCAAGGAGCTGCGGATAGCCGCGTTCGAGCTGAGGGATGGCGCCTTCCGGCCGGAGGACCTTGCTGTAGGCCGGTTCTCCGGGCAGGTTGAGGATCTCGCGGACATCCTGCAGGGCCAGTCTGGTCATGGTCGCATCGTCGAGTGCCAGTCGTTCGGGGTGGCGCCGGCCGCCGACCAGGGTCTCGATGACGATGTGACCTGCCGGCGCCCTGCCCGGGAACATGTTGGAAGAAAAGAGGGTGCCGAGGCTGAAGCGTCCTTCCTGTTCGGGCGTCAGGTAGCCGAAGCCCGGCGGCAGGACGGCGCCCGGGCCGTAGCCGAAGACCACCGTGGCGATCCAGGCCTCCGGTATGGCGGTCATCGGCATGCCCTGATCGATGCCTGCCAGCAGGGAGAGGGCGGCATTGGCCGGCAGGGCCAGGGCCAGGTTTTTCGCGGTGTGGACGCCTCTCTCGGAGGTCACCTGCCAGTCCGGGCCGCTGCGGCTGATGGCCCTGACGCCGCAGTTGAGCAGGAGTTCGACCTCAGGGGTTAGCGATTCCGTCAGCCGCTCGGGCAGTCGACACATGCCGTCCGGAAAACTGGTCATCGCCGGCATGGTCAGTTTTTTTCCGGCCGCACCGGCTTTTCTCGCGCGCCACATCCGGGCCAGGAGGCCGCGAATGACCGAGCCATGCTCTTTTTCCAGGAGGCGGATGGCGGGCATGACGCTGTCGATGGTCAGTTCATTGTAATCGCCGGCGTAGGTGCCGGTGAAGACCGCGTCGGCAAACGGGAGAAGGGCCGAGCCGAAGCGGTGGTCGATCCATTTGGCCACGGTCGGCTCGCCGTCCAGGGGCCGTATCCAGAGATCGGCGAGGACCCGCAGTTTGGCTTGCCAGGGGATGAGCGGGGCCATGAGGATCTTCCTCGGAGTCTGCGGGATGCAGCAGAGCCTGCCGTTCAGGCAGACATAACGGACAAATTGCTGCAGGGGGGCCTTTACCGACTCCCGGTCGAGTCCGGTTTCCAGCAGGAGCTGCCGGCTTTCCAGGCAGTTGTCGAGAAAGCCGTGCGGGCCGATCTCGGTGACATAGCCCTGGTCCCGGTGGGAGCGGATCACCCCGCCGGTACGGTCCGACCTTTCCAGCAGGAGAAAGCGGTGGCCGGGGCTGTGGGTCTTCAGCCGGTGGGCGATGGTCAGGCCGGAAAGGCCGCCGCCGACGATGATGGTGTCGAGTTGTTCTGTCATTGAAGAGTTGCCTGCAGGGTTGATGGGGAGAGGCGGATGGCGATCCAGCCTCCTTTGCGCAGCATGCCCGGATTGATGACCGGGGTGCCGCCTGTGGTATCCGTGTCGCGGGCCTCCTGGATATGGCCGGCGTTGCAGGGATCGGGTCGATGTGTCTCAATGGGCCAGCGGATGGCGGCTGAGCCGGCATGCCGGTCGGAGTGGGGCCGGTCCGCCAGGGCGCCGAAGGTAATGATTTGCATCGGGTATTCTCGCTTATAAAAAGGCTGTTGTGAGCCGTCCCCTCCATCTGACCGCAGCCTTGAAATGCCGGGCGCGGCAAACGGGCTGCAGCGAACTGATCGGAATGGTGACGGATAATACCCAATCGATGAAGGTCTTGACATGCATGTATATATGCTTAACATTTTCGCCGACTTTCAGGAAAAAATCAATGGAAAGGGTGCGCCCCGCACTCTTTCCGATTAACACAACTGTGCAAAAGGTAGGCGCCATGACACAAAAAACCACGACCCATGAATTTCAGTCCGAAACCAAGAAACTTCTCGATATCGTCATCCACTCCCTCTATACCGAACGGGATGTCTTCATCCGCGAACTGATCTCCAATGCCGCAGACGCCCTGGAAAAATTCAGGCATGAGAGCCTCACCGCAGGCGATGTCTTTGACGGTCATATGCCTCTCGAGATCAATATCAACCTTGATGAGGAAAAACACACCCTGACCCTGACCGATACCGGTATCGGCATGACCCGCCATGAACTCGAGGCCAACCTGGGGACCATAGCCCACTCCGGCTCGAATGCCTTTCTCGCCGACCTGGCTGAAGCGGCCAAAAAGGATGTCAACCTGATCGGTCAGTTCGGTGTCGGTTTTTACGCCGCCTTCATGGCCGCCAACCGGGTTCTGGTGCAGAGCCGGTCCTGGGACGGCAGCGAGGGACACGAGTGGGCCTCCGATGGCGCCGGTACCTTCACCATCACCGAGATGCCGGGTCTGCACCGCGGCACCCGGGTCATCGTCGAACTGAAGGAGGATGCCTACGACTATGCCCAGAAGTGGAAGGTCGAATCGATCATCAAGCAGTATTCGGCCTTCGTCTCCTTCCCGATCAAGCTCGAGGGTGAGACCGTCAATACCGTGCAGGCCCTGTGGACCCGCAATAAAAATGAGATAAACGATCAGGAATACACCGATTTCTATAAATTTGTCGGCAACGCCCAGGACGAGCCCCTGTATCGCCTGCATTTCTCCGCCGATGCGCCCCTGGCTATCAACGCCCTGCTCTTTGTCCCTAAAGAAAATTTCGAGATCCTCGGCTTCGGCCGGGTTGATCCCGGGGTGAATCTCTATTGCCAGAGGATCCTCATCGATCAGCATTCCGAGAATATCCTGCCGGAATGGCTCAGATTCCTCAAAGGGGTGGTGGACAGCGAGGACCTGCCCTTAAACATCTCCCGGCAGTCCCTGCAGGACAACGCCCTGGTCGGCAAACTGCGCCGGGTGATTACCAAGCGCTTCCTCAAGTTCCTCGACGACGAGGCCACCAGGGACCCCGAGGCCTATCTGAACTTTTGGAAGACCTTCGGTATTTATCTCAAGGAAGGGATCACCTCGAGTTTTGAATTTCAGAAGGACCTCGGCAAGCTGGTGCGTTTCGAAACGTCGAAGTCGGAGGCCGGAAAACCGGTGGCCCTGGCCGACTATGTTCTGCGGATGGGCCCGGACCAGAAAGATATCTATTATATCAACGGACCGAGCAGGGCGGCGATCGAGGCCGGCCCCTATACCGAGATGTTCCGCAAAAAGGATATCGAGATTCTCTATACCATGGAGCCGATCGATGATTTTGTCCTCAGCCATCTCGGTGAATTCGAAGGCAAGAAACTGGTGTCCGCCGATCGGGCCGACATCTCCATCCCCGAGACCGAGTTGGAGAAACAGGCCGATGCGGAGACCGAGGGGGGGCTCGACGATGCAGGCAGGGAGTCTCTTCTGGGCTGGCTGAAGGAGACCCTGGCGGACAGCGTCCAGGATGTCATCGCCTCGAAACGGCTGGTCGACGCCCCGGCGATGATCGTCAACCCGGATGGCTATATGACCTCTTCGATGCAGCGGGTCCTGGCGGCCTCGCGATTTGAAAAAGGCCTGGCGGCCGAGGCCTCGAAGAAAAACCTCGAAATCAACCTGAAGAACCCGCTGATCAGGCGCCTGGCCGAACTGCAGACGGCCGACGAGGAGTTCGCCCGGGACGTGGCCAGGCAGATCTTCGACAACGCCATGATCCAGGCCGGGCTGCCCGTCGATCCCCTGGTCATGGTCGAGCGGAACTATAAGATCCTCAACCGGGCGGTGCAGGACTGAAAAACCCCCGGCCATTAAAACATATCCGTGAATTCAGCGGCATAAGCGAAGAACTGCGGCCGAATATCGGCGAGGAGGCATGCGGCCGGGCGAGAGGATAGCTACATAAACATTGAAAAATGGCCACCTTCAGGCTATAGAGCGAATGATTATGAAGATCTACAGACACAATCAACAAGGAGGACAGTATGCTCTCTATGTTTCGCTGCTCGATGGTCCTGCTGGTGGCAGCCTTTCTACTCGGCGGCTGTTACAACACCCCGGTCCGCAACCTGGCCTCGGATGCGGTGATGATCAAACCCGGCCAGTCCACCCGGGATGATGTCCTGACCTTCCTCGGCGAACCCGATGAACAGCAGGTGGTTGGCGAGGGCGTGGAAAAATGGCTGTATCGGGAGGAAACCGCCTCCGCTCTCGAAAAGACCCCGTACGTCGGCAGGTATTTCGGTACGCCCGGGTACGGCCGGGTCGTTGTCACCTTAAAGGGCGACACCGTCATCGATATCAACTATGATGCCCATGATGACGACGAGCACGGCTGGACCGATGATTACCACTGGCAGGAGAAAGAGAAGTGACCGATCGCTTCGCCACTGCCCGTGAACGGATGGTGCAGGAACAGCTTGTGACCAGGGGCATAACCGACCAGAGACTCCTGGCCGCGATGATGGAAGTCCCGCGCCATCTCTTTGTCGACGATGCCATGCGGGCCAGGGCCTATGGCGATCATCCCCTGCCCATAGCCGCCGGTCAGACCATCTCCCAGCCCTATATAGTCGCCTATATGACCCAGGTCCTGCAGCTGCAGGGACATGAAAAGGTCCTGGAGATCGGTACCGGCTCGGGCTATCAGGCGGCGATACTGTCACGGCTCTGCGAGAAGGTCTATACCGTCGAACGGGTGAATACCCTGCTGGCCGGGGCCAGAAAACTCTTCGATGCCCTGCGCTATTACAATATCGTTGCAAAGCTCGATGACGGCACGCTGGGTTGGCCTGAATTCGGGCCCTACGATGCCATCATCGTCACGGCCGGAGGACCGGAGATCCCGGCGCCCCTGGTTGAGCAGCTGGCTGATCCGGGGAGGCTGGTCATCCCGGTCGGCGATCAGGACGTCCAGGAGCTGCACCTCGTCACCAAGGCAAACGGCGAGACCACCATCGATCATCTGGTCAGTGTCCGGTTTGTCGATCTTATCGGCGAACATGGCTGGGGCCGGTAAGAGACCTTCGATCCGACTCCTCTTTCACTTTTCAACTCCCGCCACGCGTTTTTAAACGGATTTTCCCAGCGGCCACCTTCGGGATGCCGTGGCACGCCCTTTTTCCCGCTTCCCGAAATTCATCTGTCCTTTTTTACTTTTACCTGCAGGGCCGGCAGCAAGGGATGGTTAGCGTCGCGGTCAGCCGAAAATAAGCCTTTGCTGATTTCTTGATATCCGCTCTCAAGCGAGAATCGATCTCCTATATAGTCCTTGTTTTTATCAACGACTCCCAATATATTGGCTCGTATTGCAGCATTGGGAGAATTTTTTTGCGGCTCCGGAGGCGGATGCAGGCAGGCCCGGCCCCGGGCAGAAAAAGTTGAGGACCCGGCCGGTACGGTAATTAAGTGCTTATTCACGGATAAGCTCTAAATCAGGATGATTGGAGGAAGGCGGACGTGGAGGAAATTCTCAAAAAACGAAGAACCCTGCAGGAAACCATGAATTTCATGGCGGCCCTATCAGCAGGTATCGAACCGATACTCGGTCGCGGCGCCAGCAGCATGACCATGTCGGCAGGTCGCAACCTCGGCCGGAAATTTTCGGAAGGGGCCAGGCATACCGACAATCTTCTCGAGGCCATCGACGAGGTCCGCCAGATCCTGGTGGCCAATCACTGCCTCTGGGGCTTCGAGCCATTCAAGCCGGAGGAGCAGGCCGAGATGATAACGACCGATGAAAAGGGAAACCGCCAGGTCCTCCTGGTCTTCCGCGACTGCATGATCCGCCAGGCCTTGTTTCGCTTCGGCCATCCCCAGAAGGGATCGCTCTGCAACATGATGTACGGTTTTTTCGCCGGGGCCCTGGAAAGCATCATGGGGAAAAAGGCGACTCTCGATATCAGGCATGCCGGTGAGAACGCCTGTCTGAAAATCCTGACGGTGGAAGCGTAGCCCGATTCGGCGAAGGTCAACAAGGAGAGACAATGAGTGGTGAGAAAGTTCGTTTGAATACAGAATGGCTGTGTGACTGCGGTGGCTGCCATGTCGCCCTGGTCGACCTGCATGAAAAGATCCTGAATGTCCTGGAATCGGTCGAGATCGGTAAATGCCCGGTGCTGACCGATGAGAAAGGCTACCCGGAGGCCGAGATCGGCATCCTTACCGGTTCGATCCGCACCGAGCATGACCGTCATGCCGCCATCGAGATGCGCCGGCAGTGCAAGACCATCATCGCCTTCGGCACCTGCGCGGTGTACGGCGGCCTGCATGGGGCTGGACTCGCCCACACCAGGGAAGAAATCATGGACCAGGTCTTCAAAAAAAGTCCGACCACCTGTACCGATTTTATCCCGAATATCGGCATTACCGGCCTTGAGAAGATCGTCACGCCGATCGACGAGGTGATCGACGTCGATCTCTATCTACCGGGCTGCCCGCCCCACGCCCACTTCATCTTCGAAGGCCTGAAGAGTCTCGTCGCCGCTACTGAACCGCGCACGGACAAGACGACGGTCTGTGCCGCCTGCCGCCGGACGATGGTCAAGACCGAGGTCAGCGAGATCAGGAACAACCTTGACGAGGCGCCGGAGGACGACATCTGTTTCCTCAGCCAGGGTTATATCTGCCTCGGTTCGGCCACCCTTGACCGCTGCCTCGCCCCCTGCCCGAACCACGGCATCATGTGTTCCGGCTGTGCCGGCCCGACCATGCAGATCCTCACCGAGCCGAACCGGGATATCCGCACCGAGGTGGCCGACAGGATGTCGCGCCTGACCAAAATCGACCGCGAGACGATCATTCGACGTATCGAGAAATCGGCCAAGACGCATTACGCCTATGCGATGGCCACCAAGATGATCGGCAACAAACCGACCTTTTTGATTCGCAAATGGATTGCAGATGTGGAGGCAGTATAATGGCAAAGACCATCAAGATAGACCCGGTCACCCGGATCGAGGGGCATGCCCGCATCCTGCTCGAGTGCGACGACGCCGGCAAGGTCGACGAGGCCTTTTTTTGTGTCAATGAACTGAGGGGTTTCGAACGGATCCTGGTCGGCATGGAGGCCAGCAGCATGCCGCAGGTCACCGCCCGCATCTGCGGGGTCTGCCCGACCGCTCACCATCTGGTGGCTGCCAAGGCCCTCGACAATGCCGCCGGTGTCGAACCGCCCCTGGCGGCCAGGTTGCTGCGGGAATTCATGTATATGGGCCATGTCATCCACAGCCATGCCTTGTCGCTCTTTGTCCTGGCCGGGCCCGACCTGGTCTTCGGCCTGAATGGGCCGGCGGCCACCCAGAACATCGTCGGCATGGTCGAGGCCGAGCCGGAGCTCAGCAAAAAAGGCCTGCGCCTGCGCAGTCTCGGCCAGAAGATCAACGAGACCATCGGCGGCCGCGGCATCCATCCGGTCACGGCGGTGGCCGGCGGCATTTCCTTCAAGCTCAGCGACAGCCAGTTCGCTCGCCTGCAGGAACTGACCGCCGAGGCCGTCATCCTCTCGAGCGATCTGGCCGGCAGGGTCAAGAAACTGCTCTTCGACCTCTTCGATGCCAACCCGGTCCTGCTCGACAAACTGAACGTGCCGAGCTGGTACATGGGCACTGTCAATGGCGGAAAGCTCAACTTCTATGACGGCGACCTGCGGGTCATGGATGAGGCCGGCAGGATCGTCACCGAGTTCGCCAGCCGGGATTACCGGAATATTCTTGTCGAGCGGGCCGTTCATACCTCTTATGCCAAGGAGGTCTACATCAACCACGGCGGCGCCGAGCATATGTACCGGGTCTCGACCTTGGCCCGGCTGAACGTCGTCGACGGCATGGAGACGCCGCTGGCCCAGGCCGAGTTCGAGGAGTTCCGCAAGAACTTCGGCCGGCCCTGTCATAACGCGGTCATCCAGATGTATGCCAAGCTGATCGAGCTGATCTATGCCTGCGAAAAGGCCAACGAACTGATCAACAACCCGGCCCTGCGCGGTGACACCCGGATTCCGGCGTCCTTCAAGGGCGGCCGGGGCGTCGCCCATATCGAGGCGCCGCGCGGCACCCTGATCCACGATTACGAGATCGACGAGAAGGGTATTGTCCGGGCCGCCAACATGATCATCGCCACCCAGCAGAATACCGCGGCAATCAATAAATCGCTGAAAGAGGCGGCCAATAATCTGATGAAGGAGGGAACGGACGAGCTCATGCTCAATGCCCTGGAATTTGTCGTGCGCTGCTACGACCCCTGTCTGGCCTGTTCGACCCATGCGATCGGCCGGATGGCCCTGGACATCGAATTGCGGCACGACGACCGAACCATCCGCACCCTGAGGAGGAAATAACAGATGCTGGAAATGACCATTAACGAAAAGGCCTGCCGCGGCTGCCGCCTCTGCCTCGATGTCTGCCCGACCAACTGTTTTTCCTTCAACGAGGAGACCCAGAAATCGGTGGTGGCCCATATCGGCAACTGCATCGCCTGCATGAGCTGCGACTATCTCTGTCCGTCCGGGGCGATCTCCCATCAGAACCACCATGTGGTGCACAATTTTTACCGCAATATCCATTTCAGCCAGCGCATGGAGAAATTCCTATGATCACCGCATCCGAGCTCAACCTGACGGCCAAGGACTACGATATGGCCTTCACCGAGGTCTCCTTTCTCCTCGATATGTTCGTCGAGACCATCGTCACCTTCGTCGGCAAGTCGACACCATCCCTGGCGGTCGCCGCCGGCCGGCGCATGGCCGACAACATGCCGGTGCACATGACCGAGAAGACCCCGGAGGTCGCCGTCCGGGAACTGGTCCGGATCTTCCGCATCCAGCAGATGGAGATCGATGGCCGCTGCAGCGGTTCCGAGGCGGAGATCACCATCAACCACTGCCCGATCAGGAGCGTCTGCCTGCAGCGCCAGATGGAGATCGACGGCCAGACATGCCAGATGTTTCATTACTATATCGCCGGCATCCTTGCCGAACTGACCGGCTGCCCGGTCAGGCCGAAGACCGTTTCGACCGGCGAATCCTGCACCTTCAGCATGGCCTTCAGCCGGCCGCGGCAGTAATCGTGGCGACGGCCCTGGTTGTCTGCATCGGCAATGACCTGGTTGCCGATGACGGGGTCGGAAAAGCCGTCTATGACCGTCTCGGCGAGATGTCTCTGCCTGAGGGGACGCGTCTCGCGTTTCTCGGGCTTGGCGGCATCGATCTCCTCGATCAGTTCGACGGCGAGGAGCGGCTGGTGGTGGTCGATGCCGTGCAGCTCGGCGGCGCTGCCGGGACCGTCCATGTCCTCGACTGGGCGGGCCTGCCCCATATGGAGCCGCGGCCGGTGAGCGGCCACGGCATCGGCGTGCGGGAGGCCATCGAGGTGGGCCGACGGCTCTACCCGGAGAGGACGCCGCGGCTGATCCACCTGGTCGGGGTCGAAGGCCGGGTCTTCGACCAGCTTGGCCGGGGATTGAGCACTGAGGTAGCGGCGGCGGTACCGCTGGCCGTCGCCGCAGTCCTGCACCTGCTGGGCTGAGTGCCGATAACTCTCCGGTCGCTCATCCGAGCGGGTGCCCTATCCCAAAGTGCGCATGGCCCTCCATGGTCCTGCCATATATCCTGAACAATCACCCCCGCTTTCTTCCCACCCATCCGCTTTCAGCCCTGTTTCCGGAATACTGCCTGTTTGAGAAAATGAGTGCAATTCGTTGAAGAAATTGTATGCTGCGGCGGTGGATGTTATGGGTATTTGCAAATAACAATGGAGGCTGATCATGACCGAAACGGCGGAAGGGTACAGGGAAGTCGAGGAGTTTGTCGGCGGCTGGTGGGAGAAAGTTCCTGCCGTGAAGGGATCGTTTGAGAGGCTGCTGGCGGTGCTCAGGAGCCTGGAAGGGGTTGCCTGCACGTTCACGGCCCGGCCCGGCGTCAGCTATTCGCTCAGACCGAAACACTCCCGGCAGCAGGAGCGGGACTTCTTCATGATTCTCGATGTGATCGACGACGATCCCGCAGCGAGATGGCTCTCGGTCTGTTTCTATGCCGATTTCATTACCGATCCAGACGGACGGGGAGAGGTGATTCCGGGCGGTCTGGCCGGCAGCGACGGCTATTGTTTCGACCTCTATGCCGACGACCGGGGCATGGTCGATTATCTGAAAAAACGCTGTCTTGAGGCCTGGGAATCGGCTCAGGCCGGACGATGAGGTAATCGCTCCCTGGCGAATTCCCTGGGAAAAGTCCTTTCATCCGAAGCCTCTTGCAAAATGACCAATTGCAGATTCTGTCATTTCGACCCACCCTTGTCATTTCGACCCACTCTTGTCATTTCGACCGGAGGGAGAAATCTCATCGTCTTGAAAACCGAGATTTCTCGCTATCGCTCGAAATGTTAATCACCTTCATCTGGAACTACTCTGGATCGCCTGATGCAAGCGTTCCACCAGGGCCTGGTTGTAACCGTGAGAGGTCATGTTGGCGGTAATGCGTCCCCTGATGGAATAACCGAGGAGGTAGAGGTCTCCGATAATATCCAATATCTTGTGGCGCACGAATTCGTCGGGAAAACGGAGTTCTGTATTGATGACCTTGCCTGCGTACATGATGATGTGGGAATTGAGATAGCCGCCACCGACCTTGCCAAGTTTCTGGGCCATTTCGATATTCTCAAAGGTATTGAATGACCGGGCAGGGGCTATCTCCTCTGCAAAAGACCCTTTTTCAGGATTGAAGGTGAGAACCTGCTCCCCTATCGGTGGAGGGTAATCAACCCTCATCGATATTTTGAACCCGTCAAAAGGCTCCGCATAGAGATGTGGTTCATGCCTCTCCTCGTTTCCCACTCCGAGCTTTTGACGGATGACGGCAACCTTAGTGAAGGCTGGTTGTTCCTCTATCCCGGCCTGAACAATGAGGTCGCAGAAGTCCTTGGCGGAGCCATCTATGTTCGGGACCTCGTCGTCGACCTTTATGAGTGCATTGGTTATGCCGTACATTGAAAAAACTGCCATCAGGTGCTCAACAGTGCGCACCTGTTGCCTGCCGTTGTCCAGGGTGGTGGAGTTGGCGGAGAAGATCTTCGATGCGAAAGTTTGGGATATATTTCTCAGGGAGGTGATATGTCCACGGATGGATTGGCCGTCGAGAGTCTGGAAAACGATCCCTTCGTTGATCCCCAGGGGGCTGAGGATGATCCCCGTTTTCCGGCCGCTCAGCAGCCCTACGCCGTTAAGGACAACATTCTCTCTGAGGGTACGTTGAGGTTCGGGGGAATCCACCATCTCCACCATGCCGGGGGGCATCAAAATGTCGGCACTGACGATCTCAAGCCCCGTGTCCGAAGGCAGGGTTGCGCTGCCCAGGGAAGGTCGATGCTTGAGGGCAGACTTCACCTTGTCGAGTAATACCTCCAGATGCAGCGGTTTTTCCATAAAATCGTAGGCACCGGCCTTTATGGCGGCTACCGCCGACTCGATGCCGGCATGCCCGCTCATCATGATGACCGGGAGTGCGGGGAATCGTCCATGCAGACGTTTGAGAAGCTGCAAACCGTCTATGCCCGGGAGCCAGATATCCAGCATAACGAGAGAGGGCTCTATTGTATCGAGACTCTGCCAGAAGCTCTCCGCGTCAGGAAATACGTCGGCCTCATACCCCTCATCCTTCAGGATGCCGGCTACCGTGGAACAGATGAAAGGCTGATCGTCTACTATGCAAATAGGGTTCATGTCACTCTTGTCCAATATACGTTTTTTTAAATAGACACTCAAGGCGTTGAGGAGAGATGTTGACTGTTCTTCTTGTCGATGCCATCTACGCCTAGAAATTTCCTAACCTGTGTTACCCCTCCAGCCCAGGCAACCTCTATACCCTCACGCCGACAGCCATTTGACGCAGGTTTGTGATGTCCCGCAAAGGCGGCGCCCCGAATAAGCGACTGTATTCGCGGCTGAACTGGGAGGTGCTTTCATAGCCGACCTGAAACGCCGCAGTCGTTGCATCCACCGGCTCGATAAGCATCAGCCGGCGTGCTTCGTTCAACCGCAACCGTTTTTGAAACTGCAGCGGGCTCATCGCCGTCAGCGCCCGGAAATGATGATGAAAGGTCGATGTACTCATGTTGACCTGCCTGGCGAGATCATCGATCCGCAACGGACTCGTGAAGTTACTCTTTAACCAATCGATTGCCCGCGATATCTGATGACTCTGGCTGCCTGCCGAGGCAATCTGGCGGAGACGGGTGCCTTGATCGCCGACAAGCAAACGGTAGATGATTTCCCGCTGGATGATCGGGGCCAGGATAGGAATGTCCTGCTGTTCAGCCAGCAAGTCGATCAGCCGTTGAAAGACTGTGAGCAGCGGCAGGGTGACCTCGCCGGTCGCCATTCCCCGGCTTGACTGCTGGGTGCGCGGTGGGGGGAGATTGCTGTCCGCCATCAGCTGCGAAACCTCCCGCAGGTCGAGGGTCAACCTGAGCCCCAGGTAAGGCTTCTCCCGGCTCGCCTCGATAATCTGCACCACCGTGGGAAGATGCACCGAGGTGATCAGATAATGGTGCGCGTCATACACATAGGTGTCATCTCCCAGCAGCACGCGTTTCGCCCCCTGGGCGACCAGGCAGATGCTCGGTTCGTACATGCCGTTTATCGGTTCGGTCGGTTCTTCCCGTTTGAACAGCGCCAGGCCCGGGACTGAGGTTGTGAATAGCTCGCCATTATCGGTCCATCGGGCAATGCTCTTTCCTAAAGTTTCGAGTGCCGTTTTCATATCGTTATTCTCAATTACGTTGTTGGTGGCGTGATTTTCTATCGATTCTTCGGCGTGTATATTGCCAGGCTCTGTTGTGCATTACAACAATAATAGATGCTCCCGGACGATCAGGCAAAAAATGAACAGGATTGATCTACCTGCCTTGGTTCATTCTGCATTATTGTCTTTACATCAACAAGGCGGCACCCGGATCTGGGCGGAATCTCTGAAACTCGGGTCCTCAGAAATCCCTATGGAGGAAAAAATGGTCTCGCCGCCGGCGACCCGGCCCGGATGGCCACCCGCATTATCGAAAGTGTCGATGTCGAATCGGAGCCGATGCGCATGGTGCTTGGCTCAGCCGCACTGAAAAGCACTCTCGCGGTGCTGCGCAAACGAATAAACGACTTTGAAAAACAGACGGAACTCGCTGCCTCAACGGACTTCCCGCCAGGAGAGTAGCCGGGCCTCGGATTATAAATGTTTATTCTATGAGCTAAAAATGATAAAGAATTAGGTGTTTATTCTTTTGAAGGGTACTCATAACTTATCGTTTCGACCCTGTGGTTTGATGGTAATTTGAGGTCACCCGTTTTCAAGGTCATAGAATGCCCCTGATCTGCGACAAGGTTGCTTTCACCTATCCCGGAGCAGAATACCCGCTCTTTACCGATGTGTCGTTTCAACTGGCGGCACCGGGATTTCATTCGTTCTTCGGCCCTTCGGGGGTGGGCAAGACCTCTCTGGCGAAAATCATCACCGGCGACATCGAAAGAGCCTCCGGCAGGGTCTCAACCGACGGGCTCAACACACTCTTCTACTCACACAATAAGGAGCGGCTTCCCGGTTGGTCCGGGGTCGGCCGTCATTTGACGCGGGTTATCCCGCCGTCGATGCATGCAGGCATTAGCAAACTGGTGGAGATATTCGGCCTGTCCGAATGCATCAATTCCCGGTTTGACCAACTTTCCATGGGACAGCAGAACCGGGTGAACCTGATCCGCTACCTGCTGCAGGACTGCGATCTGCTGATCATGGACGAAAGCCTGGCCAACGTCGATGAACTCACCCGGGAAAAGATTATTCTGGCCATCAAGGCGATGTTCCCCCTTCGTTATTTCATTTATATTTCCCACAACGTCATGGAGGTTGCCAGATTTTGCGATTCGATCCTGGTTTTCCGCGGCAGCGGCAAATCGCCACAGACCGTCATGATTAACGGCTGCAACATCTTGAAAAAAGAAGACCTAAGGCGCGCGGCCCTGGATGCGACCCTGCTGGAGATCATGAATGCTGCCTAGACGCGTCTTCCAGTTCTTTATCATCTTCTTCCTGTTTCTCGGCGGCCTGATGGCGCTGAAATATAGTCTCGCGCTCTCCGACTACGTCATTCCGGCCCCCTCCGGCATATTCCAGACCCTGATCGCCGAATACCGCCAATACAGCCTCGCCACCTTAAACACCATGTCTGTGGCGGTGATCGGCCAGATCCTTTCGGTGGTCATGGCGCTTGTTATCGGCATCACCGGCCGTCAGTCCACCTGGCTTGGCTCGTTCATCAAGGCTGCCGCCTACAATTTTCAGGCCTATCCCATCGTCGCGCTGGCGCCGATCCTCTTCATCCTGCTCGGCGACGGTTTTCTCACCCGATTGTTGATCGCGGCGATGATCTGCTATTTCCCGGTGCTGCTCTCCGTTTTAGGAATCATGTCCAAGCCGGTTGACGATATCGAACACTTCTACCGGGTCACCGGTCGCATGCGCTGGCAGCTTGAGGTTAAAATCCGGACCTTTGAAAACCTGACGCAGCTGACCACCGTCATCGCCGGCAGCGCCACCCTGGCCATGGCCGGGACCATCGTCGGGGAATTCATCGCCGCCAATGCCGGCATCGGCTACAATATCCGCATCGCCCTCTATCAAAGCGATCTCGGCAAGATTCTCATCGCCCTCTTTCTGATCGGTATCACCATCGCCATCTACCAGGCACTGCTGGAGTCGCTGGGGGTGATCATAAAACGGGCCTGGACCGGAAGGTAATTCCAATCTAGAGGCGACCGAACCTATCATGCCAAAGACGGAGCAATTATGAACAGCAAAGCCAAAACTCTCATTCTGCCTGCCTGTGTACTTTTGGTAATGGCGATGTTTGTCGCGACCAGCGCCCAGGCGGGTGAAAAGGTCGTTTACCGCCTGAAGTGGCTCCGCAACGTCAGTGTGGTCGGCGCCTTGTATGCCGAAACCCACCACCTGTTCGAAAAAGCCGGGCTTGAGGTGGAGGTCAAGGCCGGTGGACCGGAGCGGGATGCGATCAGGGAACTGGAACTCGGCTACGCCGATTTTGGCGAGGCCTCCGCCGACCAGGTGCTTCGAGCGCGGGCCAAGGGGGCGCCGGTGGTGGTGATCGCCCAGTTATTCCAGGTAAACCCGCTGCAATGGATGTATCGCCCGGAGGAGATGCAGATCAATAATCTTGCCGATCTGCAGGGCAAAGTCATCGGCGTAACATTTGGCGGCAACGATGAAACCATCATGAACACCCTGCTGGCCGAAGCCGGCCTCGGCAGCTCCGACGTGAAGCTTTTTAGTGTCCGCTATGACTATACGCCGTTCTACCGGCGCCAGGTTCAGCTCTGGCCGGTCTATCGAAATGCCCAGGGACCGCTTATCGCGGCACAACTGAGCAAGGCGGGAGAAAAGACCGCCTTTTTCAATCCGGCGGAATTCGGTGTGAAATTCGTAGCCAACTGCGTCGTCACCGAAGCGCGCACCTTGTCGGAAAAGCCCGAACTGGTGAAGCGGTTCCTCGCGGCCCTGCTTGCCGGGTGGCAGCAGGCGCTTGATCCGAAAAATCAAGAGGAAGCCATCGACACCCTGCAAAAGTACGATCCGGATACACCACGCCCGATCCTCGAAAAACAGCTGAGGATCACCCGCGAACTCATTCAGCCGGATACCACTGTTGCCATCGGCACAATCGATGAAAAGGGCTGGGAGCAGACCGAGCGTATCATGCGGACCCAGAAACAGCTGCCCGGGGAGATCGATCTCAAGGCAATATTAAAGCCGGTTGACGGTGGTGCCGAATAGGGGAATGCCAGCCTGAGAACGAGACTAAAAAAATAGCGAAAACTGCATTGATAGGGTAGTTTTGAAGCATCGGATCGGATGGCTCTTCTTTGGAGTGTGTTTTTCGGGGAAACCCTGGCAAAACAATAACTCGTCATATTCCGCCCATCCTGACAACATTATGGATAAGAGAGAAATAATCAACGCAATCCGAAGCTGCAAACCAGAGATGGAGACTCGCTACGCAGTCCAGCGGCTCGGGCTTTTTGGTTCCTATGTTAAGGGGCGACAGAGAAAGAAGAGTGATATTGATATACTCGTTACCTTTAGTCGAGATATTGATCTCTTTGAATTTTTAGACTTGCGCGAGTTCCTTGAAAGTCGACTCAACGCCAAAGTTGATCTTGTTATGGAATCAGCCCTTAAGCCGGCCATCGGCAGGCGCATCTTGTCCGAGGTTGAGTATGTCTAAGGAACGGGAAGTTGCCGATTACCTTAACGATATCATAATTGCCATGACGGATATTGAAGAATTCACGCATGGCATGTCCTATGATTTGTTTTCAAGAGATAAGAAGACCATCAATGCGGTAATAAGAAGCCTTGAAGTCCTTGGCGAAGCCACCAAACACATACCGTCATCTT
>JANMSX010000019.1:0-109161 GCA_031389785.1 Desulfobulbaceae bacterium | reverse complement strand
GATCCCTTTTGTGGTGATCATGCTGGTGCGGGGCCGGAACATGCATGCCCTGTTCTTCGCCTCCCTGGCGGGGATGGTCGGCATCTTCTTCATGCGCTATGACCTGGTGATCGTCGGCCAGCTGATACCGCACTATCACGGTATGGGCCTGGTCGATTATGCCGAGTTTCTCAGCTATTCGCCGACGCTGCACGAGAACCTGGTGGTGATCGGCGGCATCTCCTTCTGCCTCATGCTCTTTCTCATGGGTGAGAAGCTGTTCCGCGGCCACCTTTCGGAAGACCATTGAGAGAAGACGGCGGAGACCGTACCTTTCACCAGGCGCCATTACCGCCCGGTCCGACTTGTAAAGTTGGGCCGGGCGGTGTAGTCTGTGTCGAGGAGGAAGAGTGCATGGCCAGAAAGAAAATCCGTATCGAACCGATCAGAAACGATCTGCCGGTCTATCCCATCGGAGTGGCGTCGCGACTGCTCAACGTTCACCCGCGCACCCTGCGCATATATGAAGATGAGGGGCTGATCAAACCGGAGCGCCGGGGCGAGCGCCGGCTCTATTCCCAGAACGATATCACCTGGATCGGCTGCCTGCGTTCGTTGATCCACGAGCAGGGGATATCCATCCCCGGCATCAAGAAGCTCCTGCAGTTTGCCAGTTGCCACGAAATAACCGGTTGTCCGCAGGAGACGTACTGCGCCTGCGATGCCGTCGTCGATCGCGCCCTGCCGCGCAGCCTGCGGCTTGCCGGCAGCCTGCAGGCCGAGAATGAGGCGCGGGAGCGGGACAAGGCCCTCAAGGAAAAAGAGCAGGTCGAGGCAGCCAAACCCGACGCAGAACGCAAGGTCCGCTGAAACCGCCGGAAGGCACCTGGTGCTCCGCCGCGTAATCAGGTGCTTTGCCGGCGGCGCCGGGGGCGTCTCGTCCTGTGCTTTTCCTATGGGGCGGCCGGGTTCTGCAGCCCGTAGTGCTCAATCTTCCGCCGCAGGGTATCCTTGGAAATCTGCAGTTCCCGGCAGGTGAGCATCTTCTTCCAGCGATTGCGCTCGAGTGACTGGAGAATCGCCTGCCGCTCTATCTCGTCAAGCGTCTGTCCTCCCGACGTGAGGCACACGGCAGTCTCAGGCGCCGCCGTCTTGATGCTGATCTCCTCCGGCAGGTGCTCCTCCTGGATATAGCCGCCGGGGCAGAGGATGAAGGCATACTCAATGATGTTCTCCAGTTCCCGGATGTTGCCGGGATAGGAATAGCGCATCAGCCTGGCGATCACTTTGTCGCTGACTCCCACGATGTCCTTCTGTTTTTCCGCACTGAATTTCTTGACGAAATGATCGACGAGAAGGGGAATGTCCTCGACCCGTTCCCGCAGCGGCGGCAACTGGATATTGACGACATTGAGCCGGTAGTAGAGGTCGTCGCGGAACTCCCCGTCCCGGACCAGCTGCGGCAGATCCCTGTTGGTTGCCGTGATGATACGGACATCGGCCTTCACCGGCGTATTGGAGCCGAGAGGTTCATAGGTCTTCTGCTGCAGCACCCGCAGGAGCTTGACCTGCAGGGAATGCGGGATGTCGCCGATCTCGTCGAGGAAGAGGGTGCCGCCTTCCGCCGCGGCGAACCGGCCTTCCTTGTCCTTGCGGGCATCGGTAAAGGCCCCGGCCTTGTAGCCGAAGAGCTCCGATTCGAGCAGGGTGTCCGGCAGGGCGCCGCAGTTGACGGTGACGAACGGGGCCTCATTCCGGTGCGAGGCGTGATAGATGGCGCTGGCCACCAGCTCCTTGCCGGTGCCGCTCTCCCCGAGGATCAGGACATTGCTCTCGCTTCTTGCGATATCCGGCAGGATCTCGAAGATCCGCTGCATCGAAGTGCTCTTGCTGATGATCTGGTCGAAGGTGTAGCGTCTGGTCAGTTGCTGGCGCAAACTGACCTCGACGCTGAGATCCCGGAAGGTCTCTACACCGCCGACGACATTGCCCTCGTGGTCGACCAGGGGGGCGGCGCTGATGCTGATCGATTTTACCCTGTCCTTGCGGTCCTTGATGGTGATCGAGCGGTTGGCTACCGGCTTGCCGGTGTAGAGGCTCTCGGCGATGGCGCAGTTCTTGCCGCAGATCGAGGATTGAAAGATATCGCTGCAGTTTTTGCCGATGGCCTTTTCCCTGGTCCAGCCGGTGATCAGTTCCGCCGCCAGGTTGAACGAAGTGATCCGCCAGTTCCGGTCGACGGTGAAGACGCCGTCGGCTACCGAATCGAGGATCAGGGCGTTCTGCAGGCTGGCGGTATTGTCCCAGAACGACTGCACCCCGCCGATGATCTGGCCGCGGTGATCAAGAAAGGGGGCGGCGCTGATGCTGACCGGGATGGAATAGCCGTCCTTGCCGATAATGAAGGATTCATGATCGGCGATCGCCCGTCCTTCCCGCATGCAGCGTCCGAGGGTGCAGCTCTCGACATTGGTGCTCGAGAGAAGAACGAGGGAGCAGACCTTGCCGATAACCTCGCGTTCCTTCCAGCCGGTGATCCGTTCGGCAGCGGCATTGAAGGAGGTGATCCTGCCGTCCCGGTCGACGGTGAAGACCCCGTCCGCCACGGCGCTGAGGATCAGCTCGGTCTGCAGGGTCGAGGTGATGTCGCGGAAGGTCTCGACTCCGCCGATTATCGCGTCGTTCAGGTCGAGCAGCGGGGCGGCGCTGACCTTGACTGGAATCGAGTGACCGTCCTTGCCCTGGATATAGGCCATGCGCTCGGAAATACAGGTTTTTTTCAGTATCCCCTCGGCAATCGCGCAGTTTGAGCTGCAGATATTGGTATGGAATACGGACTTGCAGGGGTGGCCGATGACCTCGGCCTCGGCCCAACCGGTTATTTTTTCGGCGGCATGGTTGAAGGAGGTGATCCTGCGGTTGTGGTCGACGGTAAATACGCCCTCGGCTATGCTGTTGAGGGCCAGACGGCTGGCGGCCAGAGGGTTGCTCAGGTCGGCGAACCCGATGAAGGCCCCGAGGATGTTCCCGGACATTGCCGGCAGGGTGATGACCAGCATCTGGATGACGTTCTTATCGCCGGTAAGCGGACTGCCGATGCTGATCTGGACTGAATTGCTGCCTCTCTTTTTGGTCAGCGGTTCGATATGGGAACAGATCGCCTTGAAGCGACTGTCGTTAGAGAAGATTTCCCGGCAGTGCAGACCGATGATATCCTGGCATTTCACCCCGAGAACGTGTCCGGCTTTTTCGTTGCAGGAGGTGATAAGCCAGTTATGATCGACGGTGATATAGCCGCTTTCCAGTTGAATGGGACTCGGATTGTCTGGGTCCGACATGTTCGGTCCTCCGGGAGGGGGGTAAATGGACGGCTGACTGAATGATTCTTCATTGGAAGCTTAGGACGAAAACCTGCGACAGGCAAGCAATGATTCCTTCCGCCCGGTCTCCATTTCTTTATCCTGCTGGAATTGCAGATGAACTGTCATGGAGTTTCTTGCATTTGTCTGAAACGTGGCGGTCCGACAATTCCATTGAGAGGCAGGGGAAATTTATGTATCATGCCAGTATACCACACACGCACCACGCAGATACATAGCCGACTGTCCCGTCTCCCGGTTTGCCTTGTCTGCCCTTGCACCCCGCAGGAGCTGCTATGAAGCATGACTGTCCACCGCTTTCTGAGATCCTGACCGTCCCGGATATCGATCCGGGTGACCGGACTGTGCCGGCCGGCGCCGGGATCGAGCTCTTTCACTCCATTCTCGATCCGGTGTTGGTCGTCACTCCGCAGGGGCTGATCGTAGAGGTCAACATGGCCCTGCTGCGGGCAGTCGGCCGGAGCCGCGAGGAAGTCCTCGGCCATGGGGTCTGCGAGATCATCCACGGCGGGCGCTGGCCCCATATCAAATGCCCGCTCGAGGAATTCCTGAAGAGCTGCTCTTCGCGGGTTGAGGATACCCGCCTACCGGGCCTGGGCGGTGAATACTCCCTGATGATTGTGCCGGTTCGGGAAAAAGATCTGGAAACCCGTCATCTCCTGCTTATTGCCAGAAAACTGACCAGGGACGAGGTCCGCAAGGTCGATTCGATCCGCACCGCCCAGCTCGCGGCCATCGGCGAACTGGCGGCCGGTGTCGCCCATGAGGTCAACAACCCGATCAACGGCATCATCAATTTCGCCCAACTCCTGCTCGATGACGCCAAAAAAGGCAGTCAGGAGGCCGAGCTTCTCACCAGGATCGTCAAGGAGGGGGAGCGCATCGCCACGATCATCTATAACCTGCTGTCGTTTGCCCGCGAGAACGAGAACGAACAGACTTTCATCGATCTCAATGAGGTGGTGCGGGCCGGTATTTCGTTGGTGGAGCATCAGATGAAGAACAACGGCATCGAGATTACCACCCGGTTTTACGAACCTTCCTGCCTTATCCGCGGCAATTTCCTGCAGCTGCAGCAAGTGGTGCTCAACCTGCTGAGCAACAGCCGCTACGCCCTGAACGAACGCTACCGCGAACCCCATCCCTTGAAGAAGATCCATATCAGCTGCGAACCGGTCATAATTGAAGAGGTGGAATACATCCGTCTGGCGGTCAAGGACCTGGGTACCGGCATACCCCAGGGCATCCTCGAAAAACTCTTCGAACCGTTTTTCACCAGCAAGCCGGCGGGCCTCGGTTCGGGCCTCGGTCTCAGCATCAGCTACGGAATTATCAAGAATCACAGCGGAATCCTGCGGGTGGAATCGATGATAAATAAATTCACCGAAATGATCGTTGAAATACCTGCAGTGGAGGCCTGACGAGAACCGGATGGACGAGAACCAGATGGACGATATCCATATCCTGATAGTCGACGATGAGGAGAGTCTCCGCATCACCTTCGAAATGTTTCTGAAAAGGGAAGGGTACGGCAGGATTACCACGGTTTCCACGATGGAAGAGGCCCTCGTCGCCATCAATGAAGAAAAATTCGACCTGATAATCAGCGATATCGTCCTGCAGGGCGCCCGCGGCACGGAACTGCTGCGGCATATCCAGAAGACCGGCATCCAGTGCCCGGTGGTGTTGATAACCGGTTTTCCCAACCTGGAGTCCGCCGCCGAGGCGGTGCGCTACGGGGCCTTCGACTATATCTCCAAGCCGGTCAACAAGGAGACCCTGCTGCGCATTGTCCGGCAGGCGCTGAAACACTGGGAGCTCGAGAAGGAGAAAAAGGCCCTGCAGCTGGAAAATGAAAAATACCGGCATTATCTGGAGGTGATATTCAGTTCGGTAAGCGATGCCATCATCACCGTCAACGAGGACATGAACATAGTCCAGGTCAACGATACGGCCCGAAAATGGATCGCCGAGATGCAGGAAGGCGAGGCGCATGACCTCAAATCCCTGCCGGGGGAGATGGGCCTTGCCTGTTTCCAGGATGCAAGCAGGGTGATCAAGGAAGGCAGGGTCGTGCGCGAGCATCAGGTCGAATGTCACCGGCCTGACGGGACGGTCCGGATGATCAGCCTCAATGCCGCTCCTTTAAAGGATGCGGTGGAGGAATTCAACGGCGCGGTCATCGTCGCCAGGGATATCAGTGTCGGATTGCCGGATGGTCATGCAGGACTGAGGAAGCAGTTCCACGGCTTTATCGGGGTCAGCCATGTCATGCAGGGCGTTTACCGCCTGATCGAGAACGTCGGCAAGGTTGACACGGCCGTGCTGGTGACGGGCGAATCGGGCACCGGCAAGGAACTGGCGGCAGAGGCACTGCACGCCGAGAGCTGGCGGCGGGATATGCCCCTGGTGAAGGTCGACTGCGCCTCGGTGTCCGAGGATCTTCTCGAGAGCGAACTGTTCGGGCATCGCAAGGGGGCCTTTACCGGTGCCGACCGCAACCGTCCGGGACGCCTGCTGCAGGCCGATCGCGGCACCCTGTTTCTCGACGAGATCGGTGACATTTCCAGCCGCATGCAGTTGCGCCTGCTGCGTTTCCTTCAGGAGATGACTTTCACCCCGGTGGGGCAGGACACCCCGGTCAAGGTTGATGTGCGGATCATCGCCGCCACCAATGTCGACCTCCGGGAAAAGGTCCGCCAGGGCAATTTCCGCGAGGACCTCTATTATCGCCTGAAGGTCGTGGAGATCATGCTGCCGCCGCTGCGTGAACGGCCGGAGTGCATCCCGCTGCTGGTGCATCACTTTCTGGTTATCTTCAGGGAAAAGCTGCGGCGCAGGATCAACAACATCTCCGACCAGGCCATGGAAACCCTGGTCCGCTACTCCTGGCCCGGCAACGTCAGGGAACTGCGCCATGTGATCGAGCGGGCCTGCGTATTGTGCAGCGGCCCCACGCTGCTGCGCGAGCATCTCCCGGCCGAATTGCTCGAAATGGTCCCGCCGGTCGCTGCGACAAGGAAAAATGGCGAACCGGAGAAAAAAATCAGGCCGGCCGCTTCCCCCGCGGTCAGTCTGCTCAGCGAAGAAGAATTGATCCGCCAGGCCATGCTGCAGGTGGGCGGCAACAAATCCAAGGCGGCCAAACTCCTTGATGTCGACCGCAGCACCCTCTACCGCAAGATCAAGCGGTATCGCATTGCCTGATCTCCCTCCCCCTCCCAGGCCTCTTTCCGACTGTAGTAAAAGTGTCGCAAAAGTGTCGCAAAAGTGTTGCACCACAATGTCGCACTCGCAATGCGACACCCCGAGCGACCTGGCCTGGTCGTCTGTTGTATAATCTAACGTTCTGTAAATAAACATATATTAAAGAAAATGCAGCAGTCGGATTGCGGCATGGCTCTGTTGCAGGCCTGTGCGGCTCTTCACAGTGCCGGGAAAATGCTGGAAATTCGCCGCATAAAATATATATGTGCTTGAAAATTATATTTATTGAACAAATGATCATAATTTGTTTAAAAATGGCATCCTTTCTGCATAAAAAGAACCGTGAAGAAACACTCCAACCGGAGAAAATGCGGATTCCCGGCGAAAAAAACCACAAAGGCGGAAAGGAGACAGCGATGAAGACCATGACCACAGCAACCAGAACCGGCAGTGCAGCACAATCGAAAGTACGGGTTGACGACCAGTTGTACAAGGTCGGGGTCGGGGTCGTCGGCATCGCCTCCTGCGCCATAGGCATCTGGGCGGTTATCAGTCTCGGTGCCGGCATGATAGCCAGCGGCGGGCCGGTTGGCCTGGTGCTGAACTGGCTGAGCGCTGTTTCCGGCAAACTGTTCTAACACCCCACAAGGGGGTATAAGTACCTTCACGAAATTCATTCTCAAAAACAAGAAATGAATTTCTAAGGTACTAATGCCTTCTCACCAACGAGGTGCACTCATGAAAAATACAGCTCAGGTACAACAGAAAAGCAAGGTCGGCGCCAGTGGCGGCGTAGGCATCGGGACTGAGGTTTCCAAGGTAAGCGTGACTGTCGTGGCGGTCTTCGGGGTTATCGTCGGGCTCTGGAGTCTGGCCTCTCTGGTGGGCGGTCTTGTCGCCAGCGGCGGACCGCTGGCCCTGGTCGGCAACTGGTTCAAGGCGGTGTCGGGCATGTAGGCCTGCTCCTTTAGGGGCCGTTACGAAATAACCGTTACATCTTGCACCATTTCGTTACGGCCCCTTATGCCGGAAGGGTATTTATGTGTAAAGGTTATTGTTTGACGACGGCTTAGGATATACAGCGAACGCGGTTGAAAAATAACGGGATGGCTTGCCATCCCGTTATTTTTGTATGTGGAGCCTGGAATCGCTCTTGAATGGCCCCTGGCAGGGGGATTTTGCTCATGTTACTTTTTTTCTTATGAAAAGTGCGGTATACCTGAACAAAGTGCTTGTATACCTATCGCTTCATAAGGAGAAAGATGGCTGTTCTGGTTCGAAACCTCTTCATATTTTTCATTATTATCTTCTGCCTGCTCCTCGCGGGATTCTTTTGGGCCATTGAAAACAGACTTCCCACCAGGGATTATTCTGAACTGGTGCGGGATCTTGCCGAGCAGAACGTCTCGGCGCTGAGTTTTACCGGGGGAAAGGTCGGGGTGACGACAAAAACGGGCGAACGCTACAGCGCCACGGTGATGGACCCTTCCGGCCTGGCCGGGGCAGTGGTCGACGATACCGTGCGGATCACGGTGCATGAAGACTATACCCTCTATTATTTTCAGGGCGGTCTGTTCTTTTTTGCCCTCCTGCTGGGTTCGGTGATCTGGTTCTCCCTCTATGGCAGACGCGGTTCGGAAGGCAGTGAGAAATTCGCGCGTGACAAACGGATCGGCCCGCTCTCCCTTGGCAACAAGGTGACGTTCGACGATGTAGCAGGCGTCCCCGAGGCCATGGAAGAGCTCGAGGAGATTGTGAATTTTCTTAAAGATCCCGGGAAATTCAGTGCCGTCGGCGCCTATATTCCCCGCGGTGTTCTGCTCCAGGGGCCGCCGGGAACCGGCAAGACGCTGCTGGCGCGGGCCATCGCCGGCGAGGCCGGGGTGCCTTTCTACAGTTTCAGCGGTTCCGATTTCGTCGAGATGTTTGTCGGCGTCGGGGCCTCGCGGGTGCGGGATCTCTTCACCGAGGCCAAAAAGAACGCCCCCTGCATTGTCTTCATCGATGAGATCGATGCCGTCGGCATCCGGCGCTCGACAGGTTCGACCGACAGCCAGGATGAGCGCAGCCAGACGCTCAACGCCCTACTGGTCGAGATGGACGGGTTCAGCCCCTCCGATAACATTATCGTCCTGGCGGCCACCAACCGGCCCGATATCCTTGATCCGGCCCTCAGGCGGCCCGGCCGCTTTGACCGCCAGATCACCCTGCTGCCCCCCGACTTGAAGGGGCGCACGCGTATCCTCGAGGTGCACTGCCGGAAGGTCCAGCTGGCCCCCGGCATCGATCTCGAGCACATCGCACAGATGACCTCCGGCTTCACCGGCGCCGAACTCGCCAATCTGGTCAACGAGGCTGCCCTGCTCGCCGCCCGCAGCGGCAAGGAGGCCATCGAACACCAGGACTTCGATCAGGCCAGGGACCGGGTTCTGCTCGGGGTCGAGCGCAAAGGCATGGTCCTGACCGAAAAAGACAGGCTGCTCCTCGCCTATCATGAGGCGGGACACGCCATCGTCGCCAGGCTTCTGCCCGATTCCGATCCGATCCACAAGATCACCATCATCCCGCGGGGCAGGGCCCTAGGCCAGACCCAGCAGCTGCCCCTCGGCGACCGCTACGCCTACAACGTCGAGTACCTGAAAAACAGGATCACCATACTGCTCGGCGGCCGGGCCGCTGAGAAACTGATCTTCAACACCCGGACCACCCGGGCGGAGAACGACCTTCTGCAGGCAACCGATATCGCGACCAATATGATCTGCCGCTGGGGGATGAGCGAGGCCCTGGGCCCCCAGGCCTATGCCATTGAAGAAAACGTGTTCCTCAATGCCGGCAGCACCCGCCTGATCATGAGCGACGATACCGCCAACCTCATCGACCGGGAGGTGAAGGTTCTGTTGACCGCCTGCTACAACCAGGCCATAGCCATCCTCGAAGCCGAAAAAATCCTCCTGAAGTCGCTCAGCGAGATCCTCATCCAGGTGGAGACCATCGACAGTGAAGAATTTGATATCGTCTATCAATGCTCGGTGGTGAAGAAGGCGCTATCAGAGGAGACACTGGCCGAAGGCGAGTGTGAAAACTGCCCGGCAAAGGGCCACTGTCTGCATTACACGGAACTGCATTAGGCATGTATTCACTGCACAAACTGCTCTGGCTCTCCTTTCTCGGCATCGGCGGCCTGCTCCTGTTGATCATCATCCTCGGGGGGCGGCAGATGCAGCTGAACCGCCAGTTCAGCAAGGTTATCAGCCAGAGCGAACAGGCGATTTTTCATTTTTCGACCATCCGTGAGAGTATTACCGCCTCGCTGATTGAAAATCAGTGGGGCAGGCTGGAACAGGTCATCCCGGAGATCGAGGCCTTCAATTCCCGACTGGCCAGGATGCAGGAAGACACCCTGGTCCCGGCGGAATTCCGGCTGACCATGATCGATAAGATCGATATGCCGGGTCTGGTCATTTCGCTGAAAAAGATAATCGGCGGGGTGGACAAGGCTGCGGAACAGCGGCGCCTGCAGGACCAGCTGCGGACGATCGCCGACCATCTCCTGCGCTATGACCGGATCATCGTCGGCCAGGCCCGGGTCGGGATTGTCGATCTGCAGAAGGTCATCATCGGCATCATGGGGCTGGGCATCACCCTCGCCAGTTTTATCCTGATCATGCTGTACAGGGATACCGCCGCGGCCCTGGTCTGCCTTACCGCCGAAATTCGGTCCTTTGATTTTCAGGAGCCGACGGTTTCCTGCCCGAAAAATACCTGCCGGGAGGTGGCCGATCTGCATGCCGCCATCAACGAGTTTGCCGATCGCATGCGGCAGACCGCTCCGGAAAGCGCCGGTCTTGACAGGCAGGAGGGCCAGGCCCTGCTCGCCGAGACCATCAATGAAACGACCAACCAGCTCAACGGCATCATGAATTACGCACAGCTCCTCTCCGACAGTGCCGAGGAGGAGGACTTGTCGGAGGAGAAGAAGAGGATGCTCGGAAAAATCATCGAAGGCGGCGCGAAAATTGCATCGGTGTGGAGGCGTGTTACTTTGTAACGGAATCGGCGGTTTTCCTGTGCCGATTTCGCTTAGGGGCCGTTACGAAATAACCGTTACATTTTTCACCATTTCGTTACGGCCCCTTATGCCGGAAAGGTATTTCTGCGTAACGGTTATTGTTTGACGACGGCTTACGGCGCTTTATGCTGCGGCGGGATGGCCTTGCTGTCGGCCATTCCGTGGCGGTCCCTGATGCCGGTCACGGCATTGATAATGCAGCGGATATTCAATCAACAAAGGTTCAGGAGGGAGTGGAAAAATGGCTGAGAACTTACCGGGAGAGAACAATGAAGTTGAGGAGGCGGAGGCGGAAAAACGTCTCACATGGCAGGAACATCTCGGGTTGTCGTGGCGGACGCCGATCGGTCTGTTCGGGGTCGGTCTGACGACAGTCTGTTTCACCCTGCTTATCCTCGGCCTTATCGGTCACATGACCGGCCTGATCGAGAACCACTATGCCGCCATTGTGACCTTCCTGATCTTTCCGGCAGGAACCCTGTTCGGCCTGATCCTTATTCCCCTGTCGTTTTATGTGCGACGAAAACGCTGGTTCAGAAACAGTCTCAGCAAGGTGTTTCTGGTCATCGATTTCAGCAAGCAGCTGCATCGGCGGGCCGTTATTCTGTTTCTGGTGTTGTCCGTCATCAACATCACGATTTTCGCTCTGGTGATGTATGAGGCCTATCATTTCACCGAATCCGATTTTTTCTGCGGCGTGATCTGCCATAAGGTCATGGCTCCTGAATACACCGCCTACCAGCGCTCTCCCCATGCCAAGGTCGGCTGTGTCCAATGCCATATCGGCTCAGGGGCGGAATGGTATGTCAAGGCCAAGCTGTCGGGTCTGCGACAGGTGAAGGCAGTGCTGGACGGCAGTTACCGCACGCCGATCCCGGCCCCCGTCGAGCATCTCCGCCCGGCCCGGGATACCTGCGAGGCCTGCCACTGGCCGGAGAAGTTCCACGGCAAGAGGACCAAGCAATTCGTCTCCTTTACCAACGACAACCAGAAGGAGCCCAATGTCCAGGAGGTCTCGCTGCGTATCGGCGGACGCAACCCCTTCACCGACAAATTTGAGGGCATTCACTGGCACGTGAGCAAGGACGTCACGGTCCAATATCAGTCGCTTGACGAAACGCGGACCGCGATCGGCAAGATCAAGGTGACCAAGCCAAACGGCATCACCGAGGAATATAATCTTCCCGGCGCGACCGAAGAAAAAACGGCGGGGGCGGAGGCGGGGACCTGGCGGACCATGGACTGTATCGATTGCCATAACCGGCCGACCCATGTCTATGAGAATCTGGAGGAAAAGGTCGATTTGGGTCTCCTCTCGAAAAAACTCGATCCAGAGCTCCCCGGCCTGCGGGAGGATTCCCTGACGGTGCTGAAGAAGGAATATGCCAGTCGCGAAGAGGCCAAGGAGCAGCTGGTCGAAACCCTGGTGACGCTGCAGGCCAAACGCAACGGCGGCGATTTCGTCAAGGAGCATGAGGCCGCGCTGGTCTCATCGGGCAAGTACCTGCTGGATGCCTATCTCGGCAATGTCTGGCCGGAAATGAAGGTGACCTGGGGGACCTACAAAGGCCACAACGGCCATCAGAATGAAGCGGACGGCTACGGCTGTTTCCGCTGCCACGACGATACCCATGAGACCGAATTCGGCAAGACCATCTCTCAGGATTGTTCGCTCTGCCACGATGAGCCCTGAGGGCTGACCGGCCGAGGCAGGTCATAACGACAGGAGGCCTGGTGCTGCAAGCACCAGGCCTCTTGTCGTTCGGGAGTTCGGAGACTGACCTGATCAGCCGAAGCGGCCGGTGATATAGTCCTCGGTCAGCCGGTGCCTGGGGTTGGTGAAAATCCGCTCGGTGGGTCCGACCTCAATGAGGTCGCCGAGGTGGAAGTAGGCGGTCCGCTGCGATACCCTCGAGGCTTGCTGCATGGCGTGGGTGACGATGACGATCGAGTACTGTTCGCGCAGTTCGGCGATCAGCCCCTCGATCTTGGCGGTGGCGATCGGATCGAGGGCCGAGCAGGGCTCGTCCATCAGGATCACCTCGGGGCTCACCGCGATGGCGCGGGCGATGCACAGGCGCTGCTGCTGCCCGCCGGACAGCCCGGTGCCGGCTTCCTGCAGGCGGTCCTTCACCTCTTCCCACAGTCCCGCCTTGATCAACGAGGTCTCGACGATATCGGCAAGCTCGGCCTTATTTGTGGTAAAACCGTGGATCTTCGGACCGTAGGCGACATTATCGAAGATCGACTTCGGGAAGGGATTCGGTTTTTGAAAGACCATGCCGACCCTCGCCCGCAGGGGGACCACATCGACACTTGGGTCGTAGATGTTTTCCCCATCCAGGCAGATTTCTCCTTCCACCCGGCAGCCGGGCACCGTGTCGTTCATCCTGTTCAGGCAGCGCAACAGGGTTGATTTGCCGCAGCCCGATGGGCCGATCATGGCCAGTACCTCGTTGCAGCCGACATCGATATTGATATTACGGATCGCCTGCTTCTCCCCGTAAAACACTGCCACATCCCGGCAGGTCATGCGGGGATTTTCGAGATAGGGATTGCCGACGGTCTGGCGCGCGGCGGACTCGGCCTCCGTCTTGTCGAGCGAGGCGGCAAAGTCATAGGTCGGGAGTGTCGGGAAAGACTGGTTTGTCAGGTGGGATGTCAGTTCCATGGGGAGCATTCTCTTACTGTGCAGGGTGGATTGTCGTGGTCGTTTTTTCCGGAATCTGGCCGGCAGGCAGGGGCTCCCCGCCTGCCGGCCTGTTGTCGAACTGTTACAGGGTCTTCAGGTTTGCCACATCTGCAGCGACCTGTTTTCTTTCCTCATCGGGCATCGGAATCATGCCCTTGTCAGCCAGATAACCTTCAGGCCCCCAGGCCTTTTCACTGGTGAATTCGCCCATGAACTCCTTGATGCCGGGAATGACATCGACATGGGCCTTTTTCACATAGAAAAAGAGCGGTCGGGATACCACATATTTGCCTGCGGAGATGGCCTCGAATGTCGGAGTTTCGCCTTCAATGGCGGAGCCCTGGACGACATCGGCGTTCTGGTCGAGGAAAGAGAAACCGAAGATGCCGAGTGCCTTCGGGTTGGCCTGCAGTTTCTGGACGATCAGGTTGTCGTTTTCGCCCGCCTCGATGAACGCGCCATCTTCCCGCATGGACTCGGAGACCGCCTTGAATCTGTCCTTGTCGGATTTGCTCATGGCCTTGATGAAATCGAATTCTTCGGCGCCTGCCACCATGACCATTTCGACAAAGGCGTCACGGGTTCCGGAGGTCGGGGGCGGTCCGAGCACTTCAATGGCTGTGTCCGGCAGTTCCGGGTTGATCTCTTTCCAGGTCTTGTAGGGATTGGCGATGAGCTGGCCTTCATTGGCAGGATCCGGTACCTCTTTGGCCAGGGCCAGGAAGATTTCCTTGCGGCTCAGCTTCATCGGGGCGGCGGTCTTGGTATTCGCCAGGGCGATGCCATCATAGCCGATCTTTACTTCGACGATCTCCTTGACCCCGTTGGCGGCGCAATTTTCCTTTTCTGAGTCCTTGATCGCCCTGGAGGCATTGGACATATCCGGGAATTTGACGCCTACTCCGCCGCAGAACAGTTTGAAACCGCCGCCGGTGCCGGTCGATTCAATCTTCGGGGTCTTGAAGTTGCCGGTCTTGCCGAACTGCTCGGCTACCGCGGTGGAAAAGGGGTAGACGGTGGATGAGCCGACGATCGAGATCATGTCACGGGCCGCCATGGCGGTGCCGGTACTTATCAGGGTCATGGTCAGGGCGCTTGCCAGAAAGATGCTCTTTACCTTCATTGCGTGGTTCTCCTTGTTTTTTTATTGTTACTGCGTTTGCTTAAAGGTTCTGCCAGATTTGCTGATGATCACCACTTGGTTTCAAATTTTTTGCGCATGATGACGGCCGCTGCATTCATACAGATCAGAAAGATCAGCAGAATGATGATCGCCGCCGAGGTTTTTTCGGTGAAGGCCCTCTCCGAGCTGTCGGCCCAGAGATAGATCTGCACCGGCAGGGCCGTCGCGGCATCGGTGAAGCCGCCGGGGATGTCGACGATGAAGGCGACCATGCCGATCATCAGCAGCGGCGCGGTGTCGCCTAAGGCCCGGGCCATGCCGATGATCGCCCCGGTGAGCATGCCGGGCATGGCCAGCGGCAGGACATGGTGGGTGACCATCTGCATCTTTGAGGCCCCGATGCCCAGCGCCGCCTCGCGGATCGAGGGCGGCACCGATTTGAGCGAGGCCCTGCCGGCAATGATGATCACCGGCAGGGTCATCAGGGTGAGGACCAGGCCGCCGACCAGCGGCGTCGAACGTGGCAGTCCCCAGAAGTTGATGAAGACGGCCAGGCCGAGCAGACCGAATATGATTGAGGGGACGGCCGCCAAGTTGTTGATATTGACCTCGATGATATCGGTCCAGATATTTTTCGGCGCGAACTCCTCCAGATAGACGGCGGCTGCGACACCGATCGGAAAAGAGAGCAGCAGGGTGATGAGCAGCGAGTAGAACGAACCCTTCACCGCTCCCCAGATTCCCGCCAATTCCGGTTCCCGGGAATCACCCGAGGTGAAAAAGGTGGTGTTGAACCGGGTTTCAAGCTTGCCGTCCTTCTGCAGCTGGTCTATCCAGCGGAGCTGGTTGTCTTTCAGACGGCGATTTGCTTCCGGGACATCGGCTTTCATCTGGCCTTTGATCAGCATGTCGACATCGTCATTGGCAGGCACCCAGACCTCCTGGCGGGCACCTATCAGCCGGGGGTTTTCCCTGACCATTTCATGCAGCGTAAAGGCGGCTCCGGGGCTGACGAGCATATACAGGCTTCGCAATTCGCGGCGCTCCTTGACCTCCGGGAAGGCACTGCGCAGCGATGTCTTGGTTATGGCGGGATAATCGGCGGCGGCGAGATTCTCATTCTTGAAGAGATCTTCGCTGAAATGCACATCCAGCGCTATGAAGGTCTGTCTGAATGCCGAGTAGCCGCTGCCGATAATTGAGGCAAAGAGCAGGAACAGGAAAGAGAGCGCGATGACAATCGCCGCTATACCGCAGCGCTGGAACCATTTCTCTGCTCGGTAACGCCGCTGCAGATCCTTGTTCATGTGCACGCTGAACGGTTTCATCGGCTGGTTGAGATTTTTTTCCATGTCTGCGCTTTTTGTTGAGCTATTCATATTGTTCCCGATACTTCTGCACCACCCTGATGGCGATGATGTTCAGGCAGAGGGTGAAGATGAAGAGAATCAGTCCGAGGGCGAAGGCGGCCAGGGTTTTCGGGCTGTCGAATTCCTGGTCGCCGACCAGCAGCGTGACGATCTGGACGGTGACGGTGGTCACGGTCTCCAGCGGATTGAAGGTCAGGTTGGCGGAGAGGCCGGCGGCCATGACGACGATCATCGTCTCGCCGATAGCCCTTGAGACGGCCAGCAGGATGCCGCCGACAATGCCGGGCAAAGCGGCCGGCACCACCACATTTTTGACGGTTTCAAACTGGGTGGCCCCCAGCGCCAGCGAGCCGTCCCTGAGGGATTGCGGCACTGCGTGCAGGACATCTTCCGATAGGGACGAGACAAAGGGGATGATCATGATGCCCATGACCAGGCCGGCGGCCAGGGCGCTCTCCGAGGATACGTCGAGATGCAGGGCCATGCCGAAATCGCGGATGAAAGGCGCCACTGTCAGGGCGGCGAAGAAACCGTATACCACGGTTGGTATACCGGCCAGGATCTCCAGCAGGGGTTTGGCGGTTGCCCGGAATCGCGGATGGGCGTATTCCGAAAGGTAGATCGCCGACAGCAGACCGATGGGGATGGCCACCGCCATGGCAATGAGAGCGATGAGCGCCGTGCCGACAAAGATCGGGACGGCGCCGAAGGCCCCTGACGAGCCGACCTGGTCGGTACGGATTGCGGTCTGCGGGCTCCAGGTGAGACCGAAGAGAAAATCCTGCAAAGGAATAATCTTGAAAAAGCGGATGGCCTCGAAGAGCACCGAGAGGACGATGCCGATGGTGGTGAAGATCGCCACCGCCGAGCAGGCGATGATGGTGAATTTGATCAGCCCCTCAACGATATTGCGGGCGCGCAAATGAATGTCGATACGGCTGTAGACGATCAACGCCGAGACGAACATCGTGACCAGGATCAGGGCAGAGGCGATCCAGCCGGTCGTGGCCTGCAGTGCCATATAACGTTCCGCCGCAGCCATGATTGCCGGGGCTCCGGTCCCCGAGAGGGTATTGCCGGCGACAAGATTTCTAATGTCGTTGAGCACGAGGCTGAATTCGTTTGCCGATAGCTGGAGCATTTCAGCCGGGAGGTTCTTCTTGATCATCGCTGTGAGCACCATGGGCTCGGCGATCTGCCACAGGACATAGAGGAGGAGGGCCGGCAGGACACAGCCGAGGGCGGTCAGTGCGCCGTAGTGGCTGGGCAGGGAATGGAGGCTGCGGATGCCGCCCGATCCCTGCGATACTGCCATCGCCCTGGCTGTACCAATAAAATAGGCACATACACCGAGCAGCAGGATGGTGAAAAAGAGGTAGGTGTAGACCATAGGTATCAGCTCAATACTCGTGGATCCGGCACGGTTTCAAATCCGGTGGAGATAAAAACGGTTCAAGGGCAGCGGACGATCGATCCCTCGACCAGATAAATCACTTCCTCGGCGATATTGGTGGCCCTGTCGCCGATCCGTTCGAGATGACGGGCGAGGAGATAGGTGTTGATCAACTGGCCGGGATGTTCCGGGTACTTGCGGATCATATCCTTGACCTTTTCGTAGGCGGTATTGCGGATGGCGTCCACTTCATCGTCAATGTGGAACACCTGGCGGGCCATCGCAGGATCGCGGTTGACCAGGGCGTCGAGACTCATCTTCAGCATGGTGATGACCTTTTCCGACATAAAACTGTAATCGAAGGCGGATGGGACCTTGTGTTTGCTGTTGGCGATTCCCTGCACCCGCATGGCGATATTGACGGCGATGTCGGCGATCCGCTCGATTTCGCTGTTGACCTTGATCACGGTGATGATAAAGCGGAGATCGCTGGCCACCGGTTGGTGCAGGGCGAGGATCTTCAGGCAGTCCTCTTCCACCTCCACCTCCATCTCATCAACTTCATAGTCGGACATGATCAAGGACTGGATGAGGTCCTGGTCGCGGGTCTTGATGACCGTCACCGCCTTACGGACGCGGTCCTCGACCATGGCACTCATTTTGAGGAGTTTCTTGTTGAGATTGATCAATTCGTGATGAAAGGTGTAATGGGTTACCATGTCTCTGTCGTCCCTTTGCTGGTTCCTGTTCTGACCGTGTATTTCACGTGGTGTTCCTTGTCTGTGCCAACAAGGTAAAGGCTTTATATTTTATGCCGGTTAGAACTTTGTTAGGATACGATTAAGGACCTGAATTGGACTTGCAGGCGGGAGGGAAATACAGCACAGTTGAAGGCGATAAGGGCACAGGCGCTGCAGAATTGATTCGCTGACTGCAGCGTTGAATATATTCCGACCGCGAATGTCGCGGGAGAGTGTGGAGAAAATGCAGCGAGGATGAAAACAAAACGGCAATGGCAAAACAACAGGCAAAACAACATATCCTCATCGTTGAAGATGAGGCGGATATCCAGCAGCTGGTCAGCTATAACCTGATCAAGGCCGGTTTTCATGTCACCTGCGCCGACTCCGGTGAAGAAGCGCTGGCCTGCCTGGAGCGGGAGGAGATCGACGGCATCCTCCTTGATCTGATGCTGCCGGGGATGAGCGGCACCGAGGTCTGCGCTGCCGTGAGGAAGGATGAAACGAAGGGCCGCAGCACTATTCCGATTATCATGCTCACCGCCAAAGGCGAGGAAGAGGATGTGGTGACCGGCCTTGAATCCGGTGCCGACGACTATATCCCCAAACCCTTCAGCCCGAAGGTACTGGTCGCCAGGGTCAAGGCGGTGCTCAGGCGCAGCCGGGAGCAGGAGGAGGATGACGGGGAAGCGAAGAGGCAGGTGATTGTCGCGGCCGGCCTCGAAATCGACAAGGGACGGCATGAAGTCCGCCTCAAGGGCGAACAGCTGCACTTGACGATGACCGAATTCGGCATCCTTTCGCTTCTGGCCGGAAAACCCGGCTGGGTCTTTACCCGACAACAGATCATCGATTCCGTTCGCGGCTACGATTTCCTCGTCACCCCGCGGGCCATGGACGTGCAGATCTTCGGCCTGCGCAAAAAACTGGGGGAGGCCGGGGAGGCGATCGAGACGGTGCGGGGAATCGGTTATCGCTTTAAATCAACATGGGATGGAGGCGAGTGAGCGTGTAATGCTGCATAAAAAACTTATTTGGCAGATATTCCCGGCAAACCTGGTGATCCTGCTGGTGGCGATCATCGCTGTCACCTGGTATGCCTCAACCTCGCTGCACGGGTTTTACCTGGATAATGCCGAAGCTGATCTCAACGCCCAGGCAAGTTTGATCAGGAGCAGGGTCGGAAAACTGCTGGCCGACACTCCGGAACTTCGCTCTTTCTGTGTCCGCGTGGGCCGGGAGGCGGCGACCCGGATCACCGTCATTGCCCCGGACGGCAAGGTCCTGGCCGATTCCAGCGAACGGCCTGATTCCATGGAAAACCACTTGAAACGGCCGGAAATCGTAGCGGGCTTCGACGGGAAGAGGGGCCGGTCGCTGCGCTACAGCAAGACTCTGAATGAATCGATGCTCTATGTGGCGATCCCGGTACACCATGGCGAGCCGGCGGAGAACGGGATCGGTGAAATCGCGGCGGTCCTGCGCATGGCGGTGCCGGTTACGGCCATCGATCAAGCCCTCAGGGGGATCCAGAAGCGCATCGCCCTCGGCTCGATCGCGGTTATTCTGGCGGCGGCGGCGGTCACCCTGCTCATCTCGAGAAATATCAGCCGGCCGCTGGAGGAGATGAAGAAGAACGCAGAGGCCTTCGCCAGGGGGGATTTCAGCCAGAAGATGCTGCCCCGCCTGCCGCATTCCTCCTCGCTCGAAGTCACCACCCTGGCCTTTTCGATGGATAGGATGGCGGAGATGCTGGCCGACAAGATCAAGGCCATCGAGACCCACCGGAACCAGCTCGACACCGTCTTTTCCAGTATGGTTGAATCGGTGATCGCCGTTGACCTGGACGAGAGGGTGATCAGCATCAACGCCGCGGCCGCCCGACTGCTCGGGGTTGACCGGAAATCGGCGCAGGGAAAATACGTCCAGGCCGTGGTCCGCAACCTCGATCTGCAGAAGCAGATCGGCCGTGTCCTGGCGACAGGCGAAGCGGTCGAAGATGAAATCGTCCTGCCGGACCGGCTGGGGGAAATATTCCTGCAACTCCGCGTGGTCAGCCTGCATGACGGCAAGGCTAAAGGGGTCGGGGCCCTGGTGGTCATGCATGACGTGACCAAGCTGCGGCGGCTGGAGACCATCCGCCGGGATTTCGTGGCCAATGTCTCACACGAGTTGCGGACGCCGATCACCTCAATCCGCGGCTATGTCGAGACCCTCCTGGACGGGGCTCTCGACAACCGCGAGGATGCGATCAATTTTCTGCAGATCGTCCTCCGTCAGTCCGAGCGCTTAAACGCGATCATCGACGATCTGCTGGCCCTCTCACGGATCGAGCAGGAATCAAAAGTGGGTGAAATCGTCATGAAGGAAGGATCGCTCCGCATGGTCCTCGAGGCGGCGGCCCAGATATGCAAGATCGAGGCGGACAAGGAAGGGATCGCCATTGTCGTGGACTGTCCGGAGGATACCCTGGTGACCATGAACGATACCCTGCTCGAACAGGCGATCGTCAATCTCCTGGTCAATGCCATTAAGTACAGCCGCGGGGACGACAGCGTCACGCTCTCGACCAGCCTGCAGGGACAGAGCGCCGGGACCAGGGTGACGATATCCGTCAGAGACACCGGCTGCGGCATTGCCCAAGAGCACCTGCCGCGGCTCTTCGAACGATTCTACCGGAGCGACAAGGCAAGGAGCAGGGCGGTGGGCGGCACCGGCCTGGGCCTGGCGATCGTCAAGCATATCGTCCAGGCCCATGGCGGTACGATCGAGGTCCGCAGCCAGGAAGGGGTGGGGTCGGAATTTCTTATCAGCCTAACGGCAAGACGGGCATAAGCCGTCGTAAGGACACCCGCAACAGTGAGATCGGCAAGAGGGGTCGGGGACGAGGGCATAGCCTTTGTCCCCGGCCCTTTTCTTTTATCCCGCCCGATGCTGCCCGCCGGTCTCAGGGGGAATCCGACTGCTTCCCGGCGGGGCCGGTGGCCGGCGGCCCGGCCGCGGGCGGAGTGGAGGCCCGGGGCAGGTCGGCAGCATCTTCCTCGAGGACCAGGGCGACGAGGCGGGCCGGGCTGATCCTCTCGGCCGGGGCCCCCGGCAGGAGCCGGCCGCCGGAGCTCGAGACATGCAGCAGTCCGGCCTTCAGTAGCCTGGCGGCGGCCTCCTCGATGTCCCGGGCGTCATGACCGCTGAGGACCTCCGGCAGGCCGTCGATGGTCAGCGGGGTCTGCTCCGCGAAAGCCCGCTGCGTCTCGATCATGACCGCGAAGGTAGAGTCGAGCTTCTGCGAAGGTGTTGCCGAGGAGTGGACGATCCCGACCTGCCTACGGTTTTGTACGGCCCAGGCAAACTGGGCGCCGGCGAGGACGAAGATCCAGACGAAGTATATCCAGATCAGCAGGAGCGGCAGGGTGGCGAAGGAGCCGTAGATGGCATTGTATCTCGAAACCCCGATCTGCAGGGAGATACAGAGGTTCTGCACGACGAACCAGAGGATGGCGGCGAGCATGGCCCCGCTGAAGGCGGGCAGCGATTTGACCCGGGTGTTCGGGAAGAAGAGGTAGATAACGAAGAGGGCGAGGGCGATCAGGACGACCGGGACCATCTTCATCAGCAGCAGCTCCAGCCACAGGAAGGGAATCAGGGCCTTCAGCTTGGCGGAGAGGGTCGGGTTCTTGAGAAAGGCGCTGCCGGCGAAGCCGATGTTGATGGCAAGGGGCATCAGCACCAGGAGGGTGATATAGTCGGAGATCTTGCGGCTGAACGAACGGCCGGCCCTGACCTGCCAGATGATGTTCATCGCCGTCTCGATGTGGCTCAGCACCAGCATGACCGAGAGGAAAAGGGCAAGGCTGCCGACGCCGCCGAGGGTTGCGAAATTTGTCTGGTCGACGTAGTCGAAGACCGCATCGGCCGCTGAACGCAGGTGACCCGTGAGGGTCTCGGGGGCTGTCGCAGTGCCGCCCTGCTCGCCCTGGGCGGCCTCCTCTTCAAGGGCGGCGATATAGCTGTAGGCGGCCTGCCTGAGGTGGTTGTCTCCCCCCAACCCCTTGACCACGGCGGTGCTCATCGCCAGGATGGGCACCAGCGACAGGAGGATGGTGAAGGTCAGGGCGTCCGCCCGCAGCGACAGGTCGTTTTTGCGGAATTCCCGGACAGTGATGATGACAATGCGGAGGAGGACACGGAGCCATTCTACCGGCCGCGGTTGGCCCGGCCGGGCCTGATCGAGCCAGTGCAGAAAAGCGGAATGTGATTGCGGTCGAAGGTGGCGCATGCCGTTTCTGTTATCGTCAATTTCTGTTATACAGCCATTTTTCGAGGATCGAAAAGACGATTTCCCGCTTCACCGGTTTGCTGATGTAGTCGTTCATGCCGGCCTCAAGGCATATTTCCCGGTCGCCTTTCATGGCGTTGGCGGTCATGGCGATGATCGGGATCTCGGTGAAGCCCCTGCCGCGGATCTGCCGGGTCGCCTCAAGGCCGTCCATTTCCGGCATCTGGATATCCATCAGGATGGTGTCGAAACCTGCCGGATCCCTGCTGAAGACTTCAACTGCCTCCCTGCCGTTGCCGACCACCTGGACGCTGTATCCGGCCTTTTTCAGCATCATCACCACGAGTTTCCGGTTGACCGGATTGTCCTCGGCCAGGAGCAGACGGACGGAGTGCTTGATGTCCTCCCGCACCGAGTACTGGGTGACCAGCCTTGTTTCGGCTGCGAGCTGTTCGGCTATCGCCTGGTTGCCGAGCATCCTGGAGAGCGTCCGCAGGAGGATATTGCGGCGGGCCGGTTTAGTCAGGAATGCGCTGAAGCCTGCATCCCTGCACCTGGCGGCGATCTTCTCCGCTGAAGAGGTGTAGGCGAGCAGGGGGAGCTGAGGATTGGCGAGATCGGCTGTGCGGATTGCAGCGGCCAGATCGAAACCGGAGATAAAGGGCATCTGCAGGTCGAGAATGGCAAGGCTGTAGGGTCGGCCGGCATTTTCCGCCGTCCTGAGGATTTCGATGACATGGCTGCCATCGAGCTGGGTGGTGACGGAGATTCCGTTTGTCACCAGGATATTGCTCAGTATTTCGTTGTTGGCCCGGTTGTCGTCGACCACCAGGACCCTGATCCCCTGCAGGTTTTCCAGGCGATCCAGACGGGCCTGGGGCCGGGCCGCCTTGTTCATGACCGCCGTGAAATGAAAGGTCGTGCCGATCCCGATGGTGCTTTCGACCCAGACATCGCCTTTCATGAGGCCGGCGATCCTGCGGGAAATGAACAGACCTAGACCGGTGCCGCCGAATTTGCGGGTGGTCGAGCCGTCCGCCTGGTGAAAGGCCTCGAAGATCGTCTCGAATTTCGATTCGGGCAGGCCGATGCCGGTGTCGCGGATCCTGCAGTGCAGGGTAATGGTACCGGCTGTTTCATCGGCGACCTCGATGCTCAGTTCAAGTTCTCCTTTTTCGATGAATTTCGCGGCATTGCCGAGGAGATTGACGAGCACTTGGCGAAACCTGCCGGGATCTCCCGTTACGTTTGCCGGCAGGGCGTTGTCAATGCGGCAGAGGACTTCTATCGGCTTGCCGGTGATCCGGGGTCTGATAAGATCACAGACATCATGGGCGGTGATCTCGGGATCGAAGTCGATCTGCTCGAGGGTCATCTGACCTGCCTCGACTTTGGAGAAATCGAGGATATCGTTGATCAGGGCAAGCAGGGCCTCGCCGCTGCGCTTGATGGTCATGGCGCTGTCGAGCTGTTCCTCGTCAAGGTCGGTGGCCAGGAGCATGTCGGTGAAACCGACGACCCCGTTCATCGGCGTGCGGATCTCGTGGCTCATCGCCGCCAGGAACCCGCTTTTGGCGACGTTGGCAGCCTCGGCGGCAAGCTTTGACTGGCGCAGCTCCCGTGTCTGTTTGATGAACTCGGACTGCAGGGCCTTGGAGTAATTCTCCTGCTGCTCCTGGATGATCTTGTAGTTCCGCTGGGTATCCTCGAGTATTTCCCGATACCCGGTTTCCAGGAGCTGGTATTTCCGGTCGTACTGTTTTTTCTGGATCGTCAGTTTTTTCATGGCATTCTGCTGCGCTTTCCGGCTGAAGAACAGGTCGACGGCCAGGCTGATCAGCAAAGAGGTTTCTGCACCGCAGGAGTCCCGGAGTTTCCGGGTAAAGAGGAGGGTGAGGCCATGATCCGGCAGGTCAACGGCAAGGTAGCCGGGGATGGAGAGGGGGCGGGGAACGGGCGAATAGGCCGGGGCAGGAGGTGCTGCCAGGACTTCTTCAATAATCTGCCGGGGAAAAACAGGTGAAGAGGGGACAGGGGCTGCCGCCTCTCCCCGGGCGATCCCCCAGGAATGCAGCGAAGGCAGGGTTTCCTGCAGGTATATCAGCAATTCCGCAGTCTCGTCGGCGAGTGCCCGGACCGTGTCCAAGGAGTTTTCGCTTTCCGCCATCAGTTGCCCCCCTGACCGCAGATACCATCACCGTTGAGGACGAAAATTTCCTTGGCCGTCAGCCTCGTGACCGCATGGGGAAATACCCGGAGGTCGTTGAGTCCGGTGATGATCTTCCTGGCAGCACTCATGGCGCTCCTTGGGCGAGGTTGCGTTCAGCTGGACTTGATTTCTCTTTTGCCGATCGCCTCGCTCTTGACCCGATCAAGAAGTTCAGCCAGAACGGGTTTGATGTTTTCGCGGATGTCCCCTGCGACGATGATGAAGAGCAAGTCGTCACCGGGGCTGAAGATGCCGGCACAGGCCTCGATGATGATCTCGAAGATGCCCTGGCGCTGGAGATATTCCTGCCGGAGCGCTTCGATTTTGTCGAGATCGGGCCTGACTTCGAGGGCGGTGACGAGCGATTTGTCGTTTCTCGACCAGTTGCGGACGACGCCGTTATGGATCAGGATCATGCCGACATTGTCTTGGAATTCCGGTCTTTTTTTCAGTTCTGCGATGGTTTGTGAAATATCCATACGATTTTTTCCTGGATCTTGGGTGTTCGGGCAGGTGAGCGCTGACCGGGATGGAGGCCTTCCGGCATTAGCAGATCAGGCCTCCGCTTTGTTCCCCTTGAAGGGGGGAACTGCATCGGCTGCCATTGACGGCTCTTCGCCGCACCTGCATGTACTGTCACGCCGCTGTTCGCCGGCCGTCGTGTTCTCATCTTGATGTGGAATGGGGTCAGGCCGGTTCGGCGATCGGAATAAACGGTCTCATGAGAGATTTCAAGCGGATGATCTCTTCCAGTCTGATCTGCAGAAATCAGAGCGGCAACCTGTGCGGGGTTTCCCGATCTCTATCGGACGAGGCGACCGGGTCGCCTTTTCCGTCTGCTGACGAACGGGCGGACAATTTGTCCTTGCCACCCTGCTGGTGAAACTGCAGCCGGCGTTTCTGGAAGTTTCCAATGGAAACCTTGTCGAAGACCAGGACCAGGTGCCGGCCGGGATGCACCGTCCCTTGCTCTGCAGGACGGTTCAGTTGCTGCAGGACAGTCGGGGGGGTGGCGGTCCATTGCGCCAGGAGCTGCAGAGACTCTCCCGGTTGAACCTGTATCTTCCCGTACCGTTTGCCATTATGGATGGTACTCCTGTATACGTTGAGGCTGGCGGTTGGTTTCCCGGATACCCCGCCAGTCTCTTTCCTGATTTTCTTGATTGCCCCTGGAGATGGCGAGATAGTGACGCGGGAGGCCATTTTTGCCGGCAGTTTGGGGACCTGCAGAACCTGCCCGATACGAATGATGCCGTTATCGATACCGTTGGCCTTGGTCAGGGCCAAGGGAGAAACACCGAATTTCCGGGCCAGGGCGGAGAGCGTATCACCTTTTTTCACCCGGTGGACGAGATTCCCGGTCTTTTTGGCAGCAGTATTCCGGCTGGCGGCGATTGTCGTTTGCGCCTTTCCGGCCGGGGCCGGCAGATGCAGGACGTATCCCTTGGGGATATGCTGTTGTCCGGAGAATACCGACGGCCTGAGTGCGGGGTTGAGGCACTCCAGGGTCTTGCTGGAGACGCCGAACCGATTGCTGATTTGATGGATGCCTGTCTTGTTTTTCAGGGTGACCGTCCGGGTCGGCACCGGCCGATCGAGCCTGATGGAAGGATTTCTATCCATTTCCTTGGCGCTTTCCAGGGCGGCAAGGAACTCGGAATAAAAATTGCGGGAAGCAAACTTGAAATGGCCCTTGTCGTATTCGCGGAAAATTCTCTCATAAGAGCCTTTTTCCTGCAGGGCCCGTTTCATTCCTGCCGTTCCGTAATTGTAGGAGGTCAGGGCCAGGGGCCAGGTGCCGAGATGATTATAGCTGTTTTTGAGGTACTTGGCCGCTGCGTGGGCCGCGGCGATGGGGTCACCGCGTTCGTCGACGGCCTGGTCGATATAGAGGTAATTTTTGCCGGTGCTGTAGGTGAACTGCCAGATTCCGGAGGCGCCGAGCTTGCTGTAGGCCTTGGTGTTGAAGGACGACTCGACATGGGGCAGATAGGCGAGATCCTCGGGCAGGTTATAGGAACGGAAGATCTGCTTGATGGCGGCCATATAGGCGCCGGAACGGACGACGCCCTCGGTGAAGCGTTCCTTCTGGCCGGTCTGTGCCCGGATGGATTCCGCCGCCAGAGCCATCCTTCGGGAGGGGTTGCGGCCGGAAAACAAGGCGGCTATGCGTCGTTCTTCGCCGGTTGCGGGGGCGGAGCGTGAGAGTTTCTTGAGGATGGCGGCATAGCGGGCTTTTTTGCGGTCGAGCAGTTCCTTGTTGCCCTTTTTTGCCCCGGGCAGGCGTTCATCGTGGATCCGTACCACTTCGTAGATGACCGACAGATCGTTCTTGTCATGGATGACGGCGGTGCTGAGGGAATGTTTGGTATAGACATCCTTCCAGAACCGGACATTGTCCCTGATCGCCGGGTACAGCGGGAAGTCCGGGTTTGCGGCGGCAGAGAGGGCGGTTTGCGGGAGGAGGGACAGCAGGAAGATGAAGAGTACGGCAGCGGTCCGGGAGTGGCGCAGGAGAGAGGGGTGGACTGCTGTTGCGGGTGTGTTCATACCGGATATCCCAAAGAAAAAATTATCGTTTATAATTATATAGCATAACTGCTGGCGGATCGGAAAGGTTTTCGTATATATTTCCTGTCGAAAAGGCTGAAAGAAAATCACAAGATACCAGGAGTACCAATGTACACTCCGATAATGGCCTCACTCGGCTATATCCTTTCACCCGACCGCAGACAGACCCTCCTCGTCCACAGAAATCGCCGGGAGACCGATCAGCACCTCGGAAAATACAACGGACTGGGCGGCAAGATGGAACCGGCTGAGGATATCTACCAGTGCCTGGCCCGGGAAATCTATGAAGAGGCGGGAATTATCTGTGTAAAGACGGTGTTGCGGGGGACGATCAACTGGACGGGTTTCGGCCCCCAGGGGGAGGACTGGTTCGGCTTTATCTTCCGGATTGACGCCTTCGAGGGGAAACCATGGGCCGCCAATGATGAAGGCGAACTTCTCTGGGTCGATATCGACCGCCTCGACACGCTGCCGATGTGGGAGGGCGACAGGTTTTTCCTGCCGCTGGTATTCGATGATGACCCGAGGGTCTTTCATGGCTATATGCCCTATGAGAACGCCACACCCCTTTCCTGGCACTATACCCGTATATAGAACTGCATTATGGCCAATGGATGCCGTATCCGGGGCGATAAGGCAAAACAGGAGAAGTAATGGAATATCTTGCGGAGAATACAGTGCATGGTATAGTCAACTTCAGTTAATTTTATCGATCAGCCAAAAGCCAAAGGAGCAAAAAATATGAAGAAGGAAAGTGAACTTGGGCGCCTGGAGAATTTTGTCAACAGTCTGCTGGCACGGTACAATGTGCTCAAGGAGGACAATGCCAGACTTACCCAGGACGTACAGGAACGGGAAGAAATAATTGAAGATCTGCGTGACAGTCTGGCCCAGTTGGAGTCGGAGAGGAACGAGGTCAGCAATCGGGTCGGCGGCATCATCCTGCAGATTGAAGAGTGGGAGAAGAGCGGAGCGGGTGCGGTCGGAGACTCGGCAGCCGATGAGAACAGCGATGGGCGTGTGCAGGGAAGCCTGTTCTCCTATGAAGTGGGAGGCCCGAAGGCTGCTGAAAACGACTGAGGCGTGAGGCCATGGGGCTGATCCCTTGAGGTGGTAAGCAGATGGGGCTGGATTAATGTCCGAACTGGAAAGATTAGTCCGATTCAAACTTCTCGGGCAGGAATACGCCTTTTATACCGGCGCCTCGGAGGCTGAACTCGAGACCGTTTTCTCGCTGGTGAAAAACCTGATCGAGGAGAATATCAGCGGTCCGCAGGGGTCCTTGCCGGTAAGCAAGGTGGCCATTCTGGCATGTCTCAATATCGCTTCGCGGTATGTGAAACTGGAGCAGGAATTCGAGAGTTACAGGAACGATGCCGAAGAGCGGCTCGGGCTCCTGAATGAACAGATAAGATCTCGACTTTTTTCGGAATAGCTCGGTCTGCCAGAAAATGTTTTCGTTTGTCGAAAAGTCTGCTATACTGAACCAGTAGGAATGAAGCACTGAGAAGTACAGTACACTGAAGTATAAAATTTTACGTTGAGTTCCGTGTCGAGACGACATGGAAGAAAGGTCTTTTCCCTGCGCTGTTGGTGATCTGCAGTGTGTGTTGAGCCAACTCTCTTAAAAAGGGTACCTCCGCTGGTATCAGAAGGGAAATCGTTCGCGAATTTTCCTGAGGTATTATGAGGCTGCCCACCTAATTTATTAGGTTTAACTGTCCTGTGGACACGGCAGTGTGGGGAATTTTTTTCAGTCAGGATGAAACCATCCTGTGTTGATATATCCGGACGTCCAGAGATAAGACGGGGGTGTCGTAACCTCTCGATTTTTCTGATATCCGGAAAATGAAGATTGACAGCAGAGATGCTGAGAAGCGGAATTAACTGGAATCGGGAAGCAGAGTTGCTTTTTACAATATTTTTTCATGTACCGGCATACTTGCGGCGGATACATGAAGCCGTCATCCCGTTTTTTTTGGATGTTTCTGATGGGGGGAGGTCGTGCACACAGGCGATTTCTTGGACATCCGGAGTCAAGGGCTGCGATCGCCCGCCCTGGTGTTCGAGGTTTCTTCTGGGCCGCCAGGCGATAGCATTGCCGGCAGTCGTCTAGAAAAATTGTCTGTGTGGGCGCGACCCGGAAGAACCCTCGCTCAAAAGTGTCGTTCCTGAGATGTTTCTCGATACAGGCTGCCGCCGCTGGTGCAAGGTCTGGATGATCCGGGGCAAAGGCGATGCGGTGAGTTGGTGGTTCTTGCAGCGCATGACGGCTGAAATATCCGCAGATCCGCGCGGAAAAGCCTGAACTGCCGGGTAGCTTCGCAACTTCCCTTCCCTGAATTCTTCCTCCATTCGGTTCCCTTCCGTATATCTCCTCCTGCCTTGTCGATTGTTCCCACAAAAAGGAATGTATTTCCATGGGCATACTTTATCATCCCGTTGTCTTCGTCTGTCTCGGCATCCTTGCAGGATTCGCTGTCGGTTTCTATTTGAGAAAACGCTTTGTCGAGGGGCAGCACAGCAATATCAGGGCCCAGAGCAAGCAGATCATCGAAAATGCCATAATCGAGGCCGAACAGCTGAAGAAAGAGGCCCTGCTGCAGAGCAAGGAGGAGGCCTACCTGGTCAAACAGGCTCTGGAGAAAGAGCTCAAGGCCGAGCGGGACGAGCTGAAGGATGAGATGCGGCAGCTCAACAAAAAACGTGAGACCCTGAAAGGCGAGTGGGACAGTTACGATGCCAAGTATGCTGAACTGCTTGCAGGAGAGAAGAAACTCAGGCAGAAAGAGATTGAAATCGAGACCAAGCACAAAGAGGTCGATCACCTGCTCGGCAAGCAACGATATGAGATGGCAAGGATCGCCGGGATCAGCCAGGAAGACGCCAAGAAGATGCTGATGGAATCGCTGGAGAGCGAGGCCCGGATGGATGCCGCCAAACGTCTCGCCCGCATTGAAAACGAGATGAAGATGGAGGCCGACAGGAAGGGCAAGAACATCCTCGCCCTGGCGATTTCCAGGTACGCCGGGGACTATGTCGCCGACAAGACCGTGTCGATGGTTCCTCTGCCCAATGACGAGATGAAGGGACGGATTATCGGCCGTGAGGGCCGGAATATCCGGGCTATCGAAGCCGCGACCGGGATCGACATCATCATCGACGATACGCCTGAGGCAGTCATCCTCTCCGGCTTCAATCCGGTGCGAAGGGAGATTGCCCGTCTGGCCCTCCTGCAGTTGATCAGTGACGGCCGGATTCATCCCGGCCGCATCGAGGAGGTGGTGGCCAAGGTTACCAAGGAACTCGAACTTACCATGCGTGAGGCCGGTGAACAGGCCACCTTCGATGTCGGGGCGCATGGTGTCCACGTCGAACTGATCAACATACTCGGCCGCCTGAAATACCGGACCAGTTACGGCCAGAACGTCCTGCAGCATTCCCTCGAGGTGGCTTTTCTCTGCGGCATCATGGCATCGGAACTCGGCGTCGACGTGAAAATGGCGAAACGAGCCGGTCTGCTCCACGATATCGGCAAGGCTGTCGATCACGAGGTAGAGGGATCGCACGCCATCATCGGCCGCGATCTGGCCAGGAAGTACGGCGAGCCGGAGGAAGTCGTCTATGCCATCGGTGCGCACCATGAGGACCTGCCGCCGCAGAGCGTCATCGACATCCTCGTGCAGTCCGCCGATGCCCTGTCCGGGGCCCGGCCCGGGGCCAGGAAGGAGATGCTGCAGAGCTATGTCAAGCGCCTCGAGGACCTGGAGGGTATAGCCAACTCGTTTCCCGGCGTCGAGAAATCCTATGCCATCCAGGCCGGACGGGATCTGCGGATAATCGTCGATTCAAAGAAGATCAAGGACGACGAGGCGACCCTGCTCTGCCAGGATATCGCCAAGGCGATTGAAAGCCAGCTGACCTATCCCGGCCAGATCCGGGTTACCGTGATCAGGGAGACCCGGGCCGTCGAATACGCAAGATGACACAATGAGCCGATTAAATTCATTTCAGGACGCTGATTCCGCCATGCCTTCACTAGATGAACAGATTGCCTTGATAGAGCGGGGGGTTGTAGATTGCATCTCCCGCGATGAACTGGTCAAAAAGCTTGAGAGATCGGCCCGTACCGGTATTCCCCTGAAGATCAAGGCCGGATTCGACCCGACCGCTCCCGACCTTCATCTCGGACACACCGTCCTTCTGCAGAAACTCAAACATTTCCAGGATCTTGGGCATCAGGTCTTTTTCCTGATCGGTGATTTCACCGGTATGATCGGCGACCCCACCGGAAAGTCCGAGACGAGAAAGGCCCTGACCGTCGATCAGGTGGCCGAGAACGCCGAGAGTTACAAGGAACAGGTCTTCAAGATTCTCGATCCGGAAAAGACGAAGGTGGTGTTCAACAGCACCTGGCTGGGCAAGCTCGATTCCTACGACATGATCAGGCTGGCTTCGGAGCTGACGGTCGCCCGGATGTTCGAGCGTGAGGATTTTCGCACCCGGTTCGAAACCGGCAAACCGATCTCCATCCATGAGTTCCTCTATCCGCTGATCCAGGGCTACGATTCCGTGGCGCTGGAGGCGGATGTCGAACTGGGCGGGACCGACCAGCTGTTCAACGTGCTGATGGGCAGGGATCTCCAGCGTTCACGGGGACAAGAGCCGCAGATTGTGATCACCCTGCCGCTGCTCGAGGGGCTTGACGGGGTCAACAAGATGAGCAAGTCCCTCGGTAACTATATCGGCATCACCGAATCGGCGGACAGCATCTACGGCAAGATCCTGTCGGTGTCCGATGAGCTGATGTTCCGCTATTATGACCTGCTCAGCGCCCTCAGCGTTGCCGAGATCAGCCTGTTGAAAGAGCGGATGATGGCGGGCGAGATCCATCCCAAGGAAGTGAAGAAGCAGCTGGCGCGTGAGTTGACGGCGAGATACCATTCCCCCGAGGCTGCCCGTGCGGCTGAAGAAAATTTCAAAAAGGTCTTTCAACAGGGCGGCCTGCCGGACGATATTCCCGAGGTCCGGCTGGCGGCAGCCGACGAGATGTGGATTCCGCAATTGCTGGTTGAGGCCGGGCTTGTCACCTCAACCTCCGATGGCCGGCGGATGATTCAGCAGAATGCCGTGTCCATTGACGGTGAAAAGGTGGCTGACCAGGCCGCCAAAGTGCCGGGCTGTGGCGAGATGTTGGTCAAGGTGGGGAAAAGGCGATTCTGCCGGATATCCTTTTTCTGAACCGGGGATATCCGTCCTGAATAAAAAAAGGGGATTGTGCCTTTTCGGCACAATCCCCTTTTTTCGTGCTTCATTGCGCCTGAGCACTCTTTGGTGCAGGCAGGCGGCTGCTGTCAATTAACCGACGAATCGGTTTTCTGCTGCCGGCAGTCGGCACAGTGGCCTGAGAACTCGATATGGTGCCCGAGGATCTCATAATTCGTGGCCGCTGCCGCCGCATCGTTGATGTGCAGCTGGACCGGCATGTCTATGTCGTCGACCTTGCCGCAGGTGGAGCAGCGGATGTGGTAGTGGGGATAGATGGTGGCGTCGAAGCGTTTCTGAGTCCCTCCTACCTCGATTTTGAGGATGACGCCGCTGTCGGCCATCAGCTCAAGGTTCCGGTAGACAGTACCGAGGCCGATCCGGGGCAGGCGTTTCCGCACCATGTCATAGACCTCGTTTGCTGTTGGATGAGAGGTGACTTTGGCGAGTTCTTCAAGGATAATCTGTCGTTGTGTGGTCAATCGCATGTTCGGGAGATGGTCCATAATATATTCTCTTGGTTGAAGAGGAGAGGTGAATGAATGATAAAACATCTTAGTTAAGATATAATCTCAGAATTTAAATAAATCAAAGGAAAAATTATTAAATATGCATGAAGGTGCTCATCCGCGCCAGATCAGGAGATAATTCCGAAGGCAGGATCGCAGCGAAAACGCAGGAATTGCAGGTACTGCGGCGACGAGCCGCAGTGCGCTGTCGATGGTTGATGTCAACGATTAACTGGGGATTGGAGGCAGATCCTGAATCGGTCCTGTCCGCTCAGCGAAAAATCTGGTGGAGCGATCAAGTGCTGGATGCGGGTCCTTCTTTGCCGAGGAAGGGATTGAAATAGCCGAATTTCAGGGCCGGAAATTCTTTTTGCAGGCTCTTGAGCCATGGCCGTATGCCCAGTGCCGGTTCATTTTCCGGGAAAGCGATTGTCCGCAGATACCATTCGGGATCCATGTTGAGATTGCGAAGCTGGATGAAATCCGGCCGGCAGGAGAGGAGGAGGCTGCAGAGAGCGTCATACTCCCCCGGCGAATCCGTTACTCCGGGGAGAATGAAATAGTTCAGCGAGACAAAGCGGCCGGCATCTTTCATCAGGCGGATCGAGGTCAATACGTCGGAAAACGAGTAGCCGTTGGGGCGATAGTAGCTGGTATAGTACTGCTCTTGCGAGGAGTTCAGGCTGACCCGCAGGCTGTCGAGTCCGGCTTCTATCAGTTTTTCCAGGGAAATCGGCAGGCTGGCGTTGGAGTTGAGATTGATCGTGCCTTTGTCGGTTTCGGCCCTGATCAGGCGGATGGCCCTGGCGATGACCTCGGCCTGCAGCAGGGGTTCGCCTTCGCAGCCCTGACCAAAACTGACGATGGGTTTTTCGGCCCGAATCAGGTGTTCAATCGCCATCCGGCTGATTTCTTTCGGGCTTGGCACAAATGAGATTCGTTCCTGGGTCGAGGGACAGCAGCCTGATTGCTGCAGTGAGATGCAGCCGACGCAGCGGGAATTGCAGGTTGGCGAGGTGGGTAGCGGGGCCTCCCAGCGCCCGAGGAAGTAGTTTCGGGCTGCCGGACAACCGTACACCAGGCAACATTTCCCGAGATGCTGGATGAGCCTGTTGTCGGGGTGCTTCTGCAGCTGACGTCTCGTTTTCCGTTCGACGGTTGCCTGCTTGTACTGATCGCTGTCCTGCCTCTTGTCGAGATCGCTGCGGAAGGCGGCGACCCAGAAGCGGTCCCTGCTCCAGCCCACGGCGGTATAGGCAAAGAGAGGGAGAAGGGGAGCATTGTCCGTACTCTGATAGGCGCTGGTGAAAATCGAGGTATGAGCCGGGGCCATGAAGGCTGCGACCGCCTGGACGGCTTCTCCGGGCTTGAAGGGATTGTCCTCGACGAGCAGGGGTTCGGTCGTTTCGGGATCGCAAGCCACCGGCAGGCGGCCGGGCAGGACAAACAGCTCGCTGCCCTTGGGTAACGGAATAAGATCAGCTGCAGACGGCATGGAAAACCGGCCATTACTCATGCCGGCCATATTCAGGGGGGGGTAATCTACAATTGTGCCGCGGGCATCTGCAAAGACCAGTGAAGGGATGGAATCCGGGTGGATCACGCCGAACGGAGCACCTTGAAGACCGAGTCGACGGCCAGATAGACGTCCAGGTCATCCCCGAAAACATCCTGGATGTCCGGGTGATTGATCAGGTCTTCGACAATATACTGGGTGAGATAGAGGCTGACAATATTCGGGTCCTGGGCCAGGGTGCGTATCGGTGCAACCTTCATCTGCAGGTCGAAATCATCGATGTAACTCAGCTGCCTGAGTTGTTCTTCAAAACACTCGCGGATGGGCTGCACCGATGTGGTTTCGATAATTTCTTTGTCAATGAGCCTCTGCACAAGTTTGGCGGCAAAGGCCTCTGCGTTTTCTTTCGCCTGATGGAACATTTTTCGTCGTTCCTGTTCCCGCTTGCGGTCGATCGCCCGTATGGTCTTGTCTGTTGCCCGGTTTGCGCTGATGTGTACTTTGGCCATGAAAGTCTCCAGGATGTTTACGATACCCGGTCCGGGTCGGGACAGGGGGCATTGGTTGGCTGTATAGATGAACTGTGTTATATAAACTGAAAAACTAAATATCACTACTGTAAAGTTGGGCGAATGCCTTCATTTCGGCAGCCTGCTCCGCCGGCAGAGCCAGATTGTAACGCTCCAGGTATTCCGCGGCCATCCTGTGGGTGTTGAATATGGGGATATTGAGGAGCAGGTTCATGATCCCCTTGTCAAGAAAGACCCCTTGAGTATCTTTGTCATAAAAGGCGTTGAGAATCAATGGCAACAAGAGATAAAACGAGCTGGAATCCTCAGCGTACAGTAATTCCTCCCGCGATTCACTGAGACTGGCAGTGTCGATCGGGCCCTCATGGCCGAACTTCCAGCCGGTGGCCCCGTCATGATAGCCCTCGACCCACCAGCCGTCCATGATCGAGATGTTGGGAACGCCGTTCATGGCCGCCTTCATACCGCTGGTCCCGGAGGCCTCGAGCGGCCTTTTGGGGCTGTTGAGCCAGCAGTGGACGCCCGCCACCAGGAGTTTAGCGATCTGCATGTCATAATTCGGGATGAACACCAGATTTACCAGGCCCTTGCTCTTGCGATACAGCTCCTCCTGATGCTCGAGGATGTGCTTGATCACCGTTTTCCCGGGTTCGTCGGCCGGGTGGGCCTTGCCGGCGAAGAGGAAGTTGATCGGCCAGTCATGGTCGCAGGCGATCCGGCAGAGCCGGTCGATATCATTAAAGATCAGGTCGGCACGCTTGTAAGTGGAAAAACGCCGGGCAAAACCGACGGTAAAGGCATCGGGGCGCAGCCTGATGTTGTCGGCGACCCGGGTTGACAGGTAGTTCGGCGGATCTATCCAGGTCACTGTCATCTGGTTGCGGTGGAGAACCAGCATCTCGTTGACATAGTTGATGAGTGATTCTGAATCCCGCTGCCAGGCCTTTTTGAGCCGATCTCTGAAGCGGCTGTCGGTCAACAGCTCATCAGCCCCGGCGAAGACTCCAGGGTTACGGCGCCAGCCCGCGATCCGGGGGGTGGTGTCAAAGACCCTGGCCCGCTCTTCGCTGATCCAGGTGAGATGGTGTACGCCATTGGTGATTGCGGAAATCTTGTGGGCAAACTGCGGGAACTGTCTGTGGGTTACATCCCGGTGCAGACGGCTGACGCTGTTTGCCGAACGATTGACGTGCATGGCCATGTGGGTAAAATTGTAGGAATGCGGATTATCATCGTCGTGGGCCAGGAGTTCGAGAATTCTCTGGCAGGATTTGTGGCTGATGCCGGCATAAAGCGATTTGTTGAAACGGTCATGCCCGGCCTTCACCGGGGTATGAATGGTGTAGACAAGCTGCTGCGAGACCGCTTCGGCCGCCTGGAAGATCTGCCTGTTGGTGGCCTTTTCGAGATCCATGTGTCTGAGGATGCCGATCAGCTCCTCAGCGATGAGCTGTAGTGCCAGGACGACGCCATGCTGTTCGTTGAGATGGAAGGTCTTCGGGGCGAAGCCGAGCGCCCGCAGGGCTGGCAGTATGCCGGTGCCGAGCATGCGCCGCTGGATCGCCTTGATCATAGAAGATTCGGCATTGTAGAGCTGGGCCACGGCATCGCGGATGAGGAGCGGGTTTTCCGGGCGGTAAAAATCCAGCAGGATCTCCGGGATGAAGAAATCAAGAGCGCAGCTTACCTCCATCTTCATCCATACCTGCGCGGTGGCGACGGTTTCCTGGTCATATTCGTTGAGGAAGGGTATCTCAAGCTGCAGGGGGTGGCCGGGGTTGCCGGGATCCTGCAGGAGATAGAGTCCCGGGATGTCTTCCGGCCGCCAGTCGACCTTTTTTGAGATCTGTCCGAGCCGTTGGTCGACGTACTGGGAGAAATAGCCTTTCCGGTACAGCAGGCTGACGGCAACCACCGGGAAATGACAGTCTGCATAGCTCTTTAAGGTGTCACCGGCAAGGATGCCGAGGCCGCCGCTGTAATTGGGAATCTTCTGCGGCCCTTGCAAAAACTTGTCGACAAAATGCTGTACCCGGCTGTCCTGGACACCGTGGACCGGGGTTGCGCGAAGTACGTCCCTGATCGGACTGTAGACATCCGGATCGGCCCCGATTTCCATGGAGATATAGGCCACCGAGTTTCCCGACGGGTCGGTGAGGCGACCCCAGACCTCGTTGAACCGTTCCTGGCTGATGCCGAAAAAGGTCCCGAAGTCGTTGCTGGCGAACAGGTTTTCCTGGAGGAGTTCGGTGTGCTGCTCTGACATTGCGATCATATGTTCTTGCCTGTCGAAAAATAAAAGTCAAAAACGTCTGCAGGGAGACATATCGCTCCTTGCAAGTGACGTCCGGATTCATTGGGTAATAGTATGACAATGGCCGGAGAAGTACAGCTTCTTTTTTTCCGGAAGACCGGCTCCAGATGAAAATAGTGCTTGAATTTTGGATGCTATTCTTTGTATATAGCGAGTTAATAAAAAAGTGGGCCTTGTCGGTGGTGTTCACCGCAAGGTAGTATATTTCGGGCTGTCCGCCATTTTTTTTATCCATATCATATCGAACTATAGGAGGTTTGGTCATGATGAAGAGATTACAGGTTGTTGTGCCCGCATTACTGTGTGTGTCTATCCTGACACTGACAGGCTGCGGAAAGAAGGCTGATACGGATGCTGCAATGAAGACTGATACCGTCACCGCTGAAGAGTCGCTGGACTCTAAAGGCACCGGCATCTCAGAGGGTCGCACCTCCGAGGGCATGCTCCCCGTCTATTTTGATTTCGATTCTTCAGAGATCAAGGCGGATCAGACCTCTCGTGTACAGGTTAACGCCGATTTCATCAGCAAAGGTGCAGTGAATGTTCGGATCGAGGGCAACTGCGATCCACGCGGCACCAACGAATATAATATGGCCCTTGGTGAGAGACGTGCCCAGAGCGCCAAAAAAGCCCTCCTTGGTCTTGGTGTGGATGAAGCCAAGCTTACCACTGTCAGCTACGGAGAAGAGCGTCTTCTGCTGCACGGTGAGGATGAAATGTCCTGGGCTCAGAACAGGCGTGATGATTTCGTCATCGTAGAATAATTTTTGCAAGGTATGAATCCGGGCTGGGAAGCTCTATCTGTATTGTGGAGAAAACAATGATGTTGAAAAGAATTTTGCTTGTTGGCATGTTCTTCATGCTCGCTGGATATTTCGCTGAGGATGTCAAGGCAGCCGAAATGAAGATCGGTGTCATGAATGTTCAGAAAGTCATCGTCCAGTGCGAAGCGGGTAAAGCAGGCAAGGTCCGTTTCGAAGAAAAAATGAAGGAATTGCAGGGCAAGTTCAAACCCGAAGAGACTGCCTTGGCTGCTCTTAAGCAAGAGATAGAGAAGAAAAGCTCAGCCTGGAGTGAAGAGACAAAAGCGGCTAAAATGCGTGACTACCAGATAAAGGCACGTGAACTGCAGGCCAAAAGCGAGGATGCGCGTTTTCAATTGAAACAGCTGCAGGATAAGGAGCTGGAACCGATTCTCAAGGCCCTGGAAGGAGTTGTGGTGAAATTCGGCCAGGAAAACGGCTATACCGCAATTCTCGATTCGAAAAATGGCGTTATCTATAGCAAACCCTCGATTGATATCAGCGATGTGATAGTCAAACAGCTGAATAAGAGCATGGGTAAGTAAGAACAGTCCATGCCTGCCAGGCATGCCGGGGTACGTCATGGTATGAAAACGATGCAGGGGGATGCCCCCTGCATCGTTTTGTTTTTTGGAGATCTGTATTGAGGTAACTATGTCAATCAAGAGTATGACCGGGTTTGGCCGGGGGGAATACACGGTCTCGGGGAAAAACTGGACGGCTGAACTGCGCTGTGTCAATAACCGTTACCTTGATTTGAAGGTAAAGCTGCCGAAAGGCTGTGCCTCGTTTGAAGAGCCGCTTCGCAAGCTGATCTCTTCCCGGCATCAGCGGGGGCGGGTCGACCTGGTCGTCAATGTCAGCGGCAGCGCGGCCGACCTGCAGCAGGTCAAGGTGAATCTGGAGCTTGCCCGCAACTACTATACGGCCCTCTGTGAGATCAGCTCGGCCCTCGGGCTGCCTGCTCAGATCAGCCCGGCCCTGATTGCCTCCTATCCCGACGTGCTTCTCCGTGAGCAGGAGAGTGAGGACCCCGAGGTCGTCTGGAGCCAACTGGCAGAGGTGGTGTGGGAGGCCCTGGACCGCTGCGACGAGATGCGGCTGCAGGAAGGCCAGATCCTAAAGGAGGATCTTTTTGCCCGGATCGGCCAATTCGCCGGGACGGTTGACAGTATTGAACAGGCGCTTCCCGATCTTCTCCAGCAGCGTCAGCACAATCTGGAAGAAAGGCTTGCAAAGCTTCTCGGGCAGATCCAGTTCGACCCCTCCCGTCTGGCCCAGGAGGTGGCCCTCCTTGCCGACAAGACCGATGTCACCGAGGAGATTGTCAGGCTCCGTTGCCATATCGGGCAAATCCGCACATTTCTTGAAGAAGAGGTTGCGGTCGGCCGGAAGCTCGATTTCCTGATTCAGGAATTTCTCAGGGAAGTCAATACGCTGGCCTCCAAAATAAACGATGCCGGTATTGCCCATCTGACTGTTGAACTGAAGGGTGAACTTGAAAAGATGCGCGAGCAGATACAGAATATCGAGTAGCAATATTTCCTGCCCGAAAGAGATGTCCCCGGCGGAAAGCGATTGAGAGAGGGAGAGCGGCATGCAGCTGTTGAATATCGGATTCGGCAATACCGTCATGGTTGAGAGGATAATAGCCGTGATCAATACCGGCTCTTCGCCGGCTCGAAAATTAAAGGAGCTTGCCAAAACCGAGGGCAAGCTGGTGGACGTGACGGAGGGGCGGAGGACGCGGTCGATCCTGGTGATGGACTCGAATCACATCATACTTTCCTCGGTGCAGCCGGATACCATCAGTCAGCGGATACTTGCAATGCAGCCCAGTGTTCACCTTGCTGAGCTGGCATCGGCCGAAAAACAGGGCGAACAGGGAGATCTCTGATGCACGGTCGGCTTTTTGTCATATCCGCCCCGTCGGGCACCGGCAAGACCACCCTGCTGCGACAGGTCATACGGCGTGTTGCCGGGCTGGTTTTCTCGATATCCCACACGACCAGGGAACCGCGACAGGGGGAACGGGATGGGGTCGAATATCATTTTGTCGACCACCGCACGTTTCTCGACATGCGCGGCAAGGGCATGTTCCTCGAATGGGCCAAGGTTCACGACAACTACTACGGGACGAGCAGGCAGGGCATTCTCGAGCAGCTCGGCCGGGGGCTCGATATCATCCTCGATATCGATGTCCAGGGGGCGAAAATCATCCGCACCGCCAGCGGACTTGAGGCCTCGCATATCTTTATCGCCCCGCCCGGCCTGTCCGAGTTGGAAAGACGGCTGCGGGGCAGGGGAACGGAGAGCGAGGAGAGCATCAAAATCCGCCTGGAGAACGCCCGCATCGAGATGCAGGCCGCCAGGGAGTATGACTATATGATTGTCAACGACGTATTTGCTGAGGCGGTGGACCTTCTCGCCGCCATTATTCTCGCCGAACGGGCCAGGGCGCACAGGTTGCCGTCGGGCGGTCCCATAGATCTGGTGTTGAGCGAATGAGAGCCCAGAAGAAAGGTCAGGTTCCAGGCGGGGAAAAGAGAATCAGGCTGTCCGAGGATTTGATCTGGGGGGTGCATCCTGTTCTTGAGGCCCTCGCCGAGGAAGCGGAGCGCCTGACTGAGGTCATCCTGCAGCAGGAGAGGCGCGGCGCCAGGTTTGAAGAGATTATCGAACTGGCCCGGCAAAAAGGCATCAAGGTCACTTTTGTCCCGTCGCTGCGTCTCACCGGTGAGGGGGCAAGCGAGGTCCGCCACCAGGGGGTGCTGGCACGGACCAGCCAGACGGCCCTGCTGCCTTTTGACGAGATGGTGCAGCGCTTTGCCGAGCGGGTGCGGAATGGTGAAAAACCGCGTCTGGTGGCCTGCGATTCGCTGCAGGATCCTCACAACCTCGGGGCGATCGTCCGTTCGGCCCTGGCCTCGGGGGCTGTCGGTGTGATCCTGACCCGCGAGCGCTCGGCACCGCTCGGCGGCACTGCCGCCAAGGCCTCGGCCGGGGCGGTGTCCCATATCGACATCAGCCAGGTCACCAACCTCGTCGCCGCCTTGAAGAAGGTCAAGGAGGCCGGGGCCTGGGTCTTCGGCGCCGTCAAGGACCCGGAGGCCCAGTCCCTCTACGCCACCGATTTCGATCTGCCCGCCTGTGTGGTTGTAGGCAGCGAAGGGCAGGGCATCCGCCCGCTGGTCCGCAGGGAGTGCGATATCCTGATATCCATCCCGATGGCCGGTTCCCTCGATTCGCTCAACAGTTCGGTGGCGGCGGCGGTGATCCTCTTTGAGGCCCGCCGGCAGACCGAGGGCCTCTGATCGACAGCTCCGGGTGAGCAGGACCGGAGCACGGCATCCGTCCCGGTCCCCGCTGCCCTTCCCCGGCGATTATCTCTTGTTTTTTTCCGCCAGCCGGGCCTTCAGCAACTCGCCGAGACTGCCTGTACCGCCTGCCGCGGAATCCTTGCCGCTTTTCTCGACATAACTGCGGTATTCACGCTGATCGTTTTCCCCGGCCGCTTCCGGCGAGACATAATCGGCCGGGGCGAGACTCATCTTGCGGGCCGCGATATCAATCGACTCCACCCTGATTTCAATATCCTGGCCCTCTTCGAGGACCTCCCGCGGGTGATGAATCCTGCGGCCGCCTCCGAGTTTTGATATATGGATCAGGCCGTCGATACCGGGGGCGAGGGTGACAAAGGCGCCGAACGGGGTGAGCCGGGCGACCCTGCCGCGATGGCTGGATCCTTCGGCGAACTGGAGCTGGACGTTCTCCCAGGGATCGGCCATGGCCTCGCGCAGGCTCACGGAGATCCTGTCCTTGTCCCAGTCGATGGATTTGATCACCGCCTGCACTTCCTGACCGACACTGAGAAACTCGGCGATATTCTCAACCCTGCTCCAGCCGATCTCCGACACGGGGATCAGGGCATCCACCCCGCCGATGTCGACAAAGGCGCCGAATTCGCGGATCGAGGTGATCGTTCCTGTGACGCTCTGGCCTTCCTGCAGGGTCGACTTCAGGAGTTCCCTGCGTTCGGCCCGTTCTTCTTCCTGGATGGCCCTGGCTGAGACCACGATATTCCTGCCGCCCTCCTCGAAGCGGGTAATGCGGAAGGGCATATGGGCGCCGATAAATTCCCCGGCCGGATCGCTGCTTCGCCGCAGGCTGATCTGGGAATAGGGGCAGAAGGCGCGGATAGAACCGCCGAGAGTGATCTCGAAACCGCCCTTGATTTCCTCTTTGACAAAACCCTCCACCGGGATCGCACTGCGCCAGGCCTCCTCAAGGTGATCTGCATTCGAGGCCGAACCCAGGCGGCGGGTGAAGAGATTCTCCCCCGACCGGCTCTTCAGATAATAGACTTCAACCGTATCGCCGACGGCCTTGGTCGGCTGACCCGTACTGTCGGTAATCTCGGCACTGTTCATCACCCCTTCGCTCTTGCTGCCGACATCGAGAAATACCGACTCGCCGCTGATGCCGACGATGGTCGCGGTGATTTTCTGTCCCGGTGCTATCCGCCGTATCTTTTTCTGGTCTTCCGCGCGGAAGAGGTCCTCAAAACTGTCGTCTGTGGTGTCCATTGCGTATCCTGTCTCGTGCTGTTGATTCGTGTTGATCCCTCTTTCCTGCTGTCTCCAGGAAAATCCTGTGCTGCAAGGGAGTGGTGGAAGTTCTCTGTCTGGCCGTATGCTTTCTTCACGGAGCCATCGGGCCGGCCTGGCCGGGCGGTGACGTGCCGTTGCAGGTCGCCGGTCGCCTGTTCTGCAAGCCGCGGCTTTGCTGCTGCTGCCTTGAACCGGGTCATTTTACCCGATATGAAGGCCGCTGTCCGCATGAGAGTGTGCCGACGGGCTTGTTTGTTGTCGGTACGGGAAGGCGTGAAAATTCCTACTTCAGCGATCTTGCCTGGTCTGCCGTGATGACTGATGGATGGCGAGGGCCAGGACCTGTTCGCCCTCTTGAAACAGCAGGAGCTTTTGCCGCAGTTCGGCGAGAAAGCGGTCGAGGTCCGCAGTCGATAGAGGGGGAAACTGCCGCAGGACCTCGGCCTTTGTCCTGATCCGGCCGCAGAAGAGATAGATCTCCCGGGAAAGACCGCGCAACCTGTGCTGCAGAGGGGGGCCGTCCGCCAGTTCCTGGCGGATGATGAGGAAGCTGCCGCCATCCCTGTAGCCGAGCGCCGGCTGACCGCTTTCCCCCCTGCCTTCATGAAACCTGCGCCAAAGGGCGATCTTGCCGATGACCGGCCGCCACAGATGCCGCTGGGCCGTCTGGCCGCCACGATAGTCCATGGCCAGCATCTCCAGACCGTCGAGCACCCCGGGAGGAAAGAGGGCTCGGTTATTTTTGTGCGGGCTGACACCGCTGATGCCGTAATCGCCCGGACTTCGATGCACGGGTGAGCCATGGCCGAGAAAAAAAACGGCGGTGGCGAGCGGCCGGAAAGGCAGGACAAAATCGAGATGTTCCATGGTCTCCCTGACTTCTTCCACGGTGCTGCCGGGAAACGCCAGGATGAGATTGCCTTCGAGGCGGATGCCGCAGGCGAGGCTGAATTTCATCATCGCGATATTTTCGATGGCGGTGACGCCCTTGACCATTTTCCGCAGCAGGGAGGTCGAAAGGGCTTCGATGCCCACCTGGATGGTCTTCAGGCCGCCTTTGCTGTAGGTTTCAAGCTGTTCGGGGCGGGTTGTGCCGCGGATTTCGGCAAAGAAGCGGCAGTCCTCCACAGATTCTCCGAGCCGCCTAAAGAACAGGTTGGCCTGGCCTTGCGGCAGGGCATTGTCGGTGAAGGTGAAGTCGAGGCACTGATGCCGCCGCACCAGCGTCTCCACCTCTGCATGAAGACGTTCCGCGCATTTGCGGCGGTAGCCCTGCCACTGCAGATTGAGATTGCAGAAGGCGCAGCGGTTCCACCAGCAGCCCCTGGAAAACTCCAGCGGCAGGACGGGGATGAAGGGCAGGGCGGGGAACAGCGTCGCCATCCGGGCAAAATACGGGGCGAAGTCGGGTAGGGGCAGAAGGTTGAGATCCTCAATCTGCGGGCAGGGGGCGGCCGGCACCATGTTCCTGCCGCCGACCTGCTCCGGCAGTGAGCCACTCTGTCCGTCAAGATAGACGCACAGCCCGAGGAGCGGCCGTTCCCCTTCGCCGTCTATGACATAATCGATGCGGGGGAATTGCCTGAGCAGGGATTGGCCGATCCTGCCGGCGCAGGACGAGCCGCCGAAGACGATCGCTGGCCCATTGCCCCTCTCGCCGATCAGGCCGGCAAGATAGAGTGACGGCAGCAGCTGGTTGAAGCAGACCGAAAAACCGATCAGCCGGCATTTGCTGAAATCATGGCCGGCCAGCCAGTGGCGACAGGTTTCATCGATGCTGCGGACCAGGTTCTCAAAATCGGGGATTTGCCGGTCTCCGGTGGTTTTTTTAAGGCTCCGGCGAAAGACCCTGGCTGCCTGCTGGTGCCGCTCCGGGAAGACCAGGGGGGCAAAGAGCGCCTCTCCGGCCCAACCGGCCTCGGAAATCCGGCGGTAAGTGTCGCAGCCGATGGCCGCGGCCAGGTCGAGATAGGGATGGCAGGTAGTGATCTCTGCGTCCATCTCCCGTTCCAGATAGGCCTTGAGGGCGGCCAGTTGCAGGGACGGCCGGTTGAACATGGCCCATGGCATCGAGATCAGGGTGGCCCTGAAGGGTGTGGAGGGGTCGGCGGCGGGCATTTTTACTGGTGGATGATCTCGGTGCCCTCCGGCGGCTTGAAAGTGAAGAGTTCGGTTGCCGCCTTTTCGTCGGCGGTATCGAAGAAATTCTCGCGAATGTCGCTTAACGTCAGGGTCGTGCGGGTGTCAAACTGGTCGCGGATCTCGATGCGCTGGATGAGTGAATCGGCGGTGACCCAGAGGTGGATATCCTGTACCTGCGATTCGGCCGATTTCGGCACCAGCTGGATAATCCGCAGGTCCTTGTCCTCCTCCTCTCCGACCACGTTCCTGTTGGGGCCGAGTATCGAAAAATCTTCGCTCAGCTTGCCCGAACCGGTGAAAAAGGAGTAGGTCATATCCTCTTCGATCGCCTCGGCAGGCGATATGATCATCTGCTGCAGGTTCGAGAAGTACATGGAAAAGGTCGTGCCGTCGCTGACCAGGACCTGTTCTTCCGGACTGTCGTAATTCCAGCGCATCCGTTTCAGGCCGCCGGTCTTGAGGAAATAGGCGGTGCCGCTGCCCTTACGCGGCCGCCCTGTCATCTGTCCCTCGGTGGCCTGGGCAAAGGAGAAGGAGAGGCTCTGCATGGCGTCATAGCGGGTCTGCAGCCTTGCCGCGACGGCGCCGGGGGCCTCGGGAGAGTCTTCGGCCGCCGCTCCGTTGTTCGCCGGCAGCAGCATGAGAGCGGCGAGAATAAGCAGGGAAAGGGTCAGCAGTCGAGGGAGGGAGAGGAGGTTCATACGAGTTTGAGTTCCACGGGGCGTTTGAAGATCTTGGCGGCGACCTGCTGCGCCGATTCGGTCAGGTCGGTGACGAAGTACTGGTGCCTGGCCGGCCGCTCTGCGACCCTGGTGACCAGCTGCGGATTTTCGGCAAGGAATTTTTCGAGATAGCGCGCCGTCTCGATCGACGAGTCGACGAGGGTCACCCGTCTGCCGATGCGCGGTTGGATCAGGTCCTTGAGCAGCGGATAATGAGTGCAGCCGAGGACCAGGGTGTCAATCTGCCGGTTGGCGAAGGGGTGGAGATAGCGGCGAAGGATCATCTTGGTCTCCCGCTTGTTGATCCAGCCTTCCTCGACCAGTGGTACGAGGAGCGGGCAGGCCTGGGAAAAGACCTTGTATTCCGGCACCATCTCGGTGATGGTCCGCTCGTAGATGTTGCTGCGGATCGTCGCCCTGGTGCCGATGACGCCGATCCGGCCGGTGCGGGTACGGGCGAGGACCTCCTGCACGGCCGGGGTGATCACTTCGATGATCGGCACCTTGAATTCCCGGCGCAGGCGTTCCGTGGCGACGCTTGAGGCAGTGTTGCAGGCGATGACGATCAGCTTCGAACCCCTCTCCAGCAGGAACTCGGTATTGCGCAGGGAGTACTCGATGATGGTCTCCGGGCTCTTGGTGCCGTACGGAGTCCTGGCGATATCGCCGAGATAGAGGATGGAGTGGGCGGGCAGGAGCTGCTCGACGGCCCTGGCGACGGTCATCCCGCCGATGCCTGAATCAAAGATGCCTATCATGAAAGCCTGTCTGTCAAATTTGGGACCGCGAGATACGGTGTGGAAGGAATGCTGCGGATCGGAAAATGAAGGCTATCTATACCAGAAAACGGCGGGAACAACAAGATGGCCGTTGGCAGGGGAGAGCACCGGCCGAATGAGGACTGCAAAAGATGCCGGCCGCCGCCGGGAAAGTGATATCTCTGCTCTCTCTTTCGCGTCACAGCAGGAGCCGGCCGAAAAGGGCACGAGAGCAGGGAAGGAAATTTTTTTCTTTGCCCATCCCCGACTCCCTGTTGACAGGGATATGCAGGAGAATTACTTTAGTGCCAGTCTTTGAAGGGGGCCGGTTGCAAGAGAGACCGTCCTGGTGAATCAGATACGGCGGGATCGTTGATCCGCAGAACAATAGCAGAGGAAGTGCAATGCCTGTTTACGAGTATGAGTGTACTGATTGTCGTAAGGTCTTTGAGATTCAGCAAAAAATGGCGGATGCACCATTGACGGCCTGCCCCGAGTGCGAGGGTGCCGTCAAGAAGCTGATGTCGATGAGTTCCTTCCAGCTTAAGGGCGGCGGCTGGTACGCCGATGGCTACGCCAGTGCCGGCGCCGGCAAATCAGCCCCGGCCGCTCCGGCGCCCTGCCCGTCGGGCGGCGGCTGTGCCGACTGCCCGGCGGCGGCCGCCAGTTAAGGGACTATGCCGATGCCCTGGCCTTGGTCGAGACGATGGCCATGGCATCGCCGTAGGAATAGAACCTGTATCCCTCGCTGATGGCCGTCCGGTAGCATTCGAGCAGGGGCTCGCGGCCGCAGAGGGCCGCCACCAGAAACATCAGTGATGAATTCGGCAAGTGGAAGTTGGTGATCAGGCAGTCCACCACCCGGAAGGTAAAGCCCGGATAGATATACAACCCGCACCACCCTGCAACCGCCTCTACCTCCCGTCGGCCGAGGGCCGCATATTCAAGGGCCCGCACCGTAGTCGTGCCGACCGCCCAGACCCTGCCGCCTTCTTTTTTCGTCCTGCCGATCTTCTCGGCGGTTTCTGCCGGGACCTCGACGTACTCCTCATGGATGCTGTGCTCCCTGATCTCCTCGGTGCGTACCGGGGCGAAAGTGCCGTAGCCCACGTGCAGGGTGATCCTGCCGAGGCCGACCCCCTTTTTTTCCAGCGACTGCAGCAGGCCCTCGGTGAAATGGAGCCCGGCGGTCGGGGCGGCAACGGCCCCCGGTCGGTCGGCATAGACGGTCTGGTAGCGGCTGCGGTCTTCGGCAGTGGTCCCGTCCTGGCGCAGGATATAAGGAGGCAGCGGCACCTGGCCGCAGGCCCGCAGGACCAGGGCGATATCCTGATCCGCCGCAAAGTGCATCTCCAGCCTGGCCTTGCCGTCGTCGAGAAGCTCCAGCACGGTGCAGGTCAGTCCTCCGTCAAGCAGGATTCCGCTCCCCGCCTGCGGCCGTTTCGAGCATTTGAGCAACGCCGTCGCCCGGGCCGGACCTGCCGCCGTTTCGCTGCGAACCGGGAATTCCAGGAGGAAGACCTCGATCTTGCCGCCGCTGTCCTTGCGGCCGCTCAGCCGGGCCGGGAAGACCCTGGTGTCGTTGATCACCAGCATATCGCCGCCGGCGATGAGATCGGCGATTTCGGCAAAGCGTCGATGGCTGATCGCCTTGCTGTCATTGTCGAGGACCAAGAGGCGCGAGTCGTCCCGCCTGCCGGCGGGATGCTGGGCGATGTTTTCCGGCGGCAGGTGGTAGTCGTAGGCTGAAAGGCGGAAATCCTGTTGCATGAGTGTTCTGTTATGCAGTAGTAAGAAATGAGAGAAATTCTATCCCCCCCGATCTTCGTCATCTGCAGGCGGATGCGCCGGGAACGGGCTGTTGACCGTTTCCCGTGTTCTGCCGGAGGAGCTGCTCTAGATACCATGTTCCTGGCCGTTGCTGCAACCGAAATAGAGATGGCGCCCCTGCGTCGGCTGACAGTCGACGGAGAGGAAGGCTGGCGGCCCCTGGTCATCGGGGTCGGGCCGGTTGCCTCGGCCATGAACCTGACCCGCTTCCTCTGTGCGGACGGCGCAGCCGTACAGGCGATCGTCAATTTCGGAGTGGCAGGGGCCTATCTGCAGCCGGCGGGCATGCCGGGTATCGGCGTGCTCGACACCTGTCTGGCCGAACGTGAGGTCGCCGGTGATTTCGGCATCTGCTATGGTGAGGACATGGACTACCTGCCGCGGGAGATGACCGGTGGGCTCATCTTCGATCTTGACCGGACCCTGCTGCTGAAGGCCGGACTCGTCCTGCAGAGAAACGGCAGGATTCCCTATATCGGCACCTTCGTCACCGTCAACGGGGTCTCCGGCACCAGGGCCCGCGGTGAGAACCTGAGGCAGCATTGGCTGGGGCTGTGCGAAAACATGGAAGGGGCATCGGTCGCCAGGGTCGCTGCCGCCTTCGGCCTTCCCTTCCTCGAAGTCCGCTGCATCTCGAACATGGTCGAGGACCGGAACCCGCAGACCTGGCGGTTGCATGAGGCCTGTGATGAGGCCGCCGAAACCGCCTTATGCCTCCTCCGGGAACTGGAACTGTGATGAAAACCCTCTCTTTGGGCTATTCCCCCTGCCCCAATGACACATTTATCTTCTATGCCCTGACTCACGGCAGGATCGATCTGGGCGACCTGCGCTTCGCCCGGCCACATCTCGAGGATGTCGAGACCCTCAATTCCTGGGCCATGCAGCGACGCCTGGATGTTACCAAAATCTCCTGCCATGCCCTCGGTCATGTCAGCGGCGACTACTGCGTGCTCTCCGCCGGCAGCGCCCTCGGCCGCGGCTGCGGACCTTTGCTGGTAGCGGCAGAAAACCTTCCGGCCTTGGACCTGGTCGGCAGGAAGGTGGCGATACCCGGCAGACTGACCACCGCCAGCCTGCTGTTCCGGATGTTCCTGCCGGCCTGCACCGACCTTGTCGAGATGCGCTTTGACCGGATCATGGCGACGGTAGCGGCAGGCGAGGTCGCGGCCGGGGTGATCATCCACGAGAGCCGCTTTACCTATGAGCAGGTAGGACTGGTCTGCCTGCAGGACCTGGGACAATGGTGGGAGGACATCTCCGGCCGGCCGATCCCGCTCGGCTGCATCGTGGCCAGGCGAAGTCTCGGCGTCGAACGGATCGGCCGCATCGATCGGGCGGTGGCCGCCAGCGTCGATTATGCCTTCAGTTTCCCGGAGCACTGCCTTCCCTATATCCGGAGGCACAGCCAGGAGACGGCGGACACCGTGGTGCAGAGTCATATCGGGCTCTATGTGAACGATTTTTCACGAGACCTAGGGGAGGAAGGCAAGGCCGCAATCACCTCCTTTCTGCAGCGGGGTCGCGCTGCCGGCATCCTGCCGCATGCGAAACCGGAGCAGGCCGCGCTTTTTGCCGACCAGCTCCGGCCGGATCGATGAACGGGCCGGCAGCAATCTCGGCGGAGTGTTCGCAGCTGCCGGTTTTCCGCCTGGAAATTGCCGGAGTTGCAGCGGTCGGGCCGACGCTCTCCCTGCTGGTGGCGGAGATTGTCCGTCATGACCTGCGGCCGGTCGTAGTCCGCTTTCCTTCGGCCTCGCCGTCGGTTGCGAAGCATGGCGCGGAGGCAGATGCGGTCGTTGCGGCCGGCGGCGATGTCCTGGCGCTGGCCGCCGGCAGGACCGCCGGCGGCGAAATCGATCCCGACCGGCTGGTCTCCCATCTGCAGGATCTCAGCCTCCGCTACGATATCGTGCTGGTAACGGGCTATTGCGGTCTGCAGCTCAACAGTTTCCGGCTCCAATCGGGGGGTGATCGAGTGCTGCCGGCGGCTGCCGGCGGAACGACCCGCATCGCCGACTCGGCGACGGGGATGGCGGCCTGCGTTGACATCCTCCTTGCCTGGCTCAACGAGATCTTGCTGGAGGTTCCGGTCTGGGCATGCGTTCTGATCGGCGGCAGGAGTTCGAGAATGGGCCGGCCCAAACATCTCCTGGCGGGCAGCAGGGGCGGGACCTGGCTGGAGGACACGGTCGGGCTGCTTGGCCCGCTGGTCGAGCGGGTAGTCCTGGCCGGGCAGGGTTTGGTCCCTCCCTCGCTGCAGGATCTGACCCGGGTCACCGATGTGCCGGGAGTTGCAGGTCCCCTGGCCGGAATCCTCGCCGCCATGCGCTGGCAGCCGGAGGTCAGCTGGCTCCTGGTCGCCTGTGATATGCCCTCCCTGTGTCCCGAGGCCCTGCAATGGCTCATCGCCTCGCGCCGGCCCGGACGCTGGGCCACCATGCCGCGCCGCAGCCTGGACAGCCATGTCGAGTCGCTCCTGGGGCATTATGACAGGCGCTGCCGATCACTCTTCGAAGAAATCCGCCTCGCCGGCTCTCTCAGGATCGGCCTGGCCTCCCGTCATAAACAGGTATATTCTCCATTGATTCCGCATGAAATAATTTCTGCTTGGGAGAATGTCAATACACCTAAGGAACTGGCCGGCCTGGCCGCCGGCAGGAGGGCAGGCGGGGAGACCGGGGACCGGTGAGGATAAAAGGCTGGCCTCCATACTGAGCGGAAGCCGTTTTCTTTTCGGCAAAAGGGATATACAATGCAGGTAAGGACGCCGCATACCAACTTGACCCCCACATCCTGTTCCCCTCAGCAGGAGGCCCGCATGTCTCGGGACGGCCAGCGGATCATTCCGGACTTTGATCCGCATTTCAAAATTTTCCATGAACTGATGCCGTTCAAGGTCCAGGAGATCCTCCTGGTCTCGAGCATCTACGACGCCTTCCTGATGGAAGAGGACGGCAGCCTGGCCACCCGCTTGATCAACGAATATCACGGGCTCAATCTCAGCAAACCCCCGAAGATCACCAGGGTCTCGACGGCTGCCGAAGCCCTTGAGGTCGTGGCCCGCAAGACCTTCGAGATGGTCATCACCATGCCCTTTCTCGGCAGCATGGATGCCTTCGAACTGGGACGGATGATCAAGAATATCAGACCCGAACTGCCGGTCATCCTGCTCGCCCATAGCCTGCGCCGGTCGTTTCTCGAGAGGCCCGACGCAGGTATCGACAAGATCTTTCTGTGGTGCTGCGAGGCCGACCTGCTCCTTGCCATCATCAAGAACGTCGAGGACCACCGCAATGTCGACGGGGATACGGGGAAGGCGATGGTCAGGGTGATCATCTACGTCGAGGATTCCCCCCTCTACCGCTCCCTGCTCCTGCCCCTCATCTACCGGGAGGTGGTGCACCAGACCCAGTCGGTCCTCGATGAAAGCCTCAACGAGCGGCACCGCCTGCTGCGGATGCGGGCGCGGCCGAAGATCCTGATGGCCACCAACTATGAGGAGGCCCTGGCTTTCTTTGAGGCGTATAAACCCTATGTTTTCTGTGTCCTCTCAGATGCCAGGTTCATGCGGACGGGCAAGACCGACAAAAATGCCGGCCTGCATTTCCTCCAGCATGTGCGTGCCGAGATCTCCGACCTGCCGCTTCTGATGCTTTCTTCGGAGGCCGGCAACCGTCGTCAGGCCGAGGCGGTATCCGCCGTCTTTCTCGACAAGAACTCGCCGGACATCCGCGAAGAACTGCATGCCTTTTTTCTCGAAAATCTCGGCTTCGGCAACTTCGTCTTTCGTCTGCCGGATGGAAAGGCGATCGCAGAGGCAGCGAGCCTGATCGAATTCGAAGAAAAACTCAAGGAGATCCCCGATGCATCGCTGATCAACCACGCCCGCCGCAATCACTTTTCCAACTGGGTGATGGCAAGGGCCGAAGTGGCCCTCGCCCGCCGTCTGCACAGGGATGTGCTCGCGTCGATCAGCGATCCTGCCGCCATGCGCGAAGATATTGTCTGCAAAGTCCATTCCCTGCGGAAGCTGCGGCAGCGAGGCGTGGTCGTGAAGTTCTCGTCTTCTACCTATAATCCCGATATCATGGACTTTGTCACGATTGGAGGTGGATCGATGGGAGGGAAGGCCCGGGGCTTGGCCTTCATCTGGGCCTGTCTGCAGGGGGTCAGCGGCGAAGACTCGGTCCTCTCCCGTCTGCCGGTAACCATACCCAAGACCTGCGTCATCACGGCCGACGGCTTTGAGTCGTTTATCGCTGAAAATAACCTGCACCTGCATGAGGAGCAGTCGGATGAGGAGATTGCCGACTACTTTCTCGATGCCCGCCTGCCGGCCCGGCTACGGCGGGACCTGGGTGCATTTCTGGAGAAATTCAGCCGGCCGATCACCGTGCGCTCATCGAGTCTTCTCGAGGATGGTCAGTTCAAGCCGTATGCCGGGCTCTATTCCACCTATTTTCTCAGCAACAATCATCCGCACTTTGCAGAACGGCTGGCACAGCTGGAGAGTGCGGTGAAACTGGTCTACGCCTCGACCTGGTTTGAGAGCCCGCGGGCCTTTTCGAGGAGCACCGGACAGGGGCGGGACGATTCGATGGCCGTCATCATCCAGCAGGTTGTCGGCAGGGATTACGGCGGGACCTGGTATTCGGGGCTCTCGGGGGTAGCCCAGTCGCATAATTTTTATCCGGTCATGGGCATGCGGGCCGATGAAGGGATCGCCAGCATCGCCCTTGGCCTTGGCAAGACGGTGGTGGAGGGGGAAAAGTCCCTGTGGTTTTCTCCTGCCCACCCGCAGCAGCTGATCCAGTTCTCCACCGTCGAGGATATGCTGTTCAACAGCCAGCGCCAGTTTTACGCCCTGGATATGCAGCTGAACACCTGCCTGCGGCGGTCACAGTCGAACCTCGTCCGCCGCAGCCTCCAGGATGCCGAGGACGAGTTGCCGGTGCGGCTTCTGACCTCGACCTATATCGCCGATGAGCACCGGGTCCGGGATGCCCATCTGCCCGGGGCGAAGATTGCGACCTTCGCCCAGATCCTCAAATACGGAGGCTATCCGCTCGTCGAGATCCTCACCGAACTCCTGCACCTCGGCCGTGAGGGCATGGGATGTGAGGTGGAGATCGAGTTTGCCGTCGATATCGAGGCGGAACTGGCCGGGAGCGTCTTCTATTTTCTGCAGATCCGTCCGATGGTAACCGGAGGGGAACTGGTCGAGGTCAGGATCAGCGATCAGGAGATCGGGCGAGCCTTCTGTTATTCGGGCCAATCCCTCGGCTATGGCCTGTTCAGGAACATGGCCGATATCATCTATGTCCGTCCCGACAGCTTCGATCCGGCGGCGACACGGGCCATCGCGGCCGAGATCGGGGCAATGAACCGCAGGCTGCAGCAGCAGAAGCGACCCTTTCTCCTCATCGGCCCCGGTCGCTGGGGTTCGGCCGATCCCTGGCTGGGCATCCCGGTGCAGTGGAGCGATATCGCCGGGGTGGGGGCGATCGCTGAAATCCGGAATGAGCGGCTGCGGGCGGACTCATCTCAGGGCTCGCATTTTTTCCAGAATATCACCTCGCTCGGCATACCGTATCTGACCCTGAACCTGACGGGAAAGGTGGAGGCCGACCGGCGAGGCCCGGAACGGAGTATTCAGGTTGAGCGGCGAGGCCCGGAACGGAAGGTGCAGTTCGAAAGGCGAGGCCCGAAACGGAAGGCCGACTTCCTCGATCAGGACTGGCTCGACGGTCTGCCTGTGATCCTGGATGGCAGGTATGTCCGTCATGTCCAGTTGGCGCGGCCCTTTACCATGAAGTGCAACGGGGAACTGATGGAATCGGTGCTCCTTGTTGACGAGGAGGAGGCCTCCGGGCTGGAGGAGCGATTCGATGTCTCTCTATGATGAACAATGCGCCGAGGATTTCGCCAGGATCAGAAGCAAGGTCGAACCTTACTTTATCGACCTGCAGACCACCTGCCCCTACGGTCTGCCCTTTGTCGCGACCTTTCATCAGGCGATGTTCTGTCCGATCGACCAGCGCATCATGGAGCTCTTTCTGGCCGCGGGGTACAGGCGGAACGGCAATTGCCTTTACAACATGCGTTGTGCCGGGTGTTCGGCCTGCATCCCGATCCGGCTCGATTCCAGGATGTTCAGACCGGATAGAAACCAGCGGCGGGCCACCAGGAAGAACGCGGACTTGGCCATCAGCCTCGGGGAGTTGTGCGAAGACGAGGAAAACAGCCGCCTATGCCGGAAATTCCTGGAGAGGCGCTACCCCCAGAAAAACAACAGCGCAGAGGGCTACTATCAGGGCTTCTTCGTCAACAACATCGTCGACACCGCCAGGTTGGAGTTCCGGCTGGATGGCCGGCTCGTCGGGGCGGCGATCATCGATATCGGTGAAAACTGGGCCAATGCCGTTTATTTCTATTTTGATCCTGATGAAAGCAGGCGAAGTCTCGGCACCTTCAACATCATCTCCCTGGTGAAATTCTGTCGGGCCCGCGGGATTGACTACCTCTATCTCGGGTACTATATTCAAGACGTGGCGGCGATGAGCTATAAAAGTTCCTTCAAGCCCTATTTCCTCCTGCAGGATGGCCTCTGGCGACAGTACGGCTGATCCGGCCGCAGCCCCAGGCAGGCATAACCGGCGGAAAGAGGGAAGGTGATTCTTCCCGGTTGAAAAAAATCCTCTTTGTCCAGAGACCGGTTGCCGCCTGTACCTCTGCTCTGCTGATCCGGGTTTGACGAACGGAATTCCGCTGTGCTATACTTCAAGTACGCAACAACACCGCGACCTTTCCTGCTTTGGTAGTCCATAATGGAGGAACCAATGAAAAAATGGCACATGGAAGGTATCGTCATTACCGACAGTTCCGTCGGTCAAAAGATCATCCTCCCGGGTGAAGGCCGCAAGTACCGCCGGCTCCGAACCGGTTCGGCGGGCCGCTCAAAGGAGGGGGTGCTCATCTCCCTGATCCGCAATATGCTGGCATCGGTTCTCCGGTTTTTCTGAAAGAAGGTCTGGATTGCCGGGCGGTGTCGGTCCGTCTTCCGGCTTGAAGGCGTTTCTTTTTTTCCTGGGTGAAAGAAATGCAATCCTCGTGCGAGGCCATGTTCTATGAACGGCAGGGGACCGACGTCCGCTGCGGGTTATGCAGCCATCACTGTCTTATCGCCAATGGCAAGAGGGGGATCTGCGGGGTGCGGGAAAACAGGGAGGGAACGCTCTATTCCCTGGTCTACGGCAATCTCGTCGCCGAACATGTCGACCCTATCGAAAAAAAACCGTTGTTTCACGTCCTGCCCGGCAGTCTCTCCTACTCGATCGCCACCATGGGCTGCAATTTTCGCTGCCTGCACTGCCAGAATGCCGGGATCTCCCAGGTCCCTCGCAACACGGCGGAACTGCCGGAGGTAGTGAGGAAGGCCGAATCGGTTGTCCAGGAGGCGCTCCGGTACGGCTGCCGGTCGATCAGCTATACCTATGTGGAGCCGACCGTCTTTTTTGAATTTGCCTACCGCTGCTCTGTCCTCGCCAAGGACCAAAACCTGAAGAATATTTTCGTCTCGAACGGCTACATGAGCCGGCAGGCGGCAGAGACGCTGGCGCCGGTGTTGACCGCCATCAACATCGATATCAAGGCCTTCAGCGACCAATTCTACAAGAAGGTCTGCGGGGCCAGACTCCAGCCTGTCCTCGACAGTGTCCGCCTGCTGCATGAGCTCGGGGTGTGGATCGAGGTGACAACCCTGCTCATCCCCGGAATGAACGACTCGCCTGAAGAGCTGGCGGCAATCGCCTCATTTCTGGCGGATATCGACAAGGCCATCCCGTGGCATGTGACCGCCTTTCATCCTACCTACCGGATGCAGGATATCGCGCCGACCCCGCGCACCACCCTGCAGACGGCCCGGCGGATCGGACTGGAGAAGGGGCTGCTTCATGTCTATGAGGGAAACCTCGGCCTGGGCAATGAGGATACCCACTGCGGCGCCTGCGGCGTCCGCCTGATCGAGAGGGCCGGTTTCACCGTTCGGGCAAATCGCCTGGTAAAGGGATCCTGCCCGGACTGCGGTGCTCCGGTGCCCGGGATCTGGGAATGAGAAGGGATATCCTCTCTCGACCGTCAATTTTTATGTCATGCCGGAATCAAGGCAAGGTGCTCCATCGCCGGCAAGCCCTCCGCAACCGGAAGGCCAGCCGATCTCACCGCGTTCGGAGTCTCACTTCGTTCGCTTACCTGCAGCGTCACCGAAGCAAGTTGCATAGGACTACTATGGCACCTTGCTTCGCGCCTCGCATACACGGCAACCTCGGTTGGTGAGAACTCCGGGTTAAGTCCGATTGTCTGCACACCTGAATTTCTCAGTGGCCGGGGCTTTTTTTCGGCTTGGCGAAAAGGCTGGCGCTCACTCTGGTGAGCAGGATGGCGAACAGGGCTGCAGCCATACCGAGAAGGACGTTGAAGTACGGCGGGGCGGCCAGGGCGATGCGGATAATCAGGGTCGACAGGGCGAAACCGGAGTTGCGGAAGATTGCTGCGAAACTGGGCTGGAAACACTGGGAAATGAGGACCAGAAGGATGTCGGTGAGAATCAGGATTGTGTAGAATTCATGAAGAAAATCTATGTCTTGTGAGCCATTGAAGGATTCGATGGCGCTGTTGATCCCCATGCTGCAGAAGACGACCAGGAGAATCAGGGCGATCCCCTTTTTGGCGGCGACAAAGCTGTAGAGATCGGTCGGACGCATGGCCTCGTCGGAGGCGTGGGCCTGGATCCGGTAATAGTAGCCGAGAAGGGCGAAGATCAGGAGGGCGCCGAAACCGTCCGAGAGGATATAGAGGATGGCATCCTGGTTGCCGACGAACGAGATCGGTTCGGGAAACTGCGATAATTCCTTGAAGGCGTTCCGCATCAGGATCAAGGAGAGGATTTCGAATTGTTTGCCGACGGAACGGCTGAAGGAGCAGGGCAGGGTGAAGATCAGGCTGATGACCTCAAGGATCAGGACTACGGTGAACGAGGCCTGTACCGCATAAAAATGGTTGCCCGGGACAAACTGGGCCACGGAATGCGGCAGGTAGCCCTGCGCTTGAGTTCGATGCCGATCAGGCTGCAAAGGAAGAAAAGGACCAGGAGGATCGAGATCTTCCTGTGCATCTTTTCATGTTCCCAGAGATGATGCAGCGGATCGAAGATATAGGTGATGCGTTCGTAGAGGAAGTTCATGGCCCGGCAAGAGACGATGGAAGAAGCGAGCCGGTCTGGCTTACGCCCGCCCCGGAAACTGATCGGTTCGAGAAAAACGATTCATTTCCAATCTCTACCATGATTTGTCGAGCTTGGCAAATATATACCGGGAAGGCAAAGACCACGGTCGCCCCCGGCTCTTTGCCCTCCTGGTGAATACCGGCAGGATGGAATAGTCCTTCAGGTGGTGCCCATTCCCCAGACGTCGTCACTTTGCGGTTCAAACTCCATGACAAACTCGGTCCAGGCCCAGGGGGCGTTCAGGATCTCGACCCCGACGCACTTGCGGCCGGTAGCCGTCTTGGCCCAGCGCGGCTTGACCAGCATCTTGAAGTTCCTGCCATGACCGGAGATGACGATCGAGAATCGCTGGCTGGTGTTGTCGAGTTTTATCGGCAGGTCGGTCATGCACAGACCGAAACGCGAGAGGTCGGTCACCATGCCCGAGAAGAAACCTCTGCCGTCGGATACGTCTGCACAGAGGCTGTCCACCGTCATCCGTTGATGCCGTCGTTTTTCCATGTTTCACCTGTATGAAGAGCGAGGGAAGTCGCATGTTATGCGGGTTGGTCCGTCCAATCCTGCCTTCGGTTCAGCAAAATCCTAACCCCGTTTAACCTTTATACCGGGTCTGAAAGTTATTGCTGAATTCAAGGGGCTGGAGCGGCAGGACACTGTTTCCCGGGAAGATGCTTATCTACCGGTTGTTCTTTAATTTTACGTATTTTCCAGACATTGACAAGAGAAATAATGAAATACCCGGCCGGGAGGGAGAAAGGAAATCCTGACAAGTTGCTGATTTTACGATAAAGCGACGGGTAGTTTGCGGTGATAATAAAGAAGATTTTGCAGCAGGGGTGGAATTACCATGATGAGACAGAGCGAAGCGGGGACGCTGCCGGAACCGTATCGCCGATTTCTGGCGATGATCGAAGGGCAGGTGGCCGCCAGGAGGATCATCTCGGATCCTCTCCGGACACTGGCCTACGGCAATGATGCCAGTTTCTACCGGCTGGTCCCGAAGATTGTGATCAGGGCGGACAACGAGGCGGAGGTCTCCCTTCTGCTCAGGGCCGCTGCCGGCTGCAGGGTACCGGTCACCTTCCGGGCGGCCGGCACCAGTCTTTCCGGGCAGGCGGTAAGCGATTCGGTGCTGATTGTCGCAGGCGACAACTGGCATGGCCATGAGATCCTCGGCCGTCATGGATACCGGGAGGCCATCATTTTCGGGCATGCCCTGGATGGCAATCTGCACTTTGTCTTCACCCAGGACTTCGGCACCCGGGAGGAGGTCGAGAGATACGGCCGCCTGATGGATGAGGTCTGCACCATGGTGGTGGAGAAATATGACGGGTCGCTGAAGGCCGAGCATGGCACCGGCCGCAATATGGCTCCCTATGTCGAGATGGAGTGGGGCAGGGAGGCCTACCTCCTGATGCAGAGGATCAAGGAAATCTTCGATCCGCACGGCCTGCTCAATCCCGGCGTCATCCTCAACAGCAACCCGCAGGCGCATCTGGAGCATCTCAAACCCCTGGCCGCCACCCATCCCCTGGTCGACCGCTGTATCGAATGCGGTTTCTGTGAACCGGTATGTCCCTCGAAAAACCTGACCCTGACCCCGCGCCAGCGCATCACCGTGCAGCGGGAGATTTCGCGGCTGCGTATGAGCGCGGGGGCGCCGGAGGTGTTACAGGCTTTGATCGGCCGCTATCCGGTGCTCTGCGACACCAGCCCCTGTCTCTACCGGATGCGCGAGACGATGGATCGCAGGCTGCGGCTCTATGAACCGGTGGAGTTCGTCCACGATTTCCTCCTGGCCCGTCTGAAGATCGCCAGGGTCGATGAGACGGTCACTATCCATTCCACCTGCTCTTCGGAGAAATTGGGACTGGCCGGCAAACTGCAGGCGGTTGCCGAGGCCTGCGCCTGCAGGGTTGTCGTTCCGGAAAGGGTCGGCTGCTGCGGCTTCGCCGGCGATCGCGGCTTCACCTTCCCCGAGCTCAATGCCTCCGCCCTGGCCGATTTGCGGCCGACCGTCGAACGGTGCGGCTGCACCTCCGGCTATTCCAACAGCCGGACCTGCGAGATCGGCCTGTCCCTGCACAGCGGCGTCTCCTACTCCTCGATCCTCTCCCTTGTCGACCGCTGCAGCGGTCAGCCAGGTGGAAAATGTGCATTTTGTCGATGGGGTGTGCCGCGGGTCCTGCCCTCCCGGTATCTCACCATGTCCGGTATCTTTTCGGCTTTTCGGCAAATATTTCTTTTCCTAACCTCTCTGAATAAGTATCATGGAGACGAACTGGCGTGGAGACTGCGAAGACTCGGCCAGGGTATCCAGTCGGTTGAGTGGTTATTGAAGAGAGGCGAGAGGCAATATGATGGGAAGGTGTTTCTTCTGCTGTGTGCTCTGCTCTGTGCTCATGCTCTCTCCGTTCCGCGCCGGGGCCGCCCAGCTCAACTGGATGGGCCACTGGAAAGGGGAGGACAAACGGGAGATTCTTGTTCATGAGATCAGGAAGAACTACGAATTCCTCCATCCCGGGACGACCGTCAATCTCCGTTTCGATGTCGATATCGAAGGAGAAGGCGACTACTACAAGATGAGGGTCGCCCATAAGATTGTCGAGATGATCAGGACCGGCAGGATCGAGTGGGATCTGGTCTTCTGCGATATCGCTGTCTATAGCCATGTCGCCGATCTCCTGGGGGATCCCTTCTGGGGGCGGGAGCACCTGGTCGATTTTGCCACCGTTCCCGGATTCCTCAAGAGCCAGAAGGCTTTCATCGTCAATACTCCTTACTATAAGGAAAAGATGGGCGGGATGTTTCTGGGGCCCTATATCGAGGGAATCGTTTATTGTCTCTGGTATACCCGCCAGGCGGCGGAAAAGGTCGGCATCCAGGTCAAGGAAAGGGGCATGACCGTCGAGGAGTTCCTGGGCTATGCCAGAAAACTTGCCGAATACAACAGGCGGCACGGCACCCGCATTCCTTTTCTGCATATCAATTCGTTCAATCGGATTGAGGGGCTTTTCGAGTATATCTTCAAGAGCCAGTTCACAGACCCCCAGTTTGTCATCGAAGAGAGGTATGATACGAAAAAGGCCGAGGCCTTCCTCGCCACCCTGGAGATCTTCGAACAGCTTTCGCGCTATCAGCCCGTGGTGAACGAGGGCTGGCGGACCCTCGACTGGGTGCGGTGCGAACGTGACTTTCTTGCCGGCCACGGCCTGTTTCTCCCCGGCGGCACCTGGATGTACAGCCATTTTCGCGGCAGTTCCCCTGAGCATTACGCCAACGGCATTCCGGTGGAGCAACCCTATGCCAGACAGCCGAACGGCCTGGTCGGTCTCTTTGCCCATGCCTTTGCGGTGATGAAGAAGAGCCCGAACCGGGAGGCGGCGATTGAGCTGTCGATGATGTGGGCGAAACCGGAAACCGCTGAAAAATGGGTGGAATATACCAGGAACCCCACCGGCGTCCGCGGCAATTTCAAGGAGCCGGCCTTTGAACGGAAGGATATGGATGTCTACGGCAGATTCCTCCTCGATATGGAGAAACAGTACAGTTCCCTGCCGATGCGCAATTTCCGCGCTCCGACCTATGCGTTCGGCAAGGATATCCTGGAGAGCGACGAGGAGTTCCGTAACAATCTGGTCCTGATCCTCGAGGGAAAACTCAAGGCGAAGGACTATTACCAGACGATTCTCTCCCAGGTTCAGCGGCCATGACCGGGATCGTGGGCCGAGATGTTTTTGCCCGTTCTGTCCGGCACAGCCTGTTCCGGATGGATTTCTGCAGCATGATATCGGTATGAGGGAGATGCAGCGTATCCAACGGAGCATACCGGGCAAGATCATCCTTGCCATCTTTATCGTCGAGACCGTCCTCCTGACCGTGATGGGCGTCATCTACAGTTCGCGTTTCAACCGGGAGATCGATGAACGGATAACCGATAAACTGGCACTTCCGGGAATCCTGATGAACCAGCGTGCCCTGCCCTATGAATCGGTGAAGGATTTTCGCGCCTTGACCGACCTGGTGCAGGAAAAGGTGGTTGAGGCCTTTATCTATCAGCGGGGCGGGATGGTTTTTTTCACGGCCGATCCGACCAAGGAGGGGAGATCCTTTGTCGATTTTCTTGCCGACGAGGAAAAGATCACCCTCGCAAAGGATATGGGCAAGGCCCGGCAGATCTCATTCAAGGATGATGCCGGCAGGTATTATATTGCCAGCACCACCCCGCTGCGCGCCGATGGGGAACTGCTCGGCGGGCTTTACGTGCGGATATCGGCTGATGCCATCGAGCATAAAAAACTGGGAATTGTCCTTTTCTTCTGTGCCGGTGGCTTTCTGACCATCGTCCTGACCACCTGCATTCAGGCCTTTGTCGTCCATGGACTGTTCGTCCCCCGTATCATCGATGCCTCAGCCATCCTGAAGCGCTACGCCGGGGGCGACTTCTCCGCCCGCATCAGCCGTATAGGCGCCCCCGACCAACTGGGGGAACTGATGCGCCAGGTCAATTCCCTGCTCGAAAAGATTGAGGAATATACCGGCAAACTGCATGCCCTCAACATGGCAGGGGGAATCTTTGCCCGGGTTGAGGAAAAGGAGGAGGTCTTTCGCGTCGCCGCCGAAACGGTGGAACGGCATCTGCATCTGCAGGCCTTGAAAATAGGAGACGCTGATCGCCGCTGCATTTTTTCCCTGCCGGTCCATGGCGATCAGCGGCAGATCGTGCAGTTCTCGGACAATGCCGGGGATCGGCAGCTTTCGCCGGCCGAGGCCAGTTTTGTTAATGCCTTATCCGGCCTGATGGAGAGCGCTCTCAATCGTATCGAGGCCTTCCGCAAGATTACCGAGGCCGAGGAGAAATATCGCTATCTCTTTGTCTCAGCCCTGGAGGGCATCTTCCGTGCCACCCCGAAAGGCCTGCCCGAAGAGGTCAATCCGGCGCTGGCGGCGATGCTCGGCTATGATTCGGTCGAGGACCTGATCGGCTCCATCATCGAAATAACCGAGAGATTTACAGACCCCAGAGAGCGTCGGCAGATGCGGCGGGCCCTGATACAAGACGGAAAGTTTCAGGATTTTGAAGTGATTCTGAGACGAAAGGACGGGTCGACCTTCCCTGCTTCGATGAGTGCGCACCTGGTCAAGGATAAGAAAGGGGCGGTGCAGGCCATCGAGGGGCGGGTAATCGATATCTCGGAGAGGCAGCTGCGGGAAAAGGAAAAGCAGGAACAGCTTGCGGCCGATGCGGTCACCCGGGCAAAACTGCTGCTTCTCGAAGACCTGGAGCAGAAGAACAGGCAGCTGAATGAGGCCCTTGACGAGCTGAGGAGCATGCAGCTGCAGCTCATCCAGTCGGAAAAGATGGCGGCAGTGGGTATGACGGCCAGCGGGGTGGCCCATGACCTTAACAACATCCTCGCCGGCGTCATCAGCTATCCCGAACTGCTGCTCGCCACCATGCCGGCCGACAGCCGGTTCCGCCAACCCCTGGAGGCCATTCTCGCCTCGGGCCGGCGGGCCGCCGCGGTGGTGGCCGATCTGCTCACCCTGGCACGAGGCAGCGCCCGCGTCAGGCAGAGCGTCAGGCTGCATGCCCTGATCGAGGAATATCTCCAGTCCGTGGAATTTCTGACGTTGATGAGGGAGTATCCAAAGGTGCAGGTGACCGCGATCGACGAGGCCGGTGAGGCGATGATCTACTGCTCGCCGGTGCATCTCCAGAAGGTGGTCATGAACCTGGTGATGAATGCGGTGGAGGCTGTCGCCCCTCTCGGCGGCTCAGTCACCCTCCTGACCAGGACTCGGCCTGCGGTTGGAAAACCACACGAAGAGGGCAAGGATGGCCATGTCGTTCTTGAGGTGCTCGATAACGGTCCTGGGATATTGGTGGAAAATCAAAAACATATCTTCGAGCCATTCTATACCAGAAAGGTCATGGGCAAAAAGGGAACCGGTCTTGGTCTGACCGTGGTCTGGAACGTCGTCAGGGAACATGGCGGCTCTATCGAGCTTGACAGTGGTCCCCTCGGCTCGACCTTCCGGGTCTTCCTGCCAGTCGATCGGAATCTGGCGCCGGCCGGCTCACAGTCCGATGAAGAAGCGGACCTGCGGGAGAAAGGAAGGATCTTGGTGGTCGACGACGAGCCCCTGCAGCGCGACATCGCCGGGAAGATGCTGACCGTTTTCGGCTACGAGGTCGATACGGCGTCTTCGGGTGAGGAGGCCATCGCCTACCTCCGGCGGCACAACGCCGATCTGGTCGTCCTTGATATGCTCATGCCGCCCGGGATCAATGGCCTGCAGACCTATATCGAGATTATCGCCATCCATCCCGGTCAGAAGGCCCTGATCGTCAGCGGTTTTTCTGAGAGCAGCGATATCAAGGAGGCCATGCGGCTGGGGGTCGGCGGCTTTGTCAAGAAGCCCTATACCATGAAGCAGATCGCCCGGGCGATCAGGGATGAACTGGCACGACGGTCTGACGTTCGTCGGTCAAACAACTGATTTTTCAAACCGTCAGCCGTCTTTTTCGGAATCTTCCTGCTGTTGTTTCCTGAGCTTTTGCCACCAGTCGAGCCGTTTCTGGATCTCCTTTTCAAAACCGAAGAGAGAAGGGCGATAGTAGGTCTTCTCCTCCATTTTCTCGGGAAAATATCTCTGGTAGCTATAGCTGTTGGCGAAGTCGTGGGAATAGCGGTAGCCCTTGCCGTAATCCAGGTCCTTCATCAATGAGGTCGGGGCGTTGCGGATATGCAGCGGCGCCTTGAAGTGACTGGTGGCGACGGCATCGGCCTTGGCTTGGTTGTAGGCGGTGTAGAGGGCGTTGCTCTTCGGGGCGGTGGCCAGGTAGACCGTGAGTTGGGCGAGGGCGTTGTTGGCCTCCGGCATGCCGAGGAAGTGCACCGCCTCCTTGACCGCCACGGCCTGGACCAGGGCCTGCGGGTCGGCCAGGCCTACGTCCTCGGAGGCAAGACGCATCAGCCTCCTGGCGAGATACATCGGGTCCTCGCCGGCCTCGAGCATCCGGGCCAGCCAGTACAGGGCCGCCTGCGGGTCGCTGCCCCTGATCGATTTATGCAGGGCCGAAATAAGATTGTAGTGTTCCTCGCCGCCCTTGTCATAAAAGAGTGAGCGGTGCGAAAGTGCCTGCTGTACCGCCTCGGCTTCGATCAGCTCACCGCGGTTGGTGTTGCGGCAGACCATCTCCAGGTTGTTCAGGGCCCTCCTGCCGTCGCCGCCGGCCTTTTCGGCGAGCAGGTCGAGGGCCTCGTCGGTGAGGCGCAGATCCCTCTGGACGACCGTCATTGCCCGCCCAAGAATCCGGCGAATCTCGCTTTCGGAGAGAGGTTCGAGGACAAAGACATGACAGCGCGAGAGCAGGGCCGGGATGACCTCGAACGAGGGATTTTCGGTGGTGGCGCCGAGGAGGATGATCGCTCCCGATTCCACATAGGGCAGGAAGGCGTCCTGCTGGGATTTGTTGAAACGGTGGATCTCGTCGATAAAGACGATGGTCCGGCGGTTTTCGCTGAGGAGCCGTCTGCGGGCCTGCTCCATCAGTTCCTTGACCTCGCCGATCTTGGCGAGGACGGCGCTGAGGGAAGAGAAGGCGTGGCCGGTTTTTTGTTCGATGATCCGGGCCAGGGTGGTCTTGCCGGTACCCGGGGGGCCCCAGAAGATGCAGGAGCTGTAGGTATCGGTGGCGATCATGCGGCTGAGGAGGGAGTCCGGCTCGAGGAGTTTCGCCTGGCCGAAGATGTCGCTCAGTTCCCGTGGTCTCGCCCTCTCCGCCAGGGGAATATCATGGGGCATGTCAGGCGGGCCGGTAACCGATAATTGTCTGGGCATGGGTTTTCAGGGGGATAAAGGATGGGGGTGCTGTGCTGCCTTGTCCGCATCCGCCATTATACCACCTTCGGCCCTCTCGCTTCGATGGCAATCTTGCTGGAAGCTACCAGTGCGGCTGATTGCCGATGCGGTAGTTCATCACCTCGATGGTGCTGCTGACGACGACGAAGGCATCGGGGTCGATCTTGCGTACCCTGGCCTTCAACTGGCCGATTTCGCCGAGGGTGACCACGGTGTAGATAATCCGCTCCGGGGTGCCGGTGTAACCGCCTTCCCCCTGCAGGATGGTGGTTCCCCGATGAATCTTGTGCAGGATCATTTCGGAGATTTCCTGCCATTTCGGCGAGATGATCATTACCGACTTTCTCTGGCTGAGACCGGTGATCACCAGGTTGGTGATATGCGAGCTGACGTAGAGGACGATCAGGGTATAGAGGACTGCGTCAAGCGCATAAAAGAAGGTGACCAGCAGCAGGACAATGGCGTTGGAAATCAGGATGGTGTTGCCGAGTCCGATGGAATAGCGTTTGAGCAGCATGACCGAGAGCAGGTCCATGCCGCCGAGAGAGCCAGAGGACTTCAGGCCGATACCGGTGCCGGCCCCGAGGATGATGCCGGCGAGCAGGGAGCTGAGGATCTTGTCCTCCATCGCTATGGGGATCTGGATAGAGAACAGGGCGACGGTAAAGATCGCGGTGCCGACCAAGCTGTAGAAGAAGAATCGGCGGCCGACGGTCATCCAGGCCAGCAGGAAGAGCGGGATGTTGATGGCGATATAGATCCAGCCGGTATGGGCCCAGGGCAGCTGGGTGTGGATAATCAGGGCCAGACCGGTAATGCCGCCGGTGGCGAATTTCTCGGGGATGACGATACTGTTGATCGAGACGGCGCAGAGAATGCTGCCGATGGTGAGCAGGATGATGTCCCAGCTCACCTGCTGCCATGAGGTAAAGATTCTCTGAGGACGAAGCTTTTGCGGCATGGGAGACTATCCTGCTGAGGGGGAAGGGTGGTGATACGGTCCGGACCTTGTACCTGATCCCGCCCCGGAATGCATCAGAAAAAGGGGCCGGCTCGGTCTCTCAGGATTCCAGGATTTCGGCGATCATTTCCCGGCGCTTTTCCGCGGACAGGTAAGGCGTCATCCGCACCTCGAGGATTTTCGCTTCCCTGTCCCTTCTGCGCTGCAAGGCCAGTTCGATATGGGAGACGAGGTCTTCGATCTCGCAGGGTTTCATCAGGTAATTGAAGGCGCCGAGTCTGATGGCATTGACCGCCGTGCCGACCGTAGCCTGTCCGGTCAGCATGATGACTTCGACGAGGGGCTGGCGTTTCTTGATGGCGCCGAGGGTGTCGATCCCGTTCATGCCGGGCATGGCCACATCGAGAATGACGATGTCGATACTCTCCTCCAGACAGCCGAGAGCAGTCTCGCCGCTGATTGCGGTCGTGACGGCGAAACCGCGTTTTCTCAGGCGCTGGGCCAGGATCTCGGTAAATTCATGCTCATCGTCGACAATGAGCAGAGAGATGGGGGGCATATGTTTCCTCCGCAGCGATTCGGGAAAACGATAATATTGAAAAATAACCGGCTGCGATCCTTCAGGGTATCTTCCAGTACCGGTGACTCCTCAGGACTTGCGGCTGAAGATCATCTGCCGTGTACCTAGCCCGGGCTAGAACCTTCAGCCTTCGGTTCATCGACCTGGGTAGTTACTACTATTCATCACTTGTCTTTGACTATGCAAGGAGGAAGTGTTCGGGTTGTCAAAAAAATGGACGTCCCCGGCGGAGCGGTAAATCATGATGGCAGGGGACGGGGGAGCCCGAAGGGTAATTGGCATTGGCAGGTATTGCCGCCAGGATGTATGATGATTTGATCAGGGAGGCAGCCCGAGCCTTGTTGCAGGCAATGGAGGCGTGACGATGAAAGTCCATCAGAGGAGGCGGATATGCGCTGGCAGAGCGGACGGAAAAGCTCGAATATCGAGGACGGCAGGGGCAGTCGGATACCCCGGGGAATCAAAGGCGGCGGAATCGGCATCCTGCTGCTGGCCCTGGTCGGCATGTATTTCGGCATTGATCCGGCCGTGATCCTCAACGTCGGGGAGACCCTGCAGGGCACCTCCCCCGAAGCATCAACCCCATATCAGCCGACCGCTGAAGAAAAGGAACTGGCGGATTTCGTCTCGGTGGTGCTGGCCGACACCGAGGACACCTGGCAGGAAGTCTTCTCCGCGTCCAACGGGACCTATGTCGAACCTAAACTGGTATTGTTTTCCGGGGCGGTCGAGTCGGCCTGCGGTTTTGCCCAGGCGGCGATGGGGCCCTTTTACTGCCCGGCCGACAGCAAGGTCTATATCGATCTGTCCTTTTACCATGACCTTAAGGCCGACCTCAATTCGCCGGGGGACTTCGCCCAGGCCTACCTCATCGCCCATGAGGTCGGGCACCATGTCCAGAATCTCCTCGGCATAAGCGACAAGATGGCGGTCGAGCGCAGCAGGCTCTCCGAAGTCGAGTACAACCGGCTTTCGGTGAAACTCGAACTGCAGGCCGACTGCCTGGCCGGGGTTTGGGCCAACCATGCCGACCGGGTCCGCCAGGTGGTGGAACCGGGCGACATCGACGAGGCCCTGAACGCCGCTTCGAACATCGGCGACGACCGCCAGCAGCGCAGGTCGCAGGGGCGTATCACACCCGATTCCTTCACCCACGGGACCTCGGCGCAGCGGGTGAGTTGGTTCCGGCGAGGTTTTCAGTCCGGCAATATCGGCAGCTGCGATACCTTCAAGGCGGATACGCCGTGATTCTGCCGGGTGTCCCTGTGCGTTTCCCGCGGGTTCCGGCGAACTGCGGGATTGCTCCGGGTTGTCTTCTGCCGTGTCCGCCTGCTCTGTTGCCGGCTGTCAGAGTTTCCAGCCCCAGTACTCGAGAAATGGTGTAAAATTGCGCAGATCTGAGGCGTAGCGGGCCCAGGGTTTTAAGCTGGTATAAAAAACAGGGCCATCCTGCGGGTCAGCGGTAAATTCTTTATCTTCGCCAACCCTCCAGTCCAGGGCCCACCAACTGATCAGAAGCCTTTCCCAGATCTTGCGGCTCCCCTTTACATAGCCCTTCCGGCCGCCTGCCGTCTCATAAAATGAAGTTGTGCCGCCATTCCCGGCGGGCAGCGTCTTCAGCGAATCGAGCGGGCTGAGTCGGGCATAGCGGATATTGAAGGCAGCAAGGGCGGCCCGGTCGGCGAGCCGGATATCCTTTATTCTGTGGGTGGCGCTTTCTATCTGCACCAGCGCTCTGCTGCCGGCGGGATCGCTTGCCGTGAAATCGAGAAAAGCCGGCAGGCTCTTGGTGTAGACAATCTGGCGTCCGTCTTTTCGCCAGTCTTCCGGATAGGCGTCGTCAGGCAGATATGTCGTAGGGACGAAGGCCAGATAGCAGCCGCAGGTGTGCATGGTGGTGTAAAGCAGCGGCTGGCCTTTGCCGTTGAGCGTGACAATCACCAGGAGACCGACATTGCGGCCGGCCCCCAGATTGAAGGGAAAGAGGCTCAAGGGGGTCTCGGAAAAATGAATCCGGTAGATGAGGTTGGTATACGATCCCCGTTCTGTGGAAAAACGGTGTTCTTTTGTATAGATGCTGGCTTGTGCCGGATCGATGGAAATGCACTCCGAACCGTTTTTGGCGACGCTGACCCGTGGGGTGCCCGGCAGGTTGTATGTCTTTTCGGGGTCTTCTACCAGGAAGACGGGGACAAAGCGTTCCGTCGGCCGGCCTTTGTCCTGGGTAGTGACGGCGAGGAGGGCGGAGCTGTCTGCCGGGACGTCCAGCCTCGCGCACGAGGCCAGCAGCAGAAGGGGGAGGAGGAGAAACAGCGGCATTCCAGGGGATAATTTCATATCTCTTGAGAAACCGGGTCGCGCCTGAAAGGCGCATTTTTTTCGCTCGCCGGCCAAGTTGAACGCGACGCTCACCATTGCGGCAGCGAGAGCTGACCGGTTGCTAAAGAGGAGGCGTGACTGGCGCACCCGGAGGGATTCGAACCCCCGACTCCCAGGTTCGAAGCCTGGTGCTCTATCCAGCTGAGCTACGGGTGCGTTTGTACGAGCCTCTCGCTTACCATTTCCATGGAGGAAGGTCAAGATCCTGCTCTACTTTTCGCCGTGAAAAAAGACAGGTAGGGTGTTAACCGCCGGTACTTGTGCCCTGGGCGCCGACCTTGGCGCTGATCCCCTTCTTCAGGACCTGCCTGTTGTAGAGATCCAGGGCGTCACGGCGTTTGAGCATGCCGACCACCCATTTCTCCTCCAGGCTTTCCACCACCGGAATCTCATCGATCCCTTTGATGTCGAACAGCTGCATGGCGGTATGGAGGGAATCGTCCGGGGTCAGCATGATCACGTTGCGGTTGCAGATCCCTCCCACCTTGTAGGCGATGCGTTCCTTCTCGTCGCGGTGGAGAATGTTCTTCACGTCCTGCAGCGAGACGATGCCGGTCATCTTGCCCGAATCGTCGACGACCGGGAAGTAGAAACCCCGGCCCATGCTGAAGATCTGCAGCAGTTGTTTGATGTTGGCCTCTTCGCTGATAAAGTCGACTTCGTCGGTGATCGCCGCCCCGACCTTCAATGATTTCATAATTACCACCTCGCGGCCTTCGTGGATATTGATGCCTTCCCGGGTGAAATCGACGGTGTCGATCGAGTCTTCGCAGAATCTGCCGGCCACCACCGTGCCGATGATCGAGGTGAGCATGATAGGGATGATGATCTGGTAGTTGCCGGTCATCTCGAAGAGCAGGAAGATGGCGGTCATCGGGGCGTGCGTGGCGGCGGCGAGGAAGGCGCCGATGCCTACGGTGGCATAGGCCCCGGAACCCGAGGTCAGGTCCGGCAGGAGCCTGTGGACAACTGAGCCGAAGCTGCCGCCGAGCACCGCCCCGATGAACAGCGACGGGGCGAAGATTCCGCCCGCCCCGCCCGAGCCGAGGGTAATCGAGGTGGCGAGGATCTTCAGAAAGATCAGGGCGAACATCACCGGCGCGATGCCCTGGCCGTACAGGACCTTCTCCATATACTCGTAGCCGTCGCCCATGACCTGGGGAAAGGCCATGCCGATGCAGCCGATCAAGAGGGCGCCGGTCAGCGGTTTGAGCTGGGGGTGGAGCCGGAGCGCCTGGTATTTGTCGCGGACCAGGTAAAACACCCGGATAAAGATCACTGCCGCGAGACCGGTGAGGACGGCCATCAGGCAGTAGAGCGGGATCTCGACAAAGGGGTTGACCACCGTATACTGGGGGATGGTAAAGGCGCTGACCTCGCCGTAGTAGCCGCGGGTGACGACGGTGGACATGGCCGAGGCGATGACCAGGGCGGCGAACGAGGAGATTTCGTAGGTGCCGAGCAGGACGATTTCGGCGGCGAAGAAGACGCCGGCGATGGGGGCGTTGAACATGCCGGCGACGCCGCCGGCGCAGCCCGCGGCTATGTAGACCTTCATCCTGTTGCCGGAGACCCTGGTCATTTGACCGATCTGCGAGCCCATGGCCCCGCCGATCTGGGCGATGGGGCCTTCCACGCCGGCCGAGTTGCCGGTGCCGATGGTCAGGGCGGTGCCGATGATCTTCAGGGCGATGCTGCGGGCCCGGATGATGCCGTCCTCCAGGTTGACCTTGCGCAGGAATTTGGTGAAACCGTAGCCGTTCACCTCGCCGGGGAAGAGCAGGGAGAGGGGGATGAGGAGGATCATGCCGGCCAGCGGCAGCAGGGGCAAAAAGAGCAGGCGCCAGCCGCCCTGGTCGATGCCGAACAGCCTCGTGCCGCCGTCGAAGATGACGAGGTGGACCAGGTCGACGAGGCTGCGGAAGATGATGTTCAGCAGGCCGGCGCACAGGCCGATGCAGGTGGCGATGACCGCCATCCGGGTATTCTCGCCCGGCAGGAATTTGCGGAATTTCCTCTTCATCGTTTCCGCGGGACGCTGCAGCCGATCGCCGAGGCCTGGCTGAGGAAAAAATCGTCGGTCATGCCGGCGATAAAATCACGGACCATGGCCGCGGGGGACTGGCTTTCCAGGTAGCCGCGGTCCATATCGGTCATCAGGTCGACCTGCCGGGGCAAGGGCCTGCCGGTCTTCAGGCTGGCAAGATAGGAGGCGAAGAGGGCGGTGTAGCAGCGGCCGATCAGCGGCATGTCCTTTTTAGTCTGCGGGGCCAGGTAGATCCGTTCGTAATTGAAGGTCTTGAGTTCCTGCAGGGCGGCGGCGATCTCCTCGCTGAAGCCGATCGCCGGTCCGGACGCCGGCATTGTCTCGCCGGGGGCCGGCACCGAGCTTGCGGCGATCAGGTCGGTGACCAGATTGTAGACGATCGTGCCGTTGCTGTCGCCCAGCGTCCGGCGGCATCGAGCCGGGATGTCGTCACGGCGGATCAGGCCGAGGATGATGGCGTCCTCGATATCCCGGCCGATATAGGAGATGGTGTCGGCCAGTCGCACCACGCAGCCTTCCAGGGTGGCAGGGACCAGGGGATGGCCGGGGTCCGCCTCCTTCGCCGCCAGTCGCCGGTCGAAGTCGGCGAAGCCGGCGGCCGGATGCGGCGTGAGGCTGCGGCCATGGGCCTCGCCGTCATGACAGAGGATGCCGTCCAGGGTCTGCAGGCTGAGGTTCCAGCCCCGGCCCTTGCGTTCCAGTTGGTCGAGGAATCGCACCGACTGGAGATTGTGCTGAAAGGGGGGAAGCTCATGCCGGCGGCAGAGTTCGGCAAGAAATGCCTCACCGTCATGGCCGAAGGGCGGGTGGCCGATGTCATGGCCGAGGGCGATGGCCTCGATCAGGTCCTCGTTGAGGTTGAGAAAACGGCCGATGGTCCTGGCGGCCCGGGCGACCAACTGGACATGGAGGACCCGGTGGGTGATATGGTCGTTTTCGATCAGGCAGAAGACCTGGGTCTTGTCGATATAGCGGGTATAGGCCCGGGAGTGGAGGATGCGGTCGGCGTCGAGGGCAAACTGCTGGCGGTAGCCTTGCCTTACCTCCGGCCTGCGCCTGATCGCCTTGCGGCTGAGGGCGGCGGCGGCGGAGAGGCGCCTTGCCTCGTCGTCATTGAGGCGATGCAGCCGGGAGAAAAGGTTCTGCTGGTCGACGGTGCCTGTCATGCCGGTTTCTAACGGTTAAGGGAAAATGGATAGTGTTTCCGGGAAAAGCTGGATATTATACAACGGATCAGGAAAAATGCACCTGGTCTGTCGGCGCCCTGGCGGGGCGAGGGAGGAGGGGAAAAACGGGTCCGAGGGTGCGGTTGCGGCTGAACCGCCGGTCTCAAATCTTCCAGTCGCCCGGATTTTTTGAATGCTCAAGGCAGCTCGAGAGACATTCGTCACAGTTGGTGCTGGTCCTGCCTTCACTGCAGAAACTGGCGAAGCCTTTGATCAGGTCCTCACCACCCCTCGGGCAGCACTGCATGAACTGGGTGAAACTGATCATCCGGGCGATGACCTCGGGCGGGGCAGCATGCTCGATCCGGCAGGCCGCCTCTTCGGCGATCGGCTGATCGATGGCCAGGACCTCGATGAAAAAACGCTTCAGGGCATTGTGGCGGAAGATGACATCCTTGGCGATCTTCCGCCCTTTGGCGGTCATGGTGATCGCCTCGTAGGGGGCGTAGTTGATCAGGCCTTTGCGGGCCAGCGCACGCAGGGCCTCCGTTACCGAGGCGCGACTGACCTCGAGCCGGCTGGCGATTTCCTTGCTCCTGGCGACATGTTTTTCGTTGACTATATGATGGATAGCCTCAATATAGTCCTCCAGGCTGGCGCTGAGATCTTTGCTTTTTTTCATGTTCGGTCGGTTGCGGGCAGGGGGATGGGCAGACGGCCCAGGTCTCTTGGGAAAACCGGTTGCCAAGTCGATGCAGCCCTGTTATACGACCGTAACCTACCGTCCTTTTGTAATATCGTCAAGCCGGGATGAACACGAAATGGATATATCAGTAGAAAACCGATGCTGAGTGAACTGCGAATAGAAAACCTTGCCTTGATTGAGGCCCTGCATCTCGATTTTGCCCGGGATGGCGGCCTGATAGTGATGACCGGCGAGACCGGCGCCGGCAAATCGATCATGCTGCGGGCCATCGGGTTGCTCACCGGCGGGAGGGCCTCGGCCGAATGGATACGCAGCGGGGCGGAGAACTGCACCGTCGAGGCGGTGTTCGAGCTCCATCCCGGCAACCGCCAGCTCCATGCCCTGCTCGAAGACGGCGGGCTCGCCGAGGGCGACACGGTGATCATCAGAAGGACGGTCACGACCGCCGGGCGGAGCAGGATGTACGTCAACGGCAACCTGGTTACGACCAGGCAGGTCACCGAGCTGACCGCCGATCTCCTCAGTATCGCCAGCCAGCACGATCACCAGCAGCTGCTCCAGCCCCATCTCCATCTCGACTTTCTCGACACCCTGGGGGACCTGTGGTTGGAGCGGGAGGAACTGGCCGCCGTTTTCGGCCGCTGGCAGGCCTGCCGCGCCGAGCTGGCGGAGCTGCGCCGGCAGGAGCAGGACAAGGAGCGGCGCCGGGATTTTCTCAGGTTCCAGGTGGATGAAATCCGCGGGGCGGAGCCGAGTGAAGGGGAGGATGAACTGCTTGCCGCCGAGAAAAAGCGTCTGAAAAGTGCCGATGTCCTGATCAAGCTGAGTCAGGAAAGCTATGCCCTTATGTCGACCACCCTGATCAATGGCCTGACCCAGATCCGCAAGAATATGGAACAGCTGCTGGCCCTGGATCCCCAGGCCGCAAAACTGGCCGAGGAGTTGAGCGGCTACAGCTTTCTCGCAGAAGACCACGCCATGGAACTGCGCCATTACCGCGATTCCCTGAAGTCCGACCCGCTTCGCCTGGAAAAGGTCGGCGAACGCCTTGATCTCCTGCAGACCCTGAAGCGCAAATACGGTTCGACGCTTGCCGAGGTCCTGCAATTTGCCGAGGAAGCCGAAAAGGAACTGGAATTGCTTGAGACCATGGAAAAACGGGGACAGGGGCTGGAGAAAGAGGTCCTGGCCCTGGAGAAGGAGGTCTGCAGCCTGGCGGCGGCCCTCAGCGGCAAGCGCCGTGCCGTAGCCCGGGAGATGGAACAGGCCATGGCTGCGGAGCTGGTCTCCCTTGCCTTCCGCCATGCAGGTTTCGAGGTGCGCTGGCAGGAAACCGAGAACAGCCCTGCCGCCCTGCGGGCGAGCGGCTGGGACAGGCTCGAATTCTTTTTCTCGGCCAATCCGGGTGAGCCGGCCCGGCCCCTTGCCAGGGTGGCATCGGGCGGCGAGCTGTCGCGCCTGATGCTGGCCCTCAAGTGTCTGTTGGCCCGCCGCGACATGGTCGAGACCGTCATTTTCGACGAGGTCGACGCCGGGATCGGCGGCGAGGCCGCCGAGGCGGTGGCGCGCAAGATCCAGGAGCTGTCGGCCCACCATCAGGTCTTCTGCATCACCCACCTGCCGCAGATCGCCGCCCGCGGCACCCTGCACTTCCAGGTGTCCAAGGAGGTGGTCGACGGCCGCACCGTCTCCCGGGTGGTGCCGCTGGCCCGACAGGAGAGGGTGCTGGAACTGGCGCGGATGCTGGCCGGCGAGTCGGCCTCGGTGCAGACCGAGGCCTGGGCCGAGGAACTGCTGAGCAAGGGAAGAGTCGCCGCATGACCCGCGCCCTTGCCCTTTTTTCCGGCGGCCTCGATTCGATCCTGGCTGCCAGGCTGATTGCCGCCCAAGGCATCGAGGTCCTCGCGGTCAAATTTGTCACGCCATTCTTCGGCTATGAGATCCTCGCCGATATCGACGGTTATGTCAGGGAAACCAGGGAGAAGTACGGTATCGAGATGGTGGTGGAGGATATCAGCGACGGCTACCTGGAACTGCTGCGCGATCCCCGGCATGGCTTCGGCAGGCATTTCAACCCCTGCGTCGACTGCAAGATCTTCATGCTGAAACGGGCCAGGGAGATGATGGACGAACTGGGGGCCTCCTTTCTGGTTACCGGCGAGGTTCTCGGCCAGCGGCCGATGTCGCAGCGCCTTGACACCCTGCATGTCATCAGCCGGGATTCCGGCAACCGGTCGCTCCTTCTTCGGCCGCTCAGCGCCAGGCTGCTGCCCGAGACCGCTCCCGAACTGCAGGGGCTGGTCGACCGCACGAGACTCCTCGATTTCAGCGGCCGGGGCCGCTCCCGGCAGATCGCCTTGGCCAGGGAATTCGGGATCCATGATTTCCCTTCACCGGCGGGGGGATGCATCCTCGCCGACCCGATCCTCAGCCGCCGGATCAAGCGGCTCTATGCCGACGAGTTCGTCCTCAGCTCAAAGGATATCACCGTCACCGATATCCGGCTGCTGCTGGTCGGCCGGCAGTTCATCCTGCCCGGGGGGGGATGGTTGATCCTCGGCCGGGTTGAAGAGGAGAACGACCGGCTGCTGGGGCTTGCCGGAGAAGATGACGCCGTCCTGCAGATGGAGGAGCGGCCCGGACCCGCCGCCCTGCTCAGACGGGCGGCCTGCTGTTATGCCGAGGCGGAGACCAGGTCGGCGGACCTCGACCTGGCGGCCGCCCTGGTTGCCCGCTACAGCCGCAAACTGAACGGCCTGCCGCAGGCCGGAGAGGTAGTGGTTTACTTGTCCGGCAGACGTTGGACGCTTGCCGGCGAACCGCTTGCCGACGAGCAGTTCGCCGGCTGGATGCTCTGACCCTGCCGGCCGCCTCCCGCCTTCTTCTCAGCTGCCGCTTTCCCGCAACTGTGCCACTATCCTGCCGTACTGCTCCTCGCTCATCGCCTTGTTGATCTTTTTCAGCAGTTTTTCCCGGCCGGGAAAGGAGGAGATAAGGTAGGCCCAGAGCTGTTTCATCCGGCCGAGCAGGTGACTGGGGCCCGAGAGCCTGACCCGGTAGGCGGCATAGAGGTCATCGTGGAAGGCCATCAGGCGCCGCAGCCTCTCTTCCGGCGAGAGCTCGGGCTCTCCCTTGATTGCCGCCGGCAGGAAGGGGTTGCTGAGGGCCCCCCGGCCGATCATCCAGCGGTTCACCTGCGGAAAACGCCCGGCCAGTCCGGCAAAACCCGCAGCATCGCCGATGTCGCCGTTATAGACCAGAGGCTGTCTGGTGGCGGCAAGGCAGGCCGCGAAAGCCTCGAGGTCGGTGGCGCCGCGGTACATCTGCCGGCCCAGGCGGGCGTGGACGATGATCTCGGTGAGCGGGTAGGCGTCGAGCTGCGGCAGCAGTTTGAGCAGTTCGCTGTTCTCGTTCAGCCCGAGCCGGGTCTTGATCGACAATCGGACCTGCAGGCGGGGCATGACCTGGTCGAGAAAGGCAAGGATGAGATCCGGGTAGGGCAGGAGGCCGGAGCCTCGTTTCTTTCTCACGATCATCGGCGCCGGACAGCCGAGATTCCAGTTGATCTCGGTGTAGCCGAGATCCGCCAGGCGCTGGGCCATGGCCAGAAAATTCGCGGCGTCGTTGTGCAGGAGCTGCGGCACGAGCGGCAGGCCGGTGTTGATCTCGGGCAGGACATCGGCCAGGACCTTCTGATTGAAATTTGCCTGTCCCTGGGGATTGATAAAGGGCGCCATGGCCGCATCGAAGCCCGGGAAATGACGGGCGAAGAGATTGCGGAAGAGGAACTCCGTAATCCCCTGGAGGGGAGCGAGGTAGAGAAAAACAGCGGGGTCGGCGGCTGGCTGCTGGCGGTCGGTCATGGCTGCGGTCATTTTCTGAAGATGGTCGGCCCGGCCGAAGGGCTGTCGCTCTCGGTCCGGATATGGTACAGTCCGTCCGATGACGGAATCTGATCGAACTGCGGCGGGAGTATAGTCAAAGCGGATGAAAAAGGAAAGCAATGCAAGACCGGCGGCACTGCGGGGACTTCTGCAGCCCTGGCCGCAGGCGATCCGGGCGGCCCTGCAGCGGCTTGCCGCAGAGATCGGCGGCGAGGTCTACCTGGTCGGTGGAACGGTCCGCGATCGGCTGCTGGGACTGGTCCCAGGCGATCTTGACCTGACTGTGACCAGGGATGCCGCCGGGTGCTGCCGCGCCCTGATCAGGTTCCTCGGCGGCGGCACCCTCGTCGACCTCGGCGGCACCGGCGAGGATGTGGCCAGGGTCGTCTGGCGGAGATTTGCCGTGGATATCTCCGGTTTTCGCGGCCGGGCCGAAACGATTGAAGACGATCTCCGGCTTCGTGATTACACCCTCAACGCCATGGCGGTGCCTCTTTCAACCGTGGCAGCGGATGATGGCCGACAGCCGGTGCTGATCGATCCCCTGCATGGCTGCGACGATCTTCGCCAGGGTGTCCTGCGCTCCTCGCCGCAGGCCTTTGCCGACGACCCGCTGCGCATGCTGCGGGGCTTTCGCCTCATGGCCACCCTGGGGTTTTCGCTTGACGAGGAGACCTTGGAAGAGATTACCCGTTCGGCGCCCCTTATCGAACGGGCGGCGGCGGAGCGGATCAACCATGAGCTCAACCTGATCATGGAATCGGATCGGGCCTGCCGGGTTCTGCGGGTGATGGAAACGACCGGACTGTTTTCCCGGCTCGTTCCCGAACTCCAGGCCGGACTAGGTGTGGAGCAGCCGGGGTTTCATCATCTCGATGTCTTCCACCATTCGTTTCTCGCCCTCGAACAGATCGAGGCCATCATCGAGGCACCCGGCCGCTATTATCCGGTTGCCGACGAACTGCTTCAGGCCTATCTGGCGGACGGGAAGGTGCGGCGCTGCCTGAAATGGGCGGCCCTGCTTCATGATATCGGCAAGCCGGCGACCATGCGGATGGCCGAAGATCCTGCCGACCGGGTCACCTTCCATAATCATGACGAGGTCGGCCGAGACATCTTTGCAGGCTTTGCAGGGCGGCTGAAATGGAGTAATGAAGAGCGGGAACGGACCGGTGGCCTGATCGCCATGCACATGCACCCCTTTCACCTCTGCAATGTCCGGCGCCGGCAACCGCTCAGCAAGCGGGCCGTCCTCAAGCTCAGCCAGCGGGCGGGGGCCGATCTCTGCGGCCTGTTCCTGCTGGCCATGGCCGACAGTCTGGCGAGCAGGGGAGAGTTGAAGCCGCCGGGGATGGAGGCGGAACTTGCCAATCTGTTCGCGACGGTGATGCGGGTCGTCGAGGAGGATATCCGCCCGCTTGCGGCCGGCCCGCCGCTGCTTTCCGGCCGGGATCTCATCGACGTGGTGGGCCTTGAGCCGGGACCGATCTTTACTGTTATCCTCCGGGAACTGGCGGCCCTCCGGGTTGAGAGGAGGGTTACCAGCCGGGCGGAGGCCCTGGCCTGGGTCGCCTCGTTTCTTGCCGATAATCCGGGATACCCCGGGGACAAGAGGTCGGAGCGGTCCGAATCGTTCTGATTTCGTCTTGTCAAAGAAAACCAAATGGGCTAAAACGTGCGTAAAGTTCGAGATTATTACTTCAAGAAGGCCAAAAAAGACCACTATCCGGCCAGATCGGTATACAAGCTGGAAGAGGTTCAGGAAAAGTATCGGTTTCTCCATCGCGGCGACAGCGTCCTCGATCTGGGTTGTTACCCGGGTAGCTGGTCGCTCTATGCCGCCGAGGTGGTCGGACCGAAGGGGATCGTTGTCGGCGTCGATCTGCAGCAGGCGGAAGAATCACCCCGTCCCGACAGCGCGCCCATTCACTGGCTCTGTCACGATATCACGGATCCGGACCTGATCCCGCTGCTGCGCCGGATCAGGCCGGCCTTCAAAGTCCTGATCTCGGACCTGGCGCCGAGGACCACGGGCAGCCGCTGGGTTGATTCCCAGCAATCGCTCATCCTGGTGCGCAAGACCCTGGCCCTGGCCGAGATCCTGCTTCTCGAGAAGGGGCACTATCTCTGCAAGGTCTTTCAGGGCGAGGATTTTCCGGCCTTTATCGAGGAGGTCAAAATCCGGTTTGCCATGGTCAAGGTCCTGAAACCGAAGAGTTCTCGGGTGGAAAGCCGTGAGGTTTTCGTACTGGCGATGGATTACAGGAGGCCGCCGCCGGTCGCGGCGGCGGTCCCAAAAACAGACACAATAGGTGCGACGGAAGACAACGACCGAGGGGATGCCCCCGGTCTGAACGGTATAATCAACAGGTAGGATACTATGTCAGGTCATTCGAAGTGGTCAACAATCAAGAGGAAGAAGGGGGCGATCGACGCCAAGCGGGGGCAGGTCTTCACCAGGCTGATCAAGGAGATCACCGTTGCGGCCAGGAGCGGCGGCGGCGACCCGGAGGGCAATCCCCGGCTGCGGGCGGCGATCAACACCGCCAAGACGGAAAACATGCCCAAGGACAATATTGCCAGGGCCATCAAAAAGGGGACCGGCGAGATTGCCGGCGAGGTCTACGACGAGATCCTCTATGAAGGCTACGGCCCCGGCGGCGTGGCTGTTCTGGTCGATTGCATGACCGATAACCGCAACCGCACGGTCGCCGATGTCCGGCACTATTTTGCCAAGAGTAACGGCAACCTCGGAGAGAGCGGTTGCGTCTCCTGGATGTTCGAGAAAAAAGGTCTGATCCAGGTCGACAAGTCAGTGATGCCGGAAGAAAAACTGATGGATATCGCCCTGGAGGCCGGGGCCGAGGACGTGGTTGAAGAGGAGAATGAATACCAGGTCCTGACGGCCCCTGAGGATTTCGATACGGTTCGGACCGCCCTTGAAGAGGCGGGCGTCCCGTTCCTGGAGGCCTCGATAACCAGGATCCCGCAGAACATGGTCGAGGTTACCGATGAAAAAATTGCGCGCAATCTTTTGAAACTCCTGGAAAACCTTGAGGAGCATGAAGATGTCCAGAATGTCCATGCCAACTTCGACATCGATGACGACCTCATGGAGCAGCTGTCTTAGGCGCCCGTCTCCATGGTGATCCGGCAGAGGGCAGAAGAGGCCGCAGGACCTGAGCGGTCCGCCTGAACATGGAGCGCATCCTCGGCATTGATCCGGGTTCACGGATAACCGGTTACGGGGTGATCGAGATAGATCGCGGCCGGTTGCGGTTTATCGCCTGCGGCACGGTGGTGACCAATCAGAAACGCCCCTTTGCCTATCGGCTCAATGAAATCTTCGAGGGACTCAACGAGGTGATCCAACTTACCCTGCCGGCCGTGGCGGCGGTGGAGGATGTCTTTCTCGCCACCAATCCCCGCTCGGCCCTGAAGCTCGGGCATGCCCGCGGGGCCGCTGTTGTCGCCGCCATGCAGAACGGCCTCGAGGTCTACGATTACAGTCCCCGGCAGGTGAAACAGGCGGTCGCCGGCTACGGTCAGGCGGAAAAGACCCAGGTGCAGCACATGATCAGGGTCCTACTTACCCTGGCCGCCTCGCCGAGCCCCGATGCCGCCGATGCCCTGGCGGTCGCCATTTGCCATGCCAACCAGTTCCGGATATAGGTACATATGATAGCTGCACTGTCGGGAAAGATCCTGCGAAAAACGAGCGACAGGGTGATCGTCGATGTCTCGGGCGTCGGCTACGAGGTCTTCATCTCGACCGACGCGCTTGCCCGGCTACCGGACAAGGGCGAGGAAGTCTTTCTCCATATTCACACCTATGTCCGCGAAGACACCCTGGTCCTCTTCGGGTTTCTCGAGGAGCAGGAGAAGGAGTTGTTTCTGGTATTGAAGACGGTCGGCGGTATAGGCCCGAAGCTGGCGCTGGCCATGCTCTCCGGCATGCCGATCGGCGATCTCTGCCGGGCGATCGCCGAGGGCGACAACAAACGCCTGACCACTCTGCCCGGGATCGGCAAAAAGACGGCTGAGCGGATCTGCGTCGAGCTCAGGGACAAGGTGGGGACCCTGGCGGCGGAGACTTCGTCCGGCAGGGTGGGGCTCCCTGCGGTTTCCCAGCCGGGATCGGCGGTCTACGATACGCTCTCGGCCCTCACCAACCTCGGATATCCGGACCCGGTGGCGAGAGAGACCCTGGCGGCCGTGAAGAAACGGCTCGGCGGGGAGGCCTTCAACCTCTTGAGGGTTGAGGAAATGATCAGAGAGGCATTGAGGGCGCTGGCATGAACAGGGAAGAGATTATCGCCGTGGATGACCGCCTGGTCAACCCGGAACCGATCAGCAGGGAACCGGTCAACGACCATGCCCTGAGGCCGCGGCGGCTGGTCGATTATATCGGCCAGGAGCAGGTGTGCAGGAGTCTCGATATCTTCATCCAAGCGGCCAGGGGGCGGGGCGAACCGCTCGATCATGTGCTCTTTCACGGCTTTCCCGGTCTCGGCAAGACGACCCTGTCCTATATCATCGCCAATGAAATGGGCTCGGGGATCAAGGTGACCTCCGGGCCGGTCATCGAAAGGCAGGGGGATCTGGCGGCGATTCTCACCAGCCTGCAGGAAGGCGATGTCCTGTTCATCGACGAGATCCATCGTCTCAACCACGTGGTTGAAGAGGTGCTCTACCCGGCGATGGAGGATTTTCAGCTCGATCTCATCATCGGTCAGGGACCGGGCGCCCGCTCGGTGAAGATGGACCTGCCCCGGTTCACCCTGGTGGGGGCGACGACCCGCACCGGGCTGTTGACACCGCCCCTGCGCGACCGTTTCGGGGTTGTGCTGCGGCTGGAATTCTATTCGCCGGAGGAACTGGTGACCATCGTTCAGCGCTCCGCCGCCCTTCTCGGCATGCACGTCGATGCCTCTGGGGCCCTCGAGCTTGGCCGGCGCTCGCGTGGTACCCCGCGTATCGCCAACCGCCTGCTACGCCGGGTGCGTGATTATGCCGAGGTCGGGGGGCACAGGGTCGTCGACGCCGGGGTCGCCGATGAGGCCCTCAACCTCCTGGGCGTCGATCGCTTTGGCCTGGACGATATGGATAGGCGTATCCTGTTGACCATAATCGATAAGTTCCATGGCGGGCCGATCGGGCTGGAGACCCTGGCGACGGTGGTCTGCGAGGAAAAAAATACCCTTGAGGATGTCTATGAACCCTTTCTCATCCAATCGGGTTTTCTCAAGCGGACACCGCGGGGACGGATGGCGACACAGTCGGCCTACGAGCATTTTCAGCGCAGGTCGCCGGCCCGGCTGAAAAACCATCCCTCGCTCTTTGGCGACCGGGAAGAAGAGGGTCTTTAAGGCAGTGGTTGGTGCAATCTGCACCTTAGAGGAGGAGACAATGCGCAAGACAATCAAAGATATCAAAGCAATGAAGGCGGCCGGCAGGAAGATCACCATGCTCACGGCCTACGATGCCTCGATGGCGGCCCTTTTCAGCTCCTGCGAGGTCGATATCCTCCTGGTCGGGGATTCTCTGGGGATGGTCATGCTCGGCTATGATTCAACGGTGCCGGTGACGATGGCGGACATGCTCCACCATGCCTCGGCCGTGCGTCGGGGCGCGCCGGAGGCCTTTGTCCTCTGTGACATGCCTTTCGGGTCACACCACACCGGGGTGCGGGATGCCGTGATCAACGGTCTCCGCATTATGAAGGAGGCCGGTTCCGATGCCGTCAAACTCGAGGGCGGTCTTGAGATGTGCGGGGTAGTGAAGGCGATGGTCGAGGCCGGCATCCCGGTGATGAGCCATATCGGTCTGACGCCGCAGACCGCCAGTCAACTCGGGGGGTTCAAGGTGCAGGGCAAGGATATCGAGGCGGCCCAAAGGCTCCTCGATGAGGCCCTGGCCCTGGAAGAGGCGGGGGCGTTCGCCCTGCTCATCGAGTGTATCCCTGTCGGTCTCGCCGGGGTGATCTCCTCCGCCCTGTCAATTCCCACCGTCGGCATCGGGGCCGGCGTTCATTGTGATGGCCAGGTCCTGGTCTGTCATGATCTGCTTGGGATGTTCGAGAAATTCCGGCCGAAATTCGTCAAACAGTACGCAAATCTCGCTCCGCTGATGAAAGAGGCGGTGCAGCAGTTTAACGAGGAGGTGCGCAGCAGCCTCTACCCGGGAGAAGAGCACGGCTTCGCCGACGGCTGCGACTACCGGCAGCTCCTGAAAAAATAGTCCCTTCCCTACGGCGGGAGTTTGCGGGCCTGCCGCGAACTCTTCGCCAGCCTGTGCTGCCGGACCAGGGCTGTCGCGGACGCTTCTGCCTTATCCGTGCCCGCTTCCTGTAGATCTCACCGATTGAGGTGGCGGCCCACCCCCGGTACCGGCCAGGCCGCCACCACCAGCCTGGCCCACGTTTCCGGCTGTTAACGTCGCACTTTCTGCTCGCTGGGGCCGTTGTCGCTATGACGGTTGCTTTCGGCGGCAGACCGTCTCCCTCAATTCCATAATGACAGTTTCTCTGAATTTCTCCCCACTTTCTCCCACATTGTGTCTCTGCTGATTTTTCACGCCGTTCGCTAACCGTTCTTGGTTGTTGGCAAATATAGCATTCAATCGCCATTTTTGAGGTAAGGGTGTGTTTGGCTGTCACTTGCGGAGATTGAATATCTATACATTATATGGTGTTTAGTATCTTATTATAATCTATATGTAGACATATGACATATTGTGAGTTTTTTCTTTATTAGCTTGAAGTTACACGTATTTGTCCTTGACAGGGGGGCTCGTATTGAGATAAATGGTAAGATAGTGGAGTAAAGTGGTTGAAAAGGGTGGGCGGCGGTTTGCAGGTGGGGTGGGGAGAGCGTTGCATGATCCAGAGTAGATTCCGCAGCAAGTCGGAGCATGTGCTCGACGACAAGGGGAGATTGAACTTTCCGAGTCGTTTCCGTGACGTCCTTCGCCAGTTCGAATCTGAAACGTTGATGGTCACCTCCTGGGGCAAGCAGCATTTGCGTGCCTATCCGCTGTCTGTCTGGGAAAATTTTGAAGACAAGCTGCGTGCCGAAGGGCGGGAGCAGAAGGGCATGGCCAGGTTTGTCCGCTATGTGGTCGGTGGTGTGGCGGAATGCAATCTCGACAAGCAGGGCCGGATACTGCTGCCGCAGGGCCTGCGGACGGACGCCGGTCTGAAGAAGGATATCGTGCTGACCGGCATGCTCGACTGGATCGAGATCTGGGACAGGGATGCCTGGCAGCAGGAGAATGAAACGACGCGGGAAAGCTTTGAGTCCTTCGACGACAGCCTCGCCCGGCTCGGGATTTTCTGATGGGGCCGGCTGGGCAGGTCCGGCAGATACACCGGTCCGTTCTGCTCGATGAGATTCTCGCCTATCTCGCCCCGGCGTCGGGAGGGATCTATGTCGATGGCACCCTCGGACTGGGTGGCCACACGGAGGCCATACTTTCCCGGTCAGCGCCTGACGGGCGGGTGATCGCCTTCGAGTGGGACGAGGCCGCCATCGCCCTGAGCCGGGAACGCCTGCAGTCCTTTGGCTCGAGGCTGACGGTGGTGAGAAGAAATTTTGCCGAGATTGGCGAAGGCTTGGAAGAACTCGGGATCGAGGCAGTCGACGGGATCCTGATCGATATCGGGCTCTCGTCGCTGCAGTTGGACAAAGGGGAGCGGGGATTCAGCTTTCAACGTGACGAACCCCTTGATATGCGAATGGATATCCGCCGGGGGACAACGGCTGCTACCCTCCTGGCGTCGTGCACTGAAGAAGAACTGGCGGATATCTTTTTTTATTTCGGCGATGAACGCCAGGCCAGGCCGATAGCGGCCAGGATCGCCATGGCCCGGGCGAAAGAACAGATACGGACCACGGGGCAGCTGGCGGAACTTGTCGCCCGGGCGGTGCCGAAAAGATTTCATCCCAAGAAGATCCATGTGGCGACCAAGGTCTTCCAGGCCCTGCGCATCGCCGTCAATACGGAACTGGAAAATCTGGCACGGATACTTGACACAGCGGCTCCATTGTTGAAATCGGGCGCCCGATTCTGTGTCATCTCTTTTCACTCCCTGGAGGATCGGATGGTGAAAAGAAAATTTCGTGAAAATAAGCAGCTCGAAATCCTGACAGCCAGGCCTGTCGTACCTGGGGCGGAAGAGATTGCGGGAAATCCGCGTTCCCGCAGCGCACGATTGAGGGTTGTCTGTAAAAAAAGCGGCAATATTACGGGGGGGAGCGTATGATGTACCAAGGTTCAACACATACTTATTTTCGTTCGGCGGTGCATGTCGGTATACGACGGCATCTGAGCCGACATGGCAGCTTCGAATTTCCTGGTGACCTCACGCTCTGGAAGGCTGTCGGCAAAATGCTGCTTGTTCTTTTGCCGGTGGTGTTTGCCTTGCATCTCCTGCTTTCTTCCTTCGTCGAGGATCTGGGAAAATCGCTGGGGGCGGTCGATGACAGCCACTACAATCTCACGATCACCAACAGCCTGCTCAAGGCGGAAAGATCGCGTCTGCTGACACCCGACCAGGTCAAGGGTCTTGCCGGTGACGTTCTCTCTCTCCACGTGCCGGAAAAGGGCCAGGTGCGCGTATATAATCGTACAACAGGGCAGTTCAGGTATCTCTGAGTGAAGATATGGGGAAACAATCGCGTCTGCGGACAAAGCAGGACAAAAAACGCAGACCGGCGATTCTGTTTGTCGTTTTCCTCATCGCTGTCGGTGTATTTTCCTGGAATTTCTTTGATGTCCAGGATCTGATCCGGCAATTTCAGACCTTTTTCCACATAGCCCAGAAATCACTGGATGCCGGAAGCGATACCCGTGGAATCATTTATGATCGCAATTATAAAGAAATAGCTGTTTCCCTGGAAAAAGTTACGGTCTATGCCAGAATGAGAGAGATCGAGTCCCTGCAGGAGACTGCCGCAAAGCTCTCATCTGTCCTGCGGGTCGATGATAACCGGATCATGGAAAGGCTGCAGGGAGATTCGCTGCGGACCTGGGTTGTCCAGAACATCAGCCGGCAGCAGGAAGAAGCTGTCAGAAAGATCAAGCTGCCGGGGATTTTTCTGACTGAGGAAAAGGCCCGTTTTTATCCACAGGAGGAGTCAGCGGCGCATCTGATCGGCTTTGTCGAGGCTGATATCGGCCTGGCCGGCATCGAGTATTACTATGATTCACTGCTCAGCAGGCACTCCTCCGACCGGGAAGAGAACACCGGGCATCTCCGCGGGTTTCCCCACCTGGTCCTTACCCTCGATCTGAAAATCCAGGGTATTCTCGAAAAGCTCGTCGAGGATCTGGTTTCCCGTCAACCTGATGTCCGGGCAGGCGCCTTTCTGATGGAGGCTGGAACCGGGGCCATAGTCGCATCGGTTCAGTATCCCTCCTTCAATCCGAATAATTTTCGGCAGTATTCTGAAGAGATCCTGTCCAACCTTTTTCTCGAGCCTCTGCTGCTGCCGGTCCAGTATCGACGATTTCTCCGTGACGCCGCCCTGTTGAATACCCAAAACGAGGTGACGGGGGCGCAACTGCCCTGGAGTCTGGTGGCGGGGGGAGAAAGTCTCGGCAGTCAACTGCGGCTCTGGGATAGGATCGGCCTCAATGAGTCGCCCTCTTCGGAATTCATCGAGGAGGACCGGCTGTTCGCTGCAAAAGATGAGATGCGCGAAATTTCCGACGGGCCTGAAGAGACCTTTGACTCAATCCCGGAATTTCTGTCTCCTCTGCAGTTGATGACGGCTGCTACAGGTCTGCTCAATGGCGGGAAAAAGGTCAGGGCCACTGCGGTGTCGCAGCTGCTTGACCCGGAAACCAAGAAGGAGTATCCGTTACCTGGAAAGAGGAACGCCGGGTCCGGGGAAAAGATTGTCTCTCCGGAGGCATCTCGCGAGATCCTGCGGATGCTTGCCGATCAATCAAAAAAAGGTCACCTCGATTCCATTTCCTTCCAGGCCGAGAACCTTGTTTCGACAGGCAGGAAATCCATCTGGAGTCTGCGGCAGAACAGGCTGCTGTTGTCGGTGATCCCCTCGGACCAACCTGAACTGGTGCTGCTTGTCGTCCTCGAGACTCCCGTGGTAAAGCCGGAAGTCCGGAAGCCGCCGCTGCAGGATCCTGTTGCGGCGGTTGATTCGGTGGTCCGGCGTATCGCCGTATTGCAGCAGGTGGGCATGACCGTATCAGATGTGGTCTCGCCCGGAGAAGCAAAAAAGATGAATTATACAGCCGCCGAGGTTGAGGCGGAAGGGCGGAAAGGGGGCAGTCGCCTGAATTCGATGCTGGAGGAAGGAAAGGTTTTCCCTATGCCCGATCTGCAGGGGTTGAGTCTGCGCAAAGCCCTCAGGCAGTTGCAGGGGGCCGAGGTGAGAATCAGGATCGTCGGGGCCGGCAAGGTCACGGCGCAGAGCCCGAAGCCCGGAGAAGCGCTGACGAAGAATAGTGAATGCCTTCTCACCCTGCAGAAAGAAGAGGATATTGATCTGCAGAAACTGGAAAAAAAACAGTCGGTGAAACAGTAGGTCCCGGTGACATATGCCCACAGAGAGAAAAGAGTCCGGATATGACCTCGGCGCCAGGCCCGAGCAGGCCTTGTCCGAAAATCGGCTGCCCCTGACGGGTCTCCTGGCCCGGGTTGCTTACACCGTGGTCCGGCCGGAGGAGGCCGGTCTCGAGGACCTGCCGGCTGTTTCGATGATTACCGCCGATTCCCGCAAGATCCAGCCCGGCTGCCTGTTTGTCGCCATCGCCGGGGCCAGCCATGATGGGCACGCATTTATCGACGAGGCCATTCTTCGAGGTTGCGTCGCGGTCATCGTCGAAAAAGGCCGGCTGCAGGCGATCGGGGCCGAATCGCTGGATATCTGCCTGCTCGAAGTTGAGGACAGCAAGGCCGCTTATGCCGAGGTGGCGGCGGCCTATTACGGACATCCGGCCTCGCGCCTGAAGCTCATCGGGATTACCGGGACGAACGGCAAGACCACGGTCAGCTACCTGCTGGAAGAAATCATGACGGGCATGGGGATAGCGGTCGGAGTCATCGGCACGGTCAATTATCGTTACACCGTGGGTGGCGAAAAACGGCTTCTGCCCTCTCCCTTTACCACCCCGGAGGCCATGCAGCTGCAGGGGCTCCTGCGGGAGATGGTCGATGCCGGGGCGGTCTATGTCATCATGGAGGTCTCGTCCCATGCCCTTGCCCAGTCGCGGATCGGGGATATCCAATTCGATGTCGTGGCATTCACCAACCTCACCCGCGACCATCTTGATTATCATCCGGATATGCAGGACTATTTCCTGGCGAAAACGACCCTGTTCAGCCGGCATCTGAAGGAGGGCGGGGTAGCGGTTGTCACCTGCGCCGAAAAAAACACGAATGATATAGACTGGTCTGGAATTCTCGAGGGCATCTGCCGGGAACAGGGGCTGCAGACGCTTATCTGCGGAACGCAGGAGGGAGCGGATATTCGTCTGATCAGCGCTGCCTCAGATCTTCTCCAGAGCAGGATCAGGCTTGCGACCAGAAGCGGTGACCTTCTACTCAATTCACCCCTGGTCGGCAGGTTTAACGTCGATAACATCATGACCGCACTCGCGGTCTCAAGCGCCCTGGGCCTGCCGACGGCTGAGGTCTGCCCCCTTCTCGCCAGGGCCGGCGGTGCCCCGGGGAGGTTGCAGCGGATCACAGTCGAGGGCGTTGGCGCGCAGGAAAAACCGGTCGTCTTTGTCGATTACGCCCACACCCCCGATGCCCTGCAGAAGGTCCTTGCCGCCCTTGCCGCCCTGCCGCACCGTGAATTGTACTGCCTCTTCGGTTGCGGCGGCGACCGAGATACGGGAAAACGACCGGTAATGGGCAGGATCGCGGCGGAGCTGAGCGATGTGGTGGTCGTCACCGACGACAATCCCCGCAGTGAACCCCCCGAGACCATTACCGCCCAGATCGCCGCAGGTGTTGCCGGGGCCGGGATGACCTGCCGGCCGGTCGAATGGTTGACGGCGAGAACGAGGGGGGAGAAGGGTTGTGTCGTCATCGGTCGGCGTGAAGAGGCGATTGCCGCCGTGATCGTGGCCGCCGGCCGGGACGATATTGTCCTGATCGCCGGCAAAGGACACGAGAATTATCAGCTGATCCAAGGGAAAAAACGGTTTTTCGACGATTGCCTCGAGGCCCGGGCGGCGCTTTCCGCCTGGACGATCGAGGCCATTGTCGAGGCGACGGGCGAGATCGGCCCGGAAGGGCAGCCGCTCCGGCTGCTGGGCCGGGTGTCGACTGACAGTCGCAATGTGGGCCCGGGCGAGATCTTTGTCGCCCTGGAAGGAGACCGCTTTGACGGACATGATTTTATCGATAAGGTCGCCGAAAAGGGGGCGGGTTGCCTCGTCGTCATGCGCAGAATCGAAGAGCGGTATGCCGGGCCTATACCCCAGGTCATCGTCCCGGATACCCAGCGGGCCCTCGGAGATATGGCCGCCTTCCGGCGCAGGCTGATGCGCCGCCTGAGCAGACCGGTGGTGATCGGCCTGACCGGCAGCTGCGGCAAGACGACGGTCAAGGAGATGACGGCGGCGATTCTGCAGCGACACTGGCCGGCGGGACCCGACAACCCGGAAAACTGCGTGCTGAAGACGGTCGGCAATTATAATAACCTGATCGGCATGCCGCTATCGCTCCTGCCGCTCGGCGTCAAACACCGGGCGGCGGTCATGGAGATGGGCATGAACAGGCCGGGCGAACTGGCGCGGCTGGCGGAGATCGCCGAGCCCGATATCAGCTGTATCACCAATATCTACGCCGCCCACCTCGAGGGTCTGCATTCACTTGCAGGGGTGGCGCGGGCCAAGGAGGAGCTCTTTGCCGGTACGGCGCCAGACGGCATTCTGGTCGTCAATCTCGATGATCCCCTGGTCCGGGACTGCGCCGGGAGGTATCGGCAGAGGAAGATCACCTTCAGCGTCCTTGAGGCCGGGCAGCAGTACGGCCCGGATCTCCGGGCGAGCGACGTCAGGATCGATACGGCAGGAATCATCGCCTTTCGTCTGCATGTTCCGGGATCGACGGTCGATATCCGACTCGCCGCCGCCGGCGCCCACAACGTCAGCAACGCCCTGGCCGCAGCGGCCATCGCCTGGGCGGCAGGGGCCGGTCCTGACGCGATTGCAGCAGGTCTTGGCGATTTCCGGGCCGCCGCTAAACGTATGGAGATGCTCGAATCGGCAGAGGGATACGGCATCCTCAATGACACCTACAATGCCAACCCGGCCTCGATGTCGGCGGCACTGCGCACCCTGGAGCAGATGCATGCCGGGGTCTCGGTGGCAGTCCTCGGGGATATGCTGGAACTCGGCGAGAGCAGCGAGTCGGCGCATAGGGATCTGGGCAGGCTTGCGGCCCGGTGCCGGATAGATTACCTGGGCCTGGTCGGCGACTACGCCGGCCTGGTCTCCGAGGGCGCCCAAGATGCCGGCCTGGCCACCGAGCGAATCAAGGTTTTTGCCGATAAGGAGCAGGCGGCGGCCTGGGTTGAGGAGCTGGCGGGAGAAGGAAGTATGGGCAGGGGCGACTGGCTGCTGGTCAAGGCTTCACGCGGCCTGAGGATGGAAACGATCGTTGCCCGATTGACAGGAAAGGCTTGAGTAATGTGGAGGTTCAATGTACATAGCTGGTTTCTGTCTTTGTCACCACAGCAACCGCAATTGAACAAGTGAGAAATACCCCGATGCTCTATCATTTACTCTACCCACTCCACACAACATTCATTGGGTTCAATGTATTCCGGTATATTACCTTCCGGTGCATCTGCGGGGCGATAACCGCCTTTCTGGTCATGTACTTCTTCGGGCCGGCCTTTATCCGGGCCATGAAGCGTCTGCAGATCGGCCAGGTCGTCAGGGATGACGGGCCCGAGACCCATCTTGCCAAGCAGGGGGTGCCGACGATGGGCGGACTCTTGATCCTGATGGCCATCACCGTCTCGACCCTGCTCTGGGCCCGCCTCGATTCCGGGCTGGTCTGGCTCGTCCTGTTCACTGTCCTGTTCTTCGGCATGATCGGCGCCATAGACGATTTCAGGAAGATCAAGAGAAAAAACAGCAAGGGCCTCAGCGCCCGGGCAAAGATGGTTCTGCAGGTGGCCGGCGCCTCGGTCGTAGGTCTCTATATCCTGCTGCATCCCGGCTTCGATGGCCATCTCAGCCTGCCCTTCCTGAAGGATATCCGCCCCGATCTCGGCTGGTTTTACGTCATCTTTGCGATCCTGGTAATAGTCGGCTCCTCAAATGCCGTCAACCTGACCGACGGACTCGACGGCCTGGCGGCCGGACCGACGATTATCACGGCCGCCGTCTATCTGGTCTTCTCCTATCTCGCCGGACACGTGGTCCTCGCCCAGTACCTGCAGATCCCCCATGTGCCGGGCAGCGGCGAGCTGGCGATTTTCTGCGGGGCCCTGGTCGGCGCCAGTCTCGGCTTTCTCTGGTACAATGCCTACCCGGCCCAGATGTTCATGGGAGATGTCGGTTCACTCGCCCTGGGCGGGGCCCTCGGAGCCATCGCCATCATCATCAAGCAGGAATTTCTCCTGGCGATCGTCGGCGGGGTCTTTGTCATGGAGGCCCTGTCTGTCATCATGCAGGTCGGCTACTTCAAGATGACCAACGGCAAGAGGATTTTTCTGATGGCCCCTTTTCATCATCATTTTGAAAAAAAGGGTTGGCACGAGTCGAAGATTGTAGTCCGGTTCTGGATAGTTTCCATCCTCCTTGGCCTGTTGGCCATAGCTACCCTGAAGCTGCGCTGATGAAAACAAACAGGCTCATTCAATCACCCAAACGGATTGCCGTTATCGGCCTGGGAATCTCAGGCCGGGCAGCGGTCCGCTATCTTCTTGACTGCGGCGCCGGGGTGGTTGTTTCCGACAGTCGCAGCGAGGAGCAGTTCCTGGCACAGGAAGGGGATTTCCTGCAGGAGACCGGCATCGCCTGGGAGGCCGGCGGCCATACTCCGGAATTTTTCCGCGGCATCGATCTGGTATTCGTCAGCCCCGGCGTCCCGCTTGATCTGCCGCTGCTCGGAGAACTAAAGGGCCGCGGGGTCGGCATCCTCGGTGAACTGGCTCTGGCCGCCCCGGTCCTGCAGGGACCTGTGATCGCCATTACCGGGACCAACGGCAAAACCACCGTCACCACCTTGATCGGTCAACTCCTGCGCACCGCAGAGAAGGAAGTGTTTGTCGGCGGCAATATCGGCACGCCGCTCCTCAACCACCTCATGGACGGCCCGGAGGCCGACACCGTCGTCCTTGAGGTGTCGAGTTTCCAACTCGACACCGCCGGGGACTTCCGGCCCGATATCGCCTTGCTGCTCAATATCACCCCCGACCACCTCGACCGGCATGGCAGCCTTGACGGCTACAGCCGGGCCAAGATGAAAATTTTCAGCCGCCAGAAGGCCGCGGATACCGCCGTGCTCAACGGCGACGACCCGCTCTGCCGCAGGCTCATTCCGGAAATCGGCAGCAGGGTGCTGCTCTTTGGTCACGATCGCGACTGCGATGCCAGAATCGAGCGGAACAGCGTGATCCTGCGCTGGCAGGAGGAGGAAGTCTACGATCTCACCGGCAGCCGGCTGGCGAATGCCACAGGCCTGCTCAATGCCGCCGCCGCCCTGTTGGCGGCCAGGTCGGCCGGCTGCAGCGCCGGGCAGATCCGCACGGGCCTGATGGCCTTTCAGCCCCTGCATCACCGGATGGAGGCGGTGGCGGAGATCGGCGGAGTACTCTATTATGACGATTCCAAGGCCACCAATACCGGGGCCGTTCTCAGCGCTCTGGCGCAGATCGACGGCAAGGTGGTCCTCATTGCCGGCGGCAGGGACAAGGGCGATGACTATACCCTGCTGCGCGAAAGCGTGCGACAGAAGGCCCGCAGGGTCATCCTCATTGGTGAGTCCACCGGCCTCATTGAAAAGGCCCTGGCCGGTACCGCGCCGCTTGCCCGCGCCGCTTCCATGGACGAGGCGGTAGAAATGGCGCAGAGGACGGCCGAGCCCGGTGATGCGGTGCTGTTGTCGCCTGCCTGCGCCAGCTTTGACATGTTCAGAAGCTATGTCCATCGCGGCGAGGTCTTTGCCGCGGCGGTGGGGAGGCTGAAGATGGTGGAAGAAACTGCGGGCAGCGGTGAGAGGCCGTGAAGGCGGATAAACCGCTGCGCCTGATGTTGACCGGCGGCGGCACCGGCGGTCATCTCTTTCCGGCGGTCGCGGCGGCAGAGGCATTCTCCGCCAGATGCCCGGGAATCGAAGTGCTCTTCGTCGGAACCCGGCGGAAGATGGATGCAGTCAGCCTGAGGAATCATGGTTTTGCCAGCTGCAGCATCCCCTGCCATGGGCTCAAGGGCAAGAACCCCGGCGAACTGCTCAAGGCCCTGGCGGTGCTGCCCTTCTCCTTTCTGCAGGCGGCCCGGCATATCCGCAGGTTTGCACCCGATGTGGTCCTCGGGGTGGGCGGCTACGTGACCGGTCCGGTGGTGGCGGCGGCCCGGGTGCTGGCAGTGCCGACGGTCATCCATGAACAGAACTCGGTGCCGGGATTGGCCAACCGGAAACTGGGGAGGCTGGTGCGCCGGATATGTCTGTCTCTGCCCGTTAGCGGTGCCTATTTTCCGCCGGAAAAGATCATACTGACCGGCAATCCGGTCCGCCGGGCGATTCTCGACCTTGCGGCGGCAGGCCGGCAGGCGCCGTCTGCCGAATCGACGGTCTTGGTTCTCGGCGGCAGTCAGGGCGCACATGGTTTGAACATGCTGGTCAAAGAGGCTTTCTGCGGGGCAGGCCGTGAACGGCTGAGTGGAGTCCGGTTGATCCATCAGACCGGCGAGAAGGACGAAGAGGAGATGAAGGCCGCGTACCTTCGGGTCGGAGCGAAGGCTGAGGCCGCCGCCTTCTTCCGGGATATGGCCGAGGTGTACCGCCGGGCGGATTTTCTCATATCGCGCGCCGGCGCCACCACCCTCAGCGAATTGGCAGTCCTCGGCCTGCCGGCGGTTCTGGTGCCCTACCCTTTCGCCGCCGACGACCACCAGGCCAAAAATGCCGAGTATTATGTCCGTGGCGGCGGGGCAGTGCAATTTCGCGAACAGGATCTTGACGCCTCCATGCTGGCGGAGACCGTGCTGCAGATGGCCGGTGACCCTGGCAGGCGGGCGGCGATGGGGACGGCGATGCGAAAACTTGCCTTCCCGGGGGCCGCCAATGCGATAGTCGATGTCTGCCTGCAGGAGATTGGCCGGGGTAAGGCTGATGGCTGCTGTTTGAAGGGATAGAAATGTACAGAAAAACAAAGCATATCCATTTTGTCGGGATCGGCGGCATCGGCATGAGCGGGATCGCCGAATTGCTCCTCAACCTCGGCTACAAGGTTTCAGGCTCGGACCTCCACGGTTCGGCCATCACCGGCAATCTGAGCAGGCTCGGAGGTGTTATCTTCCAGGGGCACCGGAGCGAATGGATCGAAGGGGCGGATGTGGTGGTCACCTCCTCGGCAATCTCCACCGACAACCCCGAGGTGGTCGCCGCCAGGGAACAGTTCATCCCGGTGATCCAGCGGGCGGAGATGCTGGCGGAACTGATGCGCCTAAAAAAATACGGTATCGCCATTGCCGGCAGTCACGGTAAGACCTCGACAACCTCGATGGTCGCCTGGATGCTGGCCAGGGCAGGTCTCGACCCGACCATCGTGGTCGGCGGCAAGGTCGACAGCCTGGGTGGCAACGCCAAGCTGGGCCAGGGCGATTTCCTGGTTGCGGAAGCGGACGAGAGCGACGGGTCTTTCCTCAAACTCTCACCGGTGGTCGAGGTCGTCACCAATATCGATTTGGAACATCTGGATTATTATCGAGATCTCGAACACATCAAAGAGACCTTCCTGCAGTTCATCAACAAGATCCCTTTTTATGGGGCGGCCGTGCTCTGCCTCGATGACGAAAATGTCGCCGATCTTCTGCCGTCGATCGGCCGCAGGATCATCACCTATGGCCTGAACCCGCAGGCCGATATACACGGCGAGAATATTTTCTTCCGGGCCGGCAGGGTGCATTTCACCGTAAAAAAAGGCGGGACGGAGTTGGGCGATCTGGACATCGCCCCGCCGGGCAGGCATAATGTCTATAATGCCCTGGCGGTCGTCTGCGTCGGCCTCGAGTTGGAAATACCCTTCCCGGTCATCGCCGATGCCCTCGGCAGCTTTGCCGGGGTGCAGCGCCGGATGCAGAAAAAAGGCGAGGTCGGCGGGGTCACGGTGGTCGACGATTACGGCCATCATCCCACCGAGATCCGCGCCACACTTTCGGCAATCAAGGAGGCCTGGCCCGAGAAACGACTGGTGGTTCTCTTTCAGCCACACCGGTACAGCCGCACCAAGGCCCTGTTTAAAGAATTCCTGACCTGTTTTCATCTCGCCGACCTGCTTGTCATGACCGAGGTCTACGCCGCCAGCGAAGAACCTCTCGAAGGGGTCAGCGGCAGGGTATTGCTCGAGGAGGTCCGACGGCACGGGCAGCGCCATACCCTCTATATCGCCGATGTTGAGGCAATTGCCTCGGAATTGCCGCCCCTGCTGCAGGAAAATGATCTGGTGCTCACCCTCGGCGCCGGCAATATCGTCAAGGTCGGGGAAGATCTTCTTCTCCTCCTGGAAAACCTGCAGCGGTAAAAGAAAATGGATGCCGGGGCCAGAGAGGAACTGAGTCGGATCGTTTCGGCGGCGGTGCAATGGGACTGCCCTCTCTCGGGCTACACTTCCTTTGCCATCGGTGGTCCTGCCGCGGCCCTGGTGACGGCCGGGGACAGTAGCGAATTGGCCGGCCTCCTGGAATTGTTTGCGCGTCGACGGCTGGCATGGCGGATCATCGGCAGGGGAACCAACCTCCTGGTGCGCGACGAGGGCTTTGCCGGGGTGGTTGTCCTGCTGGGAGACGGTTTTCAACAGCTCGCAATCCGCGCTTGCGCTGACAGCGGCACATCTGTCGTGTCGGCCGGGGGAGGTTGCGGCCTGGCCAAGGTCGCAATGCGCTGCATGGAAAAGGGCTATGCCGGCCTGGAATTCGCCGGCGGCATACCCGGGACGGTCGGCGGCGCGGTGATCATGAATGCCGGGGCATGGGGTGAAGAAATCGCCGGTATTCTCAGGACCGTCACCGTTCTGACCGCCGAGGGAGAACGCATCCTGCCGCGGCAGGGGCTTGATTTCGGCTACCGCTGCTGGCGTGATTTCAGTACATTCCAGGGCCGGGCGGTGGTCATAGGCGTCGATCTGGAACTGACCGTAGATGATCCTGAACAGGTCCGTCGGCGTTTTGTCCACCTTCAGGAAAAGAGGCGGGCCAACCAGCCGAAGGGGCATGGCAATGCCGGTTCGTTTTTCAAAAACCCGGAAAACGACAGCGCCGGCCGCCTGATAGAGAGGAGCGGGCTTAAGGGAATGCAGATTGGTGCGGCGCGGGTATCGGAACACCATGCCAATTTTCTGGTCAATGCCGGCGGGGCGACAGCAGCCGATGTCCTCGCCCTGATGCGGCTGGTTCAGGGAAAAGTGAGAGAGGACAGCGGCATCGTCCTCGAACCCGAGGTCCATTTTCTTTGACAGCTATGAAGAAATTGATAGAGAGGGGGCGGCGGTTAGTACGGCGGGTCTTTCCTGCAAAAAAGGACAAATCCGGATACCGGTCGTTCGATACGCCTTTTCGCACCGCTTACGGCAAGAACGAGGGTGTGAGTAACAAAAAGCGCATCCCCATTCCGGGACTGGCGGCCTTGCGAAAGAAAACCAAGACGACCAGGGAGGATGGCTACCGGAGAAGGGAGACGAGAAAATTCCCCGTTCTCCATCTTGCCCTTGGGCTTTTTCTGGTGGTTGCCGTTGTTGTCGCTTTCGGGATGAAAGAGGGGTGGAAAGGCTGGCGGAATATGATCCCCGGCATCTCTTTTTTTCAATTGCACGAAGTTACCTTCAGCGGGTGTTCGGTTACCACCGGGGAGACCCTGCGAAATCGGGCCGGTCTGGTGCTCTATCAGACCAATCTGCTGCAATTGGATACGAAAGAGGTTGAAAACGCCCTCGCCGGAGATCCCTGGGTGAATTCGGTGAGGGTGGAACGCGACTGGCCCTCAAGGCTTAAAGTCACGATCACGGAACATGCGCCGCTCGCCCTGATCGGTGAAGCGGTGGACAAAAAATCGACATTGTCCTATATAGACAGGTCGGGGGTTGTCTTCATGGCCGTCGAACCCGGGCAGGATGTCGATTTCCCGGTTATTACCGGTATGGGCAGGATAGCCTCGGAGAAGCAGCGGCAGGAGGTCCTTGCCGATATCTTCGGGTTTCTCAGGCAGACGGAAAAGAACAATCCGAACCTGCCGACCCAGGCGGTTTCCGAAGTGCATGTGAATGATAAAGGTGAACTGGTTATTTTTCTTGTGGAATACCCTTTTCCAATTTTTTTTGGCAGAGGACGGGTGGAAACGAAGTACAATCGACTGGTGAAGGTGCTCGAGGTCCTGTATAAAAAGCATGAGAACAAGATGCAGATTTCACAGGTAGAGTATATCCGGATGGATTATCTGAATGACAAGGTGCTGGTGGCACAGCGCGGATCAGGTTGAAAGGAATGGAAGAAAACAACGCAATTGAAGAAGAGCAGGTTTTCGACAAGACGGAAATCGAACGGGAACCCGGAGAGATCGTCGTCGGCCTGGATATCGGCACGACCAAGATCTGCTGTGTCGTTGGCGAGGTAACGGAAGATGCGACCGAGATCATCGGCGTCGGGATCGTCCCGTCGCTGGGGTTGAAGAAGGGTATCATCGTCAACATCGAGAGCACGGTCAATTCCATCAAGCAGGCCCTGCGCCTCGCGGAAGAGACGGCCGGCTGCAATCTGCGTGCGGTCGACGTCTATGTCGGGATCGCCGGCAACCATATCAAGGGATTCAACAGTCCCGGGATCCTCGCGATCAACAACCGCGAAATCAAGAAGGTCGATATCGATGAGGTGATCACCGCAGCCAGGACCGTCAAGATCTCGGAAAATCAGCGGGTCATCCATGTCATGCCGCAGGAGTACATGGTCGACGACCATACCGGCATCCAGAACCCGATCGGCATGACCGGGGTGAGGCTGGTGACCAATGTCCATATCGTCACTGCCGATATCGGCGCCGTCCATAATCTGGTCACCTGCTGCAACAAGGCCGGGCTTGAGGTCGCCGATATCGTACTGGAATCGATCGCCTCGGCAAATGCGGTACTCAGCCCGGACGAGATGGAGCTTGGTGTCGCCCTCGTCGACATCGGTGGCGGAACCACCGATCTGGCGGTCTTTTATGACGGCACCATCCGTCATACCTGCGAGATCGGTCTCGGCGGGCACAACCTGACCAACGACCTCTCGGTCGGCCTGCGCACGCCGCTGCAGGAGGCCGAACGACTGAAAGAGGATTTCGGCGGGGCGATCGCCTCGATCATCAAGCCGAACCTGGTGGTCGATGTACCGACGGTAGGGGATCGAGAACCGAGGAAGGTCACCCAGAAGGTTCTCGTCGATATCCTCGAGGCCCGGATGATCGAGATCCTCGAGATGGTGCACCGGGAACTGGTGGCCTCCGGCCAGAAAAACCGGATCAACGGCGGGGTGGTCATCACCGGCGGCACGGCGCTGCTTGCCAACATCGTTGACCTCGCCGAGCAGATCTTCGATATGCAGGTCCGCATAGGCTATCCCGTAGCCATCACCGGTCGGGTCGATGAGGTCTATTCGCCCCGCTGCACCACTGCGGTAGGGCTGGTCATGTACGGACGTAAAAAATGCAGGGAAGGAAAGCACCACGATGCGTCAGTGGTGGGCAGGGTGAAAGGATGGATCAAAAAAATAATGTAGGACCGTGTTTTTGGTTGAGGGAATAGCCGCAAGTGCTATAGTACGTAAATTAATACGAATCTTCGCCTTCGCGGCTGATCGAAAAGATATAATCGGGGAGAGCATATGCCGTTCAGAATGGCAGAATCAGAAGGTGTTGCGACGGTGAAAGTCATTGGTGTCGGCGGTGGTGGCGGCAACGCCATCAACACCATGGTGACCAATCGGCTCCAAGGTGTCGAGTTTATCGTAGCCAACACTGATAAGCAGGCCTTGAATCAGTCGAAGGCGGATATCTGTCTGCAGATCGGCCCCGGCATCACCAAGGGGCTGGGGGCGGGTGCCGATCCCGAGACCGGCGCCCAGGCCGCCCTGGAGTCGCTGGAAGACCTGAAGGCCGCCCTGAAAGGCAGCGATATGGTCTTCGTCACGGCCGGACTCGGCGGCGGTACCGGGACCGGCGCTGCGCCGGTGGTCGCCCGGGTCAGCAAGGAACTCGGGGCGCTCACTGTTGCCGTTGTCACCAAGCCCTTCAGTTTCGAAGGGAAACACAGGGCCAGCAACGCCGAGGCCGGCTGGAAGGAACTGCAGAAATACGCCGACACGATCATCACGGTACCCAATGACCGTCTTCTGTCGCTGATGCAGAAGACCAGCAAACTCTCCGACATGCTGAGCATGGCCGATACGGTGCTCCTGCAGGCGGTCAAGGGGATCACCGACCTGATTAACATGCCGGGTCTGATCAATGCCGACTTTGCCGATCTCCGCACGGTCATGAAAGAGGTCGGTCCGGCCGTCATGGGCTCAGGCCGGGCGGTAGGGGAGGGCCGGGCCATCGAAGCGGCGAAACGGGCCATTGACAACCAGCTCCTCGAAGATATCGGCATCGATGGCGCCAGGGGGCTGATTATCAATATTTCCGCATCGGAAGACAGTTTCACCCTGGCTGAGTTCATGGAGGCCTCCGCCCTGATCCAGGAAAAGGTCGATGAGGACGCCAAGGTCGTCGTCGGCGCCCTCTATGACAACGCCCTCGGGGATGCCCTGCAGGTGACCGTCATCGCCACCGGTATCGGCGATGTCCTGAAAAAGAAAGAGACCATCGCCCAGGTTGACGATCTGTACAAGAAAAAACCGGTCCGTGAACCCGAGGTGCAGACGACGGTGATACCTGCCCAGGCCAACCGTCATCCCCGGGTGGCGCCCTTGCCCGGATCGAATTTCGACTCCTTTGAAAACCTCGGGGTGAGTAACAACAACGAGACGGATCGGAACCGCAAGACCCAGAACTGGAACGACGATTACCTGGAAACACCCACCTACCTCAGGAAAAAGGCCAATTAGGGCGGAGTGGCTGGAATAAAAAAGCGGAAACCGGCATCGACCTCGGCGTTTTCACAACGGCAGACCCTCTTTGAGAAGGAAAGGGGGGGGTATCTGAAGAAGTGGACCGGGCGGTTGCCCGTGGCGCTTATCTACCCCAACACCTACCAGGTTGGCATGTCGAGTCTCGGCTTCCAGCTTGTCTACAGCCTGCTCAATGAAGAGGAGGGGGTGGTCTGTGAGCGGTTTTTCCTGCCGACAGCCGGTGAGCCATTGCGCTCGATCGAGTCGGCGAGGCCTCTCGGTCATTTTTCTCTCATCTTCATCTCGCTCAGCTTCGAGCACGACTATCTTCATCTCCTGGAACTGCTTCTGGCCGCCGGGATAGAACCACTGGCCGAAAAACGAAGCCTTCCGATATCGGCCGATGCCCCTCTGCTGCTCTGCGGCGGGGTGGTCGCCTTCATGAATCCTGAGCCGCTCGCCCCGTTCATCGACCTGTTCGTAGTCGGCGAGGCAGAACCGGTCCTGCCGCAGCTTGTGACGATGCTGGCCGATGGTCTGGCCGCAGGTATGGAACGTACTGCTCTGCTCACCGCGATCAACCGCAAATTTCCTGGCTGTTACGCACCCTCGTTGTACAAGCCGGCATACGATGCGCAGGGCAGGCTTGCAGCCTGTCATGCCGTGACGAGCGGTCTGCCGCCGCGAATCAAGAAAGTCAGTCTCCCCGCCTGTACCGTTGCCGGCCATTCGCAACTGCTGACCCCGGAGGCCGAGTTTTCCGAGCTCTTCCTGACCGAACTCGGCCGCGGCTGTTCACGGGGCTGCCGTTTCTGCACCGCCGGCTTCGTCTACCGCCCTCCCAGACTGTGGGATGTCGAGGCGGTGATCGAGGGCCTCTCCGCCCGTGATGCAACCGTCAGCCGGGTGGGCCTGCTCGGTATGGAGATGGTCGATATGGCTTCGCTTGACCGGATCGCCGAGCATATCAGCCTGAGCGGCTGCGCCCTGTCCTTTTCCTCCCTGCGGGCCGACCGGATCAACCCGTCGCTCATCGATCTCCTGGCCAAAAGCCGGCTCAAGAGTGTCGCCCTCGCCCCGGATGGCAGTTCGGAGAGACTGCGCCGGGTGATTAACAAGAATCTCAGCGAGGACGATCTCCTGCAGGCCGCCCGGCGGCTGGTCGAAGCCGGTCTGTACAAACTGAAGCTCTATCTAATGATCGGCCTGCCCACCGAGACCGATGCCGATCTCGATGAGGCGCTGGCCCTTATCGCCAAAGTCAGGGAGATCATCGATCCCATCGGGCGGGCAAGGGGCAGGCTGTGCGAGATCCGCCTGTCGGTCAACTGCTTTGCTCCAAAGCCCTGGACTCCCTTCCAGTTCCATCCCTTTGGCGTCAGTGAGCGTCTGGCCGCTGGGGAGCAGGGCTCAGCCAGACAGGCGGTCGGCGAACTGAAACGCCGGCTGGCCCTGCTTCGGGCCGGCCTTGCCGGGTCCGCGAATGTTCATCTCAGCCATGACAAACCGGAGCAGGTCCTTTTCCAGGCGGTTCTGGCCAGAGGTGACCGCCGGCTGGCCGGCGTCCTTCTGGATATGGCGAGGACCGGGACCCCATGGAAAAAGGCCATGGAGCGTCACGGCTTGACAGCCGAGCAGTTTGCCGTCTGCGGTTACGATGAGACGTCATTTTTCCCCTGGGACATCCTCGATCTCGGCATTACCCGCAGCTATCTCTGGCAGGAATACCAGCGGGCCTTTGCGGGCAAGCTTTCGGCGCCCTGCGATACCAAGGTCTGTCGCCGCTGCGGGGTATGTCATGGGGTCTAAACAGGATCCGCACGAACTCCTCGATTCGATCCGGCGTCAGAAGCTCGAAGCCGGTTTGCAGCCCTTCAAGCTGGTCAAGTATTTTTCCTTCTCCAGCCTCGGGGTCATTCTGGTCTTTACCCTGTTCCTCTCCTGGATCATCTCGAACCACGCCCGCCGGGTCATGCTCGAACAGAGCGAGGAATACGCCCTGCTGCTGGCCGAGAACATCAACCAGCAGGTCTTCCGTCGCTTTGTCCTGCCCGCTGTCGTCCGCTACGGTGGGATCGCCCTCAGCAACCCGGAGCAGTTCGAGAATCTCGATAGAATTGTGCGCGGTCTGATCCAGGGACTGAAGATCGATTCGGTGACCATTTACGACTCGCGGGTCAATATCATCTCTTACTCGACGGTCGGCGAGCTGGTGGGCAAGAAGGATTTGGGCGGACCCGAGTACAAGAAGGCCCTCGAAGGCCAGGCCAATTCACGCTTTATCTACAGCGGCTCCATCTTCAGCCTGCTTTCGGTGGCACCGGCCCTGACCTGTCAGCTCAGGGCCTATATCCCCTTCCGCCAGGTCCGGGAAGATGGAGAGAGCGGCGATGTGATCATGGGGGTGATCGAGATCGTCAAGGACCTGTCGAAGGGCTACGCCAATATCATCAACCTGCAGGGCAGCATTATCCTGGTTTCGGCCGTGGTCATGACGGTGCTGTTCCTGGTCCTGCGGACCATCGTCTCCCGGGCCGGCAAAATCATGGAAGGCAGGGCCATGGAACGTCTCAGGCTCGAGGAAAAGCTCAATCAGACCGAGAGGCTGGCTCACCTGGGAACCATGGTGGCAACGGTCTCGCACGAAATCAAGAGCCCTCTCGGCATCGTTCGCAGTACGGCGGAGATCCTGGAAAAACGTATTCAGAAGGTGGCACCCGGCAATGAGCATCTTGCCCGGATTATTGTCGACGAGACCATGCGGCTTAACCGGATTGTCGTTGAATTTCTTGACTTTGCCCGCCCGCAGAAGATGCGGATGGAAAGGGGCGATGTCAACGAAATCGCGGAAAAGGTACTGACCTTTCTGGCCCCGATGATCAGGGAGCAGCAGGTAGAACTGATCGCCGATCTGGCTGCCGACCTGCCTGACACCGAAAATGATCGTGATCAGCTCCATCGCGCCCTGCTCAATATTCTCCTCAATGCCATCCAGGCCATGGAAGGCGGGGGTGTTCTGCAGATCAGCACCCGACGGTTAGAGGGAGGGCGGCAGATCGAGATTGTCATCAGGGATAATGGGGTGGGAATAGCCCAGGAGAAAATCCCCCAGATTTTCAAACCGTTCTTCACCGATAAAAACAAGGGGACGGGCCTGGGGCTGGCGATCACCAAAAATATCATCGAGAGTCATGGCGGCGGCATTGAGGTCGAGAGCCGACCCCGGGAGGGGACGACCTTTACCATTCACCTGCCGGTGGTATGAAATCTAAATAATGACCGGGAAGTTGCACGCCATGGACGATCAGGGCAGGGTGTGCCGGCCCGGCCTGCATGGCCGATACGGGCCTTTAATACTTTTTTTCCTGCCTGAAAAAAGAGTGCCTGCGGATGGTCGGCCACTCTGAAACTCCTTGTTTTTTTTCTCCGATAGTGTTCATATGCCAATATCAGTTTCTCATGTCATAGCCGGATCCGAATGAGAACGTGAAGACCGGCAACCTGCGACGACGAGCCGCGCAGCGCAACTGGTCCAGGTTATTTTCCCTTGCGGGGGGCAACGTTACCACCTGATCTGGGCCTGGCATAACATTACTGCAATGGAGGTTGCCGATGAGCAAGCGAATAGTCATCATTGGTGGGGTTGCCGCCGGTCCGAAGGCGGCCTGCCGGGTCAAGCGGGTCATGCCGGATGCCGACGTGACTCTGATCGATCAGGACAACCTGATTTCTTATGGCGGATGCGGTATTCCTTATTATGTCTCGGGCGATGTTTCCGACGAGAAGGAACTGCGCTCCACCAGTTTTCATATGCTGCGGGACGAATATTTCTTCGAGAAGGCTAAGGGGGTCAGGACCCTGACGTCCACCCGTGCCCTGGCCATCAATCGCCGGGAAAAGACGGTGGAGGTCGAAAATGTCACCACCGGCTTGACGAGCACCATCCCCTACGACACCCTGATGCTCGCCACCGGCAGCCAGCCTGTTGTCCTGCCTATCCCCGGCAAGGAGGCCGACGGGGTCTTCACTATCAGCGATCTGCATAAGGCGATCGAGATCAAGGAGAGGATCGCCAAGGGCCAGGTGGCGAAGGCGGTGGTGATCGGCGGCGGGGCGATTGGCGTCGAGATGGCCGAGGCCCTGACCGACCTCTGGGGTGTCGAGACTGCCCTTGTCGAATATATGGACCACCTTTTGCCAAGGATCGTCGACTGGCCAATGGCTGCGGCCCTCGCCCAGCACTTGCGCGAGCACAAGGTCGAGGTCTATCTCGGCGAGGCGGCAAGCGAGATTGTCGAGCAGGGGGGCCGGGCGGTCGGGGTCAGGACCGCGAAGCGATTGATTGAGGCCGATATGGTCATCATGGCGGCCGGGGTGCGGCCCCGCTCGCAGCTGGCGCAGGAAGCCGGCCTGCATGTCGCGGGGAACGGCGCCATTGTCGTCAATGAAAGGATGCAGACCTCCGATCCGTCGATCTATGCGGCCGGAGACTGCGTCGAGATCCGCCATCTTGTCAGCGGCCGGGGTCTCTTTGCCCCGTTGGGCAGCCTGGCCAACAAGGAAGGCCGGGTTGCCGCCGATAACATGGCCGGCATCCCTTCGGTGTTCAAAGGCGGCATCGGCAGTTTCATCATGAAGGCCTTCGATATGTCGATCGGCGCTGCCGGTCTCAGCCTCGAGGCGGCGAAGGCCGAAGGTTTCGATGCCGATGTCTCGCTCACCGCTCCTTCCGACCGGGCTCATTTCTTCCCCAGCAGCGGGATACTCTGCCTGGAGCTGGTGTTTGACCGGCGGACGAGGAAGGTCCTGGGCTTTCAGGGAATCGGGCCGATGAACGACGCCCTCTCGGTACGCCTCGATGCGGCCGCGGTCGCCATTTCCGCCGGGGCGACGGTCGATGACTTCGCCAATATCGAGATGGCCTATGCCCCGCCGTTTTCTTCAGCCATCGATGCCATCAATGCCGCCGCCTATGTCGCCGAGAACCTCTGTGAAAACCGGATGCGCCAGGCAGACCTGCGCGTGTGCTGTAACTGGCTGGCGGACTTTTCCTCAAGGCCGGACTGGGTTGCCCTCGATGTCAGGCACGAGCAACAGGCCAAGCCTCTGGTCGAACGATTCGGTCGGGAAAAATGGCTCTCGATTCCCTATGATGAGGTCCGGGACCGCTACCGGGAGCTGCCGCAGGACAAGACCCTGATCGTCGTCTGCAACGCGGGCTCCCGCTCCTTCGAGGTACAGGTGTTTCTCGACTCCGTGGGGCTGAAAGACAGCCTGGTGCTACCCGGCGGCTATAACCTGGTTCGACGGATCGACGCCGGCCTGATGTCCTGATCATCCCCCTGTGTCTTGGCCGTAAATCTCTTGGACAAGGCTCGGGGAGGTCAGGGAGAGACGGCTTTTCTGATATGGTCTGCGATCATCTCGAAATGGCGGCCGACATCTTCCGGCCGGTGGGCGTCCGACCCGGCCACCAATGGTATGCCGTGGCCGATGACCATGCGCAGGAACAGACGGGAAGGGAAGGGCTCGCCGCGGACCGGCAGGCCTGAGGTGTTTATCTCGACCGCCATGCCCCGGCTCTTGACGGCCGCGAGCAGTCGGTCCACCTGCTGGAGATGGGACTCCGACCAGGTCAGCCCGGGAAGATAGCGCAGGGCTGCATCGAGATGACAGAGAACGGTCGCCGGCAGGTCCTGGACGGCCTGCATGAGGACCTCGACGTACTCATTCAGGAGCCGTTCCGCCCCGAATTCTCCGGCCCGTCTGATGTTTTCCGCCTTGCGGCTGACCAGGTTGAGATGGTCCCGGTCGCCGGGGATGCGGACGTAATGAAAAGACAGGCCGATCCTGCTCCACTGCCGTCCGGCAAGCCTCTCCCGCAGTTCATAGCCATATTCCGGATTGTAACCGACCTCCACCCCGAGGCCGATGGCGATCTTTCCCAGGTAGGTCTGCTGCAGGCGCCTGCCTTCGGCGAAATAGTCATCGAAATCAGCCTCGGTCAGCCATGTCCTTTCCGGGTAGCTGATCCCGCTCTCCATGTGCTCGAGAAAGCAGATCTCCCTCAGGCCCTTGCCGATGGCGGCGTGGACGTAGTCCTCCATCTCGCCGACGGCGTGGCGGCAGAACCGGGTGTGGACGTGGCCGTCGGCGAGGATGTCGACAGTGGGGGTATTTTCTGCCATATTTCCTCCGCGGTTGGGGAGGCAGAATTCAGGAGAGATGGGGACTGCAGCGGCAGAGAGCCGATCGGAGGTCAGGCGTTCCCTCTCGGGAAGAAATGGATGACTCCGTCGATTGCCGACGTATCGCAGACATGTCCCACTTCAAGGCCAAAATCGATATAGTCCTCGAGTCCTTCTATCTTCAGGGAAAGAACCGGACCATCCGGCAGATGGTAATACAGGGTGCTGACAGCAGAGAGATCAATCGGGCGGGCAAACAGCTTCATGCAGTATTTCCTTTTTCAACAACATAGCGGAGACGGGCGCCGCAGGGGCAAATCAAAATGTGCAGCGAGAATATATACGGGTTTTTCGGGAAAACTGCAAGGACTAACCGCCCCGGCCCCGGCACCGGCCCTTCCGCCGGGGTACGGGGGATTCGCGGCGCCTGCCCGCCGTCATCTGCGAGGCTGCCTCTTATAGGTTTGACACACCGGCTGCGGGTGTTTATTATAGCAGACTCTTCATCTATACTACAAACTGCCGCCCGGCGGTTGACAACCATATTCCGACAAGGTGATGTAATGACTCAAGACGAGATGAATGTCAAAGGAAAACCGCTCTTTGGCAAAGACAACAACCCTTCCAATATCCTTCCCCAGAAACTGACGCTCAAGAGCAGGATCAAATTTCGCTGCCATCCCGGGGTACGCTGCTTCACCGCCTGCTGCGGCGGCATCAAGATCATCCTTACCCCCTACGACATCCTGCAGTTGACCAGGCGGCTGGCAATCCCCCCCCATGAATTCCTGCATCAGTACACCCTGCCGACCTATCTGGAGAAGACCGATATGCCGGGGGTCATGATCAAACTCCGCGAGGAGGACGCCAAGTGTCCCTTCGTCACCCCTGCCGGCTGCACGGTCTACAGCGACCGGCCGACGGCCTGCCGCTACTATCCGGTCGGTATGGCGGATTTCCATGAGGGCGGCAGCCGCGATCAACATGGCGCCGAGGTCAAGGGTGAGGAAGATAAATTTTACTTCGTGGTCAAGGAAGATCATTGTAAAGGCTTTGAAGAGGACAAGGAATGGACGATTGAAGAGTGGCGGGCAGACCAGGGCGTCGATATCCGCGATGAGATGAACAAGGAATGGCTGCGTCTGGTGATGCGCCGGAAGTCTTTCGGGCTGCAGGCCACCCTGTCCGAACAGGCCAAACGCATGTTCTTCATGGCCTCGACCGATCTCACGCATTTCCGGAGGTTTATCTTTGAGAGTTCGTTTCTCGATACCTATGAGCTTGATGAAGAGACTATCGCCAGGATCAAGGAGGACGATGTCGAGTTGATGCATTTCTCCTTCAAATACCTGGCGGCCACCCTTTTCGGGGTGCAGAATCTGAAGATCAGGGAGGAGAAAGTCAAGGCGAAGATAGTGGAAATCAAGAAACGCCAGGATGAATCGGTACTGGAATCGATCAGGGAATATGAGGAACTGAAGGCGGAAAACGAACGGCAGAAGGCGGAGTCGCCGATAAAATAACGATGCCGGCACCCTTCCCGGAGCATGGCGGAAGGAGCGGAACAGAAAAAGGGGCCCTGGTTGATGACCGGGGCCCCTTTTTGTCTTTCAAACCTGGGCAATTACCCCCGGCCTTGATTGAGGGCCGGGGGGATGGACGGCTACTTCTTCTCTTCAGCCTCGGGCTCCATGGCCTGGGCCCGGCCCTTGAGGAATTTCCAGCTTCTCAGGACGTCCTTCTGGGACTGGGCCATGAGGGAATCGGCCTCGGTCGGGTTAACCATCTTCAGGGCCCGGTAGCGGTTCTCGCCGAGGGCGTAATCCGCAAAGCTGATGGAGGGATCCTTGCTGTCGATGATCAGGGGATTTTTACCTTCGATCTCAAGCGTCGGATTGTAGCGATAGAGCGGCCAATGTCCGCTGAGCACCGCTTTTTTCTGCTGCTCAAGCCCCTTGGCCATGTTGATCCCGTGGTTGATGCAGTGGGCATAGGCAACGATCAGGGAGGGACCGTCATAGGCCTCGGCCTCGGCGATGGCCTTGATCGTCTGGTTGGGATTGGCCCCGAGGCTGATCCTGGCCACATAGACGTTGCCGTAGGTCGAAAAGATCATGCCGATATCCTTTTTCGGCAGTTTCTTGCCGCCGGCCGCGAACTGGGCTGTGGCCGCCCGCGGGGTTGATTTCGACATCTGGCCGCCGGTATTGGAATAGACCTCGGTGTCAAGCAGCAGGACGTTGACGTTTTCTCCGGAGGCCAGGACATGATCGAGCCCGCCGTAGCCGATGTCATAGGCCCAGCCGTCACCACCGATGATCCATACCGACTTCTTCACCAGATAATCGGCGACATTGTAGAGCCGTTTGGCGACGGCGTTGCCGCTGCCTTCCAGTTTGGCCTTGAGTTTGGCCACCCGGTCCCGCTGCAGTTCAATGGCAGTCTGGGTGGATTGGTCGGCGCCGGTGAGCTCGTCGACCATCTTTTTGGTAATGAGTTTGTCCGCCACGGCCTCCTGCAGCAGCTCGGCCGCCTGGGAGGCGAGTTTATTAACGGAAGACCGCATGCCGAGACCGAATTCAGCATTGTCTTCAAAGAGCGAGTTGGACCAGGCCGGGCCTCGTCCGTCCTCCCGCTTGCAGTATGGGGTGGTGGGCAGGTTGCCGCCGTAGATCGAGGAGCAGCCGGTGGCGTTGGCGATCAGCATGCGGTCACCGAACATCTGGGTGACAAGCTTGACATACGGGGTCTCGCCGCAGCCGGCGCAGGCGCCGGAGAACTCGAAGAGCGGCCGC
>JANMSX010000132.1:0-20347 GCA_031389785.1 Desulfobulbaceae bacterium | reverse complement strand
AACACCATAAGAAAAGTCACAATAGTGGTACCGGTATTTATGACCAGTTGCCAGGTATCGCCGAATTTGAAGATCGGGCCTGTAAGGATCCATATAATAATTACAGATACTGCAAGCATGAAGGCAATGGGCTGTCCGGTTTTCCGCGCGGTCGCTTTTGCAAAGCGGGTAAACCAGGAGGTAGATTTGGTAGGGTTCATAATGATTTCCTCTCCATTTTTGATAAATGCCCCGGTTTTTCCCTAATGAAAGCTTTCCCTTTTCTCCGCTCCCTGCAATGCGTGCGCAATTCGTACGATTTCTTTTGCGATATCCTCAGGTGACAGAATAAAATCTATACATCCGCTTTCTATTGCGCTGATAGGCATATCCGGCTGCCCGGCTGTGTCTGGTTTCTGCGCGATGGTAATGCCCCCCACTTCTTTTATACCGCACAGCGCTGCTGCCCCATCGCCATCATAGCCGGAGACAATGACGGCGATAAGTTTGCCGTCCCAGTTCTCAGTCAGGGAACGCATAAAAACCGTAATCACGTCGGGCCATCCTCTGGGCTTTGATATCGGTTTGAGGCGGAATTCTCCATCCAGGACATGCAAATCGCGTTTTTCCGGAATGATGAACACATGGTCGGGCTGGATCTCTAATTTTTCCGTGATCAATTCAACCGGCATCTTAGTGGAGCTCGGGAGAATCTCGTGAAGCAGGGTGGCTACGGTTCTCAGGTGGTTGACAATGACGACGGCAACGCCCATATCGGCCGGCAGATGCCGGAGTAACCGGGTATAGGCGTCGAGACCGCCGGCCGAACCGCCCACGCAAACGACAGGAAAATCTTTTCCACCACTCTCCGTTTTCATTGGCTATCACTCAATTTTGGTATTTTCGATTCCAATCGAACAAACCGAGGTTCAGAAATACAGACTGCTCCAGTTGGTTCGGATGGAGGGCAGCATGGTAGCAGTCTGCTTATGCAGGGCTTTCTCCGTTGTCCTTTCTCTTATTATTCAATTATTGTGCCAGTTTTGAAATGCCAACGTCATGTCATCTATCAATCTGAATATTTTTACTATTTTCCAAAAAAGCAGCGGCATGTTTGCCTTTGGCAGCCATATAATATGGGTTACACTTAACCTGTGGTCATATATGGCCTTTTCTCCGGTTCGCTTGCCCATCTATATGGGTGTATCATAATCCTGATTAGGCAAGTATTATAATCCTGATTAGGCAAGTATTTTGGATAATACAGGGACACCATACCTATTTTTGGTTGACGTGTCACAATCTGAAGAGTAATTTCTTTCCATGCCCCGCATCGCACGCATAATTGCCCCCGGTATTCCCCACCACATCACCCAACGCGGCAATCGGAGAATGGATACCTTTTTTCGGGATGAAGACTATCAGACCTATCTTGCCCTGATGGCCGAATGGTGCCGCAAATGCAATGTGGCGGTGTGGGCCTATTGCCTGATGCCGAACCATGTGCACCTTGTCGCAGTACCGGAATCTGAAGATGGATTGCGTCTGGCAATCGGCGAAGCCCATCGGCGTTATTCAGCGATGGTAAATCGCCGTCAGAGGTGGACAGGTCACCTGTGGCAGGGAAGATTTTCGTCCTTTCCAATGGACGAAAAGTATTTGCTGGCAGCGGCGAAATACATCGAAATGAATCCGGTTCGAGCACAACTTGCTGCCAATCCCTATGTCTGGCAGTGGAGCAGCGCCCGGGCACATGCCGAAGGGAAAGACGATCTGCTGGTCAAGGTCGGGCCTTTGCTGGAGTTGGTCGGTGATTGGAAATTGTTTCTATCTGATCCGGACGAAGAGGATGCAAACAAGATCCGCGGGCATGAGCGGACGGGACGGGCATTGGGAGAGGACATCTTTCTCGACTTGTTGGAAGACAACCTGCAGCGAGTCGTCAAGCCAAGGAAAGCGGGCCGCAAGAAGAAGTCAGATAAATAGGCATGATGTCCCTATATTTCGCGGCCTGAAGGGCAGTTCCGGTCGGGCGGAGCGGGCGAGTCGTTTTTCCTGTGCATTCTCACCACTATTCCGGGCCATCGAGCTTGTAGCGTATCCGAAGAACTCCGTGGTTGAAATCGTGGAAGATCATACGGAACACGCCTATTTCAGCCGTGTTGTCCACATGTTCGCCGATACAGGGGCAGGAATCATAGTCGCCGATGCGCACTATGCGAACGGTTTCAACCCCGTCCGGAAGGCGGGTGAGGTTGAAGTCTCCAGCGACTCCCTCAAGGGAAACCATCTCTTCTAATACGTCCAGGTTTGCTGAAATCGCCTTGATAACCGCCGTTTCGACTTCCTTCGCTTCGTCATCTGTCAGGGATCTGTCGAAGTGATAGTCGCACTTGGACTTCTTCTTGTTCACGTGGGCGCTGAAGCAACGTCCACAGTCGAATTTCCTGACCATTGCCTGATTGAGTATGTGTTCCGCCGAATGCATGCGTGGAGCGTATGATTTTGCCATGTCGATCTGTTGGTGGATTTTAAAAGTGAAAAAATTCCCTGAGAGGCCGAGGGGAAATAGTTGATGCAGTAACTTAACGCCGAAAGCGGAATGAATCAACTTGTTAACAGATGAAAGAAAATAGACAAAAAAGAGGTGATGTCATGAAAATGATGGCAGTCAGGGAGGTCAGCCGCGGCAGGATAACAACGATGAACGCCAAGTAAATCTTGATTTCTACATCGGGAATCGTGAAGGTATTTTCCGGGTGGTCAGCATGGATACGGCAGATTTCAGCGTGGCAATATCGATTGGTTTGGTGCAGAAAATGGTGTGGTGTGCCGAACATATGCGCACCAGTTCATCGGTCGGATTTCCGGTGCAGAAAATAAAATTCGCCGCGGCTTCAGGCATAGCAATCTGGATCTGCTTGAAAAGATCTGTGCCGCTGAGGCGAGGCATCTGTACATCACAGATGACTATATCGAACTGACACTGTTGAAGTAGTTCGAGAGCCTCCTTGCCGTCACATGCCTGGGTAATATGCGCCTCATTTGCAAAAACAGCATCGATGAAATCGCGAATGCAGGATTCGTCATCGACGACGAGGTAATTTGGCTTCTTCATGCTCGTATATCCTCCACCTTGAAAATACGCAACTCACAGGTTGGATCTGGCCTTTACCCATATTTTTTCGGTTTGTCTGAAGGTATTTCCTGGTTCCCACATAGAGCGATGGTGCGGTGAATGCGGTGATAGGACGGAGAACTAAGCCCAGCACAGGCAATATAGATAAAACTGGCATTGCTGAATAGTTAGTAACATGCCAATTTTTATCGATTTTGCGCCACCATCCGCTAAATTGCTGAAAATATAGCTTTTGTTGCGAAGTGATTTGTTGAGTTTGTCATAAAATTGATATACAAATGACGCAATTACTATCTGTCAAAGTAGTGGAAAGGAGGTTTTTGTGATACGTCACGTTTTCCTGTTACTGCTGTTGTGCATAAATTCCGCAGCTGCGGCTGCGTTGCCGCCGGTTGTTTTCAATACTGTTTCCTCTGGGCAGGGGCTGCCTCAAAATACCGGCAGAGCCCTGCTGCAGGATAGTGATGGTTTTATCTGGGTCGGAACGGAAGACGGTCTTGTTCGCTTCGATGGATACGCCATGCTTCCCTTCCGGAAAAATCATGATGATCCGAACAGTCTTTCAGACAATTATATCGAATCGCTGGCAGAAGACGGGCAGGGGCGCATCTGGGTCGGGACTATGGGGGGCGGCATTAATGTCATAGACCGGCAAAGGCAGTTGGTCACACGAATCAAAGCCCTGGGCTCTACTGATATACGCGATATCGTCCCGAACCGGACAGGTGATACACTCTGGTTTGCAACCGGGAATGGTATATATGTACTGGAAACATCTAAAGGAAATGACGAGCAGTCCGGCCGGCTGATCTCGACCGCCGATCTGTCCCCGCAGCTGGTGCCCGTGCTGCTGCCGGACAGAACCCCTCTTGGTGATGCTGTGAACGGGCTTGTACTGGATGGTGATGAGATCTGGTTTTCTACGCGTGACTCTGGTGTTGGGCGCTTCAATCCGGGAAATGGGGAGACCACATGGTATCACAAGGAAGCCGGCAGTCTTGAAAATGACAGTTTCAATACCATTTTCCGTGATCAGACCGGAGTTCTATGGCTGGGCAGCCAGGAGCGGGGACTGGTCAAGGTACTCAAGTCCCCCGCAGGTGTTCATTTCCAATATTACGATACCGAAAACAGCGGTCTCGCAGCAAACGATGTCATGGCCATTGCCGATGCAGGAGACGGCATGCTCTGGCTGGGAACGTGGGGCGGCGGCCTTGCCCTGTTCAATACGGAGAAAGGCCAGGCGGAGTTGTATCGGTATCAGCGGGATGACCAGTATTCCATTCCCAGCGACACCCTTGTAAACGTCATCAGGACCAGGAACGGACAGGTCTGGCTTGGGACGTTTGACAAGGGTATAAGCTGGTTCCACCCTGATTCACCTTTTCACGCATACAGGGCGACGTCGCTGGAGGAAGGCGGACTGAACAGTAATGTTATCTGGTCCTTCGCCGCCGAGGGAAATGACGCTCTCTGGATAGGTACCAGCAAGGGATTGTCCAGACTGCATCTCGCTTCGCATCAGTATGCAACGCCGGATCTGATTCAGCCGCTCGATTTGTGGGAGAAGGTGCGCCGTGATGATATACGGGCCCTCTATATGGACGGCGATGAGTTGTGGGTGGCGGCGAGAAAAGAGGGAGTTGTCAGGGTGTCGCTACGCACAATGACAGTAACGCCGCTGACAAAACTCGCCGGTGCAGGTCAGACCCTGACTGATCCCTATGTTCGCCTGATATATAAGGACAGCCGGGGTGTTTTCTGGTTTGGCGCCACCCGGGGGCTGAACAGGTTTGATCCGGTTTCCGGCGAGATCCGCAACTATATGCCGGCCGACGGCAATGCCTTGTCTCTGCCCCATTTCCGGGTTCGGGCACTGTATGAGGACATTCGTGGGCAGATCTGGGCCGGAACGAGCAGCGGACTGATGCTGCTTGACGTGGCGGGGAATCCGATACGTGTCATTCACGCGGGCGAGGATGGTCCTGATGGCCTGCGTCTGGCAGGAAAAGGTGTTCAAGGCGTCGGCGAGGATGCACAGGCACGCATCTGGCTGGCCACTGATGGCGGTATCTCCGTTTTTGATGCGGCAAGGAAGAAGACGACAATACTCCGCGAGCAGGACGGATTGCCGAGCAACGCCGTTTATTGCACCATTCCGGCTGATGGCTTTATCTGGGCAACCACCCTGCATGGCCTGGCAAGAATTTCTCCCGACACCTTGAATGTCGAGGACTATACAACAGATGACGGTCTGCCGGACAACGAATTCAATTTCAATGCATGGCAGGTTCTGCCCGATGGCAGACTGGCTCTGGGGACCCTTTCAGGGTTTGCGCTCTTTCATCCGGAAAAGGTTCCGGGCCCCGAGCGGTCCGGCGTCGCCCCTCCCCTCCATCTCCAGTCGTATGTCTACAATCAGGAAGGGGTACAGGTACCAACACCTGGGCGGGGAGAGCCGATCAGGCTTGACTGGGCAAACAATAAAATATCGTTTGCCTATAGCGTGCTCAACTACGGAAATCTGGGATCGGTCAAATACGATGTCAGGCTGGAGGGAGTGGACGAAAAATGGAACAGGGCCGACGGCCAGCGTCTTGCCACTTTTGCCGGTCTTGCCGCCGGCACCTACAGCTTTACAGTCAGGGCCATGGACAGGCATGGACAATGGATGGTTGAATCAGCGCCTGTGAGCTTCTCTATCTCCCAGGTCCCCTGGAAAACGCCTCAGGCCTATGCGCTTTATGCCATCGTGTTTTCCGTTATACTGGCCTTTGGCTTTACCATGTATAACAGACAGCTGCACAAGCGATCGTTGTTCCTGGAGAATCTGGTTGCCAGGCGGACGGGAGAGTTGCAAGCGTCAAATCAGCGCCTTGAAGAGAAGCATCGGCAGCTTGATCAGCTGGTCACCTCGCGCGAACGGCTTTTTCGGGCTATTGCCCATGAATTGCGAACACCTCTCACCATGATTATGTCTTCCGTGGAAGTGCTGCAGGATGAGGGCGGAAGAATGAGCACCATTCTGCGAATGATTCATCAGCGTGCACGTCGTATCGGCGGGCTGCTGGACCGTCTGCTGGATTTGGCCAATAACACGGCTGGCCTCAACAACCACGGTGGACCGTTTTCCGTTGCACAGGCGGTGGAGGAGGCTGTTGCGCCGTTTCGCCAGCAGGCCACTCAGGAGAGCAGGCGGCTAAATGAACATGTCGAGGTAGACAACGCCTGCCTGGCCATGAAACGGGAAACCTTCATCATGATTATCTCCAACCTGCTCGCCAACGCCGTCAAGTTCACGGACAGAGGGGGCACGATAGCAATGACGGCGTCAATAGCTGACGGGCGTCTGGCGCTTACAGTAGAAGATGACGGTATAGGTGTGCCGGCAGGAGAGGAGCAACGCATATTCAACTGGTTTGAGCAGGCACACCCTCAATCGGGCCCCAAGGGGTGGGGTATAGGACTTGCTTTTGCGAGGGATGAGATCGAAGCGGCCGGCGGGACAATAGAGCTTTGTCGGCAGGAAGAAGCCGGCGCAAAATTTTTGGTTTTCCTGCCGCTTGCCCAGGGAGTCAGCGCAGAGGTTTCACCGGCTGGGGATGGTGTGGTGTGGCCGGAGACCGCGGAGAATGAGCATCCAGTCTTATCTGGTCTTGAGAAAGAGTACACCATGCTCGTTATTGAGGACGACCCGGATTTACGCCACCATCTGCCGACGCTTTTCCCGCCGCACTGGACGATCCTGACGTCTCCTGATGCCGAGTCAGGCGCTGTCATAGCCATGGACAAGGAGCCGGATATCATTATTACCGACCTCATGTTGCCGGGTGAGTCCGGATTTGAGCTTACCAGAAAACTCAAAGGCAATTCACAGACCGCCCATATCCCGATTATTATCCTGACGGCCTTAGGCAATGAAGAGAACCGCCTGACCGGGTTGGGACTATCGGCGGATTCCTTTTTGAGCAAGCCGTTCAGCAACAAGGAACTGCGATTACGCGTGGCAGGACTGCTGGCAAACAGGGAAAAAGTGCTGGATCGGGCAAAACGGATCATTCTTCATGATTCCGTCAATAATGACAGGGCGGGTGATCCGGTTACTGAAAGACAGGAAAATGAATTTCTCGTGAAATTGAACGCCGCGCTGGGCCAGAACCTGGATGTGGTTTCCCTCACCCTCGATGAGGCGGCCGCCAGGATGGCAATGTCGAAACGTTCTCTTCAGAGGGAAATGGAGAGAGTGGGAATCAGTTGGAGAGAATACAAGCGTCTTCGTCGAATTCGATTTGCCATGGATCTTCTTCGCGATCCGCGTATTCCGGTCGGGGATGTCGCGGAGCAATCGGGATATGGCTCTGCTGCTCATTTTTCAAAAATATTCAAGGAAGTCAATGGGGAGTCACCATCGGAGTGGCGCAGGAACGCAGCGTCGTAGTCTTTCGGATTCGCCCGGGCCACATGGTCGGGCAGGAGATGCAATCAGCGTGATGCCTACCTGGCAAAGAAAAGGGTCATCACATCAAAAAGAAGATAATTAACTGACAGCAAATTCTACAGTTCCCCGTTCCCTGGGTTCATCGTGCAGGGTGAATCGACCGGCAAAGCCAAGGGCCTCGAGACGCCGGATATTCATTCTGTGTCTGCCGACCACCGCCGAGTGGTCCCGGCTGGATATGCGGATGGTCAGATGTTCGCCCGCCGCGAGGCCGGCAAGCCGCCGCCGTATCCGCCGGAACCACAGGCGCGAGAGCACGAGCTCGCCGAAGGCCGGGTGGTAGGGCCCGGCCAGGATCTCCTTTTCCAGCTCCGCCGAGGCCTGCAGACCCATGCGGACGATAGGGATCCCCGCCGCGTCGAGCATTTCCTTGGCCCTGGCCGTGAGGGCCACCGCCCGGTTCAGCGACAACGGCCGGTAGCGGCCGGCCAGGGTATCCGCGGCAAGGCCCGAGTTTCTCAGGACCACGGCGGGATAGAGGCGGACAAAGGCCGGCGCCAGGCGGATCGCCTCAGCTATGCCTTTGAGAAAGGAGTGGCTGGTTTCACCCGGCAGGCCGGGCATCATCTGCATGCCGACCTGCAGTCCGGCCTCCTGCAGCAGACCGGCTGCCCGCCGGCTGTCTCCGGCGGTGTGCCCCCGTCTGGCCCTCTGCAGCACCTGGTCGTCAAACGACTGGACCCCAAGTTCGACGATCCCCACCCGATGGGCTGTCAGGAACCTGCAGATCTCCCCGGAGATGCAGTCCGGCCGGGTGGACAGGCGGATATGGTCGACCTCGCCCGAGTCGAGGAAAGGCCGGACGGCGAGGAGCAGCTCCTGCTGTTCATCCCTGGGCAAACAGGTGAAGGAACCGCCGAAGAACGCGGCCTGGACCTCCCGGCGGCCGGGACGCCTGGCGAGCCAGGTCCGGATGGTCCGGCCAACCTCGGCCCCGTCCATCGCCGCGGCCTCCCCCGCCCCGGTGATGCTGTTCTGGTTACAGAAGAGACAGAGGTGGGGACAACCGCGGTGGGGTATGAAAAGCGGGATTACGAGCGGCATACGCGGTCATTCATCATCCTGCTGCAGACGGCCGAGGGCGGCCGCGGCGGCCCGCTGCTCCGCCTCCTTTTTCGAACGCGCCTGGCCGGTCCCCAGGACCTCGCCTCGGAACACCACCGAGGTGGTGAACATCTTCTGATGGGATGGCCCCTCCTCCTGATCCAGCTGGTAGAGGGGCCCCTCGTTGAACTCCTCCTGCAGCCTCTCCTGCAGCCGGCTCTTGGCATCGGCGACGAGCATCTCCTCCGTCTTGCCGGAAATTGCCGGGATGAAAAAGGTCTCGATGAAGGCGGCCGTCAGATAGTAACCGGCGTCTTCGAATATCGCCCCGACCACCGCCTCATAGGCCGAGGAGAGAATCGACGATTTGTTCCGGCCGCTGGTGGCGTCCTCGCCCTTGCCGAGCCGGAGGAACCTGCCCAGCTCGATGCCCCGGGCCATCTCGGCCAGGTGTCCTTCGTTCACCAGGGCGGAGCGGAGACGGGTCAATTCGCCTTCCCGCATCTCCGGAAATCGTTTATGGAGAAGATGTCCGACCACCAGATAGAGCACCGCGTCGCCGAGGAACTCCAGGGTCTCGTTATTTCTGCCGAATGAAGCCTGCTCGAAGGCATAGGACGAGTGAACGAGAGACAGCTGCAGCAGCCGCAGATCGGTAAAGCGGTAGCCGAGTATCTTCTCCAGCTCGCTCAGCTGGTCCTTGTTTGCCTGAACCAGTGCGTCAAGATCCATTGCCATTTTCGAATATTTCCCCTTGTCAAAAAGAATAACTGTGGTATAAAGATGGCCTTACAATTGAGGCGGCGTAGCCAAGTGGCTAAGGCAGTGGTCTGCAAAACCATTATTCAGCGGTTCGAATCCGCTCGCCGCCTCCAGGCGTATTCAAGGGACCGTGGATATCCTCCACGGTCCCTTTTTTTGTTTCATCGCCATCGCCCCTTCGATCCGGGGGAGACGCGGCTGCCCCTGTATAGCACAGAAAGCCGCGATTCGCACCAAGAAGTTCGGGCCGCCTCCGCCCTCCCGCGGCAGCAGATCGCCCCTCCGACAGACGCAAAAAAGGGCGGAAGAAAACGCCCTCCCGCCCCTGAGATTTCCCTTCACTCCCTGATCGTCAGTCCACCGGAATGCCCCAGATCTCCTCGGAATACTGCTTGATCGTCCGGTCGGTGGAAAACTTGCCCATTCTCGCCACGTTGAGGATCGCCATCCTCGTCCAGTCCTCCGGATCCCGAAAGGCCTCGTTGACCCGCTTCTGGCAGCTGATATAGGACTCGAAGTCGAGGAGCAGCAGATAAGGGTCATACTGGTTCATCAGGTTGTCGACCAGAGGCATGAACAATGCCTTGTCGCCGCGGCTGAAACAGCCGTTCCTGAGACTCTCGATGACCTCGTTGACATCTTCGTTGGCCCGGCAGATCTGCAAGGGGGTACGGCTGACGTTCAACCGTTCATACTCGGCCTCTTCGGCGGTCATGCCGAAGAGGAAAAAGTTTTCTTCACCCACCTCCTCCCGGATTTCGATATTGGCGCCGTCAAGGGTGCCGATGGTGAGGGCGCCGTTCAAGGAGAATTTCATATTGCCGGTGCCGGAGGCCTCGGTGCCGGCCGTCGAGATCTGTTCGGAAAGATCGGCGGCAGGTATGACCTTCTCCGCCTGGGTGACCGTATAGTTCGGCAGAAAGACCGCCTTCAGCCGCCCCCTGATCCGCGGGTCGTTGTTGACCACATCGGCGATCGAGTTGATCAGCTTGATGATCAGCTTGGCCCGCCAGTAGGAAGGCGCCGCCTTGCCGGCGAAGATCACCGTCCGTGGGGCGATCTCCTCGCCGGTATCGCGGAGGATGCGGTGATAGAGATAGATCACGTGCAGGGCGTTGAGCAGCTGCCGTTTGTATTCATGGATCCTTTTGACCTGGACATCGAACATCGAATCGATGTCGACGGTCAACGAGCAGAGATCCTTGATATACTCGGCCAGCCGCCTCTTGTTGGCCCTCTTCACCTCCTGCCATTTCCGGCGGAAACCGACATCTTCGGCCAGCGGTTCCAGACCGCGCAGCAGATCGAGATTGGTGATCCAGCCGCAGCCGATCTGCTCGCCGATCAGGCCGGCCAGCTCGGGATTGGCCTGCAGCAGCCAGCGCCGGGGGGTGATGCCGTTGGTCTTGGAATTGAACCTGCCCGGATAGAAGCGGTCGAAATCATGAAACAGCCGCTCCTTGAGCAGCCTGGTATGCAGTTCGGCCACGCCGTTCACCGAATGACTGCCGACAATGGCCAGGTGGGCCATGCGGATCTTCTTCGGCGGTCCCTCCTCGACAATCGACATATTGCGCAGGCGGTTGACATCGCCGGGATGCTTCTGGCTTACCGCCTCGAGGAAGCGGCGGTTAATCTCGTAGATGATCTCGAGGTGGCGGGGCAGGACCCTGCCTAGCAGCTCGACGGTCCATTTCTCGAGGGCCTCCGCCATCAGGGTGTGATTGGTGAAGGCGAAGGTCTTGACGCAGATGGCCCAGGCCTTCTCCCAGGTCAGCCCCTCCAGGTCGAGGAGCATCCGCATCAGTTCGGGGATGGCGATCGAGGGGTGGGTGTCGTTGAGCTGTACCGCCACCGAGTCGCTGAAGTTGCCGAACCCCTCCTCATGCTTCTTCTTGTAGCGCCGCATGATATCCTGGAGGGTGGCGGCGACAAAGAAATACTGCTGTTTGAGCCGCAGTTCCTGGCCTGCCAGGTTATGGTCCGGCGGATAGAGGACCTTGGAGATGGTCTCGGAGCTGACCTTGGACTGAACCGCACTGATATAGTCACCCTGGCTGAAGAAACCGAGATCGAGCTCGCGGGAGGCCCGGGCAGTCCACAGACGCATATTGATGACGTGATCGTTGCGATAGCCCGGCACCATGATATCGCAGGGCATGGCCATGACATCGATGGTCTCGACCCATTTGGCCCGGTACCTGTCATGCTCGTCCTGATAGCCGGTGACATGGCCATAGAACCGCACCGGAAAAACCGGCACCCGGCGCTCGAACTCCCAGGGCGTGCCGTAGCGCAGCCAGTTGTCCGGGGTCTCGACCTGGTAGCCGTCGATCAGCTGCTGATAAAAGAGCCCGTACTCATAGCGGATGCCATAGCCGTAGGCCGGGATCTTGAGGGTGGCGATCGAGTCCATGAAGCAGGCCGCCAGCCGGCCCAGGCCGCCATTGCCCAGCCCCGCCTCCTCTTCCTGGTCGCGGATCTCGGACATATCGAAACCCAGGGCCTCAACGGCCTTCTTGGCGTCCTCCATGATACCCATGTTGATCAGGCTGTTGCCCAGGGACCTGCCGATGAGAAACTCGAGCGACAGATAATAGACCCTCTTTTTCTTCTTGGCGTAGAAGGTCTTCTGGGTGGAGATCCATTTCTCGACCATGATGTCGCGCAAAGTATAGGCCAGGGCCTTGTACACATCGTTGGAGCCGGATCGTTCCGGATCCCGTCCCTGAAAACTCATGAGGTGATGGATGATGTTTTCCTTGATCGCCTCGGCGTTGGTCTTGAAAAAGGTCTCTGAACAGGTATCTGCAGTCCCTTCCCGGCCGGACTGGGACTCCACCCTCTGCAATGTCTTCATGATACTCCTCCACTTACACTCGGCGCCAGGGCCTGAGCGATTTCCGGTATATTCATCTTCTCCCCGCCTCTTCCCCCAGGCATTGACAGACAGAAAAGCCTGTTTATCTCTATACATCAGGACACCCGGAGACTCCAGGGAGAGATTTTCCTCTTTTACTCTGCCATGATTTCGGAGTGGATGTCCAGTTTTTGCAGGAGATTTAAACTTTTTTCAGAGAAAGGTACCACATCGGAGTAGACAGAGATCGACCGCATCGGACCGGCTTCCGTTCACCGCCAGGAAACGGAGATCAGCCGCTACCCACCAATTTCGCCAATGAGCCCACTATGACCACACCTCCGCCAGCAAAGAAAAGTCAGTCGCCAATCCTCCTCATCATCGTTTTCATCTGCGGGCTTGTCGCCGGTGTCGCCCTTACCATCTATAAGATCGGGCCGCCGACGGCGCCCCAGACCACCGGCGGCGAGGCGGGCACGCAGATCTCAAAAGAGCACGCCGAAGCCATCGTCCACCTGGAGAGTGAGGTGACCAAAAACCCCGATGACTATCAGAGCTGGATCAAGCTCGGCCACCAGTATTTCGACACCGACCAGGCCGAAAAGGCCATCCAGGCCTATACCCGTTCGCTTGCCCTCCATCCGGGAGACGCCAACCTGCTGACCGACCTCGGGGTCATGTACCGCAACACCGGCCAGAAGGACAAGGCGATCGAATCCTTCGACAAGGCCCGGGAGCTTGATGCCAGGCATGAGCCGTCCCGGCTGAACAAGGGGATTGTCCTGCTCTTTGACATGAACGACCCGGCCGGGGCCATCGCCAGTTGGGAGGAGTTGCTGCGTCTCAATCCCGAGGCCAAGATGACCGACGGCACCAGTGTCCGCGAATTTATCGAGCAGCTTAAAAAGGAACTGGCGAAGCAGCAGGATAAAAAATAACCGTCCGGTCCCTTCCCCTGAAAAAAATAACGACCCCAAAAGTGCCGCCGACCTCGCCCGGCGGCCCGCTACGCCACCAGACAAGAGGAGACGCCATGAAATTTGAGACCCTTGCCCTGCACGCCGGCCACACCGTCGATCAGGACAGCCTTTCCCGGGCCGTGCCGATCTACCGGACCAGCGCCTACCTGTTCAAGAGCACCGAACTCGCCGCCAACCTCTTTGCCCTGAAGGAACTCGGCAATATCTACACCCGTATCGGCAACCCTACCCAGGCCGTGCTGGAAGAGCGGGTCGCGCGGCTGGAAGGCGGGGCGGCCGCCCTTGCACTGTCCTCCGGCACTTCGGCGATCTTCTACTCGATCATCAATATCTGCAGCCAGGGCGACGAGGTGGTTGCCGCCAACAACCTCTACGGCGGCACCTACTCGCAGTTCGACTCGATCCTGCCGCAACTGGGGATCAAGGTGCACCTTGTCGACCCCTCCGAACCGGAGAACTTCGCCGCGGCGATCAACGAACGCACCCGCGCCCTCTACTGCGAGACGCTGGGCAACCCGGCCCTGAATATGACCGACATCCGGGCGGTGGCCGATATCGCCCACCGCCACCGGCTGCCGCTGATCGTCGACTCGACCTTCACTCCGCCCTGCATGCTGCGGCCGATCGAGCACGGGGCCGATGTCGTCCTTCACTCGCTGACCAAGTGGATGGGCGGGCACGGCACCGGCCTGGGAGGGATCGTCGTCGACGCCGGCACCTTCGACTGGACCGACCCGAAATTCAAGCTCTACAACGAGCCGGACTCCTCCTATCACGGCCTGCGCTATGCCCATGACCTCGGCCCGATGAACCCCATCGCCTTCGCCCTGCGCATGCGCCTGGTGCCGTTGCGCAACCTCGGGGCCTGCCTCTCGCCGGACAACTGCTGGCTCTTTCTCCAGGGCATCGAGACCCTGGCCCTGCGCATGGAGCGCCACAGCGAAAACGGCCGGGCCGTGGCCGACTACCTGCACCGGCACCCGGCGGTCGATTGGGTCAACTATCCGGGTCTGCCGGGTTCCCCCGGCCATGAGACCGCGGTGAGGTACCTGCGGAACGGTTTCGGCGGCATGGTGGCCTTCGGCATCAAAGGAGGCCTGGCGGCAGGGCAGAGGTTTATCGAGGGACTGCAGCTCTTCTCGCATCTGGCCAACGTCGGGGACGCCAAGTCGCTGGCCATCCACCCGGCCTCGACCACCCACTCCCAGCTCACGCCGGAGCAGCTGGCGGCCGGCGGCATCGGCGAGTCGATGGTCCGCCTGTCGGTCGGCATTGAGCATATCGACGACATCCTTGCCGATCTCGACCAGGCCCTGGCCGTGGCCGTTCGGCAGGCATAGAATAAAATCACCATGGCGGCCGCAATTGACCAGCAGGAGAAGACCTCCGTCGGCATCGTCGAAAAACAGTATTGCACCTTCGCCGCACCGCCGGATGAAATGGTGTTGGAGAGCGGCGCCAAGCTCGGGCCGGTGAGCATCGCCTACGAGACCTGCGGCCGGCTCTCTCCGGCGAAGGACAACGTGGTGCTGGTCGCCCATGCCTTTTCCGGCGATTCCCACGTCGCCGGCAGATACGCCGAGGAGCAGGAAGGCGCCAAAAGCGGCTGGTGGGATTTCATGGTCGGGCCCGGCAAGGGTATCGACACCGACCGCTACTTCATCGTCTGCGCCAATATCCTCGGCAGCTGCATGGGTTCGACCGGTCCCTCCTCGATCAATCCCGAAAGCGGCCGACCCTACGGCCTCGATTTTCCGATGGTCACCATCGGCGACATGGTCGAGACCCAGAAAATGCTGCTCGATCACCTCGGCATTGACAGGCTTCTGGCCGTGGTCGGCGGCTCGGTCGGCGGCATGCAGGTCCTCGAGTGGTGCCACCGCTATCCGCGGATGGTCGCCTCGGCCATCCCGATCGCCACCACCATGCGCCATTCCGCCCTGGCCATCGCCTTCAACGAGATCGCCCGCCAGGCCATCATGGCCGACCCCCACTGGCAGCGGGGCGACTATTACGGGACCGACCGGCCCGATCTCGGCCTCGCCCTGGCCCGGATGATCGGCCATGTCACCTACCTCTCCGACGAGGCCATGCACCGTAAATTCGGGCGCAGGCTGCAGGACAAGAGTGACTTTTCCTTCGGCTTCGACGCCGACTTCCAGGTGGAGAGCTACCTCCGCCATCAGGGCAGCAAGTTCGTGCGCCGCTTCGATGCCAACTCCCTGCTGTACATCACCCGCGCCGCCGACTATTTCGACCTGACGAAACAGGGCATGCCGGCCGCAGCCCTGCCGGGAGAAGCTGACAATACAACAAAATACCTTGTTATTTCATATAGTTCAGACTGGCTTTATCCCACCTATCAGGCCAGGGAGCTGGTGCGGCGGCTGAAACGCTGCGGCCAGGATGTCAGCTTCTGCGAGATCGAGGCCGACTGCGGCCATGACGCCTTCCTCATCCCCGATGAACGGCTCGCCAACCTGATCGGAGGATTCCTCAATGGTATCACCAGGGCCTGAAAATATCAGGTTCGACCTGCAGGTCATCGCCTCCCTGATCGAACCGGGCAGCCGGGTCCTCGACCTCGGTTGCGGCAACGGCGAGCTCCTGGCCTGGCTGACCGCCAACAAGGGGATCGCCGGCACCGGCATCGAGCAGGACAAGGACAAGGCCGCCCGCTGCATCGCCCGCGGCCTCAGCGTCCTGCAGGGCGACCTCAACACCGAGGTCGACGACTATCCGGACCGCTGCTTCGACTACGTCATCCTCAGCCAGACCCTGCAGCAGGTCTTCGAGCCGGCACGGCTCCTCTGTTCGCTGTCGCGGATCGGCCGGCGGGTGATCGTCAGCTTCCCCAACTTCAGCCACTATTCCATCCGGCTGCAGTTGCTGCTCAAGGGTCTGGCCCCAAAAAACGACCAGCTGCCCTACTCCTGGTACGATACTCCGAATATCCGGGTCATCACCCTGGCCGATTTCCGGCTCTTCGCCCGCGACGTCGGCTACCGCATCGTCCGGGAAATCGCCATCAACACCACCACCGCCAGCAGCAGCGGCACGATCGTCAGGTACCTCACCAACTGCCGGGCGACCTACGGTATCTTCATTATTGAAAAGAAATCAGCGGAGGGCGAATGAAACGTCCGCCGCCCCCTCAGGCATCTCAGACATCTCAACCATAAACAGGCGCCCCCATGTCACAGAAACTGCGAAGCCAACCGACACTCAAATCCCTCTCCACCATCTGCGACCACATCCATCTGAGCAGCAGCAGCCAGCACGACAAGGTGCCGGCGGTGGTCAAGCGCCTGCTCAACTCCTGGAACAGCAAGGACTGTTTCGAACACATCAGCCCGGTAGCCATCCCTTCCCATGAAAAGATCATCGAGATCGTCCAGCAGGCCCGGCGCATCCTCTTTCCCGGTTATTTCACCAAGACCCGCCTGCACGCGGCCAATTTCGAATACTATATCGGCAAAGAGACCACCGACCTCTACGAGAAGGTGACAGAGCAGATCACCATGGCCATCCGCCACGACTGCCGGCGCAACAATCTGCCCTGCACCAACTGCGAGGAACTGAGCCAGGAGATGACCCTGGCCTTTATCGAGACACTGCCCGAGGTCACGGCAATCCTGGCCACCGACATCAGGGCTGCGCTGGCAGGCGACCCGGCCACCGAGAGCCCCGACGAGGTGATCTTCAGCTATCCCGGCCTGCTGGCCATCTCGGTCTTCCGCCTGGCCCATGAGCTGTTTCGCCTCAAGGTGCCGATCATCCCGCGGATCATGACCGAATACGCCCACAGCCTCACCGGCATCGACATCCACCCGGGGGCCACCATCGGCGAGAGTTTTTTCATCGACCACGGCACCGGCGTGGTCATCGGCGAGACCACCGTCATCGGCCGCAACGTCAGGCTGTACCAGGGCGTGACCCTGGGCGCCCTGTCCCTGCCCCGCGATGCCGGCACCCGGATGCGGCACAAGAAACGGCACCCGACCATCGAGGACGATGTCATCGTCTACGCCAACACCACCATCCTCGGCGGGGACACGGTCATCGGCGAAGGGGCCGTGATCGGCGGCAATATCTGGCTCACCGAGAGTGTCGAGGCCGGAACCAGGGTCCTGCTCAAACGCCCCGAACTGATCTTCTCCAACCAATTGAAATAGCGAATATTCATCGAAACCAACCTTTTTCGGCGAGGCCATTCATGACAACGAACCTGACGGATACCACCGGCAATACCCCCCTCCTCTCCCTGGCCAACTTCTCGGCCGGATGCGTCGCCACCCTGCTCGGCAAGCAGGAATCGCGCAACCCGATGGGCAGCGTCAAATGCCGCATCGCCGTGGCGATGATCGACGCCGGCCTGGCGGACGGCTCGATCGTGGCCGGCACCACCGTCATCGAACCAACCAGCGGCAACACCGGCCTGGGCCTGGCCTTCGTCTGCGCCAGCCGCAATATCCGCCTGATCCTCACTATGCCCGAGAGCATGAGCATCGAGCGCCGGAAGCTGCTGAAACACCTGGGGGCCGAACTGGTGCTGACCCCGGCCGCCCTGGGCATGAAGGGTGCCATCGCCGAAGCCGAGCGCCTGGTCCGGGAGACCCCGAACAGCTTCATGCCCGACCAGTTCGGCAATCCGGCCAACCCCGCCGCCCACCGCCGCACCACCGCCGAGGAGATTTGGCGCGATACGAACGGAAAAATCGATATCTTCGTGGCCGGGGTCGGCACCGGCGGTACCATCACCGGGGTCTCGGAGGTCCTGAAAGGCCGCAATCCGCAAATGCAGAGCATCGCCGTGGAACCCGAGGACTCGCCGGTGCTCTCCGGCGGCAGCCCCGGCCCCCACAAGATCCAGGGCATCGGCGCCGGTTTTGTGCCTGCCGTCCTCAACCGGCAGATCATCGACGAGGTGATGACGGTCAGCAATGACGCCTCCTTCGCGACGGCCAGGGAACTGGCGCAGAAGGAAGGCATCCTCTGCGGCATCTCGAGCGGGGCCGCGGCCTGGGCCGCCAGGCAGGTCGCCCGCCGGGCGGAGAACAGCGGCAAAACCATCGTCGTCATTCTGCCGGATACCGGCGAGCGCTATCTCAGCACCCCCCTGCTGCTGGACTGACAGCCGCGGCCGAAATGCCTGAGGCCGGGAATCGAAAGCAAAAATCACTGGTAAAGCTCCCTCGATGGCACTATACTTTTCGAGAATTCCCGCAAACATCTACGCAATACTAACTCAGACCTGAGGACCGGGACCATCGAAACACGACACCTGAAAATTTTCGTCGCCGTCTACAAAAACCGGAGTTTCACCAAGGCCTCCGAACTGCTGCACACCAGCCAGCCGACAGTCAGCGAGCATATCCACAACCTCGAGACAAGGCTCGACTGCAGGCTCTTCGACCGGCTGGGCCGCTCGATCTTGCCGACTCTTCAGGCGCAGATCCTCTACCCCAGGGCCCTGGCCATCCTCGAGGACCTGCGCAAGCTTGAGGATGACCTGTCGGCCACCGGCAAGGGGGTTGCCGGGACACTGATCATCGGCGCCAGCACCATCCCGGGCGACTATCTCATCCCCAGGCTGGCCTCCTCCTTCAAGACCAGGTATCCCGGAATTTCCTTTGAAATCAGGATCGGCGATTCCGCCACGATCATCGACGGCGTCACCGGCAACGACCTGCTGATCGGCATTGTGGGAGCCCTCCTGCCGTCCAGAAAGATCAACTACCAACCCTTCCTCGAAGACGAACTCATACTCGTCGCGGCCAAAGACAGGGATCTGCCCGGGACCATTAACCCGGAGGAACTGATCGGCTTGCCTTTCCTGATGCGCGAGGAAGGCTCCGGCACCAGGAAGAACATCGAGGCCTTCCTGGCAAAAAAGGACCTGGGGATCGATCAACTCAATATCTGCGCCACCCTCGGCTCCAGCACCGCCATCAAGGAATCGGTCAAGGCCGACCTCGGGGTCTCGATCCTCTCCCGTTACGCCATGCAGGAGGAACTGCAATCCGGCATGGTCAAGGAGATACAGATCAAGGGCCTGACCATGAAGCGCTGGTTCTATATCATTTCCGCACCGAAACGGACACTGCCCAATCACTACAGGCTGTTTCTCAACAGCCTTCTTGAGGAACGCGGCGTCTGAACCATTTCAACACTATGGGAGGATATATGCAGTCACACAGGTATCTCAAATTTCTGATTTTCACCCTTCTCCTGGCAGCAGTTCCAGCAACCGGGACAGCGGGGGAGACAGGCCTCTATTCAACCGGTATCCGCCTCGGCACCTCGTTCAGAGGTGAAGACACCGACCAGGGTGATTTTTTCATCGCCAGAAAACTGCCGTGGAGTTGGACACTCTCGCCAAACTGGAACCTCGATTCCACCGGTGAACTGGCCTTAAGCGTCCTCCAGAGTGACGATGAAGAAATCATGGCCGGATCGATTTCAACGGACCTGTTCATGTCGTCCCCGCAGCACATGCTCTTCTTCTTTACAGGGATCGGGGCCGGAGTGATGGAGGACGAGGGAGTCCTCGCCAATATCGATTTCGGCGGCCCGGTTTTCTTTCTCTTCCATGCCGGCGCCGGTCTGCGCCTGACCCCCTGGCTCTCCCTCAGCTATCGCTACGCCCACCAGTCCAACGGCAGCATCTACAGCAGTAACCCGAGCCTGAACCTGAACATGGTGGAAATGCGCTTTCATTTCTGATCTACATCAGGTGAAACCGGCCAACGCCGACACATTCAGGCTGGAATGCAAATCCTTCCTGCCGGGGTTGTTCGGCTTGGCGGTAGAATTCAGCCGCAGAGATCAGAACCACGGGCCGCAACCATATTGCCCCTTGCCAGCAGGGGGTCTTTGCGTGTCGCCGTGCCGGCACACTCATCGTTCACCCGCCCTCCCAAGGCCGCCTCGGTGCCGGCGGAGGGCGGGTGAACGGGACGGATCAACCCTGCACCAGGCGCGCCTCACCCTGCAGATGCCCCGGACAGTGGCAGACGCCCACCCTGCCCTGAATCTGCCGCCCCTCCATCAGACAAAAAGCCCTTGATATTTGACTTTCATCT
>JANMSX010000117.1:0-2269 GCA_031389785.1 Desulfobulbaceae bacterium | reverse complement strand
GTGCCGATCGATAGGTTCGCCCCGGGCGTCGGCGGTCAAAATGAGTGAATCCCCCCGGCGGTCGAGGGTTACCTGTTCCACCACCAGCAGCAGCACTTCGGCGTCCTTGTAGAAGATCAGCTCCCCCAGCAGATCGAACAGGAGCATCTCGAGCGAGGCAGCCTCCAGCCTGATCGGTCTGCTCACCACCCTGGCGATGTCCTGCGGATTATCCACCATGACCTTGATGGTGGCCGCGGCGGCGGCCATGATCATCTCTTCGGCAGTATCGCCCGCGGCGGTGAAACCGATATCGGCGGTAAAGGCGTCGTCAATGAAGTTGTAGCTCATCATGCCGTTCACACTGTTTCAGGCCGCTGACGATGTCGTCCCGCCTGGCAAGGAGGTCCCGGCCGATAAAGACCAGTTGGCTGGTTGTGGCGGCAAATTGCTCCAGCTCCCAGCGCCCGGCGACGAAATTGAACAGATGGCTGCCGGAATCGAGGATGACGAAACCCTTGGCCCGGTACACCTCCGGTGCAAGGCTCTCCGCCCAGGCGGAGAAGCAACTCTCCTGCATGGGGCTGTCTGTGGTGTAGGTAAACGATCGCAGGGCGGCCCCATGCCCCGGATCGGCCGCGGCCGGCGGCTTTTTGCCGCCCCGGACGCCGGTAAAAAGCAAGGTCTCCACGCCGGCGCACCGCTCGGTGGCAATGATCGCCGCGCTCGGGTTGTAGCTGCGGACCTTGCGTGTCACCTCGTCGAGCTGGCCGGCGGTGATCAGGTCGGACTTGTTGATCAGGATAATATCGGCCTGCTGCAACTGCAGCCGGCCGACATAGCCGATCTGGGGGTATCTGGCGTCCGCCCAGCCGTCGACGATACAGATGACGCAGTCAAGCCGGACCCGCGGCAGGTCGTCTTCCACCTCATAGACCAGGGCGTCCGCCTCGGCCACTCCGGTTGCCTCCAGGACGATCATGTCCGGCTGGTATTTGTCCAGCAACTCGTTGACCGCGGCGACAAACTCGCCGGCCAGCTCGCAGCAGACGCAGCCGCCGGCCAACTCGATCAGGCGGAGATGCTCTCCCTTGATCACCCGGCCGTCGATGCCGATCTCGCCGAACTCGTTGATCAGTACGGCCAGCCTGGTGGAGTCGGCGGCGACTATGATCCGTTGCAGCAGGGTCGTCTTGCCGCTGCCCAGGGAGCCGGTGATCAGGGTAAGCGGGGTGCGGTTGGGCATGCTCCGGCCACCTATCCCTTGATGTTGCCGATCGGGGAAAAGCGGCAGACCGGTCGGCTGATGCCGGCCAGGGCGGTCGCCTCGATGACCTCATCGATATCCTTGTAGGCGCCTCCCGCCTCTTCCGCCAAGCCCGCCATGGAGGCGCTGCGCACGTAGATGCCGTGTCTTTCCATCTCATCCTGGAGTTCCCGGCCCCGGTAGATTTTTTTGGCCTTCCGGCGGCTCATCACCCGGCCGCTGCCGTGGGCAGTCGAATAAAAGGTGGCCGCGCCGCCGTCGACGCCTACCATCAGGTAGGAGCCGGTTTCCATGCTGCCGCCGATAATTACCGGTTGGCCGGTCTCCCGCAGCAGGCCGGACAAACCTTCCATATGAGGCCCGAAGGCGCGGGTGGCCCCTTTGCGGTGGACCAGCAATTCCCGCAGCCGGCCATCGACAATGTGCTGCTCGAGTTTGGCGGTGTTGTGCGCCACGTCGTATACCTGGTGCATCTCCAGCTCGGCCGGATCCCGGTGCAGCACCTCGGAGAACACCTCGCGAATCCGATGGAGGATCACCTGGCGGTTGGCAAAGGACATGTTGATGGCGCACTTCATCGCCGCGAAATAGTCCTGCCCTTCAGGGGATCGGAACGGGGCGCAGGCCAGCTCCCGGTCGAGGATCCTGATGTGGTATTTAGTTTCCATGACCCCCAGGAACAGCCGCAGGTAATCGGTCGCCACCTGATGGCCGAAGCCGCGGCTGCCGCAGTGGAACATGATGACCACCTGGTTGGGGATGCGGATGCCGAAGGCCCGGGCGAGATGCGGGTCGATGATGTTTTCCGGTCGTACTACCTGGATCTCCAGGTAATGGTTGCCCGAACCCAGGGTCCCCAGCTGCTTGTAGCCCCTCTCCACCGCCCGGTCGCTGACCTTGTCGCTGTCGGCGCCGGCGATGCGGCCGCCCTCCTCGGTCGCCAGCAGATCCTCCGGCAGGCCGTAACCCCTGGCAATGGCCCACTCGGCGCCCTGTTCGATAACTTCGCGAAATTCGCTGCGG
>JANMSX010000077.1:0-30495 GCA_031389785.1 Desulfobulbaceae bacterium | reverse complement strand
CAAAAAGTTTGAGATTCATCTCGATGAGCTGATCAAAGGTCTGGCGGTCGCCGCTGGTCAGCACCGGGATGCCGCAGCAGGCCTGGCCGGCGGGCAGATAGATGCCGACCCCTTTTTTGTTCAGGATCTTGATGACCGCCTCGCCGACCTGGGGAAACATCTTGTCGACCACGCAGCCGGGGAAGAAGGCGACCCGCAGGCCGCTGGCCCCGGCCGGGGTGTCGAGCCGGCCTGCGATTTTGCGCAAGGGGGAGGTCGCCAGGGCGTTGAAATGACGGTCGGCCACCATCGGGGCGTTGAAACGGGCACAGGACGAGCCGAGCAGGTCGTCGACCTTCTTGGTGAAGATGCCCTGAAATATCGAGCCCATCGAGGTCAGGGCGTTGAACAGCCGGGGATTGGCCAGCATGCCCCGAAAGATGACCTTCTTGACCGGCGAGAGACCGAAATAACCGGTCAGGATCGCCCTCGCCTCGAGGAAGATATCCATCACCCGCACGCCGCTCGGGCAGTTGGCCTGGCAGGTGCCGCAGAGCAGGCAGCGGTTGAGGATTTCGTTGACCCCCTCCGGATCCTGCAGGAGCTGAGAGGCCAGGCCGTCGAGCAGGGCGAGTTTACCCCGGGTGACATCGGTCTCCCGACCGGTCTCCCTGAACAGCGGGCAGACCGCCTGGCACATGCCGCAGCGCATGCAGTTGACCAGTTGATCGTCGAGTTTCTTGAACATCTCGGCAAGTTTGTGAATATCCGCCATGTTTTTACCCTATCCTACCATTTTCTTGGGATTCAGAATGTTTTTCGGATCAAGGGCTGCCTTCATCCGGGCGCTGTAGTCAAGGGTGGCCCGGCCGGTCTCTTTGATGAGAAATTTGGCCTTGGCCAGGCCGATGCCGTGCTCGCCGGACAGGGTGCCGCCCAGGGCCAGGGCCCGGTCGAAGATCTCCTCGATGGCCTTTTCCACTCGCTGCCATTCCTTCGTGTTGCGTTTATCGGTGAGGATGGTCGGATGGAGGTTGCCGTCGCCGGCGTGACCGAAGGTGCCGATGGTCAGGTCGTATTTTTTGCTGATCTCGCCCAGGGCCTCGATCATCGCCGGAATCTTCGAGCGCGGTACGGTGGCGTCTTCGAGCACGCAGGTAGGCCTGAGTTTGGCGAGCGCCGGCAGGGCGTCGCGGCGGGCCTGCCAGATGGTGTTGCGTTCGCCGGCGTTGCCTGCGATCTTCAGTTCCCGGGCGCCGTGTTTCTTGCAGATCACCTCGACCTGGGCCGCCTCGTCGGCGACCTGGCCGGGGTGACCGTCCACCTCGATCAGCAGCAGGGCGGCGGCGTCGGTGGGCAGACCGGCCTTGCGGAAATTGTCGACGGTGCGGATCGTGAAGTTGTCCATCATTTCAAGGGTCGCCGGCACGATCTTGGCGGCGATGATGGCGGCCACGGTCTCCGAGGCGGCGGTGATCGAATCGAACACGGCCATCATCGAGCGGGCGGTCTGGGGTGGCGGGATGAGTTTTAAGATGATCTTGTCGAAGACCCCAAGGGTCCCTTCCGAGGCGACCATCAGGCCATGGAGGTTGTAGCCGGTTACCGATTTGACGGTGCGAGAGCCGGATTTGATCAACCTGCCCTCGACATCCCAGAACTCCATGCCCATCACGTAGTCCTTGGTCACCCCGTACTTCAGGCCGCGCAGGCCGCCGGCATTCTCGGCGACGTTGCCGCCCAGGGTCGAGACGGTCTGGCTGCCGGGATCGGGCGGGTAGAAGAGGCCGTGCCGGGCCGCCTCCTGGGCGAAGACGGCGGTGATCACCCCGGGTTCGACCACGGCGTAGAGATCCTCTTCATTAATCTCGAGGATACGCGTCAGGCCGTTGGTCAGAACGACCACCCCGCCGGGATGGGGGATGGTGCCGCCGGACAGGTTGGTGCCGGCGCCGCGCACGGTCAGCGGCAGGCCGTTATCGTTGCACAGTTTCACTACCCGGCCGAGGGCCTCGCTGCTGCCCGGCCGGACGACAATTCCCGGCATGACGGAGTCAAGGACCGCCGCGTCATAGGAATAGGCATAGTGGTCGTTCTCGCTGATCATGACATTGTCTGCGCCGACAATGCCGGTAAACTCGCCGACGAGGGCAGATGCTGGGGTTGGACTCACTTTTTTCTCCTCAGGAGGTGAAATGCTCGGGATGAATCGTTGGTGACATCTTAAACGACTGGGGCACGACAGGTCGGGCGGTATTTCGGCACCTCCCGGCCGGGATTCAGCAGCCGAAAGGGGAGATGGCTGGCGATTTCCCGGCAAGGAAAAGGCAGGCTGGGCAGGGTCCGAACCAGGATTGGCTGCCATGCACCGGCTTATGCAAGGCTTTCATCATAGCCTTTCGGGACCTTCACCACCAGGACCGGTTGGCTGGCAATGTGCAGGACCCTGCGGGTGGTACTGCCGATTATTACCTCGCCGATCAGGGTGTGACGCTGCGAGCCCATGACGATCAGGTCGGCGGCACAATCATCGGCCGTATCGATGATGACCTGGGCCGGATGGCCCTCGACGATCATGATCGAGGTGACTATATTCTCGCACTCCGTCGCCCCCTCGCATTCCTTGGTGCAGAGCTGCCTGATCCGTTCGGCGAGCTGGGCCCTGACAGTCTCCCTGGCCTTCCTGTGCATCTCCTCCGAATCCTCGTGGGAGATATACTGTTCGATCAGGCTCTTGCCGAAGTCGGAAAGCGGCTCCATGCCGTGCACGGCGACGATTGTCGCCCCGTGTTGACGGGCCAGGGCCAGGGCGTAGCGGAAGACGTAAGGGGCGCGGGGGCCGATGCCGGTGGCGTAGAGAATTGTCTTGATTTTAGGCAGCATATCCATTTTCTCCTTGTTTGATTTGAATTCGCGTCAATCGCATGATCACTCGCCGAAGAAGACCGAGGGCAGATAGGTGATGATATCCGGCCAGATGACCAGACAGATCACGCACAAGAGCTGCAGGCCGATAAACGGTATGATTCCCTTGTAGACGTCGCCTATAGTATACTCCGGCGGGGCGGCTCCCTTGAAGTAGAACAGGGAATAGCCGAACGGCGGGGTGAGGAAGGAGGTCTGCAGGTTGACGCAGATTATCATCGCAAACCACAGGGGGTTGAAGTCAAGCTCCATGGCGATCGGGGTGAAGATCGGCACCACCACCAGCAGGATCGCGGCCCAGTCGATGAACATGCCGAGGATGAAGACCACCAGGTTCATCAGGAACAGGACCATGTAGGGGTGGAAATCCATGCCGAGCAGGGTGTCCGCGACCACGTCGCCGCCGCCCATGCTGAGAAAGACCACGCTGAACACCTTGCCGCCGATGAACAATGCCATGACCATGCAGGTGGTCCGGGCGGTGGACAGCGAGGCCCCCTTGATCATTTCCCAAGTGAAGGTTCTCTTAAAAAGCGCCAGGACCAACGCACCGGTGGCGCCAAGGGCAGCTGCCTCGGTCGGCGTCGCCACGCCGGCCAGGATCGTGCCCATGACGGCCAGGATCAGACCGAAAGGCGGCACCAGACTCTTGACAAACATGAAGCATTTCTGGCCGAAGGTGGCTGTCCGTTCTTCCTTGGGGATCGGCGGCCCGAGTTTCAGATTGAGGGCGCAACGGATACCGACATAGGCCAGGTAGAAACCGGAGAGCAGCAGGCCGGGCAGGATGGCGGCGGCAAAGAGGTTGCCGACCGAGGTCTCCTTCAGGCCGGTGAGGCCGGCATAGACGACCAGCATGATGCTCGGCGGGATGAGGATGCCGAGCGTTCCGGACGAGGTGATGATGCCGGCCGACATCGGTTTGTCGTAGCCGCGTTTCAAGAGGGCGGGGCCGGCCATCAGACTCATGGCCACCACCGAGGCGCCGACAATACCGGTCGTGGCGGCGAAGACGGTGGAGACGACGATGACCGCCAGGCCGAGACCGCCGCGCAGGCCGCCGAGGATGACGTACAGGGCCTCGAACAGTTCCTCCGAGACCTTGGCGCGGTCGAGGACCTGGGCCATGAAGATAAACAGCGGTATGGAAACCAGGGTGTAATTGAGGAAAACTCCCCAGTTGTTGTTGGTGATCAGGTCAAACAGGGCGGGGACATTGAAACCGTTGTCGATCAGACCTATCAAGGTGGCCGTAGCAGCCAGGGTGGCCGCCAGGGGATGCCCCAGGGCGATGGCCGCTATCAGGATACCAAACATCAGGATGGTTAAAACTTCGGGAGTCATAATCGTTCTCTCCTAGCAGGCGGTGTTATTTGGACGATCGCAGGGCGTGGAAGTCCTTCAGCAACTTCGAGACGCCTGCCAGAAAAAAGAGGATGAAACCGACCGCCATGACCGCTTTGTACGGATAGATGGCCGGGGACCAGGACGAGGAGGCATGCTCGAGCATCCCCCAGGAGGTGATCGCATATTTAACCGACCAGATGGCCATGCAGCCCATGGTCGGGATGAAGATGACCACGTTGGTGATGATCCGCAGGATGGTCCGGTTCCTCGGCTGCATCCTCGCTTCGAAGATGTCGATGCAGACATGGGTGTCGGTCCGGTGGGCGTCGCCGAGACCGAGCATGTAATGCATGCCGTAAAGAAAGACGGTCAGCTCAAAGCCCCAGGAGGTCGGGGCATTGAAGACATAGCGCACGAAGACCTCGTAAATTACCACTCCTACCAGGGGCAGGATGAGGTAAGAACTGTAGAGTCCCGTTTTTTCATTGAGGGCGTCAATCGCCCGGGAAATATTCTGCATAGCTCGTCCTCTTCTCGATAACGACGATAATTCGAGGGAAAAGCGGCGGGGATCAAATCACCCCGCCGCGGATAGGAAATGTTACTGCATACGCTTGCCGCTGATATAATCGTCGATGGGCCAGGGGGTCAGGCCGCTTCTGATCTCACGCCATTCGGCGAAGTCCTTCTTGAACTGCTCCTGGGAATCGAGGGTGACCTTGACGTTCGGGTATTTGCCCTTCAACTCCTCAAGATATTCTTTGGTCTGTTTGGCGAAGGTGGTGATGGACGCATCGTCCATCTTGACAAATTCGACCTTCTCCTTGAACAGTTTAACCGCCTCGATATTCAGCTGCTCCTGCCAGGCGGTGGACCACAGCTGGGTCTCCTTGGCGGCGATTTCAATAATGTACTTCAGGTCGGCCGGCAGTTTGTTGTAGGCGTCCTTGTTGAAGAAAATGGCGCACTGTACGGAAGGCTGATGGATACCGGGCTCGATGACGTACTTGGTGATCTCGTCAAAACCCATCGGGTAGTTCATGGCCGGAGTGGAGAACTCGGCGCCGTCGATGACACCGCGCTCAAGAGCAAGATAGATCTCGCCGCCGGGCAGCGGGGTGACGGAGGCGCCGAGCTTGGTCATGATGTCCATGTACCAGCCGGGTGTACGGACCCGCATGCCCTTGAAGTCTTCCATCTTGGTGGCCTTCTTGTTGGAGAAGAAGCCCATCTCCTGGCCGCCGTTGCCGGCAGGCAGGGCATAGAGGTTGTATTTGCCGTAGAGTTCCTGCATCTGCTCGAGACCGCCGCGCTCATAGAGCCAGATGTTGTAGCCTTCGGTGTCGAGTCCGAACGGCACGGAGGCAAAGGAGACAAAGTTCTGGTCCTTGCCCTGCCAGTAGCCGGGCCAGTCATGACCCACTTCGGCGGAACCCTTGCTGACTGCGTCAAAGGATTCCATGGCGCCGACCAGCTCACCGGCGGAGAACAGCTTGATTTCCAGGCGGCCGCCGGAAGCCAGGGCCACCGAATCGGCGAAATGCTGGGCCATATCATAGAACAACAGACCCTTGGACCAGGGCATGACCATCTTCCACTTGAATGTTTCCGTGCTCGGTTTGATGGTCCGCAATTCCTTTTTCACCGCTTCATGCCGCTTGTCGGCGCCGAATTTTTCGCGTTTATCAGCGGCCTGACCGGTCGTAACTGCAAGCGACAGAGTCAAAGCGGCAACTGTGGTGATAACCCAGTTTTTATTCATGGTGCCCTCCTCCAAAGAAGTGGATGTTCTGGTGCGCCGGATTATCCGGCACGATCGATAGAAAAAGATGCTGTATCACGTCGGTGATACAAACATCCGCACTGCCTGTGCATATCTCGACAATAGGCTTGTAGCAACCGGCGTGCCATTCTGAAAATTGATAATTACATGTGTAAATACAGAATGATGTATCGGTGAATGCAAATTCTGTCCTGGAGGACGGGGCGACTGTGCGAAATTCTGGACATATTCCATGGCAGAACAGCGGAAGTGTTCCTGAATCGACCGGACTAGGACCGTGTTTAAAAATTAAGTTATTGATATTAAAAATTAAATATATAGTCCTAAAAAACGGACAGGATAGGTGGGAGGACAGACGGAGGGTGCTATGAAAGCGAGATAGGGTTTGGTCCGTCGAGAAAAAAAGGTCTCCTTCGGCAGCCGATCTGTGCGGATGAAGGAAGAGGTTGGAAATTGGTATTTTAAATAAAATACTATAAAAACAAATAAATAGTTAATAAGAATTGGTGGCTGCCGGACAGACCGGGATGTCGGTGGCAGCGATGCCGTCACCGCCATCCCGGCTCAGGGCACCGACCGGAAGTCTTGTCTGATTTTCTGGACACTGCTCTCGGCAAACGGCTCAGGGGAGGCCAGAGGAGGTCGGCGGGATCGCGCCTCCCTGTTTTCTTGCCATTTTTGTAGACGTTCAGTGATATAGAGAACGGTCTGGCCCTTGGAGACGGCATAGGGGCCGGAGAAGGTCACGTGTTCGACCTGGTCGACGAATTTGTGCATCGTCCCCTCTTTTTCTATGGTCAGCCTTTCATCCTTGATGGAGATTTCCAGACCGCAGGCGGTGAAGGTACCGACAAAGATCACCTTTTTGGCGCTCTGGCTGATATTGATAAAGCCGCCGGCCCCGGCCAGCCTGGTCCCGAATTTACTGACGTTGAGATTGCCCTGCCGGTCCGCCTGGGCCAGGCCGAGAAAGGCCAGGTCCAGGCCGCCGCCGTCATAAAAATCAAACTGGGAGGGGCTGATCGATCAGGGCATCGGTATTCAAGGCCGCACCGAAATTGAGGCCGCCGATGACACCCGGCTCGGCCGTGAGGGTGAGATAATCGAGGATGTCCTCTTCATTGGCGACGCTGGAGTGCCTTAGGGCATGCCGATGCCGAGGTTGACTACGCTGTCTGCGGTAAGCTCCAGTGCCGCTCTCCTGGCGATGTTCTTGCGCTCGCTCATCTCGATCTTCGGCAGGGCCTGGCCGGGGACTTTGATCTCGCCGCCGTTGCGGGGATCGACGAAGGTCCCGAGGCCTACTGTGGTGATCGTCCTGGGCTTGCCGGCGGCGATGTCCCGATAGAGGTGGGTGATGACGCCCTGCGGCAGATTGTAGCCCTCGATTTTATTTGCCAGGGCCAGTTTCTGGAGCTTGGGAACCAGGCCCCAGTGGCCCCCGACGACCCGGCGCACCAGGCCGAGATGACCCAAGTGGTTGAGCCCCCGGTCTTTACCGTCACCCTGGCCGGCGGCATAGACAAGCGTCAGTCCCCGCGGTCCCCCATGCTCCAGAAAATTCTCCTCAAGGGCGATGGCCAGCTGTTCGGGGAAACCGATGCCGACAAAACCGCCGGTGGCGACGGTATCTCCTTCCCGGATCAGGCTTACGGCCTCACGGGCTGTGACGACTTTTTCTTTTCGCTGCCGCACGGCAGGTGCGGTGGCCGGGTGTGTTGCTGGTGATACCTGGATCATAATGTGATTTTCCATGGGTAGTGCTCAATGGCGGTACGATTTGCGGCGGCGACAGTCCCGGCGATGTGCGAGGGGCAGCGGCACCGATAACGATAGACTCTCTGGACATTAAGCAAGAAAAATGCCAGATGTGATTATTCATAAGGAGCAGGGCAAATTTCATAAGGAACTGGGCAAATCCCTCTCCCGGTCCGGCGTAGAATTTGCACAGTGCTTCGAAGTGTTGCTGTATTATAGAGAGGAGTCGATGAGGACTTTCATCCATCTGAGTATCGGTGCCTGACGCCGAAAAGGAGAAAAATAATGCTGACGATAGAGGATTCAGTGGCGGTGATCACCGGCGGCGGCAGCGGCATCGGCCGCGCCCTGTCCGAATTCTGGCTGCGGCAGGGCGGCAGGGTGGTCATTGCCGATGTCGCCGAAGGGCCCTTGCGCCAGGCCGAGGCTGAACTCCGGGAGATCAGTGCCGGGGTGACCTCGGTCACCTGCAATGTCACCTCCGAGGCCGACTGCGAAAAACTGGCGGATCACGCCATCGCCACCTTCGGGAAAATCAACCTGGTGGCGCCCTTTGCCGGCATCACCAGTGATGGGCTGATGATCAGTACCGATCGGGAAACCGGCAAGGTCACCGGCAAGATGTCGCTGGCCCAGTTTCAGAAGGTCATCGATATCAACCTGACCGGGGTCTTCCTGACCGTCCGGGAGTGTGTCGAGAGGATGGTCAACCACGGCTGCCGGGGACTGGTCTGCCTGGTCTCCTCCACCGGTTCGCTGGGGACGGCCGGCCAGATCAACTATGCCTCCTCGAAGGCGGCGATGTCGGTCATGCCGAAAGTCCTGACCGCTGAATTTTTCCGCCGCGGTTTCGCCGAGCGGATCCGCTGCATGGCCATCGCCCCCGGCTATGTCGGCACAGCCATGGTCAAGGCCATTGACGACAAGGTCCTCGGCAGGATTCTCGAACAGGTGCCGATCGGCCGCCTAATCGAACCCGAGGAGGTGGTCAGCCTGGTGGCCGAGCTCTACCGCAACGAGGCCATGGCCGGCGAAACGGTCTTTATCCATGGCGGTCTCCGCCTGGGGTCCAAGGGCTGATTCCCGCCCGGCGTATAAATTGTTGGAATGTGTCGGCCGGCAGCCGGTGGTATCGCAGGTGCGCAGCGATCAGGCGCCGGGCCGGGGTCGCGGGTGTCCCTCATCGAGCCGGAACAGCCCTGGTATGATGTATCATGAGGGAATCCAAGCAGCGGCGGTCCGGTTCACTCAGGACTTTGTTTCGTCGGTCTGGATGGACAGGCCGTATTTTCTCAGCAGTGAATAGAAATGGGAACGCGATAGGCCTGATATCGCCAGGATCCGGGCTATCTCGCCGCCGCACTGACGGATGAGCTCGCTGAGGTAGATCTTCTCGGAGGCCCCCTTGAATGTCTTCAAGGAGGGCAGAGGGCGGTCGAAGATATCCTGAAAGATCTCCTGGCCGATCTTCCGGACATCATCATCCGGCTCGGTGCCGTTGCCGTTGGAGAGAACCTCGGAACCGGTCATCTGGCGGATCTGTTCCTTGGCGACCTGGATGCGCAGCTGGCGGGGCAGGTGCATGGCGAAGAGATTTTTTTCGGCGCCGGCGGCGATGATCGATCGTTCGATGATATTGAAAAGTTCCCGGACATTGCCGGGCCAGGTGTAGTTTTCCAGGGTCTCCCAGAAGTTTTCGTCCATGGCCTTTATCGGCATGCCGTACTTGAGGCAGAGCTGGGCCGTCTTGAAGTTCGCCAGGGCGCGGATATCCTCGGATCGCTGCCGCAGCGGCGGCAGGGGCAGGCGCATGGTGGTGATGCGGAAGAGCAGGTCGCTGCGGAACTCGTGGTTTTCCACCATTTCATCAAGATTGCGGTTGGTGGCGGCGATCAGCCGGAAGTTGCTGGTCTGCTCCATGGTATCGCCGACAGCCCGGAAGGTCCGCTCCTGCAGCACACGCAGAAGGCTTTCTGGATGGAGAGCGGCATTTCGCCGATCTCATCGAGGAAGAGGGTGCCGTTGTCGGCCAGTTTGATCAGGCCGATACGGCTGTCCTGGGCCCCCGTGAAGGCCCCTTTGCGATGACCGAAGAGGGTCGATTCGACAAGGGATTCGGTCAGCGAGGCGCAGTCGACAAAAACGAATTTGCCGCTCGACCGGCTGCTGTTTTCATGGATGGTGCGGGCGAACAGTTCCTTACCGGTGCCGGTCTCGCCGGTTATGAGCAGGCTCGAATCGGAGCGGGCGGCCTGGGCCATCAGTTTGAAACAGGCCTTCATCCTCGGGCTGGCCCCCACCACCTTGCTGACATTGAGGATATCGCCCTCGGCCCTGTTCTTTTTCTCTTCCCGGTACTTCAGGGCCCGGCCCAGGGTCAGGCTTATCTCCCTGACGCTCGAAGGTTTGAGGATATAGTCCCAAGCCCCTCCCTGGATCGCCAGTTCGGCGCCATCGGGATCACCCTTGCCGGTGAGGATGATGACCTCCGGCGGATCGGCCAGCTCCATCAGTTCCGGCAGCAGGTCGAGGCCATTGCCGTCCGGCAGGCGCACATCGAGAAAGAGGATGTCAAAGTGCTCCTGGCCGGCAGCGATGCGGCCGGCGCTGAGGGAATGCGCCGAGCGGCAGTGGTGGGAGAGTCTGGTGCCCAGGCTGCTCAGGGTCTCGCAGATCTCCTGATCGTCGTCGATGATCAGAATGGATGCCATGGCGCTAGTCCTCCTCCAGGATGGTGTTGATGGTAAAGGTCAGATCGATCGTGTCATAGGGTTTGATGAATACCCGGCGGATCGAGGGGATGGCATGGGCGGCCTTGATTGCCTCCTCCCTGCCGGAGATGAGGATCGAGGGAATCCGCGGATTCATGGCATGAACCCGCCGGATCAGCTCGATGCCGTTGATCGCCGGCATGTCGTAATCGGTGATCAGCAGCTCGAACCGCTCCGGGTCGGCCGCGACCAGATCCAGGGCTATCTGCGGGAAGCCCGCGGCGGTGACGGAGTAGCCGACATTTTCGAGGATCCGCGGGGTAGTGTGGAGCTGGTCCTCATCGTCCTCGACAAAGAGGATGGTACCGACCCTGCTACCGAAAAAGGACTTCCGCTGCTCCGGCTGTTCGGCCGTCAAGGCAGTTTTCGGGAAATACAGCCTGAAGGTAGTCCCCCGTCCCTCTTCGCTTTCAACCCGGAGGCCTCCCTGGTGGGCCTTGACGATGCCGTGCACTACGGCCAGGCCGAGACCGGTTCCCTCGGCCTTGTCCTTGGTCGAGAAGAAGGGGTCGAAGATCTTGTCGATGATGGTCGGGGCGATGCCCGGGCCGTTGTCGGCCACGGTCACCTGGATATAATCCCCGGATTCCAGGTTGAGGAGTTTGGCCTCTTCCACCGGCAGGGTCTTTTCCTCCAGGCGGATCTGCAGGATGCCGCCAGCCTCCCGCAGGGCCTGGAAGGCATTGGTGCAGAGGTTCATCACCGCCTGGTAGATCTGGGTGGGATCGGCCAGGATGCAGCCGACGTTGGGCGAGATGTGGGAGCGCATCTCGATATTGCCGGGCAGGGAGATCTCCATGAGACCGACGACCTCCGTCACCACCGTGGTCAGATTGGTCGGGCGGAAGCCTTCCTGCGAGGGCTTGCTGAAGGCAAGGATCTGCTTGACCACCCGGCCGCCCCGGCGGGCGGCCTTGAGGACTCGTTCCAGGTCCTTGGCCGTCTGGGTTGCCGGATCGATGTCGCCGATCGCAAGCTCTGTGGAGTTGATAATCGATGTCAATATATTGTTGAAATCATGGGCAATGCCTCCGGCGAGGGTGCCGATTGCCTCCATTTTCTGGGACTGCAGCAGCTGTTTTTCCAGGTCAAGCTCGCGGGTGATGTTTTCAGCGGTGCTGAGGATGCCGACGATTTTCCCGGACTGGTCGCGCAGGGGGACCTTGTTGACCTCTATCCAGGCGGCATTGCCCTGGTGGTCCGTCAGCCTCTTCCTGACCTTGCGGAAGGCCTCGCGGTTGTTGACCACGGCGACGTCGGCGCTCTGCGACCACTGGGCATAGTCCTCGTCATGGATGACATCCCGCGTTGTTTTTGAGATCAGTTCGCTCGGGTCGTTTACCCCGAAAAAGGTGGAGAATGTCCGGTTGGCTCCGAGGTATCTGAAGTTCAGATCCTTCCATGAGACCAGCTGGGGATTGGTGTCCATCAGGGTCTCCTGGAAGGAGAGCTGGTCCTTGATCTTGCGCTCTACCCGCCGGCGGCCGAGCATGGTCAAAACCAGGAAGATCAGGGTGACCAGCAGCAGCAACAGGCTGGTGATGATGGTCCAGAACAGTTCCTTGGGGAGTTCGTAAAAGGCCCTGGGGGCGTTGATCAGGGTGCTGCCTTCGGGCAGCAGCGTCTCGGGTATATTGAGGCGGCGCATGACCAGGTAGTCGAAGAGGTAGGATCCTGTCGGTTCCCTGAGTACGGGGAGAGAGTCGACGGGAGCGCCGTCCAGGATCTGCAGGGCCATGCCTGCGGCGATCTGGCCGTGTTTATGACCGGAAATCATGCTGCCGCCCACCGCGCCATGGCCGAGCAGAAAGTCCCAGGAGGTATAGAGAGGGACGCTGGAATGGCGGGAGATCACCGCCATCACCTCCTCGGCGGTATAGGTGCGGTTATCGATGATCTGGTAATACGGGATAAAAAAAAGGAAGGTGTCATCCGGCAGGTTTTCGACTCGGCGCTGGGCCTCGGGGAGGGCGATCTGGATCCAGTAGTCAACCTGCAGCCGGTCTTTATAGTGGGGCATGAGCGCCTGAATCTGGTTTCTAATGGCCCGTCCGGCTGTGGATTCATCGCCGACGACAACCATCCTGCGTTTTCCCGGGTGCAGTTTGAGGACCACATCGATTGTCCCCAACAGATCGAAACTCTCGACGACGCCGGTCATGTTTCCTTCCGCCAGTTCCTCTTCATCGAGATCGTTGATCCCGCAGAAGACGATCGGCACCCCGGGGAAAAGAGATCCTGGTTGTGAGAGGAGGTCAGAGGAGAAACTGCTTCGGCAATGCCGCGGCTAACAGTACCCTGCCGGCGAGCGGAAGGACGGACAGGCCGGTTCTTCCGGGATATTCTAACCTATTGTCACTTGTCTTGGCAAAGGCGATGGTTATTATTATCTGGCGAATGACAAAGACCCCTTGCGCATGGACGTAAGCAGGCCCGCGCGGGCAAAGTGTGCAGAAATACATACCTGTTATGGAGGAACACAATGATTCGGATCGGCTTATTTCTGGCGACAAACCTGGCGATACTCATCCTGCTCGGCCTGGTCATGTCCATTCTTGGTCTGGACTCGGGCACTACCATGGGGCTGCTGGTGATGGCCGGCCTGTTCGGCATGGGAGGCTCGTTCATCTCCCTGGCCCTGTCCAAATGGATAGCCAAGAAATCCACCGGCGCTCAGGTCATTGAACAGCCTGGTAGCCCCACGGAACAGTGGCTCGTGGATACCGTCCGGCGGCTGGCCAAGGTTGCCGAAATCGGCATGCCCGAGGTGGCGATCTACGATTCGCCCGATATCAACGCCTTTGCCACCGGCATGAAGCGGGACGCTGCCCTGGTGGCAGTCAGCACCGGTCTGCTGCATAATATGTCGCGCGACGAGACCGAGGCGGTTCTGGCGCATGAGATCAGCCATGTGGCCGGCGGCGATATGGTCACCATGTCCCTGATCCAGGGAGTGCTGAACACCTTCGTCATCTTTTTCTCGCGAATGGCTGCCCAGGTCATCAACAATTTTCTCAGCAGTGACGAAGAGGGCGGCGGCCTGGGATTTTTCGGCTATATGGCGGTGACCGTGGTCCTGGAACTGGTCTTCGGCCTGCTGGCGAGCCTCATCGTCATGTGGTTCTCGAGAAAGCGGGAGTTCCGGGCCGACAGCGGCGCGGCTTATCTGGCCGGCCGGGACAAGATGATCGGCGCCCTGCGTCGTCTGCAGGCCCATCATGAACCCTCGCATCTGCCCGATCAGGTGGCGGCCTTCGGTATCCGGCCCAAGGCCGGCGCCATGGCCAGCCTCTTCAGGAGCCATCCGCCACTGGAGGAGCGGATCGTCGCCCTGCAGCGGATCTGAGGTGGTGCCGGCTGTGCCGGCGCCACTCAGCTCTCAGATCTCTGAGACGCCGGAAGGGATAAGGCAGATGAAGACGAAGTCTTCCCCGCCGGCGTTCATGAACTGGTGTTCCTCGCCGCCGGGGATGAAGACCACGGTGCCGCTGGTGACGGTCTGCCATTCGCCGTCCCGGAAAACCTGCCCCTTGCCTGAATGGATGAAGATCTCGTGTTCCCAGACATGGGAGTGCCTGGGCGTAAAGCCGCCCGGGGCCACGGTAAAAACCCGCATGCAGAAGTTGTCGGCGTGATCGTCCTTGCCGATGACCACCCTTCCTGTCACACCCCGCACGGTGTCGGCATCAAATTGATGGGAAGGGACCTCTTGGTAATCCAGTACTTTCATGTTCATCTTGTTCTGCTGAATGTTATGCCGTACCTGCGGCTGCCATGAAGAGGTTGTCGGTAAATTGCTTTTGCCTACACTATAGCTCTCCGGACTCGGATTGCAACGGCCGGGGCTCGTCTTTTCCCCGGCTGCCGGTGAGTCCCAGATAGATCGCGGTCAGGGTGATGATGACCCCGGTCCAGTTGATGAAACCGGTGGGGCGATCGAAAAAAAGCACATCCCAGATGAAGGCCAGGGCCGGTTGCAGCAGCAGGATCAGGCCGGTAAAGGAGGCGCGGATCCTCGGCATGGCATTGGCGATCAGAGCCCAGCCCAGGCACTGGCTGAAGAGGCCGAGATTGACGAGCGAGAGGAGACTGACCGGGTCGGGGATAGCGAATGAATCGCCGGCCGTGACCATCCGCATCCCGAGAAAGACCGCACAACTCAGCGAGATCAGCATCAGAGCGAAGAAAAAAGAGTATTTCCTGCCGTCGGCCTGGATTTTCCGCAGGGTCAAGAGAAAACCGCTGTAACAGACCGCGGTCAAAAGGCCGAGATAGACACCGGTTCTGTAGCTGGAGGTCAAGGTGGACCAGTTGATCCCGACTACCAGAAACAGTCCGGATATGGCGAGAGGGATGGCCAGGAGAAAACGGGGCCGTACCCTTTCGCCGAACAGGAGAATGCCGGCGAGGGCGAGGAAAAAGACCTGAAAATTGCCGAGAATGGTGGCGAGCCCGGGACCGATGTACTGGATGCTGGCATGCCAGCAGAAGAGGTCCAGAGCGAACAGCAGGCCGCAGATGACGATGAGCAGCAGCCGGCCGGCGGTCAGCATCATGTAATCACGTCGCCACAGGCAGGCGACAAGGAGAAAGAGGAAACCGAAGAAGACCCTGTAGAAGGCCGAGGTGGTGGGCGGCACTTGTGCAAGTTTGACCCAGACCCCCGAGAAACTGATAAGGAATGCCCCAGAGAGAACAAAAAAAACGTCTTTGTTGTGCGAATTGAGCGTATACATGGGCCTGAGGATAAGGCAGGTTTTTCTTGGTAAACAATTGTCCCGCCTCAGCGGGAATACCGGGCTATCGTAGTAGAATATTTTAGAAAAAGCACCATGTTTCTGCCTGGGAAAGCAATGATAGGAGCAGGCGACGAGAGCAGCCTGCAGTCGCGTCTCTAGGCTGAATTGTATATGATTTCAGTGACTTTGCCTGTTGTCATGGTGATGTCGAAAATTTCTTGCCTTTCGGGCGGGTTTTTGTTACGGAAAAGGAGGCATACGGTCTGGTCAGTGAATCCGGCGAAAACCAGAGGGTCAGGTTTTCCCGGAGGACAGCATGGTCGTTGCCGGATACATACCGCTTATTTCCTCAGGGGAGCTCTCCTGAATACCTGACAGCGAATAGGACAAAATGAAAGATCTTTCCGTAAAGTATCTCGGGCTGCAGTTGAAAAACCCCATCATCGTCGGAAGTTGCGGCTTGACGCATTCTGTTCCCAAGATCAGGGAGCTGGCGGAGAACAACGCCGGGGCAGTGGTGTTGAAATCCCTGTTCGAAGAGCAGATCCAGGCTGAACTGTCGAGCAATATGGAGAGCTATAATACCGACTATCCCGAGGCCGCGGACTATGTCCGGGCCTACACCCGGGGGAGCGCCGTCCAGGAGTATATCACTCTTATATCCGAAGCGAAAAAGGCTGTGGATATTCCCATCATCGCCAGCATCAACTGTGTTTCCGGGGACGAGTGGGTGGCCTTTGCAAAATCGGTCGAGCAGGCAGGCGCGGATGCCCTCGAGCTCAATATATCTCTTCTGGCAAGCAACCCGCGGCTGACCTGCCAGGAAAGCGAGGGCCTCTACTTCAGCATCCTCGAGAAGATCAGTTCAATCGTCTCCATACCGATTGCATTGAAGATGAGCAAGTACTCGTCTTCCCTGGCAAATCTTATAACCAGACTGGCCTGGAAGGGCAAGGTGAAAGGGTTTGTCCTGTTCAACCGTTTTACCAATCCCGATGTAGATATCGATCGCCTGATGGTCAAATCGGCCGATATCTTTACCACATCGCAGGAAAACCCCGATACCCTGAGATGGATCGCCCTGCTTTCAGGGGTGATCGAAAAGGACCTGATCGCCTCGACCGGCATCCACGACAGCGAGGGCCTGATCAAGCAGCTTCTCGTCGGGGCCACGGCGGTGCAGGTGGTTTCCACCCTCTATAAGAACGGTTCCGGGCAGATCAACGTCATACTCGCAGGCCTGGAAAAATGGATGGAAGAGAAATCGTACAACAGGATCGAGGATTTCAGGGGAAAATTGAGTTTCCAGCAGGCGGAGAATCCGGCCGCCTTTGAACGCATCCAGTTCATGAAGTATTACGGAGGTATTGCCTGATAATTTTTTACCGCCGCCAATCCGGCCAGGACATGGCGATACCTCTATCGAAGTGGTATCGGAACCGGCGGAAAAAAGGAGACCTTCGTGGATCTCCAGCTGTAGACTGAATAAGATGCTTCTTGCATTGACGATGTTGCAAACCCGGTATGGATCGTATTCCTGTGAAGGCCTCTTGTACCGAATACCTTAGCCACCCGTTCTAACCCACACTATGATATCTTCATTGACATTTCCCAAAGGCGGCGTGCATCCGCCGGATTCAAAGGCCCAGACTGCCGACCTCGGTATCGAAGTCATGCCGGTCCCCGATGAACTTGAAATCATCCTGGGGCAGCATATCGGCGCCCCCTGCACCCCTGTCGTTGCCAAACGGGCAGAGGTCAAGGAGGGCGATGTCATCGGAGAGGTGAAAAAGGGGCTGGGCGTCCCGCTGCATGCCCCTGTTACCGGCAAGATCAAGGATATCGGCATGTCGGCGCACCCGATGCGGGTCTCCGCCCCCTCCGTCACCATCGCCGTCAACCACGAGGCGGAACCCCGGCAGTACCAGGCCCAGGACTGGCAGTCCGTCGATCCCAAGGAACTGCTGGCCAGAGTTCACGCCGCCGGCATCATCGGTATCGGCGGCGCCGGTTTTCCCACCCATGTCAAGCTGAGTCCTCCTCCGGACAACCCGATAAACACCCTTCTGCTCAACGGCGCTGAATGTGAGCCGTATATCACCGCAGACCATCGGCAGATGCTCGAACATGCCGCCGAGATCGTCGAAGGGGCCAAGATCATCCTGAGAATACTTGGCATCAAGCAATGCCATATCGGTATTGAAAGCAACAAGCCGGACGCCATTCTGGCCATGACCGAGGCGGCCCGCGCCGCCTCTACCGCCGACTGCTCTCTGACCGTCGATGCCCTGCAGGTCAAATATCCCCAAGGATCGGAAAAACAGCTTATCCAGGCCATCACCGGTCGCAAGGTGCCGGCCATGGCCCTGCCTTCGGCTGTGGGGGTCGTGGTTCACAATGTCTCGACGGCCAGGGCCATCCGCGATGCGGTGATTTTCGGCAAACCTCTCTATGAAAAGGTCGTCACCATCGCCGGCAAGGGGATTGCCAGACCGGCAAACCTGCTGGTCAAGGTCGGGACGAAGATCACCGATATCGTCAAATACCTGGGCGGCGTCCAGCCCGATCTGGCAAAGGTCATTCTGGGCGGGCCGATGATGGGCTTTGCTGTCTCCAACCTCGATATCCCGGTGACCAAAACCACCTCCGCGGTGCTTTTTCTTGCCGCTGACGAGGTGGACACCACCCCGCATTCCCAGTGCATCCGCTGCGGCTGGTGCCTTGATGCCTGTCCGATGGGGCTCGAGCCCAAGGAGATAGGGATCTATGTCGAGGCCAACCGACCGGAGGAAACGGCCCAGTTCGGAGTCCTTGAATGCTTTGAGTGCGGCAGCTGCGCCTATGTCTGCCCGGCAAAACGGCCACTGGTCCAGTTTGTCCGTCTCGCCAAGATGAAGGCCAAGAGGTAAAAATGTACCTGTATGTCGTGAGGTGCCGTGGCCGTTATGTTCACGGGTCCTTTGTAATAATACGTTTCTGAAGGAGATACGCCATCGAACCGCAAGCCCCGGAGAACCATTCATCTCCCGCACTGAGAGGATGGAAAGTTTCCATCTCTCCCCATGTGAAGAGCCATGAGTCGGTTGAAAAAATCATGTGGACCGTGGTGGCCTGCCTGATACCGCCACTGCTCCTGTCTGTCTTTGTTTTCGGTATTCAGGTCCTGTTCATCACCGCTGTCTCGGTAGCCAGCTGCATAGCGGTCGAGGCCATCAGCCAGAAACTGCTGGGCAGGCGGGTTTCGATCAAAGACGGCAGCGCCGTCATTACCGGAATGCTGCTGGCTTTTGTCATTCCCCCGGGGGTCTCGCCGCTGCTGCCGATCCTCGGCGCGGTCATGGCGATTTATATCGGCAAGCACGTCCTCGGCGGCATCGGTTACAACATCTTCAATCCCGCCCTCCTCGGCCGGTCATTCCTGCTGGCCACCTTTCCGGTGGCCATGACCTCTGCCTGGCTGCCGCCAGTGCAGAACATGGCTATTTTTTCCTACCTCGGGGAGGGTATCAATGCGGTAACCACCGCTACCCCACTTGCCGTCATGAAGGAACAGGGAATGGCCGCCTTTACCGAACTCTTCGGTTCCGGCGCCAGCCTCTACACCTCGTTCTTTCTTGGCTGGCGCCCGGGCTGCATCGGTGAAACCTCGGGCCTGCTGCTGGTGCTGGGTGGCCTGTATCTCATCTACCGCGGTTATATAACCTGGCATATTCCGGTATCGGTTATCGCAACCGTCGCTCTGTTGTCCTGGATTTTCGGCGGTGAGACCTATTTCAGCGGTGATCCCCTGCTGGCGGTCCTCACAGGCGGTGTCCTGCTCGGGGCCTTTTTTATGGCCAACGATTATGTCACCTGCCCGACCAACAAGACATCGCAGCTCGTCTACGGGGCGGGAATCGGCCTTCTGACGGTGATGATCCGGCTCAAGGGCGGATATCCCGAAGGGATATGCTATGCCATCCTGCTGATGAATCCGCTGAGCCCTGTCCTTGACGGCTGGTTCAAGCCGCGGCGCTTCGCCGCGCCGCTGGGAGGTGGCCGATGAAAGACATATTGACCATCATCATCCGTCTGACCATTTCCTGTATGCTCGCCGCCACGGTGATGGGCGCAGCCTTTCTCGTCACCAACAAGGCCAAAAAGCATAACGAGCATGTCAACGAGCAGCGGGTCAGGTACGCCCTGCTCGGCTATTCGCAGGAGAAGCCGATCCCGGAAAGCATGACCCTGCATGAGATTTACCGTTATATCGTTTCAGATGAGAACAGCCAGTCCATCGGCTATCTTTTGCCCGGGAAAGACGGTCTGATTTTTGTGACCATCGATATGGCAGGGAAGATAGTCGAAAACAAGCCGGTACAGATCGACGAGGCCAAGGTCCGGGAAAAGGAAGAACGCGACAAGGTCGTCCGGGAGATCGTCGGCGGCGGCAAGGATGTATCCTTTGCCGATCAGACCATTGTCGTCACCGAGAACGGCAAGCGGAAGGCCTACCTCCTCGATGGCAAATTCACCGGCTTCAAGACCTTCATCGGGGTGATGCTGGCCCTTGATCCGCAATTCAGCCTCCTCGGTCTGGAGATCCTCGAGCATGAAGAAGATCCCGGTCTCGGCGCTGAAATCGAGCAGAATTATTTCAGGAATCAGTTCAAGGGTAAGAGCTTCGAGAACCTGAAGGCGCTGGATGTGGTGAAGGAGCCGATGCCCGATGCCTATTTCCAGGCCCTGGAGGGCAATGTGGCGGAGTCGGACGCAGCGGCGATCCTGAAACAGTATGTCGATCATGACATCTATGCCCTGACCGGTGCCACCATCTCCAGCCGTGCGGTGAGCAACGGGGTCAAGGGCATCGCCAAGAAATTTGCCTATCGCCTCAATATTCTCGATACTGTTCTGACGGACGAGAAGATAGCGGTTGCTTTCTAATTTTTTGAGAGGGAACATACGTGGCAAACGATAAATCAAGCATGCAGCTGATATCCCGCGGCATCCTGAGCGAGAACCCGATCTTCAAACTGGCCCTGTCGATGTGCCCGGCGGTGGGGATCTCGACTACGGTGATGAATGGATTCATGCTGGGGGTCGCTGTTCTCTTCGTGCAGGTCTTCTCCAGCGTGACCATATCGCTGTTCAAGAACAAGATCCATCCACGGATCCGCATCCCGACCTATACCCTGACCATCGCCACCTGGGTGACGGTCATCGACCTGGCCCTGGCCGCATACATGCCCGAGGCCTATGCCAAGATGGGCATCTTCGTCAAGCTCATCGTGGCCTTCGCCATTATCACCATGCGGCTGGAGATGTTCGCCTGCAAGGAATCGGCCCCGGATTCCTTCTGGGATGGTCTCGGCATGGGGCTCGGCTTTCTCATCGGCATGATGGTCATCGGTCTGGTCCGGGAACTCCTGGGGTCGGGGGCGATCCTCGGCTATGATGTCCTGGGTTTCAAACCCCTGCTGTTTTTCATCCTGCCCAGCGCCGGATTTTTTGTGGTTGGGTTGATGATGGCCTTCTTCAACTGGATTGAGCTTGTCTATAAACAAGCAAAAGGGATGAAATGATGATGCGCAGACTATTGAAATACTGGACCATCGCTGTCCTGCTCAGCCTCGTTCCCGTTTGCCTTCAGGCCGCTGAGCTGGTCAGCAAACAGGGATTCGGAAAGGAAAATGAGATCCGTCTCAGCTTTGCCGCGGCAGTCGGCAAGGACGTGGCCGGATATATTGCCAATTATACGGTCTTTGAGGAATCCGACCCGGATATCAGGCTGGAGATAAAGGAAATTGTCCTCTCGCCGGACGGGCGCCAGGTGTCGTTGCTGTTCACCGAAGCGCTGAATTCGGCCAACGCTCATGTGGTATCGATCCGCGATAGCGACGGCAAGGAGCTGACGAGTCTTCTTGTGAAAAAGTCCTATCTAGGGTATATATTGTCTATATTGATTTCAGCCCTGTTGGTCAACAACTTCGTCTTCACCAAGTATCTTGGCCTCTGTGTCTTTTTCGGAACGTCGAAAAGAAAGACCACCGCCAAAGGCATGGGTGTCGTCTTTACCATCGTTATGGTGGTCTCGGCGGTCATGAGTTGGTTTTTCTACCAGTTCATCCTCATCCCCTATGACCTCAACTTCCTGCAGATTGTCGTCTTCATCGGACTGGTATCATTGACGGTGCAGGCGGTCGACACCATTCTCCGCAAGGTCAACCCGATCCTTTTTAATTCTTTCGGGGTGTTCCTGGTCCTGGTGATCGCCAACTGCGTCATCATCGCCGTACCGCTGATGATGGCAAATTACAATTACAACGTGATAGAGACATTCATGCTCGCCCTTGGAGCAGGCGGCGGATTTCTGCTGGCCCTCTATCTTATGAGTTCGGTACGCGAGCGACTGGACCTTGCCAATATCCCGGAGACCTTCAGGGGCCTGCCGATTGCCTTTATTGTTGCGGGTCAGTTTGCCATGGCCTTCCTGGGCTTTTCCGGTCTGCAGCTGTTCTGATCGTAGGTCTTGAATATATAAATAGATGTAACTGAGAGTAACGATAATATGGATCCGGCATTAATTAAAATTGCGATAGGTGGGGTGGTTCTGCTGGGGTGTATCGGCCTGTTCTTCGGAATCGGCCTGGCGATTGCCGCCCACAAATTTGCGGTCGAGACCAACCCGCTGATTGAGGAGGTCCTCGAGTCCCTTCCTCTGGCCCAGTGCGGCGGATGCGGCTATCCCGGTTGTGAGGGCTATGCCATTGCCGTCGTCGGTGACCCGAATGTTCCGCCCAACCTCTGCTTTCCGGGCAAGGAACGAGTAGCGGCCCTGGTGGCCGAACTTACCGGGAAAAAAATGACGGCGGTCGAAGACCAGATCGCCCTGGTCCGCTGTTCGCGCGTTGAAGGGCGGGTCAGCCACAAGCACGAGTATATCGGTTTTGCTTCATGCACCGCGGCAAACCTTGGTTTTGGCGGACCATCGAACTGCCAGTACGCCTGCATCGGTCTTGGCGAGTGTGCAGAGGTCTGCCCTTTTGACGCCATCGACATGGTGGAGAATTTCCCGGTGGTCAATCCCGACAAGTGTGTGAGCTGCGGCGTATGCGTGCGGACCTGCCCGAAGAAAATCATCGAGCTGCAGACCCTGAAGGCCAGGGTCTATGTCCCCTGTTCTTCGAAGGACATGGGCAATAAGGTCAAGGCGGTCTGCCAGGTCGGCTGCATCGCCTGCAAGCTCTGCATCAAGGCCTGCCCTGCCGGCGCGGTCAGCTATGAGGACAACCTCATCAAGATTGACCATAAGGCGTGCATCGCCTATGGCCCGAGTTGCGGTGAGGCCTGCGTGGCGAAGTGCCCGCGGGATATCTTCCGGCATTATCAGGGACGCCAGGTCATTTCCCGCGACGTCGAGAAAGGCCTGAAGATGGCGGGCTGAACCAAACGACGGCGTTCGTCGAAAAACATACATGAAAGGGCAGGTCCTGTGATGGGACCTGCCCTTTTTTTATTTGCCGGCCTGTCAGGCGAACGCTCGTGATCACAGGAGAGGGAGAGAATCACAGCTGTCCTGGCGACCCTCTCATTTCCGCCCTCCCTGCATAATCAGGGATTCTGCTTTCTGAAACCAACCGAGTCGACCTCTGCCGGGGATTTCTCCTTCGAGGGTCCGGACCTTTTTGCCGCGCTGCAGCATATGAAAATTCCCGGAGAGGATCAGGACCATGCCGGCCACGGCTGATCCGGTCCAGTAGTATCCTTCCCAGACGGTGGAAATGGCCAGGGCCACGAGAGGAAAGAGCAGGGTGGAATAGGCTGCCCGGTCCGCGCCGATCCTGCCGATCAGGGAGAGATAACAGCCGAAGGCGACGATCGAGCCAAATACCGCGAGATAGAAAAGAGAGCCGATGTAGAGGGCCGTGGTCTCAAAGGCAAGGGGTTTGCCGGTCAGCCAGGCAGCAAGCAGCATCATGAGGGCGCCGTAGCCCATGCCGTAGGCATTGGACTGGATGATCGGCAGCCGGTTCTTCTGGTTACGGGCGGAGAGGATGTTGCCGAGCGAGGCGGAAAAGGTGGCCAGCAGGCAGAGGAGGATGCCTCGCAGGCCGGCATGGTCTATCGAAAAGGAGGCGATCTCCGGTCTGAAGACCAGGACTATGCCGAAAAGGCCGAGAAAAGCCCCGGCGAATACCTTCTTGTCGAGAGGTGTCCTGAGAAAAATCGCCCCATTCACCATGTTCATCAGCAGGATGGTAGAGAAGATGACGGCGGCAAGACCGCTGGTGAGCTGCAGTTCGGCGAGGTAGAAAAGCAGGTAGTTGAGGGAAAAGAGAAAGAGGCCCTGGAGGGCCATGAACCCGTGCTCTTTTGGCGAGAATCGCATCGGTAGTCGGCATATCCTGCACCAGAGCAGGAGGAGGACGGCGGCCAGGCTGAAACGATAGCCGACCGAGAGCATCGGGTCGACAGTCCCGAGTTGGAATTTGATGGCGATCCAGGTCGATCCCCAGATAAAGACAGTGGCGAGGTAGAAAAGAAAATTCTGCATGGTGGAATATCCCGAAGTCGAAAAGGCAGCGGTGGAAATATCGCTTACAGGGAGGGGTATCCTGCCTGATTGCCTGCCAGTCTACTCCGCAGAGGGAAAATGAACAGATACAGTTTGCGGAAAAAAAGAGGGGTACAGAAGGGTGGGTCGGGGCCCGGCGGCAGTCCTGCCAGGTGCCGGGCGGCCAGTCGGCTATGGTCAGGGCGATTTCCGGAATGAGGATCCCTATTTGTTTTCCGCCTGGGCTTCCACCTGTCCGGCCCTGATGTTTTCCCGCTCGGCGGCCGTCCTGGCCTGCTCGAGGGGGGTCTTGATCCTCTCGACGGCCTCCTTTGCCGCCTTGTCGGTTCCCTGTTCGATGACGCCTTTCTCCTTGTTTTCCTGGTTGCCGGAACAAGATATGAGAGGGGCGCAGCAAAGGAGCAGGGCTGCAAGTGCATGCACATATTTTTTCATGGAAGACCCCGGAAAAAGCGAGAGGAGAGTGATCGATCGTTAATCGGCTGCGAGCGGTGCTGATATTCTCTGATATATCATGGAAGACGGGTGACGGCAAGGTTTCAAAAGCAAGGGCCGATTCTCGGCGGGATTATGAACCGTAGGTCTCAAGTCTGATATGCTGGCGAAAAAATGGCCGGTGTTCGTCTTTTCTATGGCTGACATAGAGGATGGTGCTGACCTGTTGTCCGGCAATTTTTTCGAGCAGCAGGAGGAGTTCGTGGCGATTGTCCTCATCGAGACCCTGGGTCGGTTCGTCGAGGATCAGCAGGCGGGGAAGTTTGATCAGGGCCCGGGCGATCAGGACCAGGCGCTGCTCAGCAAAACTCAGGCGGCGAAAAGTCCGTGTGGCCTTGTGCGGCAGGCCGATCCACTCCAGCCATTGCAGGGCCATTCTTTCCTGGGCGGCACTTACCTTTTGATAGAGACCGATGGAGTCAAAGAGGCCGGAAATTACTACCTGCCTGGCGGTGCCGGGAATATGGTGGTTCCGGTGGATCTCCGGGGAGACGATACCCATGTGCTGTTTCAGCTCCCAGATCGATTCGCCGCTGCCCCGCCTGACTCCGAAAATTCGCAGGTCGTTGGCATAGCATTTGGGGTTATCGCCGGTGATGATATGCAGCAGGGTAGATTTGCCGCAGCCGTTAGGCCCGGTGATCAGGGTATGGCAGCCGTCCGAGATATGGAGATCGAGGTGCTCAAAGAGGGTCTTGTCAGCGAAACGGGCAAAGCCGTTCCGGAGAGCAATGAGCTCACCCCGTTGCCTGCCCGGGACCGGTCTACCGACGTTCAGCTTGACGATATCGGCATGGAACAGGCCTTTTCCCGCTGACCGGATGGTCTCGAGTTTTTCGACGACGTCATCGCGTCCGCCCTGCAGCACGATCCTGCCGTGCTGCAGAACGGCGAGATGGCTGCACCAGGAGGGGATGTCGCAACGATTGTTGACCGTCACAAGGATCTCTACCGCATGCTGCTGCAGGGAGGCGAGGGCCTTGTCGAGTTCCCGGCAGCCGGCCTCGTCGAGCCCGTCATAGGGATTCTGGAGCATGATCTGTCTTGCCCCTTTGAGGATCTCCCGCAGGAGGATCAGTTTACGGCTCTGGCCGGAACTGAGCTGCCGGTAGCCTTTCCCCATCGAATCGGTCATGGCGAAGGCCCGGACGAGGGGTGATCGTTCGCCGCCGGGAGGGAGAAAGGCTGCGGCGGGGGTGCCCGGGTCAGGTCGGTCGAGATAGTCGCTGTCATCGAGGCGGAGCTCCTCCTCGTAGATCTCCTGCTGCACCTTGAAGGAGATAATGCCGGGATTCTCAGGCAGGATGAGGCAGTCGGCCGTAGCCAGGACGAGGTCACCGCCGAGGAGCAGGAAGAACTCTTCTATGCCGGAATCGTTTTTTCCGTAGAGGCACCAGGATTGGTCGGGTGAACTGGTGAAAGAGGATATTTCCAGTGAGGGGTGTCGGAGGTTACGGATCTGCATGAAGAATGTCAGGAGAGCAAGTTGAAAAAGACCACCGGTCTGACCGCGCTCGTACCAGTGGGACGAGCGGATGATGGGGGCGATGGTGAAAAAACAGACATAGCCTCACCCGTTGGAGGGGCCTGCGGTCGTGTCGCCGCCCCTGCCGGTCCAGTCCGTATGGAAAAATTCTCCCCGCGGCCTGTCGACCCGTTCGTAGGTATGGGCGCCGAAATAGTCGCGCTGGGCCTGCAGCAGGTTGGCCGGCAGACTCCTGCTGCGGAGTCCGTCATAGTAATTCAGGGCGCTGCCATGCGAGGGCAGGGGAATGCCGGCGCCGGCGGCCTGGGCGATGAGCCGGCGCAGGCTCGGTTGGCCCGCCCTGGTGACCTCGAGAAAAGAAGGGTCAAAGAGCAGATTTTCCAGCTGGGGGTTACGGCTGAAGGCCTCGGTGATCCGGTCAAGAAAGGCAGAGCGGATGATGCAGCCGCCTCGCCAGATCCTGGCGATGTCGCTTAAGGGCAGGTCCCAGCCGTGATCGGCCGAAGCGGCCTGCAGAAGGCTGAAACCCTGGGCGTAGGAGATGACCTTGGCCATGAACAGGGCCTGCTCCAGGTCGGCGAGGAACTGTTCCCGGTCCGGGTACCGCAGGTCTTCCGGTCCTGTCAGGAGGCGTGAGGCCGTCAGTCGCTCTTCCCTGCGGGCAGAGAGGCAGCGGGCAAAGACCGATTCGCTGATCAGGCTCAGGGGGATGCCATAGTCGAGGGCAGTGCCGGCCGTCAGTTTGCCGGTCCCTTTCTGGCCGGCGGCATCGAGAATCTTGTCGATCAGCGGTGAGCCGTCATTATCCCGGTAGGCCAGGATATTCGCCGTGATCTCGATGAGGTAGCTTTCGAGCCGGCCTTCATGCCAGCGACTGAAGGTCTGCTGCATCTCCTCGACCGACATGCCGAGCAGGTCCCGCATCAGGTGGTAGGCCTCGCAGATGAGCTGCATGTCGCCGTATTCGATGCCGTTGTGAACCATCTTGACGAAATGCCCAGAGCCCCCGCCGCCCATCCAGGCACAACAGGGGGAGCCGTCTGCGGCCCTGGCGGCGATCGCCATGAATATCGGTTCGACGGCCGGCCAGGCGGCGGCCGATCCGCCCGGCATCAGGGAAGGGCCGTTCAACGCCCCCTCTTCGCCGCCGGAGACCCCGCAGCCGATGAAATGCACGCCGTGCGCTGCAAGCGAGGTGAGGCGCCGCAGGGTATCCCGGTAGCTGGAGTTGCCGCCGTCGATGAGGATATCCCCCGCCGTCAGGTGGGGCAGCAGCGCCTCGATGAAGGCGTCGACGGCACTGCCGGCCTTGAGCATCATCAGGATCCGGCGCGGAGGGGCCAGGGACTGCACGAGGTCAGCGGGGGAAGTGGAGCCGTATATCCCCAGGTCTCTGCCGCGACCGGTGAGAAATCGCTCGACCTTCGCCTGGGTGCGGTTGTACACCGACACCGGGATGCCGTGCCCGGCCATGTTGAGGGTGAGGTTTTCCCCCATCACGGCCAGGCCGGCTACCCCTATATCCGATTGTCTTTGCATATCGGCTTATTTCAGCGTGGCGGCGAGGAATTCGCTGAAACGCTGCCAGGATTTCCTGTCGGCATCCTCCCGATAGCGATCGCCGCCGAAAACCGTAAAGGCATGGGGAGCACCGCTATAAGTGATCATTTCATGAGGGACATGGGCTTTTTCCAGGTCCTGGGCAAGGAGGGCGAAATCATTCATCGTGACGCTTACATCAGCCGTCCCGTGCAGGACCAGTACCTGCCCCTTGGTCTTGCTGTAGTCCTGGCCCTCCGGTGTGGTCAGGCCGCCATGGAAAGAGACGAATCCGAGCAGATCGGCCCCGGAGCGGGCCATTTCGAGAACGGCTGCCCCGCCGAAACAGTAACCGGCTGCCACCGTCTTGGTGTTTTTCACGCCGTTTTCTCTGGCAGTGCTGAGGGCGGCATTGAGCAGTGCACGCATCTTTGCCCTGTTCTGGTAGAGTTCACCTGTCAGTTTTTTTCTGTCGTCCATCTCGGCCGGCCTGATGCCGACACCGAAGAGATCGGCGGCAAAGGCGGCATAGCCCATTTCCGAAAGCATCTCCGCGCGTTTAATTTCATAATCTGTCAGGCCATCCCAGTCATGGACCAGCAGGACGAGGGGGGCATCCGGGTTGGGTATGGCGAGGTACCCTTCGTAGCTTTTGCCGTCCACGGTATAGGTGATCTTTTTGCCGGTTGCTGCCGCCGTGGTTGCGGTACAAAGAAGAAGAATAAAGACAAGCAGATATCTCATGGCGATCCTCCTTTGATGGCGATTATAAAGGAATCCCCGGGCCAAACACATCCCGGATGCATGCTGCATTCCGGTTTGGGGAGGGAGTTCAGTCCGGGGAAACGTCAGCGACGGGAAACAGGCGAAGCAGCCTGCCTCCTCCGTCTCTTGCAGACTTTAAGTGCCGAACGGCAGAAAATCAACGGTAGAGGGTGGCGATCAGCTGACGTTTCCCGGTCGCCCTGCGGTATATTTTACGGCGTCATCTCGAATCAGGGCGCTATACGGCGGTAGGTGATGATGGTATAGGGTTCCGTGCCGGTGTGCCTCTCCCTCCTCGTTTCCCGGAAGAGGTCGGGGTCGATCTCGGGAAACGAGGTATCACCTGCGACCTCCCGCTCGAGGACCGAGAGAATGATGCCGGTAGCCAGCGGCATCGCCTGTTTGAAGACCTGCGCCCCGCCGATGACGAATACCGTGTCCCGGCCACGGCAGAGATCGAGTCCTTCCTTGAGGGAAGCGGCCGTCACTGTCCCCGGCGGGGCAAATGAGGGATCCCGGGTGAGGATGATGTTTATCCTGCCCGGCAGGGGCCCGGGCAGGGAGGTAAAGGTCTTGCGCCCCATGATCAGGGCATGGCCCATGGTGGTTTCCTTGAAAAACCGGAGCTCTTCCGGGATGTGCCAGGGCGTCTCGCCGTCTCGGCCGATCACCCTGTTGGCGGCCATGGCGGCGATGAGGAGGATGTCCATGGTCTCCCTCCGGAAGAAAAAAATTATTGTATTTACTCGATCTTCTATTTAATAATATGAAAACTATACATTTTTGGGCGTAGGAAAACAATACTGCGATCTGTCGAAACCGGAGAAGGTTTGGTAATGAAATTGATTTGTCCCCATTGTGGGTTGAAGGGGACGGCGGACGACGCCCTGCTTGCAAAAAAAATCCGTTGCCCTCAATGCCGGCAGGTATTCAGGCTGGATGAGACAGTCACCGTGACTACCGCGGCAAGATCCGGCGATCCCGTGTCCTGTTCCGGTCCTATGAAAAGGGAAAGAGAGGTGCCGCCTGCTCAACCGCTGCAGAGTGAGAATCCAGGTACCCATGCCATGCAGCAGCCTGTCCCGGCAACGGCGCCGGAAGTAGGTATCTGTTCCGTCTGCGGCTTTTCTCTCAGCTACACCTACCTTGAAGAAAGGGCTGCGAGGCTGTTCTGCCGGCTCTGTCTGCCAGCCTGAAAAAAGAGGCGAAGATGCTGCGCCTCTTTATGAATCCGAGCCGATTGGCGAATCGATAATCACAGCCGGGACACTGATCCTGACGGGAGTTTGACGATGAAAATGCATTGTCCCCACTGCGGGGCGAAAGGCTCGGTGGATGATGCGTATATCGGTCGCAGAATCAGGTGTCCGAGATGTCAGGAGACCTTCCGCTGCGGGGCCGATCCGGCACCTTCCGCAGCGGATGTGAGCCCGGATCCGGCCATGCCGGCGATCAGCGACCATGGCCGGGCCGCAGTGGACCCGGAGACTGCGGGGCCTGCCGCTGATTTCGGGACGGAGAGCGCTGCCGGGAAGGACGGCCCGGATCCGGTTGGGCGTGTCCAGGACGCTCAGGAGGATAGACAGGAGCATCTCCTGGAAGATGGTCTTTGCCGGTTTCCCGCTCGCCGTGAATCTGCTGATCGCCTCGATCCTGATGCTGCTCCTGGTGTTCTGCGGCTTTGCTCTCCTTATCCTGCCGGGGATCTATCTGGCCGTGGGCTACACCATGGTCCTGCCCCTCATGCTCGATCGCGGGCTTGCGCCCTGGGAGGCGATGGAGGCCTCTCGCCGGGCGATCCACAAGGTCTGGTGGAAGGTCTTCGGGACCTTTCTGATCATGGGGTTCATTTACCTGGTTTCGCTGATTCCCCTGGGAATCGGCCTGATCTGGACGGTCCCGATGTTTGTCGTCCTTGTCGGCGTGATCTATCGGTATCTTTTCGGGAGCCGGACAGAGAACAGCCGGGGCCAGGCCGGATCCATGAATTGACAGGAATTGAAGGATTTCATCCTGTCCTCTCCCATTAAGCCCCGAGGTTTACCATGCACTTTTTAACCCCCAGTCTCATCCGCCTGCTGGCCCCAGTCCTGGCCGGAACCAGGGAAGTACGGTTTGAAAAGGCCTGAACCTGCCGATGCCGGTAATATCTCCGGAAAGGACGGGCGGATGGTGGAAGATGGGCGAAGTGCGCGAGGAGACGGGACCAGGCCCAGGCACTCGCTGACCTTCATCCACCTGCTGATGGTGCTCTGTGCGGCCCTGGTCTCGACCTCGTTCACCGTCGGCGCCGCGATCACCGCCGGACTCGATCCGGCGGTGCTGACCCTTGTCCGTTTCATCGTCGCGGC
>JANMSX010000023.1:0-16888 GCA_031389785.1 Desulfobulbaceae bacterium | reverse complement strand
GTCAATCACTATTTTTCCCCGCCAACCATCTTCGTTCCACCGCCTCATTCCCTGCCGAGATGCACTAAGCATCCCTCCAAGCCGTGTCCCGAAGACCGCGGCAAACTACTCAATCAGCCCGACACTGTCAAGACTATATTTCTTCTTATGAAAAAATTCCTTGCCCAGCAAGAAAGTATATGGGTATGTAGTCGTGGGGGGTAAAAGTAATTGATTTTCATGATACAACACCGTAATTTCACGCAGTCTCAAGGATAAATTCTCTGGCAGGGCTGCTGACCTTGTCGCCTTCAGTCCTGGAATCGTCATAATGGAAACAAAGAAACACCTGTTACGCAACCTTCCGAAAGTCGATGAATGCATCGCCCAACTCGAGCACCTTGTCGATCCCACTATTCCTCCTGCCATTGTCAAGCAGGCGGTACAGGAATGTATTGAGGAGAAGCGCCGGCAGATCCTCAATGATGAGATAATGCACCAGATCACCTATGCAGCGTGGACCAGCGCCTTCCTTGCAGCCGTAAAGAAACAGACAACGGCTAATTTCCGCAGGGTGATAAACGGCACCGGGGTCGTGATCCATACCAATTTAGGCAGATCTCTCATCTCCGAAAAGGCTGCTGCGGCCCTCACCCAGGCCGGAACTTTTTATTCAAACCTCGAATTTGATCTCGAGACCGGAAAACGAGGCAGCCGTTACAGTCTGGTGGAGAAAATTATCTGCGATCTCACCGGGGCAGAGGCGGCGTTGGTGGTGAATAATAACGCGGCGGCGGTTCTGCTTACCCTCGAAACTTTGGCCCGCGACACGGAGGTCATCGTCTCCCGTGGGCAATTGGTGGAGATCGGGGGTTCTTTCCGGATTCCGGACGTTATGGCCAAGAGCGGCGCCCGCCTCGTGGAAGTGGGTGCCACCAATCGCACCCACCTCTTTGATTATGAAAGGGCTATACATCAGGAGACCTCACTGCTCCTCAGGGTGCATACCTCCAATTTCAGGGTCATAGGCTTTACCTCCGAGGTCTCCGCCGAAGAGATGGTAGGGCTTGCCCGGAAAAACGGATTGCTCGTGATGGAAGACCTGGGCAGCGGCTGTCTGGTCGATCTCTCCCAGTACGGACTGCCCCGTGAACCGACGGTGCAGGAGATCGTCGAGGCAGGTGTCGATGTCGTCACCTTTAGCGGGGATAAACTGCTTGGCGGCCCCCAGGCCGGGATCATTGTCGGACGGCGGGAGGTCATTGACCGGATAAAGAAAAACCCGATGAACCGTGCCCTCAGAATCGATAAATTCACTCTGTCCTCTTTGGAGATGATTCTGCGTGAATACTACGACCCTGATGCCGCACTGCACAATATTCCGACCCTCTCCATGCTGACCCTGCCGCCTGAGACCATTAAAAAACGGGCACAGAAGGTACTTCGCCGTATCAAGAGGCCGATCGCGGAGTACTGCGATGCATTGCTGTTTGCCACGACTTCAAAGGTGGGTGGCGGGGCCATGCCTGAATACAGCCTTGAAAGCTGGGCGATCGCCCTGCAACCGCATGGAATCGGCTTGAATGTTCTTGAAAGGGAATTTCGGCGTCTGCCGATTCCCTTGATCGGCAGGATTGAAAATGAGAGATTTCTCATCGATATGCGGACTGTCCAGGATCGGGAGCTTATCCTGCTCTCCGGCCTCCTCATTGATTTTTTTACGCAGGAAAGTGAGGTTTGATGGAACGGTTTCCTTCTTTTTCATTTGAACAGGCTGTTTCAGAAGACGATTTTCTGCGATTTTCCCAGTCGTTTTCCGCGATTCTCCTGGAAAAAATCCCAACGGCAAAGGCTGTTACGTTCCATACTAGCTTTGCTCAGCTGGCACATCTGGTTGCCGATAGGAAAAACAGGGCTGCAGCAAGTGCACTCTTTAATGGGGGGAAGGCAGGTAAGGAGGCAGTCAAGGTCGGGGCCGACAGCCTGTTACTGCCGTTCACGATGGATAATGACCGAATGGTCGTCGCCCATGTCAGCGGCCTTGACCCTCTTATTACCAAACGGGCCGCGAAAGACTGGCTTGTCGATACGCAACTGGCGGCCTTTCGTGATTTTCTTTACCTCAAGCAGGCCAGGACCGACGCCGAGACAGGTCTTTTCAACAGTGCCAACCTGTTCTGCCTGCTTGACATCCTGTCCGATTATCAACTGCTGCATCTCGTGCTGATTGAGTTGCCGCCGAGAAACAGATCTCCGCGGGATGCCTTTCAGAATGCCAGAACGGCTGCCTTTGTCCTGCAGGGATTTGCCGGTGGCGGCCTGGTACATCATCTCGGCCAATGTGTTTTCGCCATTCTTCTGCAGAACCCGGAGAAAGAAGGATACGCCGCCCGCTTCGGCTCATCGCTCGTTGCGTCCTTGAAACGGGAAGGCTTTCATCGGGTCCATATCGGATCAAGCAGTGGAACCGATTCGGTCCGTACTGAGACGGCGAGAAGGGATGCACGGGATCGACTGCTGGCGGAGGCCTGGTCGGCCCTGCAAACCGCCGGCAGACGCGGGCCGTTCGGATTCTGCGATTACAGCGTCCTCGCCCACCCTGAAAAACATCCACTTTGCCCGTTCGACGAAGGCCTTGCCAGAAAAATACGTCGGAAATATCGCGAGGCACAGCAGTTTTGTCTGGTCGAGCTGAAAAGAGAAGGCTTCCCGGTCGGAGATTTTGCCGGATTGCTCGGAAAACATATTGATAAGACAATGATTTTTTCCATCGAGAACTCGGTTGTGCTGTTTCTCGAAGGATATTCCCGGGATGAGGCCCGCCACCGGGTCGGTGATCTGTTGCAGGCCGTCGATGGTGAGACGGGAGACGCCCTGCAGATCTCGGCGGGCATCGGCCACTTTCCGTATGCCGATTTTGAAAAAAGCGAGATCCTGGCGAATTGCCGGAAGGCATTATTGCACGCGGCATTTTTCGGAGCGGGGGCCGTCGTGGCCTTCGATGCGATCAGCCTGAATATCAGCGGCGACATCTATTATGGCGACGGCGATCTTCCCAGCGCGGTGCGGGAGTATCGTCGAGGTCTCGTATGTGAGGATGGAAACGTCAACCTGCTTAACAGCCTGGGGGTGGCCTATGCCATGCTGGACAGACATGCGCTTGCCAGGGAAAGCTTCAAAAAGGCCCTGGCCGTTGAACCGAATAATTTCATGTCTCTCTACAATCTGGGTCTGGGAGAGGCCTTGAGGGGCAATGTGCAGCGCGGTGTCCAGTGTTTCGAGCAGGCTATTCTGGTGCATTGCGAGGAAGACGGTCCTGAGGTAAAGAAGGACCTGCAGTTTCAACTGGCAAAACTGTACTGCCGCCTCGGTCTGTTCAACAAAGCGTATGCCCTGCTGATGGAATGGCACGCTGCCTGCAATGACCAGCATTCCGCCGGACCGGCCCTGCGCTACCTGGGTGAATCGTGTTTTGGCTTGGGGCGCAACAGCGAGGCGAAGATCTGGCTGCAGATGGCACTGCGGTTCAACGAGTTTGATCCGGATGCACTCGGCCTTCTTGGTCAGGTTTATCTTGAAGAGGGTGAAGGAAATGAGATTGCCTTGACATTGTGTGAAAAAAGCGTCGAACTGAATCCGTCCGATACGGGTCTCAGACTGCGTCTGGCCAAGGTACAGATCAGCTGCGGATTACTGCCGCAGGCCCGGCTGAATCTGACAAAATGCCTCGGCAATAGGAGGATTCAGGCGGAGGCCCAGTTCTGTATCGGCCGGATCTACCAAAACCTGGGAAGGAAGAAGCAGGCTAAACGCTGGTTTGGCAAGGTCCTGCAGAGAACAGATCTCTCACCTGAGCTCATTCATCAGATTCAGGGTGCGATGGAGAATTGAAATATAAGGACATACAATGGAATTTCAGGAACGAAGAAGAGTAAAACGGGAACCGAAATACGTTCTCGATAATACGGTTGTCGGAGATTCCTGGCGGATGTTCAGGATTATGTCTGAATTTGTCGATGGCTTCGATGCCATGTCGGCGGTGGGGCTCCCGGCTGTCACGATTTATGGTTCGGCAAGGACGCCAACGGATCACCCTTACTATAAACTCACCGAGAATATTGCCGGGGAACTTGCCCGGGCAGGGTATGCGGTCATCACCGGCGGTGGGCCGGGGGTCATGGAGGCGGCTAATAAAGGGGCCATGGAAGCCGGGGGGATTTCGATCGGCCTGAATATCAGCCTTCCCCATGAGCAGGCACCCAACCCATATTCTAATTTCCCTCTGCATTTCAAATACTTCTTTGTGCGGAAGGTGATGTTCATGAAGTATTCGCAAGGCTTTATCTGCATGCCGGGAGGATTCGGATCGCTGGATGAGCTGTTCGAGTCGTTGACCCTCATTCAGACCCAGAGGATAAAACCTTTTCCCATTATTCTGGTGGGAAGTGAGTTCTGGGCTGGACTTGTTGACTGGATCAGGGATAAGTTGCTTATTGAAGGAAATATCAACAAGGAGGATATCCTGTTATTCAAAGTGCTTGATGATGCCGATGAAGTAATCGAATTTATAAAAAAGACGGTGGAAGTATAAGTATTCCAGGGGAAATTAGCGCACTCTTGATGTCTGTGCAGATGTATGCTCAGAATCTTGGAGCCGGATTCCCACGGATGAATTCTAAAAGAGGTAATGTATGGCTCAGATAGACGCATTTTTCAAGTTGATGAACGATGAAGGGGCCTCTGACCTGCATATGGTGGCAGAACAGCAGCCTCTGCTGCGTATCCGGGGGGATATGGAGCGAGTCAAGTTCAAGAAAATGGGCAATGACGAACTGCGGGCCATGCTCTATGAGATCTGCCCGGAAGAAAAAATCAAGGTCTTTGAGGAAACCGGTGATATCGATTTTGGTTATGAAATTCCCGGACTGGCCCGCTATCGTTGCAATTTTTTCCAACAAAAATATGGAGTAGGTGCAGTATTCCGAGAGATTCCCAGCGAGATCATGACCTGCGAGCAGCTCGGTCTGCCCAAGGTTGTGGCCCGACTTGCCCATCTCCCCAAGGGTCTGGTCCTGGTCACCGGCCCGACCGGGTCGGGTAAATCAACGACACTTGCCGCCATTGTCGATGAGGCAAACAAGTGCAGAAAGGACCACATTCTGACCATCGAGGATCCCATCGAATTTGTCCACAGGAGCCAGAAATGCATCATCAATCATCGCGAGGTCGGTACCCATACCAAGTCCTTTGCCGCGGCTCTGCGTGGCGCCCTGCGTGAAGATCCTGATGTCATCATGGTTGGTGAGTTACGTGATCTGGAAACGATTTCCCTGGCCATGGAGGCGGCCATGACAGGTCATCTAGTATTCGGCACCCTGCATACGATCAATGCCATGAAGACCGTCGACCGTATTATCGAGATCTTTCCGGCGAGCCAGCAGGGCCAGGTCCGTTCGACCCTGGCCGATGCCTTGAAGGCCGTGGTTTCGCAGACGCTTTTCAAGCGCGTCGATATCAAGGGGCGTTGCGCCGCCCTTGAGATCCTCATCGCCACGCCGGCGGTGCGCAACCTGATCCGCGAGGCTAAAACCTACCAGATCCTCTCGTCAATGCAGACCGGGAAAAAATTCGGCATGCAGACACTCGATGATGCGATCTTGGAGTTTCTCGAGAAAAAAATGATCAGTCCGGATGATGCCTATTCCAACTCAGTGGAAAAAGCCAAGTTTTTGAAATACCTGCGAACCCCCCCCTCGGATTTTACCGAGGTGTGACAACCGGGGAGGAGGGCAGGGGGAGGTTCTCGGCAATCGCCGTTATCTCGGCAATGGGTTTTTCCCTCTGTCCCGGCCCTCCCAACCCTATTCCCGTCCGTTTATACCCTGAAACGCGGAGATGCCTGCCGTCCGTGACTGCGGTGATCGTACCGAACCGGGCGGTGGTCAGCATGGTAATGCCCTGGCTGCTGCATTGGCTTTCAAGCCCGGGATGGGGAAAGTGCATGGATCTGCCCTGACCGGCAGAAACAAGCATAATTCGGGGATGAACGGCCGAGAGAAAGGCCTGGGAATTTGAGCTTTTGGAACCGTGATGGGGGGACAGGAGCATGGTCGAGGCGGGATCTGTTTTTCCTATGAGCTGCCTCTCGCCCGAGTGACTTATATCTCCCGGAAAAAGAATGGAGAAATCACCCATCTTCGCCTGCAGAACCAGGCCGCTGTCATTGCCCGCATCTTCTCTTGCCCTCCCTTTTCGTCCTGATTTGTCTGCTGGATTGCTCAGGCATGTGACTGCGCCTTTGTCCGGCCTGCCAACCTGTTCCCCTGCACCCGGTACAAAAACATGGACGCCCTCCAACTCAGCTTCTGCGAGCAAGTCCTGGTAAAAGCGGTCATGCCCTGATCTGGCATTGGTCCAGAGAAGGGCGGGTGAAAAATGCCTGATGAGGAAGGGAATACCGTTGTAATGATCGGCATCGGGGTGGGTTACGATGATCTGGTCGAGGGAGGTTATACCTTTTTGCCAGAGAAACGGGGCGATGACTGTTTCGCCGACCGTCCTTGCCGAGAAGGACGAACCACCGCCATCTATCAGAAGACGATATCCACCGGGAAATTCCAGAAGGGTTGCACTGCCCTGTCCGACATCGAGAAAGGTGACGGTCAGATCTTTTTTCAGCTTTTTGGTCAGTTCAGAAGGCGGGAAGACAAAGAGCAGGACTGTACCGGCAAAGAGCATCGAGAACCCAACGTGAACTGATTTTTTCCGGCGCAGGTTCAGTACGAGGAGGCCCATGCTGGTATAAAAGGCGGCGATCAGCCAGAGCTTCGGGGTAGGCAGCCATATTGTCGAGAAGGGGAGAGCGGTTGAGAGGTCCATGACCTTGAGAGAAATCCTCAATCCCGGACCGCCGATCGCCAGCAGCAATGCGGAGAGATCCGTGGAGACGGGCAGGGCCAGGCAGGCCAGCAGGGCAAGGGGCAGGCTCCACAGGCAGATCAGCGGTTCGATTACGAGATTGGTCAGGGGGGCGACCAGGGAGACCTGGTTGAAGTGGCTGAGCAGCAGCGGGGCTGTACCGAGACTGGCGATGCCGGAGACAAGAAGGGCGGCCATGGTCCATCGTCTGAGCCGCTGGCAGTATGACGCCTCATGACCTTTTTCGTCGCGGTTCACTGCCATGGCACGCAACTCCGGGGAGACTAGAGTGATGGCAGCGACAGCGGCAAATGAGAGTTGAAAAGAGACGGTGAACAGGGCCTGAGGATTTGCGAGGAGGATTATCAGGGCCGCCAGGGCAAGGAGGGTAACGATGGATTTCCGCCGATCGGTGCACAAGGCCAGGATCGCCGTACAACTCATGATCAGCGAGCGCAGGACCGGGGTGTTCATTCCTGCCAGCAGGGCGTAGAAGCAGAGCGGGGGAAGACAGAGAAGCATGGCGATCTTCCTGACATTGAAGCGAAGGACAAGCCAAGACCATCTTCGCAGAAGCCAGAACAGGACGAAAAAGAGTAAAGTGGCAATAATGGCAAAGTGGAGGCCGGAGATGGACAGGATATGCATGCAGCCGCTATCACGAAACAGCCTCCGGGTATTGTCGTCAACCTGAGATTGATCGCCGATCACCAGAGCCCGGTAAATTCCCTGCAGGGGAGGCGGCACGGAACGGTCGATGGCGATCCCCAGGTTGTGACGGAGGTTTTCCGGGACAAAGCGCAGGCGGTGCAGGAACGTTGCCTGCTGCTCGACCCTGTGCAGGTGCAGGGGGGTGGATACGGTTCCGCTGACCCAGATATCCTGCCGGGCGAGATGGGTCGGATAGTCAAAGCTGCCGGGTGTACTGTAGCCGAACGGACGCTGCAGCCATACCCGCATGGCCAGCCTCGCGCCGGGAAGGATATCGGCCGGCCACTGCCCCTTTAACCTGACCAGGACAGTGCCGTTGCCCCTGCGAAAGAGCGGGTCATCGGCGGAGCGAAGGGAGTGGAGGGCAATCCTGGCCTGGCTGTTTTCCCCGTCAAAGGTTGTCATCGACAAGAGCGTGCCGATTGCCACGACCTCCCTTTTTTCTTCTACCAGGTTGTAAACATGACTGGCCTCCTCGGGGGGAAGGCTTGACTGATGGCCATACAGCATGCCGAGGAAGAGAAAAAGAATGAGCAGAGAGAGCAGGGTGGCGATTCGCCGACCCAACAGATAGAAGGCAAGGAGGATGGGGAAAGTAGCTGCCATCAGCGGGTAAAGCAGGGACAGCGGCGTTGCCCAGAGGCCCGACAAACCGATTCCGGCGCTGAAGCTGACGGCCACGGCCGCCAGTAGATAATCGGAAAGGAGAATGGCGAATGTGGTCACAGGTATGGCCTGATGATCTCCAGATGACGCTCGACAACCCCGCGCTGGCGCTCGATACACTGCCGCGCCTGGCTGCCGATATTTTGCCGCTGTTCTTTCGAGGCCAGCAGACGGCTCAGGGTTGCCTGGAGAGATTCCTTGCCGGTAACCTCAAGGGCGCCACCGGCCAGGACGAGGTCACGGCTGATCTCGGAGAAGTCCTCCATATGCCGGCCAAAGAGAATCGGGACACCAAGGCCTGCTGGCTCGATAGGATTGTGGCCGCCGCGGCTGACCATGCTGCCGCCGACAAAGGCGATATCCGCCAGGGCGTACAGCCAGGGCAGCTCACCCATGCTGTCCAGGATCAGCAGGTCGGCGGCCTTTGCCTGCTGGTCTGATCTGTACGTGCAGGAGAGGTGATGGCCCGCCGCGAGTTGGCCGATCTCTCTTCCTCTCCCGGGGTCCCGGGGGGCGAGGATGAGGAAGAGGTTCTCGTAGTTTTTTTTCAGTTCCGAGCAGACGGAAAAAATGATATCTTCCTCTCCCGCATGGGTCGAGCCGGCGAGGAAGACCAGACTGTCATCCGGGATGTACCGGGAAAACTGGTCAGTATGACCCACATTGTTGTAGAGAAAGGTATCGTACTTGAGGTTTCCCGGACAATGCAGCCTTCCCGGATCGACGCCGAATTCCCGCATTTTTCCCAGATCTTCCATGGTCTGCATGCAGAGATGGCTGAAAGACTGAAAGAGCGGGCGGAAGAAAAAAGCCGTTCGCCTGTAGGCGGTAAATGACTTTGCCGATATCCTGCCGTTGACCAGGATGGTCGGGATGTTTTTTTTTTGCAGGGCGGTCAGGAGATTGGGCCAGAAATCGGTCTCGACCAGAATGAAGATATCCGGCCGGATGGTATCGAGAAAACCCGACACCGCCGGTTGAAAGTCAAGCGGCGAGGCAATGACCGCATTGACATGGCTGGCCAGAAGGGTGTGAGCCACCTGCCGACCGGTCGCAGTGGCCGTCGAAACAATGATCCTGAGGTCGGGAAAGGCCTCGCGCAGCCCTCTGACAAGAGGCCTGGCCGATGAGACCTCTCCTACCGAAAGGGCATGGATCCAGACCGTTTTGCGATTGTTCATAGCTGCTGGGAGATGATTCCCCAGGCCAATTCCCAGTCGGGACAGGAAGGATTTCCGGTATTTCGCCTTACATAGGACGAGGATGATGAGTGCCGGCCAGGCGACTGCCAGGATAACCAACTGGCAGAGATTGTAGAGTAGAATCATTGGTGGTTTCCCTCGTAAATGGCGGAAATCTACCACATGCGGGGAAAGATGAAAAGGCCGGGCGACGGAATCCGGAAAAAGAAGGAGGAGAGAGCGCTTTCACAATGAGGAAAATCGATGAACATAATTCTTCTGACGGTAGATGAAATCAGGGATGGACAGGTGGTCCTGCAAGACCATCGTGCCGCCCATATCCAGAAGGTCCTGCAGGCGGCTGTCGGTGATCGGGTAAGGGTCGGCATTCTCGACGGCATGAAGGGGATCGGGGTGATTACGGCCATGGAGAAAAAAAACCGTCCACCCTCTGTGACTCTAGCCATTCACTGTGACGACCCCGTAGGGCTTCACCCTGAGATTGATCTCATTCTGGCCCTGCCGCGGCCCATCATGCTGAAGCGTATTCTCAGTCAGGTTGCGGCCCTGGGCATCGGCTGCCTGTACCTAATCCATGCCAACAGGGTGGAGAAGAGTTTCTGGGAGGCAGGTCTTCTGGCGGAAGAGCAATATCGGCAACATCTTCGCCAAGGATTGGAGCAGGCTGTGGACACCAGATTGCCCCGACTGGAGATGCACCGGAAATTCAAACCTTTCGTCGAAGATGTTCTGCCGGTGATCGGTAATAATTATGGTTTCAGGCTGCTGGCCCATCCATATGGGGAGTCGACCCTCGCCGAAGCGCTTTCCGGAGAGCAGGGGCGGATTCTCCTGGCAGTGGGGCCGGAAGGCGGTTGGGTTGATTTCGAGGTGGCGATGTTCATGACGCAGAAATTCAGCCCGTGCTCGATGGGCGAGCGTATTCTCAAGGTCGATACCGCGGTTGTCGCCTTGCATGCCCGAATTACGGCTATCAGGGAGGTGCTGAAACTCGGGAACTGATCATTCGAAGCAGGGCAACGGAGAGCGCAGGAGGCAGACGCCGATCTTTTGATCCACAGCCGTGAAAAGCAGGGGAGGCGTGTGGCGTGTGCTGAGCCTGCGTTGAGAGGGGGGCCCTCTCAACGCAGGGCGGGGGTATCTCGATCAAGGGTTATTTCCCGTTGTAGTGAAAGGTGACACGGGTGCTTTTGTTGCCATACGGGGCGTGCAGATAGACCCCGCTATGGGCTGTGCCGGTATTGCTGTCACCGTGACCGTTCGGGCCAATGCCTGGCTTGAAGACAAACCCATTACCCTCGCGATAGTTCTTCGAGGTATTATTGACAATGACCGAATGCCCGTCAGAAAAAACCACCTTGATCTTGTTGCCGAAGGATGGTCCCTTTCCGGGGATTCTCCAGGCCCGCCTGCCACCATTACGGACGCCGTAACTGGAGTAGGTGGACTGCTTGGTGTATTCACTGGTGTTTTTATCTGACGCTTTTGGCGTTGCTGATTCATCGCCTGCACCACCCACTGTATCTGTCCGGCTGTCTCCATCGCTGCAGCCATTCAGGAGCAAGGTCAGGAAAAGGATGAAAAACACGCTACATAATTTCTTCATTGCATAGTCCTCTTGGAAAAATGTTCAGGGGGCGGACAGGGACGGAACCTGTCGAATCTCAATAAAAAAAAGTGACCTGTGTGCTACTATTGCCGTAGGGGGCGTGCAGATAGACCCCGCCATGGGCGGTACCGGTATCGTGCTCACCTTCGCCGTTAGGGCCGATCCCCGGTTTAAAGACAAAGCCATTTTTTTCCCGGTAGTTGTGCGCGGGGTCTTTCACATAGACCGTATGGCCATTTAAGAAGACCACCTTGATTTTTTTGCCGAATTCAGGCCCCTTCCTGTTAATTCTCCAGGCCTGTCGGCCACCGTTACGCACACCGTAACTGGTGTAGGTAGCCTTCTCGTCGTATTCTTCCTTGGTCTCTGTGCCCTTATCGGTCGCTGGTGTCGTTGTATCAGTCGCTGGTGTCGTTGTATCAGTCGCTGGTTTGGTTGTGTCGGTCGCTGGTGTTGTTTCTGTCTTGGGGAGATCTTTTCGCGGTAGCTGTTCCTGGGCAGCAGGTGCCTCGTCATCGTCTGAACCGGTAATGGAATCAACCAGGTTATCCCACTCTCCACAGCCATTGAGTAAAAAAGCCAAGCTGAGAATTGACAGAGCCGTCAGAAATTTTTTCATGGCAGACCTCAAACTGATGTAAAAAAAAATTTGCAGGAAATCGGATGAGCGATTCAATTACGATGATAAATCAATCAGATACCATAAAGAATCTGTTTTGGCAATTTTTTTTTGCCCATATTTAACGAGTTGTACAAATTATTTACCTGAGAAGTTCAATATTTTGCTCTATGTTTTTGTATATAGGTTCAAATGTTCCTATGGTACAAATGCTTTCGGATAAATGGAATACAGGTTTGATCTCACAAGAGAGGTCTGGCCTGACGATCGATGCGGAGGCTGGTCAAGACAAAGCAGAATTTTTTATGCCTGGCGGCACATCTTAGATATCCTGAATGCGAAAATGTGTGACGGCTATCGATCTGCCATTCAGGTGGACCTCGACCTTCCAGGAACCATAGACATTTCCTTTATATTCGCTGCCGGTGATCATCTCGGTGAAGGTCCCGTTGCGCATCAGCTCCAACCAGAAATAGGAGCGGTGTTTCGTCACCGCTGACGGCAGGGTAATTGCGTGGTCTGCTTTGCTGATGGTCTTGCCTTCCGGGTTGGTCCAGGAGGCGGAGAGCAGATGTTTTCCTGCCTCGAGATTCTCCAGTTCCATGACGAGATACATCCGGTCGGATGGGATAAACCTGTATCGTTCCGTAGTGAAAGGTTTTTTGCTGTACATCTTGACCTGCACCAGGGGCGATGCGGCCAGGTCGGAGGGGGGCTGGCCCGTGTGCACCACCGCCTTGCTGTGGTCAGGCTGGGTAACCGAAGGGTTTGATTTTTCTGCTATGATTGCAGCTAGTCCTTTATTATCGGCGGATTCAACCATCTGCAGCGGGCGGATCCTGATCGGCGTCTTTTTCAGCGGTTTGGGTGGAACCTGCTGCACGGCCAGCCAATAGATGAAGAGAACGAAAAACAGGGCACTAAGCGGCAATGCTATCAGCTGTGTGGTTCTCATTTGAGCAATAATTCTTCAGGTGTAAATGCAGCAGTTTTTTTCTCTTTCGGCACATGGTACCAGCCGGAATATGAGCCTTCAGCGACTTCCTTCCCTCTGGAAAAGGGCACAGGCGACGATTTCTATCAGTTTTGTCCGGAGAGGCTGCGGCTGGACGATCCAGGCGCTATGGCCGCATTTGCCAGACCCGGGCAGGGTGACCGAAGGCGATGACATAATCCGGCAGAGATTCTTTAACAGTGGAATGCGCCCCGACAATAGTCCCTTCGCCTATTTCGATGCCTAATGCAACCCGGCTGCGCAGGCCGAGCCAGCAGCCGCTGCCGAGACGGGTTCGGCCCGCCGCGGGGATTTTTGCCGGGCTGTTTGGAACGTCCAACTCCGTTGCCGGGACCGTGGCTCCGACCGTGCAGAAACCGGCCAGAAGGGCATGGTGTTCGAGTACCGTGTCGCCATCGGCGACAATTGAGCAGCCGCTGCCGATGTTGTTGCCTTCCTCGATGATCAATCTGCCCGGACCGGCCAGGAGGGTGGTTCCCGCGCCGATAAACACCCCTTTGCCAAGTACGATCGCCGCCTCGCTGAGGCCGCCCGAGCGGCCTGCATCGAGGCAGGCATATTCATTGATGACGACATCGTCGCCGATGATAATGCCCTTGGGAATTTTCAGGTCGACATAGCGGCCGATGAGGACATTGCGCCCGCATGCTTTCAGCAGATGCCGATAGAGTTTCTGCCGGAGGAGGATCCCCAGCGCCCCGGGACACCAGCGCAGGAACAGATACATGAGATGCAGCATGATCAGCGACCCCCGGGAGGTAGAATTTCGGCCGGCACGCCGCCTGCCATGGAGTTGTCCGGGAGGTCCCGGTTGACCAGGGAGTCTGCGGCGATCAGGACATTGTTGCCTATCTTCACGCCGTCCAGGATGGTGGCGCGATCGCCGATGACTACAAAGTCACCGATACTGGTCGGACCTTTGCAGGTCATCGCCTGCAGTACGATCGGCCGGCTGCGGTCGACATAGGCGTGGGCTGCCCCCGAACAGCAGACCTCTTCCCCGATGCGGCAATTCCTGCCGATCTGCAACCCCAGCTTCGAGCCGAGACGGGAGAAGGGGGCGATCCGGGTGCCGTCGCCGATGCTGATGATGCCGCCGGCGCAATTGCAGATCGTCCTCCTGCCCACCGTTACGTTTCTGCCGATAATCAGGCCATGGGCGTGAGGTTTGACATCAAGACAGACGCGATCCTCGATGATGACCCCATCTCCTATTTGAATTCTGGCGGGGTTTCTCAGGGTGCAGTCGGTGCCGATCCGCACAGACCTGCCGATCTTCCCGCAGACCAGCGGCAAGAGCAGGGATCTTGCCCGTCGGCCGATCCATCCCGGTAAGGGCAGGATCAGGGTATTGATCAGTTCGAAGAGGAGGAGGGCAGAGTTGCTCCGTTGGCCGACGGCAATCGCCCGGTACCTGCCAAGGGCGTTCGTCGGGCTCGACAGGCGCTGCTTGAGCAGGTCTGTCAAGTGATCCAGCTTCTCGCGAATCATAGTTCGGTATTCCGATTGCAGGAATGTTCAGTGGCGGGCATGGTATGCATCAGGTTTTATGTCAATATAATGTTTGGTCTTGGTCGTACGCAGCCTCTCCGGTTTCAGGAGGCATGGAAAAATGTATAGATTTCTCTGGCCAGTTCGGGGCCGATGCCCTTGACCTCGGCAAGTGTCTCCACCGAGGCCGCTTCAATCCGTTTGAGGCTGCCCAGGTGCCTGAGCAGCCTTTTCCTGCGGTCGCTGCCGATACCGGGGATCAGGTCGAGGCGCGAGGCAAGGGTCGATTTGTTGCGCAATTTGCGGTGAAAGGTCACGCCATAGCGATGCGATTCGTCCCTGATCCGCATAAGGTAGAGCAGGATCGGATTATGGGCGGGCAGGATGATCGGATTCTTACGACCGGGTTTGAAGAGCTTTTCCCCTTCCTCCTCACGTTCCTTGGCGATCCCTATCCAGTCCAGTTCGGCGGTGATGCTGAGCCGGTCGGCCACCCGTATGGCCATCCCGAGCTGGCCTTTGCCGCCGTCGACGACAAAGAGATCGGGCAGGGTATGTTCGGCTATGGCCCTGCTGAGTCTGCGTTCAAGGACCTCCTCCATCATCGCGTAATCGTCGGGGCCGGACACCGTGCGGATCTTGTAATGCCGGAAATCCTTCGGACTCGGTTCGCCGAAGGTGAAACAGACCAGCGAGCCAACAGCCTGTTTGCCGCTGATATTGGAGATGTCGAGGCATTCGATTCGGTCCGGCGGCCGCTTCAGGTGCAGTTTTTTCTGCATTGCCTCGGAGAGGCTCTGCCAGGACTGCTCTCGGTGCTCACGTTCGGCGAAAAGCTGCCGGGCATTGGCCTGGGCCATGACCAGCAACTGCATCCTGTCACCTCGTTCAGGGACCGTCATCGCCACGCGCCGGCCGCCAAGGTCGCTGAATCGTTCGACCAGCAGCTCGTGGTCATCCGGCAGAAACGGCAGCAGGATTTCATGCGGGATGGCCGTTTCATAGAATTGGTGCAGCACCTGGGAGAGAATCGCCTTGTCGTCGCCGTAGGGATCTGCGAGGAAAAAACTGCGGCTGCCGCTGATCACACCGCTGCGGATGAACAGAATGGTGATCGCCACTGCCGCGTCTTTTCTGGCGAAGCCAAAGACATCCCGGTCCTTGCGATGCTCGGCCGAGATCACCTGCTTCTCCAGGGTCTCGGAGAGTGCCCGGATCTGGTCGCGCAGGCTGGCCGCCTGTTCAAATTCCAGCCGGTCCGAGGCGGCCTGCATCTGGGCGCTCAGGTCCGTGACCAGTTCCTGGTTGCGGCCTTCGAGCACCATGACAATCTTGCGCACGTGTTCATCGTACCTTGTTCGATCGGCCAGGCCGGCGCATGGGGCAAGGCAGTTGCCCATCTGATGGTTGAGGCAGGGGCGCCGGCGCGGCCTGAGCAAGGGGCCGGAGCAGCGGCGCAGCGGGAACAGGGAGGATATCAGTTTCAACGTGCCCCACATCGCCGTCGGCGAGGAATACGGGCCGAAATAGCGAGCCCCGTCCTTCCTGCGGCGCCGAGTCATCGTGACCCTCGGCCATTCTTCCTGGGTCGTCACCTTGATCAGCGGATAGCTTTTGTCGTCGCGGAGGATGACGTTGTAGCGCGGGCGATGCTTCTTGATCAACGAGGATTCAAGGATCAGGGCCTCTTTTTCGGTACGGGTGATGATGGTGTCGACCTTCTCAACCCTGGCGAGCATCACCGCCGTTTTGTTATGCCCGGCTCCGGAGAAATGCGCGTACGACGAGAGCCTCTTGGCGAGATCCTTGGCCTTGCCGACGTACAGAACAGTAGACTTGCCGTCGAGCATCAGGTAGACCCCGGGGGCATGCGGGATGGAAGGGAGCAGGTCGCTGGGAAACATCAGAGAGCGGGGCTATCCCAGAATTTTTTCGCCGGCCGACCCGGTTTTCTGGGACGCAGCGGCTGGTGCAGACGTGCCTCCAGGGTATCGATGAATTTTTCCGAGCCGTAGGGTCTGCCCGTCCTGGTCGCCTTGCGGATCATGGCGTTGGCCTTTTCGTCGATCAACCGGACAAATTCCGCATAGGCCTTGCGTTTTCTCGGAGACAGCCAGGTGGCGGCGGTGGAGAGCACCGGATCCTTGGCGCCGACGATATGGGCTCTGGCGCTTGACCACGGGTAGTCTTCCGGTCTTTCGGCCAGGCAGGTCTTGAGCGGATTCCTCTCGATATAACGGGCCACCTCCCAGAGATGTTGTTCCTGTTCGACGATGCAGGAGAAAAAGCGATTCTGCCATAATCTCCCGGAGTGATGCAGCTTGCGGTTGAGGTACTGGGTATAGACTTGATTGGTCAGGCCTATGCCGCGGGCGAGCGAATCAGCGCTTTCCGGTACGGCCAGGATATGGACATGATTTTCCATCAGGCAGTAGGCCCATATCTGCAGTCTGTGTTTTTCCGCATAGCCGGCGAGCAGCTTCAGGTAGGTGGTGCGGTCCTCGTCGTCGAAGAACACCGGGGCGTGGTTGTTGCCGCGCTGCGTCACGTGGTGCGGCTGGCCAGGGGCTATGATTCTTGATACTCTCGGCATGTCGTCAGCCTACAGGAAGGGACTGTAATGGTCAATGCTAAAATAGGGGAAGTGTCCCTTGTTTTTCCAGTTTTCATAGTCATCC
>JANMSX010000107.1:0-73763 GCA_031389785.1 Desulfobulbaceae bacterium | reverse complement strand
AAAATTTCGGGGAAAAACCGGCGTAAGAAGCTGTCGGGGCATTACGGCCTCCGAACAGTCCCGGGATGGAACCCTGCGAAACCGGAAATTTGGTCGGTTTCGCCAGATTGGCGGGGTCGGCAAATCCTGCCGAAGGGTCGTGGCAGGTCATGCACGATTGGTTGGCGTTTTTGGAGAGGTTGACATCTTTGAAAATCGCCTCCCCCAGAGCCACCATTGGGGCTGCCTGTGCGGCATTGGCTCCGCCGATGGGTATCAATAAGCTTGTGAGCAGTACTGCGTAACCGATTATCCGTTTTTTCATAACCATTCCCCCCTTAAGGTTCTTTTACGGGCGTATCTGCGCCCACCTGTAGACTCAATGGAGCCTTGAAATATCACATGCCGATCCATATTGGCCAAAAACTCTCAAACCTCTTTAAACCGAGTAATCGAACTTCTGTTCAGCTTCTTTCCGCTGCTCTTGCGGAACGTCTATTCATCGCTGGCTGCCGGATAGGGTAATCTCTCCAATGTCTGATGATTTTTTTTATAAATTTCGCACTGCTCGAAATTCGCCTGGCAATAATTGAGAACACCGAGAGTTTTCTGGCTGTCCATATCGAGACAAAGACAGTCATCAAATGGTTTTTTGAGAAAAGGACAATGTCTGCTGGATTGCATATTGACCCTTGCAGCTGTTCCGCGGCTATTTTCACCCATATCCTGCAATTTCTCATGTCAACGTGGTCACGTCCTGATTAACGCAGCCTCATTTCGGTTTGATGGCGGTTGCTGTCAGTTAATGTTCAGGAAGGAAACGAGAACTGCGTTCTCAGATGTGATGATGTGTTTGATAAGCAAAAGTTATGCCAGACCTATGCTGGGAAACATGACGTCCGGGCATGATGCGGACAAACAGCTAACATTGTGATATCTTTCAATATGAAAGAGTATCACCCGATAGCTTGATCATTTGGGAGAAACAGCGAGGTGAGCAGGTGGCACACATGTGTGCGGCACACATGTGTGCCAAGGAGCAGATCGCGGAGATGTCGACACAGGTCAGCGGGTGGGATCGGTGAGGCAGGTTGGGAAAAGTGGAAACCAGCCCTGTCAAATTTTCTCAGGTCTGCAATACCAAGCTTTTAGAAGTAGCAGATCGATGTGATTACTCTACCATTTCACCTGATGGACCGATCAGCCGCATCCTGGCGCAGGGCTCGGATGATGCCCTGCAGTTCGAAGGCCCCGGTCAGCTCGAGGAAGATATCCTCGAGATGTTACTTCAGGATGATAACTGCTGGTTACTTTGGAACACCATGCGAAGAGAAGTCGTGATCCTGCTCTTCCAATTTTTTGCGGAGGGTGTTCCGAGAGATACCAAGCATCCTGGCGCTTTGCACTTGGTTCCCCACGGTAAGCTCCATGGCCTTTCTAACCATTTCCCTTTCGAACATTTTGATGGTTTCCTGAAAATGACCCTGGCAGTCGTGGGTGAAGATTAGGGTTGTCAGTTGCTGCATGGCCTGCTCAATCGGCGCACATTGGCTGTTTCCAATTGCCCCGGGTTTTTCGCAGCATTCGGGTGTGAGATATTCACTGCTGCAGAAGACGACCGCCTTCTGGATGGTATTGGCCAGCTCTCTGACATTGCCGGGCCATGAATAATTCCGTAACCGATCGAGTGCCACGGCAGTGATTCCTTTAATATTTTTGGCGAATTTTTTATTGAATCTGCCGATGAAATAAGTGGTCAGATCGTCGAGATCCTCCAAGCGCTCACGCAGGGGCGGCAATTCTATGCAGACTACATTCAGACGATAGTATAAATCCTCTCGAAAAGTACCGGCCTTAACCATTTCCTCAAGGTTTTTATTAGTAGCCGCAATGATCCGCACGTCGGTTTTAATGGTTTCCGAGCCTCCCAGCCGCTCAAAACCGCCGGCCTGCAGTACCCGAAGCAACTTGGCCTGCAGGCCGATCGGCATGTCGCCGATCTCGTCCAGCAGGATGGTGCCGCCAAGGCATTGTTCAAACTTGCCGATACGCTTGATATTGGCACCGGTAAAGGCCCCCCGCTCATAACCGAACAGCTCGCTCTCCAGCAGTTGCTCGGGGATAGCGGCGCAGTTCATCGCCAGAAAGGGTTTGGCCGCTCGGTCACTATGGTGAAAAATAGCACGGGCGACCAGTTCCTTGCCGGTCCCGCTCTCTCCTTTGATCAAAACGGTAGCGACGGTGGGTGCCACTTTGCCCACCTGTTTGTAGACAGCCAGCATCTGAGGACTCTTGCCGATCACCCTCTCGGCTTCGTCCTCTTCAAATTCGTCGAAAAACACCGTTTTGGCCACCAGTTCTTTGCTTTTTAAACCATCTCTCACCTTGGAAAGCAGTTCTTCGTTGTCGAAGGGTTTGGCAAGATAATCAAATGCCCCCAACTTCGTGGCCTCTATTGCCTTGTCGATGGTGCTGTAGGCAGTCATCATGATGACCTGAATCTGCGGCTGTTCTTTTTTGATCCGGGCTAGCGCGGCCAGACCATCCAATCCCGGCATTCGCACGTCCATGATGACCAGATCCGGGGTACGGCTATTGGCTAGCTCGATGGCCTCCCTGCCATCGGATGCCATGATCACCTCGTAACCGGCAATCTGCAGAAGACGATTGAGGGAGTAGACTACGGTTTGCTGGTCGTCGACCACAAGGATTGTACTCATGCTTTTACCGGCAGCCTCAAGGTGAAGGTTGTTCCGCCGTTATCGCTTACAAAGGTAACGGTTCCGTTGTGCAGTTGGACGATATTGTAAACAATGCCAAGGCCCAGGCCGGTTCCTTCGGGTTTGGTGGTGAAGAAGGGATCGAATATTTTGTCCCGGATCTTTTCCGGGATACCCGCGCCCGTATCCTTGACGGCAATCTCCACCTGCCCGTTGGCCACCCGACTGGCCAGAGTGAGCCGGCCGCGGGACGGCATAGCTTCGATGGCATTCATTACCAGATTCAGCAAGGCCTGGCGGATCATATCGTCGTCTCCTCTCACTGGCGGAAGTTTTTCCAGTTCAAGGACAAGCTCGATCTGTTGATTTTTAAGCTGGAAATTAACCAACTGCAAGATCTGTTTCAAGATGGCATTGGCATAGATGTCGTTGGAATGAAAGTTATCACTGCGCGCGAATCCGAGAAATTTGGCCACCAATTCATCCATTTGATTGACGGCAGCGAGCACCATCTCGATATCCTCTCGGCGCAGCTCGGGTTCATTTCTCAGGGCTTGAAACAGGGCCTTGATGGAGGTGAGCGGGTTCCTGATCTCATGAGCCAAACCGGCGGACAGGCGACCGAGGGCAGTTTGTTTTTCTGCCTGAAGCATCTGCCGGTACGTTTCCTCCATTTTTTCCCGAGAAGCCTTCAACCCCTGGGAAAGAGAATTGAAGGTGGCCGCGAGGTCGCCCACTTCATCCCTGGCATGGACTTCAACCTGCTGACCGAATTCCCCCCGGGAAAGGGAGTGGGTGAATTCGGCCAAGGCGGCCAGATGCCTGGTTACGTGCTTGCTGAGGACAAGGGACAGCACGCAACCGACCATGGTGACCGCAACCATTATGGCGATCACCATGGTGCGCAACCGAACCAAGGTCCGGATCAGCCGGGTCTCGCTCAGACCGAGATGCAGCTGTGGAGCCATTTCGGGAAAGAAGCGGATGCCGATGTCGCGTATCAACCCATGTTCAGTAGCGAGCAACTGAATGGCCGGAGACTGGTCGGAGCTCACCGGATTCCAGGTCAACAGATTTGGAGGATAACCATTTAAAAAGGTGTGAAAAATTATTTCTCCGCTCTGATCTGTGACAAAGATATACTCAATGTCCTTCTCCGTATCCATCAGTTCCCGGCCCGCTTCCTCGATATCATAGCGATCCTCCAGCAGCACCGATACCGTGATCCGGTCGGCAAAGTTTCGGGCAATTGAGACTCCCTGCCGGCTCAATTCATCCCGTAATGAGCCGATGATTACATCCCGGATGGCTAAACCCACCAGGGTTCCCATGCAGAGCACCAGTAAAACGTTCAGGAGGAATAGCTTGACCCAGAGTCTCATGGCTGCGACTGCCCGGCCGGCGGCAGATATCGACCGACCAGTTCCTCGATTTCCTGCAATGAGTTCGCCTGATATTCGGCGAAACCGCTGGGCATCTCGGTTCGTTCCCAATCGACCAGAAGGTCGCGATGGTCGCCTTTTGGATCCATTTCCAGCAGGGCCTTCTTGACCACAGCCAAGGTCGCGGGATCAACCCCTTTGGCGTAGCAAATCATACTGCTTGGGTAGGGCTTGGAGGCGGCGAGAATCTTTATTCGGCCTTCACGGCTCAGGCGGTCGGCCAATACGTCCTGGATGGCACCTGCCACATAGTCGCCGTTCAAGACGGCCTTGGCAGTGTTGGCGTGAGAGCCGGTGAAAACGTAACTTTGTAAATCCTCCAGGCTGACCCCCGCCTCTTCCAGCATCTGCCGGGGAATGACATGCCCCTGCGTGGAAAAACGGTCGCCGAAGGCAAAGGATTTGCCCCGCAAATCCTCAAGGCTACGGATCGGGCTGTCAGGCCTGACAAAAACAACGCTCCGATATTCCGGCTTGCCCTCCTGGTTTAGCCCCATCGCCAGGCAATCCACTCCGTATTTCGTCTTGGCCGCCAAATAATTGACTGGACCAAGGGCGGCGAACTGAATCAACCCCCGGCCCAGATTGTCCGCGGTCTCTTCGTATTTTTCTGTGAATCTGAGGGAGAATTTGTGGCCGGTCTGGCGCCCCATGTACTGAATGAAAGAAAGGTAAATCCGCACATCGTCTTTGGGACTGAGCCGGTGGTCAAAGCCGAATTTGAGGGAGTTATCCGCGACGTTTGCTCGATCCTGCGATTCGCTTACTGGCGATCTGGCAAGGATACTCACTTTTTTGGGGTCCTCGCGGTCACTGCAGGCAACCAACATTACTGTCAGAACCGCAAGAACAACGAAACTGACTCTGGTTATCCAATTTGGGATAGTCATGCTCAACGGCGTCAGGTGATGATTTTTTCCATTAACTGTCTCTTCAGGCTAGCAGAAACCCTGAGATCCCGCACATCATTTACCCGCTCCGGCACCTCTCAATCGAAGATAACCCCATATTCCTGCCGGATCAACTCTAGACGTATAAGGCAGCGACCCCCTTGAGCGCCAGAGCCGTACCACGGTAGAAATCGCTCTCCGCGCCTTCTTGCACCCGATCGGCAAAGAGAGGTAACCATTTCGTCAGGTGTTCATGGTAAAAGATTTCCAGCCGCGCGACCGCTGCCGAAGCCGCCTCGGCATTGGCACTTTCCAGGTTTCTTACGCCTTCGTCTGCCAGATAGGCCATAAATTCCAATTCCAGGGCGATATGGTCGTCCGGTACGCGGTGAAGTCCCGTCACCGTCATGCCCGCATCAAGATAGTAGCCGCGCACTTTAATGGTGATTTCGGTCATGAGCTGTCTGGTTTCTGAAAGATAAAACGAGGCATAAGGGACAGCAGCCGGATGCTGGGGACCCAAAAAAAGCCTGGCGAACTCCACTCCTCGTTCTTCCTGATACCGGGACAGACGATCTTGATTTTTCCGAACCTCTCCACACAACATTTCGAGGCCGCGCTCGATATCGTCATTCGGCTCAACCGGTTCGATGGCCAGCAGTCGGTCCAGCAGCTCCTTGCCTGGTTCACTCAATAAGATCAATCGCAACATGCTGCAAAGATCCCGGAATTCCTGCAAGCTTTCTCTCTCGATTGGAATTGTCATCTCTTTCCTTATATCAATATGTTAAAAGAAATCTTACCCCTGCTTCATCCAAGGAAACAGGGGTAAGACTCAGCGGAGGTTATCCTCATTTGGCACGAGAAAGGGGTATCAAACCTTCCTGACTGCCACCAGCATGTCGGCATAGGCCGGAAAACCCATGATCGGGCTCATGGCATCCGGGTCTACCAGATCGTTATGGCTGGGTGTATACTGTCTCGATTCATAGGCAGGTCCTAAGCCGGCGCAGAACCTGTTGCCTGTGGCAAAGCCGAGTTTAATAATTCCCGGCCGCATGCCGCCGGAGGCAAAAATCTTGCCGCGGGTTACATGCCCAAGTGGCGTTTTCAATTCCACCAGGTCACCGTTTTTGACCCCCGCCTTAGTCGCGTCATCAGCGTTCATCCAGATTGTACCCACCGAATAGGAATTTTTGGCAAAGGTCTTTTTAATCGTTATCATCGCATCCTTGCCGGCCGGGATAGCTTCCGGCACTTCGGAGGTGAACTCGTCGTTCATGGGCTGCCAGATGCCTTCAGTCTTAATTTCGCCGAGCCAAGGGACCATCTGAGTGCCACTCATTGCATGGTGCACCCGGCCGCAGATGAGTTGGAAAGGATATTCCTCTGCATATTTTTTGTATTCCGGATTGGTATAGGGATTCCACTTGGTCTCGAACCAGTAGAAAGTTTTGGGGAATTTAGTCATGCCGATTTCCGCCAGTCCCTTGGGTCCATCGTCGCCGGCCTTTTCAATGAGTTCATTATACTTTGCGTAGCGTCCCTTGCGCTTGCCGTCCTCCTCGAAATCCCAGACAAATTCAATGGTTTTGGTGTCGGTCGAGGGGAAGAATTTGTTCGGTTCATCGGCGTTGCTTTTTTTGTAGCGCTGCCAGCTCATCGGCCAGATGGCGACCCCGTGATGCTCTCGCAACCAGGCCACGGTGAGAGGCTCGCCGACAACCTTTTTCTTTTCATCGTCGATTTTTACCCGGCTTGCCTCCAGTGAGTCAGGAGTACCAACAAGGGTGTAGCCTTCGGGATACTTCGGATAGGGCAATGGACTGCCCACGTTGGCACGGCCAGGCGAGACCGAGAGCATCTCGTTGGTGAAGTCCTCTTCGGTCCCGTATTTCTCCCAGAACTCCTTGGGGTCGATGTCGGTATCGCCAAGATCCCGCAGTTTTTTGGCGAGCAGGTTCATGATCTCAAAGGGCTTCTTGCACTCATGCAGCGGCTTGATCACCTCGTCGCGATTGTATACCACCTGATGCGAAGGATAGATATCGGAGAGGCTCATCCGTTCGGCATAACTCGCTTCGGGAAGAATCAGGTCGGCATACAAGGCGCTTTCCAGGTAGAGGGTGTCGATGAACACGGATAGTTCCACCTTATACTCGCCGGAGGCGTCCTTGGCGGTAAGTGCTTCTTTCCAGACCGCAGGGTTGCTGCCGGTATAAACGGCGTTGCCGGTGCGAAGGAGGAAGGCCTTGATCGGAAATTTGTGTCCACGGAACGGGCCGTATTTCAGCTCCACTCCATGCATGAAGGCGTGGGGAAAATCGGCGACGGAATCGTCCCAGGCTGCCGGATAGCGGCCGCCGTAGTTGTCCATGTGCAGATTGCCCATTTCCGCTTCCACCTCCTGACCATTGATGGTGCGTTTGACCATTCTTTTCTTGAACGCACTGCCATTGGCTGGTCCACCCTTGTTGACCTTGACCAACTCGGTATCGATTGCTCCACCGGGGGCATCGAAGTTGCCGGTAATGATATTCAGCACCGTACCGATGATCGAGCAGCAGTAGCCGTTATAGTGATGACCTGGCGACTGCATGCCCCAGACTAAAGCCGCAGGCTTGGTAATACCGAACTGATGGGCCAGGTCGGTGATTTCTTTTCCCGTCAGGCCGGTGCGATCGGCTGCCCAGGCTTCCGAGAAGTAGCTCAGTCCATTGATCGGATCCTTCTTGCCCCACCAGGCCTTGAAGGCATCCATGAACTCATCCCAGCCGGTGACGAATTTTTTCATGTTCCAGTCGATGTAGGCGCGGTTTTTATCCTTTGGGTTGTCGTTTTCCAGGATATAGCGCAGCATCGCGGCAAAGAGATCACCGTCGGTACCGGCCCTCGGGGCCAGCCACTGGTCCGCCCGCGAAGCGGTGTTGCTGAGGGAGGGGTCGATCACAACCACCTTGCAGCCATTTTCCACCTGGGCTCCTACCGTTCCACGATTTTCGTAGTAAATCCTGGTAGCGACGAAGGGGTTCCAGCCATTATAAATAATGAGTTTGGTCTTGTATCCGTATTCCTTCTTGAGCAGGCCGTCCGCCTGTCGAACCAGTTTCGGGGTCATGATGTCCGGCTCGATGCGTTTGCCGCCCAGGATGAGCTTCGGGCCATGACGCCGGGGGGTGTCGCAGATGGCACCGTGCTCGCAGCAGTGTGGTGTTCCGAAAGCGTAGGCTATCCGATAATAGTTGTCGCGGTCGGTAACGTCGCCGCAGTCCATGATCACCGACTCGGCACCGTATTTCTTTTTAATCTCCGTCAGTTTCCCGCCGAGGATGTCGATGGCCTCGTCCCAGGATATCCGCTTGAATTTGCCCTCGCCACGGGCACCTACCCGCTTCATCGGGTGTTTCAGGCGATAAGGGGAATAGATCAGCTGCTGGCCGGATGCCCCTTTGGCGCAGCAGGTGCCGTCGTTCATCGGCACTTCCTGATTGCCGTAGATTTTCTTGATGACGCCGTCCTGGACCCACATTTCCAGTCCGCACTCGGCCGGGCAAAAAGCGTCGGCAGTGTATTTAATCTGGTACGTGCCCATGGCCGTGCGCATGGTAGCGGCCTCGGCTTCGCTCAGTTTTCTCAAGGAGAGCAACCCGCTCTGATCCAGAACGGCAAGCCCGGCTATGGCAGAAGTATAGTGCAAAAATTTTCTTCTCGTTATCTGCATTTTAAATCTCCTTTCTTTTGTCATCCGTTGATGGGGCCGCTGGCCACGCTGAATACATCCTGGTCAGGAACGATGAAATAAACAGCTGGCTTGGTTCCGAACTCCGGTTCCCAGGTCGATGTTTTATTGGCGGCCATCAATTGTGAGATCTCTGATTTCGGGTCGTTTAAATCTCCGAAGAAACGAGCCCTTCCAACACAATTTCGGACACAGGCGGGATCTTCGATACCAGCGTCAAGGCGGTGCAGACAATAATCGCATTTATCGACGACATGCAGCTCCCCTTTCTTTTTACCCCTGACCTCGGGAACGGTCTCGGCGTACTTTGCCGGGTCGTTGACGACTGAGATATTCGGATGCATATACCTGGCTCCATAAGGGCAGCTATTCACGCACCGGCCACAACCGATGCATTTATTTTGATCGACCACCACGACGCCGTCGCCGCGCTTGAAGGTTGCGCCTTTAACAGGACAGGGCTCGACACAGGGAGGTTCGTCGCAATGGTTGCATATCTTGGGGAAGAACAGCCGTTTCGCCTTTGGGTATTCGCCGGTGTCGGCAATATCCACCTTGGAGCGGTAGCTGCTCAGAGGAACAGCATTCTCCATCTTGCAACTCACTTGGCATGATGTGCAACCCACGCATTTCCGCAGGTCAACGAGCAATGCATACTTTTTGGGCATAATCTTTTCCTCCTCCATTATTTTCCTTGATTGACAAAGTTGGTCGGGTTGCCGCCAGGAGACCCCTCGACGCAGCGATTAAAAACCCACAACATGCTTTTATCCGCCAATTTCTGCTCAACAATGCAGCAAGTAACATGCCAGCGACTGGAAAAGCGGGGTGCCCTCGGTAGGAGTAAAGATTTGGAAGCAAAATCAAACGGAAATCTGGCAAGAGGCAAACTTTTGAGATTTTTTCGATAGCAAGATACATCGGTAAGGTGTGCACTAACTGAACAGTGCCTGTATAGATGATGAACAAATCCTTCCGGTTTCTTATAGCGACTCGTAAACGTGTTCTCGGTTTAAGTTTCAGGTCGATATGCATATCCCACCGTTTACCTCAGAGACCGATCAGCCGCATCCTGGCGCAGGGCTCGGATGATGCCCTGCAGTTCAAAGGCCCCGGTCAGCTCGAGGAAAATATCCTCGAGATGTTCTTTCCCGGATGCCGCCTGCCGCTGCAGTTCCGCCATGGTCCCGGAGGCGGTCAGGCGGCCGTTCACCAGGATGCCGATACGGTCGCAGAGTTCTTCGGCGATTTCCATCGAATGGGTGGAGAGAAAGATGGCGGTGCCGCCGGCCGCCATGGACTTGAAGAGTTCCTTGACGATCCTGGCGCTCTTTGGATCGAGGCCGACCATCGGTTCGTCGACGACGATCAGCGGCTGGTTGAGCATGAAGACCGAGGCCATGATCAGCTTCTGGCGCATGCCGTGCGAGTAGCCTTCGATCAGGTGATGCTGCCAGGAGGTGAGATCAAAGAGGTCGAGATAGCGGTCGGCCTCGGCCAGGACATCCTCGGTGCCGCTCTCCCGGTACAGGCTGGCGATGAAACGCAGGTACTCGTCGCCGGTGAGCTTTTCGTAGAGGAAGGGGCGGTCGGGGATATAGCCGGTCCTTCTCTTGCCCTCCTGCGGCGAGCGGCTGAGATCGCAGCCGTCGATCGTGACCGTGCCGGCCGAGGGCAGGAGCAGGCCGGTCAGCATCTTGATGGTGGTGGTCTTGCCGGCCCCGTTCGGGCCGAGAAAGCCGTAGATCTCGCCGGCTGCAACGCTCAGGCTGACATCGTCCACCGCCGTGAAGCTGCCGAAGCGTTTGCCGAGATGGTCGATGACAAGGGGGAGGCTGTTCATGGTGAGGTATTTTCCTGGTTCTGGTTGTCCGGCCCTGCCGCGGCCGGCGCAGGCAGGGGTTCAATCGCCAACTGGCCGAGCAATGCGCCGATTCGCATCTGTTCCCTGGTCTCCCCCTCGATGAACTTGATATGGCTGAGGTCGGCCGGCAGCTGGTTGGTGGTGGTTTCGAGGCTGAGCCACTTGCCGCCGATGCAGACCTCATTCCAGGCATGGTAGTAGAAGGCCTCCCGGTAATACATCACGCCGGCCGCTATCCGGCAGGGTATGCCCGCCGCCCGGGCCAGGGCGGCGAACAGGACGGCGTGTTCGTTGCAGTCCCCCCGGCCCGTGTCCAGGGTGGTCAAGGCGTCGGGCAGACCGAGGACCGGGCGTTTTTCAAGATGGGAGTAGACGTAACCGGCAAGGGCCCTGACCCTGGCCAGGTCATCGGTCCGGCCGGCGACGAGCTCGGCAGCGAGCTTGCGGATCCGCGGGTGATTGACCTGCACTGAGGCGGTGGCGGCCAGATCGGCGGCAGCGGTCGGGCAGGGAGGCGAATCCTTCAACTCCGAAATCGGCAGCGACTCGAGATCGATGCGGAGCCGACCGTCTGCATAGTTCTGCCGGCCGGAGTTGAGCTGAAAGCTGCCGTCGTCGGGAAAGTGCAGCCGGTAGTGCATGGTCTTCAGCGTGTCGAGGCGGGGCATGCTGCCGATGACCTTGGCGGAGACCGCCGACAGCAGTTCCGGGCCCTCCTCGCTGCCGGCGAGGGCCTTGAATTTGGCCTCCTTGAGAAAGACGAACCCGGCCGGCGACTCTTCCTTGAGCACATCGCCGTGATCGTCGAGCCAGGAGTTGATCCTGGTCCCCGAGGCCACCTCGATGAAATGGTGCAGGTTCTGGACCCTGCCGTGGATGAGGACGCGTTCCCTGCCGCGGTATTCGATGACGGAATCCTTGCCGGTCAGGGAGACCGGATCAAACCAGGGGATCCTGAATTTTTCACCTGCCTTCAGCCCTTCCTTCAGCAGGTAGGCGCGCCGCGAGGTGGAGAGCAGCGGCGGGGCGCTGAGTTCCAGGCTGTCCTCGATGGTGGTGCTGCCGGTCGCCAGTCTGAAGGTGACCCGTTTGCCTGAGACCCGGCCATCGGCCTGCATCCGGTAGAAAGGGGACTGGAAGGTGAAGGTGAAGTCCTGAAGCCTGCCTTCGGGGGACAGCCGCGCCGTGAGGCGGAGATCGATGGGATGGGTGCTGCCGGCCACATTCAGGTCCATCCTCGCCCGTTGCCGCATCGTCACGGTCCGGTCGTCATCGGGTTCGAAGGTGTTGGCGACGAAGCCGATCTTTTTCCGCTGAAAGTAGATGCCCTGGTATTCTTCCCGTTCGGCCCTGGCCAGGGCGGAGGTCTCCTGCGGGTCGATGGTGTCGATAAAAAAGTCTCTTTTCAGCAGCAGACCGAAGAGGATGAGCCAGACCAGGAAGACGGCCATCCTGGCAAGAGGGAGCGGTTGTCTGGATGTCGCTTTTTTCATCTATTCACTATAGCAATTTCTCCGGTGCTTGTGAATAGATAGCGGAGAAAGGAGGGGAGGCCGCACGCGGAGGGGAATGCCTACCGCCCGCATGCAGGCAAGGAAAGAGTCGCTGCCGGAGGGGGATTTTTGGCTGGCAATTTATCCGGCGGGACGATATATACTGCATTGCAGTATGCCGTCAGGGCCTCAGTCACCTTAATTTGGTCTGTTAACCACATATATTTATTTTAAAAAATGTTTGCAACGCTCAAGCCGCTGGTACTTGCCTCGACCTCGCCGAGGCGGCAGGCATATTTTCAGGATCTTGGCCTGAAATTCACCGTCCACGCCGCCGATATAGACGAACAGGTCGATGCCGGCGAAGATCCCGAGGCCTTTGTCCTGCGCCTGGCCAGGGAAAAGGCCCTGGCTGTCCGCCACCTTTATCCCGCAAGCTGGATTGTCGCGGCCGACACCGTGGTCTGCCTGGATCGGGACATCCTGGGAAAACCACGGAATACCGACGATGCCGTGGCAATGCTGTTGGCATTGGCCGGCAGGGAACATACGGTGCGGACCGGGTTCTGCGTGAGCTGTGAAGATGAGAATATCCTGGTGCTACGCTCGGTGGCCTCCTCGGTCTGGTTCGCCGATTTCAAGGAGGATGTGGCCAGGGCCTATGCGCTGACAGGTGAATCCCTCGATAAGGCGGGGGCTTACGGAATCCAGGGCAAGGGGGCCTTTCTGGTGTCCAGGGTGGCCGGTTCCTACTCGAATATCGTCGGCATGCCGCTCCAGGAGGTGCTCGAAGAACTGCTGCGGCGAGGGGTGGTCGCACCACTATGTCATGGGGCCTGAATGCCGTGGTCCGACGGCGGTTTGGCCTGCTTCTCTTTCGGTCCGGACAAAATATCTGCTTGCATTGCTTGACTTTAATGGCGTTGCTGTGTAATCAGATGAAAGGCATGCATTTTTTGCAAGGCTAATTGAGCAAGGATTGCAAATGTCCGTATTGTATTGATATCATACCGGTTCTTTTTTTGTAAGAGAGCCATGGTTTACTCTTTTTTTCATGCAGGATTCGACTGGGGCCGCCTTCCTGTCCGGGCGCCGGTGCGAAGCCAGGCCGGCTCCCGGCGGTCAGGTTTCAGGCCTGCTTCCCCTGCGGGGCGGCAGTGAAGACACCTCGCACAGGTTCGAGCATGATCCCTCGTTGATGCAGGCCGTATCCATCGCTGTCAATCCCCGTCGCCGTCGGCGGCCCTCAGGCGGTTCCGCTTCGCATAGGGATCTGTATGACAATGAAATCTCCGATCCGCAAGGAAAACTGCGAATGGTCAAACGTGTAAGGGGCAGTATATTTCAGGAGTCGTCGCAATGAAAGAGGCAGAGAGGCATCGGGATGCGCTTGAGACGCTCAAATCGTTCAATAGCGCCATTGTGACGATTCGCCTGTATCCGGCAATGACTCCCCAGGTGACCAATGCCGTGGAGCGCGGATATAAGGCGGTAAAGCTGTATCTCCGCCATTACGATGAATTTGGGATCAGCCTGCAGGACAAGAAACCGACGCTCTGCGGTGTGCCTATGTCGGAACAGGAGCTGCAGTCGATCTCCAACCTTGTCGTGTTCAGGCAGCTCGAACTCCTCGGGTGCAATATCCTGGTGCTAATGTCCGGCATTGACCGGCATATCTTCAACCAGATCCTCTTTATGTTCACCGCCAGGGTAGAAAAGATCAAGCAGGAGGGCGGCGGCCTGGAATTCGCCGCAAGCCTGCAGCTGGCCAACTATTTCCCCGAAGAATACCAGTTTGCTGAGAGACCTGAGGATGAGGCTGCGCAGGAAAATCCGGTCGAGGCCCTGCAGGTGCCGGAACTCTCGGAGGAGTTTCTATCGGTGCTGTTCGGCGAAGACCAGATTGAGACGAGTGGACCGGCAGGCGACGACCTGAAGGCGATGCTGGCCGATCCGGATAAGGCCGTCGAGGTCCTGGCCGCGGCCGTCGCCCAGGTCCTCCTGTTCGTGCAGAATCAGAAAAATCTGGTCGCCTCGCCGGCTTTCCCGACAATGTTGGCGACGACGGAAGCGCTGATGCCTGAAAAAGACCGGCAACCGGTGGCCTTGGCTACCGCAGCGCTGCTCATTGAGGGACTCAGGGAGCCGGCCTTGACCGTCCTGCTGGCCCAGCGCTATCCCGAGGGTTTCGGCGCAGTCTTTTTCGAGGCCCTGGTCAATCTCCTCGATACAGAGATGTTCGGCAGAATTATCGCCATCCTGCAGGAGCAGGTATCGACCTTGGGCCTGTCAGAAGACCGGAACGCGCCTCTGCCGCAGCTGCTGAACGAGACCCTTACCAAGCTGCTGCACACCGGCAAGGGCAGGCATTTTCTCGCCCTCGAAAGGGCGAAAAGCATCATGGAAGCGGGGGAGAGGGAACGCCAGGCGAAGCGGGTCAAGGCCGGTCTGCAGGCCCTCCTTCACGGCAACCTCAATGGCATGCAGAACGACGAACTGGTCATGGGGCTTCCCGCCGCTCTGCAAAGGCTGCTGGCCGGAGGTAAGAACAGGGAGGCATCGGCCCTGCTTGTCATTCTCAACGATCAACTGCGCGACGGCGATCCGGGGATGCAGACCAGGATAATCCGCAGCCTCGCGGTGATCGGCGAGAATCTCATTGCCGAGGGGCGTTGGGAATTGCTGGCAGGCATAGTCGGGTCGATGCTGGCCTGGTTCCGGAGTTCCGACACCGGCGACTTTATCTTTGAAAAGGTCGCCAATGTCCTTCAGGGATATATGACGCAGGCCTGGAAACAGGGGGATACCGCCAGTGGCGACAGAATCCTCGAGACCTTTTATCAGATCCGCACCGGCAAACTGAAAAAGTCGCCGCCGGTCAGGGCCCTGGTCGGCCGGGTGCAGGACAAGGGGATCGACAGGCCGACCTTGCCCAGGCTGCTGCAGGAATGCCTCGACAATCCGACAAATTCGCTGCTCAGCCGACGCCTGATCATGCTGGGCGGAAGCGTCACCCACTTTCTCATCGACTCCCTGCTGGCGTCGGACAGAGCCCGCGACCGGATCAAGATCATCGATATCCTGACCTACGCCGGCCAGGTCCTCCCTCCCATCCTCGTTCAGCGTCTGCCTGAGCCGATGCCCTGGTACTGTAAACGCAATCTCATCAAACTGCTGGCCGAGACCGGTTGGGAACAGCATGTCGATAACGTCTTCCCCTTCCTCACCCACGAGGACCAGCGGGTGCAGCGGGAGGCCTTTGTCTGCCTCTACAAGATCAGCGGCAATAGGAGGAAGGAGGTGCTGCTGCGGGTAGTCGAAGAGGCGCCTGAGATCCTCAGGCCGCAGGCGATCAAGGCCCTCATCCCCTTCTGCGACGCCGAGGTGGCACAGGTCCTCGGTAATCTCCTCGAGGAACAGGAGCATTTTTCGGCGGACATCCGTGATCAGCTCCTCCTGCAGATCTGCGATGTCCTGGGACGTTGCCCCTTTCCGCCGGCGATTGCCGCCCTGCAGCAGTTTTTGCTCCTGAAGGGGAAGTGGGCCGGCAGGAAGATCGGGGAGGAGGTCTGGAAGGGGGCCGAAGAGTCCCTGCTCCAGATCGAGACGGAACTGAAGAACGAGAAAAAGCGTCATATCCAGATAAACCAACAGCGTAAGGATGCCGTCCGGAAGGTGGTGCAGGCGAGCCAGAAGGCTTCCACGGAGAAAAGGAGCATCACCGGTCTGCCGGAGGAACAGGCGGTCAGGGTTTTCCTCACCCAGGGAAAGGCGGATTCCGCCAAAAAACAGCTTCTCGACCTGATCAGCCGAATGGCCAGGATGCGCAGATTCAATCAGGCGGAGCAGCTGCGCGAATGGCTGATCGAGATCGATTCGATGGCCCTCAGCGATATCATCAAGGCGGCGGAGATCATTGAGGATGAAAAACGTGCGTCGATCGACAAGGAACATATTGATATCTGGAGCGATCTCTATGAACTTCTCACGACGGAGGAATTCAGCACCCTGTATCACTCTCTTACCCACCGTCGTTTCGGAAACGAGGAGATGATCGTCGCCCAGGGATCGATCCAGACTTCCCTGTTTTTCATCAATTCCGGCAAGGTGAAACTGTTTTACCGGGAAGAGGGCAGCGATGTCCTGGTGAAGACCATGGGCAAGGGCGAGGTCCTTGGGGCCGGGGTCTTTTTCGATGCCTCGGTTTGGACGATTTCCGCAGCCAGTCTAGGTTCCTCGGATATCTCGATCCTGAGTCTCGAGAGTCTGGCCCGCTGGAAGCATGACTATCCAGGCATCGAGTCGAAACTCAATGATTTCTGCTGTTCATTTGATCGGATCGCGGAGTTCTTCAAAATTACCAACAGAGACCGACGCAAGCATAAACGATCGAGGCTGTCCGGTCCTGTTACCGCCAACCTCCTGAACAACGAGGGAAAGGGCACCGGCGTCAGCACCAAGGGGGAACTTGCCGATATCTCGGCGGGCGGCGTCTCCTTTTATGTTCGTATATCGAAAAAGGAAAATTCCCGAATGCTGCTCGGCCGCAGTGTCTTGGTGACTTTTCCCGGCAGCGAGAAGGCCGGCAGGTTGATCGAGCGGCAGGGGGTGATCATGGCGGTGAGGGGGTACCACGTCATGGAAAATGAATATTCGGTGCATGTCAAATTCGACATGGAGATGTACCAGCATCAACTGCAGATCCTGGTGAAGTTGGGCGCGGAGGACGACCGGTCCGGTCTGAATAAGCGGTGAAACAACCTGCCGCTGCAGAGAGAGCTGCGAGATCCGGTCAACGTTGGCAGATGAACAGAATGTAATCATGAGATCTACCGGCGACACGACAGCAGAATTCTATCTGAGGCATCTGCCGGCTGGACGATGGGAAAAGACCTCCCTGGTGGCGGACTGCCCGTTCTGTCGGGACAGAGGCCATGACCCGGCCGGAAAACTGGTGGTCTTCCTCAACCATGACGGCCCGTTCCACGGGTATTTCCGCTGCCTCAACCGGTGCGTGCCCGGTGGCTTCCCGCCCTGGTTCGCCCGCCTGGCCGCAATCGACCCGGTAGAGACGCCGGGCTTTGACCCGGAGCGGGAGTATCCCCTGCAGGGCGTCGACTATCCGGTCGTCAATATCAACACCGAGATCCAGCGCTATCATGACCGTCTGACCGATGCCCTGCGCGATGAGTTCTCGGCGTCCGGGGTGTCGGAGCCGGTCCTCGCCGAACTGCAGATCGGTTATAACGGCCGCTATATCGTCTATCCGTATTTTCAGGCCGACGGCAATTGCTATGCCGCCCGCTGTGTCTTTCCCGACCGACCCCAGGACTATTTCTGGCACGGCAACGAGCGGTTCGCCGGCGAGGCCTTTCAGGTCTTCAATATCCAGGATCTCCAGTGCTGTGAAAATGGCGCACTTTTTCTCTGCGAGGGCGAAAACAACCTGCTGCCATTGAAACAGCTGGGTTTTCCAGGGATCGCCGTACCCCACAGCCTCAACTTCGACAGTCTGGACCCGGATATCTTCGCCCATCTGCGGACCCTGTTCATCGTCACGGTCCATTCGGGCGAGGCGGAGATGGCGGCCAGGGCGCTGGCTGCCCGCATCGGCTACAAGGTCCGCCTGCTGCGCTGGCCGGCGGGTTTGCCGCGCAGCTACAGCGTCTGGCAGCTGGCAAGGGACAGGGGCAGCGAATTCCGCAACGTAATTTCCGGGATGATTCAGTCCTCCCGCACCTTTTCCCCCTTCCCCGCCCCCCAGGCCGAACACGATCGTTTCCTCCGGCGCCTGGCCGACGAGCGGGAAAGCGCCTATGCAGACCTGCTTTCAGGTTTTCCCCGCCTGGATGCCGCCCTCGACGGCATCCATGGCATCAATGTCGTCGGTGGCGCCCCCAAGGTCGGCAAATCGCTGTTCATGATCCAGATCGCCACGGAAATGGCGATGCGCGGCATGCCGGTCCTCTACTATGATTTCGAAAACGGCCGGCAGAAGATCTTACAGCGGACCCTCAGCCGCCTCGGCAGGATGGAGGTCTCGGCGCTGCGCAACAGGCAATTGGACAGTGCCGAGCAGATACGTTTTGATGAGGCCTGCCGTAACATCCGCAGGCTGCTTACGACCTTCAGGGTGGTCAACGACCGCAAGCTGACTCCGGAACTGCTGCGCCGGCACATCGATTTCATCCGCCATGAAACCGCCAGGGACTACACGGTGGTGGTGATTGACAGCCTCCACAAGCTGCCGTTCAAGGATTTCTCCGAACGCCGGACCGGGATCGATGCCTGGTTGCGACAGCTCGAGGCCATCCGTGATGAATTGCAGGTTTCCTTCCTGGTCATTTCCGAGCTTTCCCGGGGGGATGGCGGAACATACCGGGAAGAGCCGCATCTCGGGATCTTCAAGGGGTCGGGCGATATCGAGTACAGCGCCGACAACGCCATGGTGCTCTACCCTGACTCCGGCGTTGGGGCGGACAACAACGACAGGCACCGACTGAACACCCTCTGGCTGGTGGCCAGCCGCGAGCACAGCCCCGGTCCCATCGCCACCTATACCCTCGATTACCCGTACTGGGGCTTCGTCGAAAATCCCGAACCGTAAAGATTTTTCGCCCGGCGCTTTCATTCTTTTTACCGGAAATGATAGGCGCAACAGCAGATTATGGATTTAATTTGACCGCATCAGGAAAATGGGCGAGAATGAAGAAGATCCTGCAGATGTTTTGGCAAAAACAACAGATGGAGAAGCATATGAAAAAGACAATCGGTTGTTTTCTGGTGTTGGTCGTGTGTGCGCTGTTCTATTCCTTTCCCGCATTTGCTGCCGATTGCAGTGGCGGATGGCAGGTCCTGCCGAACTATAGACCTGGAGCCGGCGGACCCTGTGCGGCGATCGGACTGGACACCAACCGGGGAGTCTGCCGACCCGGGCAGCGCTACGAGACCCTCTGCGATGACGCCTCGGGAGGCAGATACAGGGTCTGCCAGGGTACCCGGCCATGTTTCGACGCCCGTGACCGTGACCGCCGGGGGCGTGGCGATTACTACGACCGCGACCGCCGGGATCGCAGAGATTACTACGATCGCGACCGCCGCCGCTCTCGTCCTCCCCGTGACTGCCGAAGCTGGGATTATATCTATGACCGGCCATGCCCCCGGGGGTATTTCAATCCTGATTGCCGGGGTGCCTGCGTGCCTTACTGATCAGTACCAGGCCCGGCCTGAACGTCAGCCCCTCTTTCCCGCCGGTCTCCCCACTCTTTTCGCATCCCGACTGCAGTCCGACTGCAGCCGGGATTTTTTTTTCATCATCCCTCAAACTCTCTGTCCGTCCCATCATACCCGCCCTCCTGCCACTCTTCCTGCCACTGCTGCAGGGCAAGGAGGGCGGTTTCCGCCCGTAGCCGGCCTCGCTGCTTTTTCGGTATCTTTGTTTCCCAGGCGGGGAAAAGGCTGAAGTTGACGTTTGAGGGCTGGAAGTGATCGGGATCGCCTGCGGTAAGATGGGTGATCAGGGAACCGAGGGCGGTTGCCGGTGGCGGCGAGACGGGGGCTGCACCATGGGCCAGACGGGCGGCGTTGATGCCGGCTAGCAGGCCCATGGCGATAGATTCGACATATCCTTCCACGCCGGAGAGCTGGCCGGCCAGCAGCAGATCAGGCCGGGCCTTGAGCTGCAGGGTCGGCAGCAGGAGCAGCGGGGCGCAGACAAAGGTGTTGCGATGGATTGAGCCCAGACGGGCGAACTCGACATGCTCCAGGCCCGGGATCAGGCGGAAGATCCTTTTCTGCTCAGAGTAGGTGAGTTTGGTTTGAAAACCGACCATGTTGTAGGTTGTCCCCTCCCTGTTTTCCTTGCGTAGCTGGACGACGGCCCAGGGTTCGTAGCCGGTCTTCGGGTCCGCCAGACCGACCGGTTTCATCGGTCCGAAACGCAGGGTTTCCGGGCCTCTGGCGCAGAGTACCTCGATCGGCAGACAACCCTCGAAATATTTCGCTTCCTCAAACGGCCGCAAAGGCACATATTCGGCCTTCGCCAGCTCATCGATGAAACGCAGGTAGGTCTCCCTGTCCATCGGGCAATTAAGGTAATCCCCGGGTCCGTCGTCATAGCGCGATTTCTGGTAGACCACGTTCAGGTCGAGCGACTCGGCGATGACGATTGGTGCGATGGCATCGTAGAAGGACAGCCTTTCTCCGCCGGTCAGGAGGGCCAGGGAATCGCTCAGGGCTGTCGAGGTGAGAGGCCCCGTGGCGACAATAATCGGCCCCTGCTCCGGCAGCGGCAGCTCCCTGATTTCCTGCCGGTGGATCTCGATCAATGGATGCTGCTCAAGGATTTCGGTAACCTGCCGGGCAAATAGTTCACGGTCGACGGCCAGAGCCTTGCCGGCCGGGACCTCGGTGTCGGCGGCCGCCCGCATGAGCAGGGAATCGAGTCGGCGCATCTCCTCTTTCAACAGGCCGACGGCCGAGGTGATATCGCTGGAGCGCAGGGAGTTGCTGCACACCAGCTCCGCCAGGAGGGGTGAGCTGTGGGCCGGGCTGAAGACCTGGGGCTTCATCTCGAAGAGGGCCACCCGGCAGTTTCTCCGGGCCGCCTGCCAGGCCGCCTCGCAGCCGGCGAGACCGCCGCCTATTATGGTAATTTGTTTACGTTCCGTCATGTTGCAGGATACCTGTGGGGATTGTGGTGAAAGGGATAAGGGGGCGAAGGGCGAAGCCCGGCCGGTCAGGGCTGCCGGGCGGACATTCAGGGGTATTCGATCTGCACCGGGACTTTCCTTCTGCCCCAGTGGAGGGCATCCTGGTGGGAATCGAAAAAGAGATCGATCCTGGTCGGACCCTTGATCGCCCCTCCCCGGTCCTCGACCCGCCCCCAGCCGTAACCGGGGACGTACATTCTGGTGCCGAAGGGGTAATGACGGGTATCGGCGGCGATGGTCCCGTCTCTTGGCAGCAGATACCAGGGAAAGAGAAGGGTGCGGACAGGGATCATCCAGGGTCGCTGCAGGCTGTCCAGCGAGAAGAGCCCTTCCTGCGGTTCATGGGGCCAGGTGCCGCTGGCCGTCCTGCCGCTGTAAGGGGAGCCGGCGGCCGGTCCGGAGCTGACGTATTTATTCCAGAAGTCGAGATACAGCCAGCCGGCACTGCCGCGCTGCCATTCGCAACAGAGGGAGCAGTCGCAGTAGGCGGTGGTCTCGATCATCCGGCCGACCTGGGTCTTGGCGCAGCCGCCGAGCAGGGTGAGACAGACGATGAGGAGGAGCAGGGTTTTCGGGGGCGGGGCGGCTGGCTGGCCCCCGTTGTCAGCGGCTGGAATCCTCATGTTCGGTGAAACCATTTTTTCATCTCCGCTCTGCTGATATTTTTCCAGACCGGCCGCCCATGCGGGCAGTGGCTGAACAGATCCGCCCTGGCCATCCTGTCGAGAAGAGCCTCCATCTCATCGGCCGTCAAACGGCAACCGGCCTTGACGGCCGCCCGACAGGCGATGGTTGCAAGGATCCGGTCAAACCTGTTTTCCCTGTCGGCCTGACCGCTCTCGCTGCCGAACTGGGCGAGCATGTCGAGCAGCAGTTCCTGGGCGGCGCACTGACCGGCAAGGGCCGGGACGCCGGAGATGACATAGGAGTTGCCGCCGAAGTGGCGGAGAGCAAAACCCATCTTGATCAGGTCCGCGAGATGTTTCTCGACAAGCCGGGCCTGAAAGACGGAGAGCTCGACCGTCTCCGGGAAGAGCAGGCTCTGGCTGGCGATCCGGTCGTGGCTGAGCTGGCGCCTGAGATCTTCGAAGAGCAGGCGCTCATGGGCGGCGTGCTGGTCAATGACCAGCAGACCTTCACTGTTCTGGCAGAGGATGTAGAGATCGTCGAATTGGCCGATGATCTGCAGACCATGGCGGTGCCGGCCGGGATCGGCGAGGGAGGTCTGGTGCGGGGCGGACGGCAGTGGTCGTTCGGGTTCAGCGACCTGCAGCAGGCCCTCGGCAGGGGCTGGTCTTCGGGCAGGTGCCGCCGGCCGGGGAGGTGGAGATGGATGGGGGGTTGCTGCCCTCTCCACCGTTTCCGGATCGAAGAGAGAGGGGCTGGGTAGGCCGAACGGACTCCGGGAATCGAGGGGCAGCGGGGTGGCATCCGGTTCCCGGCTCCGCCCGAAGATCCTGGTCTGCAGCTGCTTCTGATAGTCCTGCATGGCAAGGGCAACCGCCTCACTGATCAGGAGATGGATGTCGCGACTGTTGCGGAACCGGACCTCATGCTTGGCCGGATGGACGTTGACGTCGACCTCTGCCGGCGGGATGATGAGATGGATGAGTCCCGCCGGATTTTTCCCCTTCATCAGAAAACCCCGCAGGCCTTCAACGACGGCATGGGTCATCATCCTATCCCGGATGGCCCGGCCGTTGACGAAGAGCCGCAGCCGCGCCGCCGCGGAGATCTGCACCGCCGGCGGCACCAGAAACCCGAAGATCCGCCGGCTCGGTGCCGTGGCGGCCGGGTCGCCGACCTGCAGGAAGGCCTCGCTGCAGGCCATGATGCGGGCCAACCTCTGGGCCAGCGAAAGGCTCTTGTCGAGATGGAGGCATTCCCGGCCGTCGACCTTGAGGACAAAGGTGACAGCCGGGGAGCCGAGAGCGTAGTTTTTCACCACCTCATCGATATGCGCCAGCTCAGTGCGAGCGGTCCGCAGAAATTTTCGGCGGGCCGGGGTGTTGCCGAAGAGGTGGCCGATTTCGAACTGGCTGCCGTAGCCGGCGCCTGTCTCGTGGGTTTTCACCAGCCTGCCGTAGGAAACGACTGCCCGGGTACCGAGCTCGGCCCCGGCGGCCCTTGAGGTGATAGTCATCTGGGCGACGGAGCCGATGGAGGGGATGGCCTCGCCCCTGAAGCCCAGGGTGGCGATGGCGGCCAGGTCGCGGTCTTCGCGGATCTTTGAGGTGCCGTGCCGCTCCAGGCAGAGCAGGACATCGTCCTCATCCATGCCCTCGCCGTTGTCGATGACCCGGATAAGCCGGCTGCCGCCGCCTTCGACCTCGATCTCGATACGGCTGGCCCCGGCGTCAAGGCTGTTTTCCAGGAGTTCCTTGACGATCGAGGCAGGACGCTCGATAACCTCCCCGGCGGCGATCTGGTTGGCCAGGTGTTCTGGCAGGATACGGATTTTCGGCATGCGGGAGATGCTTTCCTGTTGCGTGGAGAGGGCTACGTGTTACACTGACGCTGTTTCTCCAGCATAATTGAAAAGGCAAATTTTACCATTACTTTCCTGCCCGTGTCATCCGAAAAACCCATCCTTGCCGAACAGTCGCCGGAACCCCGGACGGAGCAAAAGAGAAAGGTCTGCGGTGCAGGGCATATCGTCAGTTTCCTGGTCGTCATCGCCCTGCTCATAACCCTTCTCGTCGGTTCGCTGCTCTTTGCTCTGGTTACCCTGCAAATCCCCGACCTGGGCAGTGTCGCCGATTACCGGCCGGCCCAGGCGACCCTGATCTATGACCGGCATGGCAGGATAATTGCCCGGATCTTCGACGAAAACCGGACGGTCATCCCCCTGTCGGCGATGCCCGATCTCCTGCCCAAGGCCTTTATCGCCGCCGAGGACAGCCGCTTTTTTGAACATCCGGGGCTGGATATGTTCTCGGTCATGCGGGCGGCCGTCGTCAATATCCGGCGGGGGGAACGAGGGCAGGGAGGCTCGACCATCACCCAGCAGGTGGCCAGGTCCCTTCTGCTTACCCCGGAAAAGACCTATGTCCGCAAATTCAAGGAGGCCATCCTGGCCTGGCGCATCGATACGCTGCTGACCAAGGAGGAGATCCTCTATATCTATCTCAACCAGATCTACCTCGGCGCCGGCGCCCACGGGGTTGAGGCGGCGGCCTACGCCTATTTTCGTAAACGAGCGGCGGATCTTACCCTGGCCGAGATCGCCATCCTCGCCGGTCTGCCGCAGGCCCCGAGCAAATATACACCGCTTGCCTATCCGAAGCGGGCCATCGCCCGGCAGATGTATGTCCTGAACAGGATGGCGGCGGTCGGCTATATCAGCGCGGAGCAGGCCAGGGAGGCCTACGGCAGCAGGATCACCTATCATAACGCCACGGCAGCCGACCGTATCGACGAAAACGGCTACTATATCGAGGCGGTGAAAAAACTGGTGGAGAGGCGTCTGCAGGTACCTCTGGCGAGGGCCGGACTGCACGTCTATACCCCGCTTGACCCCGAGACGCAGCATCAGGCCACTCTGGCGGTGCGGACCGGGACCGGTGAGGCCATGGCCCGCATGGCAAAGAAAAGCAGGGGGCAGCCGGGAAAAGAACTGCAGGCGGCTCTGGTCTGTATCGAGACCTCTTCCGCCAAGGTCAGGGCCCTGGTCGGCGGCACGGATTTTCTCAAGTCGCCCTTTGACCGGGCCACCCAGGCCAGGCGTCAGGCCGGTTCGGCCTTCAAGCCCCTGGTCTATGCCGCGGCCCTGAGGATAGGTTGGGAACCGGGATCGTATATCAGTGACAGCCCGTTCTCGATCACCGGCCGCAACGGTGTGCGCTGGCAGCCGAAAAACTACGGCGGCAAATACCATGGCATGGTCACCCTGGCGGAGGCCCTGGCCCATTCCTACAACACAGTGGCGGTACGGCTGCTGCAGGCGGTGGGAGCGCCGCGGGTGCATCGCCTGGCCAGGTCGCTGGGCATGACCTCCACGCTGCCGCCTGATCTTTCCCTGGCCTTGGGCTCGGCCGATGTCACCCTGCTCGAACTGACCGCCGCCTACCTGCCTTTCACCCGTCAGGGCCGATTCTCGCCTCCATCCTTCATCGAGCGGATTGAGCAGCCGGACGGCACGGTCCTGCCGGGCGACGGCGGGGAGGAGCGGCAGGTCCTCGAGGTTCCGGTAGCCCTGAAGATGCGGCGGATGCTCGAAGGGGTGGTCCGGGAGGGGACCGGACGCCGGGTGGCGGTGCTGCCCGGGGCGATCGGCGGCAAGACCGGCACCTCAAACAACAACCGCAACACCTGGTTTATCGGTTTTGACGAACGGATGCTGACCGGGGTCTGGGTGGGATTCGACCAGAATCAGAGTCTCGGGCCGGAGGAAACCGGCGGCCGGACGGCGGCGCCGATCTGGCTCTCCTTCAACCGCTCCCTGCCGAAATCCTTCTGGTGATCGGTTTGAGCGGTTGCGGGCTGCGGGAAGGGTATCAGGGCCTCAATCCACGTGCAGGACAACGGCATAGCAGTTGAACACGGCCCATACCCGATCCCCCTCCCTGAGGCCGCAGTCCCTGCCGCGGCGGCTGCCGGCGATGGCAGAGAGCTCGGTGCCGTCGGCGAGGCGGATGCTGTATTCGGTATTGATCCTGCCGGCGCTGATCCGTTCGATGTTACCACAGAATCGGTTTTCGGCGGTGCAGCGCGGTTCTTCTTCCTGTTTCAGCAGGACCACCCAGGGCGCCTTGATTTCGGCCGTGACCAGTCTGCCGACGGCCAGACCGAGCCGTTTGAGGCTGCCGTGGGTGATGATCGCCTGCACCACGCTGCCGCCGATTGTGGCAATTTCAACGACCACCTGGATATCTCCCCGGTGGACCGCGCTGATCTTGCCGAAGAAGGCATTGCAGGCACTGGTCTTGCGCGAGAATTCCCGCTCGACATGATACTTCGTTACCTGCTGCAGTTCCTCTTCCGAGAAGGTCACATAGGCGCTGGTGAGATTGGGCGTGGAGTGGCCGAGAAAGATCTGCACCGCCGCCAGGGGCATCCTGTCCCTGAGGAGCTCGACCGCCCTGGCCTTGCGGATCATTTCAGGACCGCCCTGGCGGGGCGGCAGGCCGATGGCCCGGGTGCGCTCATAGAATTTCCGGCGGACAAATCCGGGATCGACTTCGAACATCTTCTCCAGGGCCCGGTGAAATAATTGATCCGCCAGCAGCGACTCAATTTTTTTGGACAGAGCCTCGGGGATCTGGACCTCGCGACCGCCGCCTTTTGTCTCTTCGCCCTTGCCGTGAAAGATGACGCAATGCCGGGCCGTGTCAATGTCCACGAATGGGTTCAGCTTCAGGACCTCGTTCAGTTTCGCGCCGGTATAGCGGACAAGCAGAAAAATGAGATAGATACGCTGCCTGGAAAGGCGGACATCCTGACGCGGTGATTCTTCGTACCACTGGCGGAAGGACTGTTCGAGCTGACCGAGTTGGACTGTGTCGAGGCTGGTCCGGTCGTCCGGGGAGGAAGGATTTCGATCTTGATCTGTCATAGCGGATAGAAAAGGTATCGATAGATGTCCGGACTGGATAATGGAGCGGTTTTCTTGTGGGGCTCTCCGACTGATTTCTGACGGAAAGGGCAAAAAGACCTTGAAGAGCATAGCAGAGCCGGGCATATATGGCAATTGATGGATGGCTGATATTCGCTTTCACCCAATAAGAGCTTATTCACGGATAAGCTCTAAGAAGGTTTGCATGAACCCTTACCTGAAGCATGAAGATTTACTGTGCCGGGAAATGTCCTCGCCGGTCGGCCGACTCGCCCTCTTCGCCGATGCCGAATCCCTTCTGGCCATTGAATTTGTTGCGGCCTTCGGCAGGAAAGCCACGCCGAGCGAGGAGACAAACAATATTCTGCTCCTGGCTGAACGGCAGCTTGCCGCCTACTTTGCCGGCCATCTCAGGAGCTTCGACTTGCCTTTGCGGCCGATCGGCACCAACTTCCAGTTGGCGGTCTGGCAGGCCATGCGGGCCATATCCTATGGCGAGGTCATGACCTACGGCGATCTCGCCGAGATGGTCGGCAGCCGGAACAAGGCCCGGGCGGTCGGCCAGGCCGCCAACAGAAACCCGTTGCCGATTGTGATCCCTTGTCACCGGGTGATCGGAAGGGGCAACCGGCTCACCGGATTTGCCCCGGGACTCGACCTGAAGGCCTTTCTGTTACGCCATGAGAGAGGAGATGAGGTCTGGAAGGATCGCCAAGCCCAAAATGGCGGTCGCTGCTGAATTACAGTCTCTGCTCTCCCCGTAAAGAACCAGGGCGAAGAAACGAAAAAAAGCCCCGGGCCGCGTGTGCGGTCCGGGGCTTTTTTTCTTGAGGAGCAATGCGGAAAAACCGCTAGAAGGCGTTCATGGTCCAGATCCCGCAGGGACAGGTATCGGCACAGAAGCCGCAGGCGATGCACTTCTTGTCATCAGAGACATATTCGTAACTTCCCTCAGGCCCTAACGGGGAGCCTGTTTGACCAGCCGCTGCCAGATCCCTGCGGCTGATAGCCCCGGTCGGACAGATGGTCTCGCAGAGATGGCAGTCGCGGCAGGATGCACAGGACAGACAACGGTCGGCCTGGGCCGTCTCGGTGGCCTCGGAGATATCCGGGGCGTAATGGGTGATCGTCAGGGCCTGCTGGGGAATGAGCGGCTTGGTGAAGGGCTGCCAATCGACACCCGTGATACTGGCGACAATGAATTCGGCGGCAGTCTTGCCGGCACCGAGGGCGTTGGTGGCCAGACCGGGCCTCTCCACGTCGCCGACCGCCAGAATTCTGGCGTTTGAGGTGACATGGGCCTTGTCGGTGGTGATCCAGGCGGCGCCGCCAACGGTGACGGTTTCAACCGAATCGGGCAGGAAGGGCAGGGCCGGGACGTCGCCGATGGAGATGATCACGGTCTGGGCCGGTATCACCTCACCGGTGTTCATTACCAGGCCTTCCCCGGTCACTTCCCTGGTCATCACCGGCCAGCGGAACACCGCACCGAGTGCCTCGGCCGCCTCTTTCTCCTTGCCGAAGGCCAGTGGCTTCTGGATATCGACCAGTGTCACCTTTTCCGCCCCAAGTCGGTAAGCTTCGCAGGCCACGTCGCAGCCGACGTTGCCGGCCCCGATGACGACCACCTCCCGCCCGACCGGCAATGGTTTCTTGCCCTTGGCCTGTTTCAGAAAATCGAGGGCGGTGACCACCCGTTCATGACCGGGGAAGGCGATACGCCGGGGTTCGTGGGTGCCGACGGCGATGACCACGTAATCGTAATCCTGCTGCAGGCGAGCGAATTTCTCCTTGTCCATGGCGACGTTGAGGTTCACCTTGATGTTCGGCATGGCGAGGAACCGCTTGATCTCGACATCCCAGATGGCCTGGGAGAGCCGCTCCCAAGGGATGACCTGGGCCAGTTTACCGCCGATCTTGTCGTCCTTTTCGAAGATATGGGCCTCGACTCCGACCAGGGCCAACTGCCAGGCAACGTTCATGCCGGCGGGCCCGCCACCGATAATCGCCACTTTTTTGCCCAGGGCTTGAGCAGGCTTCGGCGCCGGGAAATTACCCACCGCCCGTCCCAGCACCTGCACGTCAATGGGGTCGTCTACCCCGCGACGGGAGCAGTTCTCCATGCAGAGGTTCGGGCAGACCGACCCGCAGACCGAGGCCGGAAGGGGAGTGTAACGCAGGACCATCTCATAGGCCTCGTCGATCTGGCCCTCGCGGATCAGGCGCAGACGGTCGACGGTGGGGATATGGATGGGGCAGTAATAGGTGCAGGGCGCGGCCGACTCGCAGTTCGCCCAGTAGGGCTTGCGCCGTCGCAGGTCGCCGGTGACGATAGCTTCGATGGCGCTGCGATCCAGGCCGGGGGCGAGGTCGCGCAGGGGATCGCCGCCGCCGAAGGCCTTGTTCCAGAACTTGTTGCGGAATTCGGCCATCGGCATCGGCCCTGAAAACATCAGGGCCCGTTCCTGCGGGGTGACGGTGACCAGCACCTGCCATTCCTCGCGCCGGGTGAGGCTGGCGAGGAGATCCGCCTTGCCGATCTTGCCGAGATAGAGCGGCATATTTTCGATCAGCCATTGCCATTGCGCATCGTCCGGCCGGTCGAGGCGGGCGTTCGATTTCGAGAAGGAGTCATCGATCGGGCCGCGGAAGTAGATAAGACCGCCCACCATACCGACACAGGGGCGGTAGCCGAGGATATTGTCCGGGTTCTTGGGGCTGACGCCGCAGACCACGGCGATGCCGCCGCAGTTGAATTCGGCGAAGGAGTCGCCGGTTGAGCCGAGGACCCAGAGTTCGGGTCTTGTATAGTCCGGGTTCCACTTGGTCATGGTCAGACCGCGCGAGCCGATAGAGCCGCCGATGTACACCTTGCCGTTGGCCATGGCGTTGCAGGCGCCGTTGGTGGCGTCGCCGAGGACGGTGATTTCGGCGCCGATATTGAGATAACCGACATCGTCGGAGGTCGGTCCCTCGCACAGAATGGTGGTGCCCGGCATGCCCATGCAGCCGAGGCGCTGGCCCGACGGACCGTGGACCTTGAGATGCAGGCCGCCCTCGCGCTGCAGCCTGATGCCTAGATTGTGCTGGCCATAGGATTCGAGGATGAGGGAGGGGACATTGGCCGCCGCCTCCCGGACCAGCCTCTCAAATTCCATGGAGCTTACGCGTTGACCGTGTTCGTTGAGACCTTTTACAACAGTTGTCGTCACTGCAGACTCCTTGTGTCAGTTCCGGGAAGGATGGGGGTATTCCCGGCGTCTGAAATGAGGTTGTTTTTCGATGAAATATCAGCAGACATAGTTGATCTTCAGCAGATCGGCGGCGTCCTTGTCGGCGATGCCGAGGGCGTCCGACATGCCGATCGGCAGGCTCTGCGAGCGGCCGAGCGGGGCCATGATCTTCTTCACCTCGGTCCTGATCGCCATAAAGGTCTCGGCGACCCGTTCCGCCACGAGGTCCGGATCGAGCCGGCGGTAGAGCTTCGGGTTCTGGCTGGTGATGCCCTTCGGGCAGATGCCCAGGTTGCAGACATTGCAGCGGCTTTTTTCGTTGCCGAGACAGCCGGCGGCGGCCTGCATGATATACTTGCCTATATGCACCCCGGAGGCACCGAGCATGATCAGGGCCATGCCGTTCTGGGCGACATTGCCGTTTTTGCCGACGCCGCCCGCGGCGAAGATCGGGATCTCATTCTGCTTGCCCTGGGCCACGAGGTCAAGGAAGCACTCGCGGATACAGGAGGCGACGGGATGACCGGTGGCGTCCATCGAGATGTTATAGGCGGCGCCGGTGCCGCCGTCGATGCCGTCGATCATCAGGCCGGCGGCATAGGGGTTGCGCACCAGGTTGTTGAGCACGGCCTTGGCCGAGGTCGAGGCCGAGATTTTCGGGTAGACCGGGACCTTGTGGCCGAAGGCGGTAGACATGGTCTGCACCATCTTCATGACGCTCTCTTCGATGGAGTAGAGGGTCTGATGGACCGGCGGCGACGGCAGGTCAACGCTCTCCGGGACACCGCGCAGGCGGGCGATGAGCTTCGACACCTTGTACCACATCAACAGGCCGCCATCGCCGGGTTTGGCGCCCTGGCCGTACTTGATCTCGATGGCCGCCGGGTCGCACTGCATCTCCGGGATGGCCCTGATGATCTCGTCCCAGCCGAAATAGCCGGAGGCGATCTGCAGGATGATGTATTTCAGATAGGGACTCCTCAGCACCCAGGGCGGACAGCCGCCCTCGCCGGTGCACATGACCACCGGAATGCCGAGGACCTCGTTGCAGTAGGCGACGCCCTGCAGCAGTCCCAGCCACATATTGGGAGACAGGGCGCCGAAAGACATCGAGCCGATGACAAAGGGAAAGATCTCCCGGGTCGGCGGGATCCAGCCGCCGGAGATGGTGCGGTTGAGGAAATCCTCGGGCGAGAGGAGTCGCCCAAGGGTGGTTGTCACGTTGAATTCATGACGTCCGGCATCGAGGGCCGGGTCGGTCAGCATCGAGATGCGGTCGAAGATGATGCGGTCAAGCAGGTTCGGACCGCTGACATTGCGCCGGCCCCCCCGCTTGTTGGGCTCACCCTTCTGGTTGTTGAAGAAGAGGGTGCGGTGCTCGTTGGTGTTCGGCACCGGCATGATCGCCTCGTTCGGGCAGACCATCGAGCACATCGAACAGCCGATGCAGGCATTGGCCATCGAGGTTTCCTGGCGGATGCCGACAAAGGTCCGGTACTCGTTGCCCCTTTTCTTGCTCAGGATCTCGAGCTTGGGCATCCTCTGCCGACGATAGGCCAGGCGGATCGATCCCTTCGGACAGACCGAGGTGCAGTTGCCGCAGAGGGTGCAGCGATCTTCACGATGTTCGATGATCCAGGGTAAATCGGTATATGTCAGGCTGCCTGGGGCAACGGATACTGATCGTGTTGAGACCATATGGTTAATTCCTTTCTATCTGGAGGGATAATGACGGTATGTTCGCGCATCGGCTGGAAATCAAGGGAGCGGTCACGGTCGGGGATCATCGCGTCGACCCCGCACATCTCGCTGGCTATGGCCCAGACTCCGTCGCGTCCGCCGACCGTGGCCGGGCGCATTTTTTTCTGATCCATGACGAGGAGGCAGGTCTCATCGGGCAGGGTGCCGATTACGGCATTCGGTCCATCGATGATCAGTCGCCGGCAGACATTGCGGAGCCCGGTCAGAAACTCGCCCTGGGGATGGGCCGCCATCTCGCCGGCGTTGAGCGGGGTGATGATGTGTTTGTAGGCCTGCAGGGGCAGGTTGAGCTTTTTCAAGGTGTAGTGGAGAATATGGGTGAACACCTCGGAGTCGCTCTGATACCCCATATAACCCGGAAAATCACGGCCCAGCAGCCAGTCCCTGATCGGCACGAAGGCGGTATTCTCACCATTGGTCATGGTAGCGATACCCTGCAGGAAAAAAGGATGACAGGCATAGAGGTTGATGCCGTAGTTTGTATTCTGCCGGCCCTGGGCCATGCATATCCGGGATTTGATCTGTCCGTCGTGCAGACAGAGGGAGTCGCCGATCTTCAGCGGCCAGCCCACTTCCTTGATGATGGTCACATCGGGCCAGAAAGAGAAGACCGTCAGATCGTTGTTATTCATCTCGCCATCCCGGCGCAGGGCCAGGCGGGTGAGCATCAATTCGTCGTCCTTTTCCTGCTGTGGTTTTTCCATAAATCTGTCAGGCATGCGATAGGCCCGGACGAAATACCGGTAGCGGTCCTTCGCCTCGACCAGATCCCAGCGCATATGAAATTTATGGTCGTACTTCAGTTCGTAACCGCGCTCCTCCATGAAGTCGTCGAGTCGGCGCCAGGCCTTTTCGCTGTGGGCGATGCCTGAGAGAATGGGGAATTTGGGATTATAACGAAAATCCTCAAACTCCATGCCACGCAGCAGGAGGCCAAGGCCGGAACCGTCATATCCTTCCTGCATGGCCTCCATGGCGGTGAGAACCGTATACGGGGAAAACGGCTCATTCGCGGTTTTCAGGGCTAAACGACACATATCCTACTCCTGATGGATTGAAGGAAAACGCCCGAAGGCGAAGGTTAAGGCGTCTATAGGATACAAACCGGGGGGGATCCTGCCGGATGAACAAAGACTATTACCAGAGTCGAACCCTTACATTTATATTGGAGGTCTGGTATTGTCAAGCAGAATATAAGGATGCGCAAAATGTAATTATTTTTGTAGAATATCGATATGTTATGGGGTGAATCGGGGGGCAGGTTCTAAAAAAAATCTTTGCAGGGGGAGTAAGAAAGGGTGTCTTGGGTACGGCTCCTTGGCAACCGCGAATCGGGGCATAGCCTGGACTGAGAGAGGGGATGAGGGCAGGCGGGCGGTTCTCTGATGGAGGAAAACGATGATTGCTGAGAATGAGCCGGCAGAAATACTCCGGGGAATAATGGAGGACAGACTGTCCCCCTTTAGCCGGATGAAAAAGGGCTGAAGACCTTTCCTGGCCGGATTTTTCCGCTGGCTCCTTTTTCTGCGCCATCTGCGCGTCCAGTTTTCCCCCGCCGCAGGACTGCCGGTTATTTGACGGCCTTGCCGAAGTTTTTGACCTGATCCAGGGTCTGTTTAACCTCTGCGGCCTCTTTTACCCCGGGGAGGTCGTTGATCAGCCCCTTGCCCTCGTCCTCCACCTCCCGGAGACCATTCTTGAAGGAGGAGATCGCCTTGCCGAGACCGGAACCGATCTCGGGAAGTTTTTTGCCGCCGAAAATGAGAAAGGCTATGGCGAGAATGACAATAAGTTCAGGTGTTCCGAGTCCAAACATGGTTTTCTCCGTAGGGTGGGAATGGCGAAGGCGGGGGTCAGGTTGCCGGGGAATCGTTGTTCTTGTCTTCGTCGATCTTTTTCGGCGGTTCTTCCTTCTTCGTTGCTTCCTTGAAGTTCTTTATCCCTTTGCCGATCCCGGAACCGATTTCGGGAAGTTTACCGGCGCCAAAAATAATCACTATTATCACCAGAATGACGACCAACTCTGGCATTCCAAGTCCGAACATAGGTACCTCTAAAAAAGGAAAGTTGTTATCCAAGCGGATAATGACGTAGGTGAATCAGCAACAGGTAGCTAAGACTTTAGAGCAGTCCGAGGAGAAAGTCAAGGCTCACCTTGCCGCCCGGGGCCGAGGAATTTCCGGGCCGATGCCGCTCAGGAGGCGGCGATGCCGGCGGCGAGCCGCCGCATTGCAGCAAGGATCGCCGTCTCGTCGAGGGTGAGCAGCCGGCGGTTCTCCATGACCAGCCTGCCGCCGATTACCGAATGCAGGACGTCGCCGCCTCTGGCGGCATAGACCAGGTGTGAAGGGACATTGTACATCGGCGTCAGGTGCGGCTGATCGAGGTCGATGACGATCATGTCGGCCTTTTTCCCCGGCTCGAGGGAACCGATGTGCTGCTCCATGCCAAGTGCTGCCGCTCCGCCGAGGGTGGCGAGGCCGAGGGTTGTTTCGGCATCCATAACGGTCGGGTCCATCCGTGCGACCTTGTGAACCTTGGCCACCGCGTTCATCTCGCCGAACATATCGGTGTCGTTGTTGCTGGCGCTGCCGTCGGTGCCCAGGGAGACGGTGATGCCCCTCTCAAGCATCCGGACCGCCGGGGCGATGCCGGAGGCCAGCTTCATATTGGATTCGAGGCAGTGGCTGACCTTGACGCGTCGATCAGACAGCAGGTCGATTTCCTCCTCGTCGAGGATGACGCAGTGGGCCGCCAGGGTATCCGGCCCGAGAAGACCGAGGCTGTCCAGATGCCGCACCGGGGTGGTGCCGTAGCGCTCCCGGCAGGTGGCAACTTCGGCCGTGTTTTCCGAGAGGTGGATGTGAAAAAGGGCCGCCTCCCGGCCGGCGGCCGCGCCCAGCCGCTGCAGGAGTTGCGGCGAGCAGGTATAGACGCTGTGCGGCATGGCTGCGATCGAGATGAGCGGGTGGTGACGGTACTGCGCGAACATCTCATGGAGGTAGCTGAAGCCGTTTTCGAGCGTGCCGTAGCAGGGAGAAGGAAAATCATAGAGTACCTCGCCGATCCAGGCCCGCATACCGGATTCGGCAGCGGCTCTGGCCACATCCTTGGCGAAGAGGTACATGTCGCAGAAACTGGTGGTGCCAGACTTGATCATCTCCGCCAGGGAGAGGAGAGTCGACTGGTAGACTATCTCCGGGGTCAGCCGGCGCTCGGCGGGAAAGATGTGGTTTTCCAGCCAGGTCATCAGCGGCAGGTCGTCGGCAATCCCCCGGAAGCAGCTCATGGCGGCATGGGTGTGGGTGTTGACCAGTCCCGGCATGATCAGTCCGTGTTCGCTATGCAGGACATCCGCCTGCGGATAGGTCTTCTTCAGGGTTGCTGCGGGGCCGATTGCCGTGATGGTGTCGCCGGTGATGGCGACGCCGTAATCTGCCAGCAGCTGCGATTGCTTGGCACCGGGCAGGAGATAGCGGCCGGTGAGGAGAAGGTGGGGTTGCGGCATCCGGTTTCAGCAGGTTCAGGTGGTGGAAAGGGAGTCTTCCCTGTTCATGATGGCCGTGATCAGGTCGGCGATCTGCGGCCCGATAATTCCTGCGGCGGCGATGATATCGTCTAAGGCGATCGGCTGAAAGTCGTCGGGATTGTTGATGTTCGATACCGCCGAGAGACCGAGCACCGCCATGCCGGCATGGCGGGCGACAATCACCTCGGGAATCGACGACATGCCGACCGCGTCGGCCCCGCAGTCACGCAGCCAGCGGGTTTCGGCGGGCGTCTCGAGGCTGGGGCCGGGAATGCAGGCATAGGTGCCGGTGACCACCTGCTGCAGGCTGCAGCCGGCGGCGCAGTCCAGTGCCGCCTTGATCAGCCTCGGGTGGTAGGGCTGCGAGAGATCGGGAAAGCGAGGTCCCCACCCCTCGACATTCGGTCCGCGCAGGGGGTTCTCTCCGAGAAAATTCAGGTGGTCGCGGAGGATCATGATCGTCCCCGGGGTAAACAGCGGATTCAGGCCGCCGGAAGCATTGGTCAGAATCAGCGTCCTGGCCCCGAGCAGGGAGAGGACCCGGATCGGGAAGGCCACTTCCCTGGTGGAGTAGCCCTCGTAAAAATGGAATCGGCCCTGGAGGACTGCCACCGGTCTCCCGGCCAGACGACCGAGAATCAGGTTGCCCTGATGGCTGGCGACCGTTGCCCGGGGGAAATGCGGCAGTTCCTGATAGGGGATCACACAGTCCGTGTCGATGCGGGCGGCCAGCTCACCCAGTCCGGTCCCCAGCTGGATAACGGTGTCGGGCTGAAAAGGGAATCTGGTCCGGCAGAAAGCCACGCATTCCTGCACGGCCCGGACATGTTCGAGGTGGGTCACGGTCAACGATAAAGTGCGTTCTTGCGGAGGAAATCCTGTATCAACCCGATATCCGCCGCCATGATCTCGCAGCGCGATTCCCGGTCAAGGATGCCGGTCAGGGATTCCGGGAAGGTCGGCGGGCGGCCGATGGCCTGCTCAACAGCCGCGCCGAACTTGGCCGGGTGGGCGGTGGCCAGGCAGACCATGGGGATCCCGGGTTTCATATGGAGCAGGGCGGCCTTTATCCCGACCGCCGTATGCGGATCGAGGATATAGTCGTATTTGTTGTAAAATTCTGCAATAGTCGCAGAAACTTCAGCCTCGGATACGGCAGTTGCCGCGAAGTCCCGGCGGATCTGGTCGAGGTGCGGGGACAGATCGATCCTGCCGCTATCGGCGAATTCGTTCATCAGCTCCCTGACCCGCTCCGGTTCCTTGTCGACGAGATAGTAGAGATATCGCTCGAAATTGGAGGCTGCCTGGATGTCCATGGACGGACTGGAGGTCTGCACGACCTTGCCCAGGGCATATTCGCCTTTGTTGACGAAACGGGCGAGGATGTCGTTGGCGTTGGTGGCCAGGACGAGCTGGCGGATACTGCCCTCCGGCAGCATCCGCTTGGCGATGTAGCCGGCAAAGATATCGCCGAAATTGCCTGTCGGTACCGTGAAGGCCAGACATCTGTCGTTTTCGTGACGGCAGACATGCAGGCAGCTGTAGACGTAATAGACCACCTGGGCCAGGACCCTCGCCCAGTTGATCGAGTTGATCGCCCCGAGGTTCAGGGCGGTCTTGAACTCGATATCGCTGAATATCTTTTTGACGATGGCCTGGCCGTCATCGAAGGAACCGTGGATGGCGATGTTGAAGACATTGCCGTCCATGATCGAGGTCATCTGTTTTTCCTGGACCGGGCTGACCCGTTTATAGGGGTGGAGGATGAAGATGCGAATCCTCTCCTTGCCGCGGACGCCGTAGATCGCGGCACTGCCGGTGTCGCCCGAGGTTGCCCCGAGGATATTCAGGACCTCGCCGCTCCGGTTCAGCAGATACTCGAAGAGGTTGCCGAGGAACTGCAGGGCGATGTCCTTGAAGGCCAGGGTCGGACCGTGGAAGAGCTCGAGGATATGGAGATTGCCGCAGTGCACCAGAGGCGCCACCTCTTCATGGTCAAAGGTCTCGTAGGAGCGATTGATCAGGCCCTTCAGATCGCTGACCGGGATGTCGTCGATAAACCTGGACATGACCTCAAAGGCCAACTCGGCGTAGCTGAGGTCCTGCCAGGAAGAAAGGGTCTGGCTGTCGATGCGGGGGATGGTCCGGGGAAGGAGAAGCCCGCCGTCCTCAGCCAGGCCCATCATTACTGCTTTAGTGAAAGGGATCGGCTGGATGCCTCCCCGGGTGCTCAAGTATTGCATATCGGTTGTCTGCTGACTCCGTTAGCCTGTCACAGGACAGGTGAGAGAGGGGTGGCGATCAGGACATGGGCTGTTTCTGTTCGAGGTCGGAGATGTCGACCCGTGGCGCATCGTGCCAGAGCCCTTCCAGGTCATAGAATTTTCGCTGCTCGTGATGGAAAATATGGACAATGACGTCATCGAGATCGAGAAGCACCCACATTCCTTCCTGCAGGCCCTCGGCATGGGCGGTCTTGACCCGTTTGGAGCGGAGATGCCCTTCGATGGCCTCGGCCAGTCCCTGGACATGCCGGGTTGAACGTCCGGTCAGGATGACAAAATAATCGGTAAATGAGGCCAGGCCCCGGACATCCATGACAATTGGTTCTTCGGCCTTGGTGTCGAGGCCGATTTCGGTACAGAGCCTGGCGATTTCAAGACCGCTCTTATCGAGGTATTCTTTTTTGAGCTGTTTCATATTTAATTTGTGCCCTTTTCTCCTGGGGCTGTCAATCTATTTTTTTTTGGTGTTTTTCGGTGTCCGCGGGGGAAACTCGAAGGTGATTTTACCGGTTTTTGAGAGGAGCAGATAGGCGTCAAAGGGGCGTTTTTTCTTCGAGATGAAACCGCTGATCAATTCCGTTTTGCCCTCTGACAGCATTTGCCGGATATGCTGGGGACCGAGCGGCTTCTCGAGGATTATCCTGCTGATCTTCAGGCCTTTCTTTTCATCGCCGGTCATGGCAGATTCAGACATATAAGCAGTCGGGGTCTCAAAGACCCGGCTGTCGTCGAGCGGAGAGAGCCCGAGAGGCTCTCCCCGGCGGATTTCCTCGAGGTCGAGATTGTCTGTCGATTCGGCGAAGAGGAAATCGACCTTGTTGTTCGTCAGCCGCACCGAGGCGGTGAAGGGCTTGCCTTTTTTCGAGCGGAAGTCGCTGAAGGGGCCGACGGTCTTGCCCTCGATCAGGGCCACGATCTCGGCCTCGGACATGACCCTGCCGCCGAGGATCTTGCGGAGATTGATTTTTTTGTCTTCGGAGACATAGGATGTAGGCGAGCTGAAAAAGCGCATGCCGGCCACCGGGCTGAACGGGGCCTCCGCCGGTTTTTCATCGGTCTCGAAGTTTTTGACCTGGGAGATGATGTGCCGGGTCAGGCTGCGGATCTCCTCCATGAATTTCTGGCGGGAAAACTCCCCCTTGAGCATCCGATTCAGCTTCAGTTCCCACTCGCCGGTCATCTCCGGAGAGGCGAGGACCTCGATCTGCATGGCCTCGAGAAGGGCCAGCAGTTCAAAGGCCTTGCCGGTCGGCGTAAGGTCCTTGCCCTCCCGGACCATATATTTCTCTTTTATCAGCTTTTCGATGATCGCCGCCCGGGTGGCCGGGGTGCCAAGACCGCGTTCCTTCATGGCCTCGGCGAGTTCGTCGTCCTCAACGAGTTTATCGGAGTTCTCCATGGCTGACAACAAGGTCGCCTCGTTAAAGCGCGGCGGCGGCGTCGTCAGCTGATCTTCCCGGTCAATCCGGGCGCAGGTCACCGGGGTCTTTGCCGGAATGGGACTCAGTACCGAATCCCTGTCCTCATCTTCGGCCAGGCCGTAGATCACCTTCCAGCCGGCCTCAAGCAGGATCTTGCCCTCGGTGAGGAAGGTTTCGGCCTCGACGACCGACAGTCGGCGGGTGTTGAGGTAGACCACGGGTGGGAAAAAGACCGCGAGAAAACGCTGCACCACCATCCGGTAGATCTTCAGCTCCGGCTCGGAAAGGTTGGCGGGCAGGGCGGTGGTGGGGATGATGGCATGGTGGTCGGAGATCTTCGAGTTGTTGAAGATCCGCTTGTCCGACTGGACATAGCCTTCCGCCAGGGCCTTTTCGGCAAACCGGGAGAACTGCCATTCCGTCTGACTTTTCAGGGTATTGCGTACCGTGTCCGGATAATCTTCAGGCAGATAGCGGCTGTCGGTCCTCGGATAGGTGAGGACCTTGTGGCGTTCATAGAGGGCCTGGGCGATGCTCAGGGTGTTCTGGGCCGAGATGCCGAAACGGGAGTTGGCCTCACGCTGCAGGGCGGTCAGATCGTAGAACTGGGGGGATCGCTGGCTCGACTTCTTGCTCGTTTCCTCAACCGCCGCCGGCCGGCCGGTGCAGCCGGCGATAATGACTTCGGCCTTGGCGGTCTCCCAGATCCTGTCGGCCCGTTCATAGCCGTCGTTCTCCTTCCTGGCGAACTGCGGATCGATCCACTTGCCCTGGTAGGTCTCTGCGGCAAAGGTGAAGGTGGCAAGGAGGGTGGAAAATGGCCGGGCTATGAAATTCAGACGGGTCCTTTCGCGTTTGACGATGAGCGAGAGGGTTGGGGTCTGTACCCGACCGCACGGCGTAAGAAAAAAGCCGCCCCTCCTGGAATTGTAGCCGGTCAGGGCACGGGTGGCATTGATGCCGATGAGCCAGTCGGATTCGGAACGGCAGAGGGCGGTATCTTCGAGAGGGAGCATCTCCTGGGCGGACCGCAGGTTGTTGAGCCCCTTTTTGATGGCATCGCTGGTCATCGACTGCAGCCACAAACGTTTAAAGGACTTCTGGCCGACGGAGCTGTTCCACACGAAGCTGATGATGTATTTGAATATCAGCTCGCCTTCGCGTCCGGCGTCGCAGGCGTTGATGATTTCCTTGACGTCCTTGCGGCGGATGAGCTTCTGCAGGGCATTCAGCTGCCCTTTGGTGTCGGGAAGTTCCTTCAAGGGGAATTTTTCGGGCAGGATCGGCAGCTTGTCGATGTCCCATTTCTGGTAAGCGGGATCGATTTCTTCGGGATAACAGATTGATACGAGGTGGCCGATAGCAAACGAGACGATATACTGGTCGCCTTCATAATGAGTCTTGACCTTCGTGAATTTGCCGGGAAGGACCTTGACGAGGTCTGCCGCCACACTTGGTTTTTCAGCGATAATGAGTGTTTTTTCAGTCATGAGTACGGTAGCGGAAAGAGACGAAGAGCGGTGAAAACTGTCTCGGAGAATTACACTGGCTGCGTGCAGCCGGGCTATCTGTCAGTGTAGAAAATGTAATGTGCCAGGCATAATAAGAGAGATGCGGCCCGGGGGCTGCCGGTTTTTCTCGGGTCTGCGGAGCCGGAGGTAAAACAGTCAGTTGTTGTATAGGTCTAAATCCTGTTTGTCAAATAGATTTTCACATTTGGCCACCGCAAATATCCGCTGTCGATTGTGTAACAATTTGATACATCGTTTCTTTTTTGAATAACGCCGGATAGGGATTAAACCTCTGCGCGTATCCTGGCTGAGACCTCCCGGGTCAGCTCGAGGACCTTTCGGGCATGAGACTCGGAAATCGAGCCTGTCCCGCAACTCGGGGTGATCAGGCTCTGGTGCACCAGCATTTCACGGGAAACGCCGAGCTGCTCGAGGTGAGCGATCTGCTGCCGCCACTTTTCCACGAGGGATGCGGCTGTCTCCATGTCGATGGCGTCCTCAGCGGTGGGGACGATGCCGGTCGCCAGGATGCCGCCCTTGTCGAGAAATCTGCGCAGGTGATCGGGGTAGAGAATAAGTTTGTCGAAATAGGAATAGGCGTCGTAACTTAAAATATCAACGCCGGAGTCAAAGATGACGGACCACTCGGTGTTGGCGCAGACATGGACGCCGGCCAGGCCGTTTTCAGCCCGGACCGCCTCGAACACCTCGGTGAAACAGGCTGTGATCTCTTCGTTGGAGATGGTGATGAAGGCGGATGAGCCGAGACCTGCCAGGGCGGGTTCGTCGAAAAAGAGCAGTACCTGCCCGCTTATCTCCCGCATTTTCCGGACCTGCCAGCGGGCTTTCAAGGCCAGCAGCTTTACGGCCACATCACGCAGCTGGTCGTTGTAGAATATGGCTCGGCCGACCTGATCGACGACCCCGGTGCAGAAGGTGATCGGACCGGTGATCTGGCCCTTCAGGGCGACAAGGTCATCTTTTCTCTGCCGGGCCATTTCAAGAAAGGTGAAAAACCCTTTGGCCTGTTTCGGCGAAAGAGTGAATCGGGATTGGTCGAGGTCAGCTTCTCCTTCGGTGACCAACAGATATTCTTCGTAAAAAGCGAGAATCTCCACCTCGAAACCTTCCTTTTCGGTATCGACGAACAGCTTTCCGTCTGTTTCGGAGACTCCCGGGAGGCCGGGAAGAAACTGCCGCATCATGCCTTCTTCCGGGTAAAAGGGCAGTTGCGGCCAGAGCGGGATCTGCGGGGTGTGGCTGAAAATGAGCTCGGCTGCCCTGGCATGGTTTTGCAGGGGCAGGCTGCCGATCAGTACGGGAAGGGCTCGCGGGTAAAAATCTGACATCCTCTGTTCAACCTTCTGGGAGCGAAATTTATCAATGCGGCGTTATTGCAAAATCGATTGTGCACAAAAATAATGCCCAATCCAGGTTTGTCACGTTTTTTCTGTTCGACGTGCCCTGCTGCCGCCTATCTCGACTGCAATCACAAATCGGCAGACAAAAGGCCGGTCTGTCGAGAGTTCCGGGAAACGGAGGGTTTGTTAATAACACGGCACCTTCTGTCGCATTATCACTGGATAAGGGAAAACCGACCCGGAAAAATCTCCTCCGCATTTTTTCACAAGGCAACTGAATATCTCGATCAACTATATAATGTGGAAGAATTTTTCGTTTGTCAATGGGGGCCTTCCAGAGGCAGTAAGGCCCCGGAAGGTTTTCCTTACTTCTTGACAGCGCATCCATAATATGTTCTTATGTCCGGGTTTGTTTGCCTGGTGCGGGTGTAGCTCAGTTGGTAGAGCACAAGCTTCCCAAGCTTGGGGTCGCGAGTTCGAGCCTCGTTGCCCGCTCCATTTTGAGATCGAGGCTGTGGAGATCCGGCCGGCGGTCTTTCTTTACCGGTATACCTCCTGCTGGGTTTGCGCAGGCAGGCTTTCGAAAGTGGGCTATGCCCGCTTTTTTTTATGTCTGTTTACCGGCGGAAGAATGTCTCCGGCGAAATCAGGATTCTTTCAATCATCCCTGAAACACGGAATAAAATCGATAAATTAGAGATATATTGCCGGGGTTGAGGCAGGGGCGTTGAGATCATGAGCGAGTTTATAGTCGATAAGATACGGGATTTTGCCGAGACTCTGCTCTCTGCGAAGGGGCTGGAGTTGTTCGATGTGCAGTTCCGCAAGGAGGGACATGGCTGGGTCCTGCGTATTTTTATCGATGCGGAAGAGGGGGTTACCCTGAATCACTGTGCCGAGGTAAGCCGCGAGATGAGCCACTTTCTCGATGTGGAAGCCCTGATCGATCATGCCTATCATCTGGAGGTGTCGTCGCCGGGTCTGGAGCGGCCGCTGCGGTCTCTCGGTGACTTTCAGCGATTCCAGGGAAAAAAGGCCCGGGTGAGACTGCACGAGAGTCTGGGTGAACAGAAGGTGTTTATCGGGGTGATCGGTCAGGCGACGGAGGATGCCATTCACCTTGATCTGGAGGAAGGGGGAGCCGTGGAGTTCACTTTTGACCAGATCAGTAAGGCCCGGCTGTCACTCTGATATTGCCGACGAGCTTTCCCGGATGTGCTGCAGTGCATATATTCTCCAAATAAATTGACGGTTAAAGACGGAGTAAACGAATGTTATCGGAATTGAAGCGCATAATCGACCAGATCAGCAGGGACCGCGGCATTGACAAGCGGCTGCTGGTTGAGGCCATTGAAGAGGCGGTCCAGTCTGCTGCGCGTAAGAAACTGGGCAGCCGACGGGAGATTGAGGTTCGCTACAACGAAGAATACGGCGAGGTCGAGGTTTTTCAGTTCAGAAATGTCGTGGAGGAGGTGGAGGACGAGCAGACCGAAATCTCTCTGGCAGATGCCCAGGTTCTTGATCCGGAAGTCCAGCTGGGCGATGAGCTGGGAGAAAAGATGGAGAACATCACCGATCTCGGCAGGATCGCCGCCCAGTCGGCCAAACAGGTCATCATTCACAAGATGAAGGACGCCGAGCGGGAGGTCATCTTCGACATGTTCAAGGACCGTCTCGGTGAGGTCGTCAGCGGCATTGTTCAGCGTTTTGACCGCGGCAACATGATCATCAACCTCGGCAGAACCGATGCGATCCTGCCGAAGGAGCACCAGATTCCGAAACGCTCCTTCAAACAGGGCGACCGTATCCGCGCCTACCTGATGGAGGTCCGCCAGACTGCCCGTGACTCGCAGCTGGTCTTGTCGAGGACCTGTGACGAATTTCTCGCCAAGCTCTTCCAACTGGAGGTGCCGGAGATTTCCGAAGGCATCGTCAAGATCATGGGGGTGAGCCGGGAGCCTGGATTCCGGGCGAAGATCGCCGTCAGCTCCTCGGAGGGCGATGTTGATCCGGTCGGCGCCTGCGTCGGCATGAAAGGCTCGCGAGTGCAGAATGTCGTCCAGGAACTTCAGGGGGAACGCATCGATATCGTGACCTGGAGTCCCGACCCGGCAAAATATGTCTATAACGCACTGGCCCCGGCCCATGTCAGCATGGTCATGGTCGACGAGGACGCCCACTCCCTGCTGGTCGTGGTGCCGAACGACCAGCTCTCCCTGGCGATCGGCCGACAGGGACAGAACGTCCGTCTGGCCTCGAAACTGCTGGGCTGGCGAATTGATGTGAAGAGCGAGCAGCGTTACAATAATCTGGAAAACCAGGATTACCGCGCAATTCTGGCGTTTGAAGGCGTCGATGAGTCACTTGCGGACCTTATCACCGGCAAGGGCATCCTGTCGGTCGAGATGCTGGCCAGGGCCACAGTCGAAGATCTCACGACGATCCGTGCCATTGATGAAGAATTTGCCGCCTACCTGATCCAGTCAGCCCGGACGATCAGCGGCGTTTCGCCTGAAGATGTGGTTGCTGCCCCTGCAGTTGAAGACGAACTGCGACAGGAAGATCAGCCGCTGGCGGATGCGTCCGAAGACGAAGCGGAGGCAGAGGGCGATGCCGGAAGTGATCAAGCGGAACAGGAACAGGAATAAGAGGCAGGTGTCCCGTGCCGGAACCCATTCGGACCTGCCGCGCCTGCGGCGAGAAACGACTGAAGCGGGAGTTGTATCGTTTCATCTGGAAAGAGGATCAGCCGTTGCGAGATCCCGAGAGGCGTCTCAGCGGGCGCGGGGCATACTGCTGTCGGTCTGAAGCGTGTCTCGACAGGTTCATGAGCCAGAAGAAAAAATGGAAAAGAATATTTCGCCTTTAGGGAAATAGCCTTTATAATAACTCTTGAGAGGAAACCGTCCTGGTTAGGGCTGCTGACTTCTGAGTAAAGGACGCTGGTGCGAAGGATTGGGGAGCAACGAATGAGCAGGGTGAGGGTATATGAGCTGGCCAAAGAAGCTGGTATGAACAGTAAGGTGTTGGCCGATAAGCTGCAGGAAAGGGGTTTTGATGTCAAAGGTCCGAGTTCCACGGTTGACACCGATACTGCTGAAAAAATTCGTAGGACAGTTCTCCGGCAGGCCAATGCCGAGTTCGTGGAAAAGCCGATATCCGCCGACAGAGGACCAGCCGTTGTCCAGAGAAAAACTACCGTTATTCGACGTCGGGCCAGAGTTGAAGTCGATACCCCGGCAGTCGAGCAGGCCGAGCCTTCACCGGAAGCAGAACAGCATGTCCCTGAGACAGCGAGTCGACCGGAGCAGGAAAGCGCCGTAAAACCGGTGCCGGAAGCCCAGCAGGAGACAGTTGCCCCCCCATCGGCGATTGAAAAGGAACAGCCCCCGGAAATTTCCCATGAAGTCACTGCCGAAAAGGTCACTTCTGCCGGTGAAATAGCGCACGGAGAGGCTGTCGAGCAGGCGGAAGAGCCCGTTCATCCACCTGCACCGGCGACTGCGCCTGAAGCCCAGGCTTTTGAGACTAAACAGTTTTTTCCTGAACGCAAGGTGAAGACGGAAAAAGAGAAGGAGAAAAAGATTCTTTCCCGTAAAGGTCTGGCCAGGGTTGTCGGCAGCATGGAGATTCCAGTCGAGGAAGAGTCGTCCTCCCAGCGGTTCAAGAAAAAAGTGGTCAAGCCGGTTGGTGTCGGGAAGATCGCCGCCAAGGTGCCGGATGTGGTCGTGGCGCCGGTAGCCGACGATGCCTCCCGCAACAAGAAAAAAGGCAAGAACCTGCCTTCGTTCGTCGAAGAGGATGATGAGAAAGGTTGGCGGCCGGGCAAAGGAGCCGCAAAAAAAGGCAAGAAAGGGGTGAAGTTCACCCATTTCGGCAGCGATTACCCGAGAGGATCGGGCAAAAGAGGCAAACGGGACAAGGGCCGGGACAAGGTCCTTTCACCGGTGGCCGAGATGAAGGCCAGCAAAAGACGGATCAAGGTTTTCGAGACGATCAGCGTCAGTGAACTGGCCAGCCGGATGAAGGTCAAGGCCAGCGAGGTCATTGCCAAACTGATGGCCCTGGGGGTCATGGCCACGATGAATCAGGCCGTCGATGTTGACACCGCCATGCTGATCGCCACTGATTTCGGCTATGAGGTTGAGCAGGGAATCACCGAGGAGATCGGCATCCAGATGCTTGATGAGGCGGAAGAGGGCGGGGATCTCAAACCACGTTCGCCGGTAGTTACCGTCATGGGCCATGTCGACCACGGCAAGACCTCCATCCTCGATGCGATTCGCAAGACCGATGTGGCGGTCGGCGAGGCGGGCGGGATTACCCAGCATATCGGCGCATACCATGTCCGTTCCAGCGCCGGCGACGTCACCTTTGTCGATACCCCCGGACATGCCGCATTTACCGAGATGCGCTCCCGCGGGGCCCAGATCACCGACCTGGTTATCCTCGTGGTGGCGGCTGACGACGGTGTCATGGATCAGACCCGGGAGGCCATCCACCACGCCCAGGCGGCTGGCGTGCCGATACTGGTGGCCGTGAACAAGATCGACAAAGCCAATGCCGATGTCGACCGGGTCAAGAGGGAGCTGTCGGACCTCAATCTGGCCCCCGAAGAATGGGGTGGGCAGACGGTCTACTGTGAGACATCCGCCAAGAAGAATATCGGTATCGACAGCCTCATGGAGAGTATCCAGCTGGTGGCCGAGATGCTTGAACTGAAGGCCGACGTTACCAGGAAGGCGAAAGGGCGGGTCGTCGAGGCCCAGCTCGATAAAGGCCGCGGCGCCGTGGCAACCGTGTTGATACAGGAAGGCACCCTCAGCCAGGGAGACCACTTTGTAGTCGGCCAGTTCAGCGGCAAGGTCCGGGCCATGCTTGACGACAAGGGGCGGCCTCTGAAAAAGGCCGGTCCTTCCATACCCGTCGAGGTCCAGGGCATTTCCGGCGTGCCGTCCGCCGGCGACGAGTTTATCGTCGTCACCGACGAAAAGATGGCCAAGAGCGTCAGCAGCGCCAGGGCCTTGAAGGCACGGGAAATGGAGCTCGGGGCCAACACCAAGATCTCGCTTGACAGACTCTTCGAGAAGATGAGCGAGGGGGCGGTTCAGGAACTGCGGGTGATCATCCGAGCCGATGTCCAAGGCACCCTTGAGGCCTTTGCCAAGGCTGCCGAAGAGCTTTCCACCAAGGACATCAAGGTCAAGGTCCTGCACGAGGGGACCGGTACCATCACCGAATCCGATATCCTCCTGGCATCGGCCTCGGAGGCCATCATCATCGGCTTCAACGTCCGGCCGACCACCAAGGTCAAGGAATTGGCAGCCAAGGAGAATGTTGATGTCCGCTCCTATGATGTCATCTATCATGCCCTCGATGATATCCGCAATGCCATGGTCGGTATGCTCGAACCGACCTTCAAGGAGAATATCATCGGTACCGCCGAGGTCCGGGAGACCTTCCATGTCCCGAAAATCGGCACCATTGCCGGATGTTCGGTGACGGACGGCAAGATCCAGCGCAATGCCGGGGTTCGGGTGCTGCGTGACGGGGTGGTGCTCTATACTGGTAAGATCAGCTCCCTGCGTCGCTTCAAAGACGATGTCAAGGAGGTCCTGACCGGCTACGAATGCGGTATCGGGGTGGAGAATTTCAACGATTTGAAGGTCGGCGACAATCTCGAGGCCTTTGTCATGCTCGAAGTTGAGGCCACTCTCGATTGAGGTGCGGCGAATGACAGGCAGTTTCGATCCGAAAAAGACACTTGACTCCATCGGACTGGGCAAATCCGAACAGAAACGCTCTACCCGGGTTGCCGACGTCATCCAGAAGGAGCTGGCGATACTGGTCCTGACCAAGGTTCGTGACCCGAAGCTCGCCGGCATCAATATCTCCCGGGTCGAGGTCAGTGACGATCTGAGCTCTGCCAGGGTTTTCTTCACGGTCCTCGGTGACAAAAAGGCGATCCAGGCCGCAGTTGCTGCCCTTGAGCGGGCCAGGGGATTCATGCGGACGCATCTGGCCAAGACCCTGAATATGCGCTATACGCCCAATCTGCAGTTCAGATATGATGAGGTAGGCGAAAAGGTCCAGTATCTTGACAGCATTTTTCAGGAAATCGCAAAAGAGAGGAACACTGGTGAGGAGAATTCCTGAAACGATAACAAACGGCATCCGCGACACGGAGAATTTCGTGCTGCTAACCCATGTCCATCCGGATGGCGATGCCCTCGGTTCCCTCCTTGGCCTGGCGGAGATCCTCGACAGCCTGGGCAAAAAGGTCTTCTGTTTCCTTGAGGAACCGGTGCCGCAGCTGTATGCCTTTCTCCCCGCCTGTGACCGGGTGAAAACTGAGCTGAGTGTCCTGCAGACCTTCGTCCAGGAGGCCAACGGCAACGTGATCGTCATCGCTCTTGACTGCGGAGACGATAGTCGCCTGGGGAAATACAAGGAGGAACTGCTGGCCATCACTCCGTTTGTGGTCATCGATCACCACAAGTCGCACAAGGACTACGGTGAATACCGGTGGGTTGAGCCTGGTCGTTCATCGACCGGAGAAATGGTCTATGAACTGGCCATGGCCCTTGGCGTGGATATTTCCTACAACTGCGCCTTCGACCTCTATGTGGCGATCTGCACCGACACCGGTTCGTTTCGCTACGATTCGACCCATGCCCGGACGCTTCAGATTGCCGGAGAACTGGTCGAGATCGGGGTAAAACCGGCTGAGATATCATGCCACATCTACGATAATTACAGCATTTCCCGGCTGAAACTGCTGGAATTGGTCCTGACGACCATGACGCTCTACGCCTCCGATCAGATCGCCTGCATCCATGTCTCGCAGGAGATGCTCAAGCAGTGCGGGGCCGATTTGCAGGATGTTGAGGGCTTCATCGAGTATCCGCGTTCACTGCGCACCGCCAAGGTGGCCGTCTTCATCAAGGAGGGGACGCAAAGCCAGATTTCCGTCAGCCTTCGGGCCAAAGGGGAATGCGACGTGGCCGAAATCGCCAAGCTCTTCAACGGCGGCGGGCATCGCAATGCCGCCGGGTTTCGCTTCAACGGCAAGGACCTGGAGCAGGTACGCAGTGAAGTCCTGGAAGCCTTGGTCAGGGACCTGGAGAGAGAAGCCGGCAAGGGTGCCCAGTGATTGAGAATGGTCAGGCCGGGGTGGTGCCGGTTATTTGCCCGGAGGCACTGAGGGAATTTGAGGCAGGGGTGTTTCTGGTCGACAAGCCTGCCGGCCCCACCTCCTTTGCCATGGTGTACCAGCTTCGCCGCGTTCTGGGAATGAAGAAGGTGGGGCATGCCGGGACACTCGATCCCTTTGCCTCTGGGCTCCTGATCCTCTGCGCCGGACGCCCGGCAACGCGGATGATTTCCTCTTTCATGTCCGGCGAAAAAGAGTATCTGGCCACCCTCTGCCTTGGTGTCGAGACGGAGACGCTGGACCCGGAAGGGGCAATCACCGGGCGCTGCGCCGTCGGCAGAAGAACAGGCCTCGATATCGAGCGGTGTCTGGCGGAATTCCGCGGCAGGCAGTTGCAGACGCCGCCGGCGTATTCGGCCTTGAAACACCAGGGCAGACCTCTTTACTATTATGCCCGCAAGGGGATCGACATCGTCAAGGAACCGCGGGAGGTGTTCATCCATACCCTCGAGCGGACCGACGGTGCCGGAGAGCTGGTCGGTGATGAGGTGCTGCTCCGGCTGCGGGTGGTCTGCAGCAAGGGGACGTATATCCGTTCCCTGGCTTTCGATATCGGTCGCAGGCTGGGTTGCGGGGCTTATCTCAAGGAATTGCGGCGGATTCGGAGCGGCTGTTTTTCCGTGGAAGACAGTCTTCCCGGTGAAATGCTGTCTTCGAAAAACGTCAGGGAAGAGGTTTTGAAGTCGGCCTTATCTGTGGAAGGAGCGCGTAATCTGTTGCAATAATCCGGTGAGTCCGATAGTGTAGGAAAAGCAGAACAAGTCAAGGAACAGAGGAAATTCCCGGGGGTCGCCACCTTGCTTTGGGGGTATTCTCTGCCTGGCGGAAGAAGCGTACAGGGTAGTGTGAACCGGATGTCCGGTTCCTCTCCGTAACAACAATAAAATGAAATTCCAATATATCAGAGCGAGCGTTCAGCTTCAGGAGGATCGTTGTGGCCCAGTCAGCAGTGAAAAAAAACGAGATTATCGAAAAGTTTAAAATCCATCCGTCGGATACCGGTTCCTCAGCGGTGCAGATCGCACTGCTCACCGACCGTATCCAGTATCTGACCGAACATTTCAAGGTGCATGCCAAGGACCATCATTCCCGTCAGGGCCTGCTCAAGCTTGTCGGTCAACGGCGCAGTCTCCTGGAGTACCTGAAGAAAAAGGACGTCCAGCAGTACCGGACACTGATTCAGGAGCTTGGTCTTCGCAAGTAAGGATATCCTCCCCTGGTGGAGAGTATCGTGTGGATACGTACGTCAGTGCCATGTTGTGGCTCAGCCTGTTCCGGAAGATCGGAGCGGCTGAGCTTTTTGTTGTTTGAGGCAATCCGATTAAAATAGAGCATACGGGGCTGGTGGATAATCCAGTCAGGATAATGGCGCTGGGCATTTCCCTGATGCTGAACATCTGGAGAAAACATGTTTACAAAAGTTGAAGCCGAGATAGGTGGCAAGACCATTTCCATCGAGACCGGCAAATTAGCAAAACAGGCATCTGGTTCTGTCGTTGTACAGTGTGGCGGAACCATGGTGCTGGTCACGGTCGTTGGTGATCGGGTCAATAAACCGGACGCCGGTTTCCTGCCTCTGACCATTGAATACCAGGAAAAACTCGCCGCGGTGGGCAGGATACCCGGTAATTATTTCCGCAGGGAGATCGGCAGGCCAAGCGATCACGAGGTCCTGACCTGCCGGATCATCGATCGTCCTTTGCGGCCGCTGTTTGCCAAGGGGTATCGTGCCGAAACCCAGGTTATCGCCACGGTCCTCTCGGCCGATCAGCAGAATAATCCCGATGTTCTGGCCCTGACCGGCGCTTCATGCGCCCTGTCGATTTCCGATATTCCCTTTGACGGGCCGGTGGCCGGTGGCCGGGTGGCCTGTGTCGACGGCCAGTTCATTCTCAATCCGACCGCCAAGGAGCTCGTCGATTCGACGATGGACCTGATGGTGGCCTGCACCCGCGATGCCGTGGTCATGGTCGAGGGCAGGGCCGATGAGCTGAGTGAGGACACCGTCCTTTCCGCCATCTTTCACGCCTACGAGCAGTTGCAGCCGCTCATCGACCTGCAGGAGAACCTGCAGAAGACCCATGGCCGGCCCAAGCGTCAGGTGGAACCTGTGGTTGTTGATGAGGCCCTCCTGGCCAGGGTTCGCGAGATCGCTGCCGTCGGTATGGAAAAGGTAATCTCCACCGCCGACAAAATGGAGCGGGGCAATCTTTATTCCGCACTCAAGGCCTCCGTCGTCTCGACCCTTGATGAGACCGGCGACCGTGCCGGGGAAATCGGTGATCTGCTTTCCTCTTTCAAGAAATCCTTCATGCGGGAGAATATCGTCAATCAGGAGGTTCGCATCGATGGCAGAAAGTTCGATCAGGTCCGCCCCATCAGCTGTGAAGTCTCCTACCTGCCGATGACCCATGGTTCCGCCCTCTTCACCCGTGGCGAGACCCAGGCCCTGGTGTCCGCCACCCTGGGGAGTGAACGGGATCAGCAGCGGGTGGAGACCCTGACCGGTGAAGAAAACAACCGTTTCATGCTGCATTATAATTTCCCTCCCTACTGCGTCGGCGAGGCCCGGTTCCTGCGGGGTCCATCCCGCCGGGATATCGGTCATGGCAATCTGGCCATGCGCGGTCTTTCCGCGGTCCTGCCCCCGGAAGAGGATTTCCCGTATTCCATCAGGGTGGTTTCCGAGGTCCTCGAATCGAATGGCTCTTCCTCCATGGCAACGGTCTGTGGCGGCAGCATGGCCCTGATGGATGCCGGCGTGCCGATCAAGTGTCCGGTCTCCGGTATCGCCATGGGGCTGATCAAGGAGGGAGACAAGGTTGTCATCCTCTCCGACATTCTTGGTGATGAGGATCATCTCGGCGACATGGATTTCAAGGTGGTCGGGACCGAGCATGGGATCACCTCCCTGCAGATGGATATCAAGATCAGCGGGGTGGACAGGACCATCATGGCGGGGGCCCTGGCCCAGGCCAAGGCGGGACGTCTGCATATCCTCGGCGAGATGGAAAAGGGCATTTCCCGGGCGAGAGAAGAAGTTGCCGAGCATGCCCCGAAATATTTCGTTCATAAGATCAACCCCGATAAGATCCGGGATATCATCGGCCCCGGCGGCAAGATCATTAAAGAGCTTTCTGCTCAGTATGACGCCAAGATCGAGGTCGATGACACCGGTCTGGTGAAGATGTTTACCGTCAATGGCACCCTGGCCGAGGCTCTCATTCAGCGGGTCAAGGAGATTACCGCCGAGGTCGAAATCGGTGCGGTGTACAAGGGCGTGGTCAAGACTATCAAGGATTTCGGTGCTTTTGTCGAGATCCTGCCCGGTACCGATGGCCTGATCCATATCTCCGAACTCGATGTCAAACGGGTTGCGAAGGTGACCGATGTGCTCAACGAGGGTGACGAGGTCGAGGTCAAAGTCCTTGATGTCGACAACAGGGGCCGTATCCGTCTCAGCCGCAAGGCCCTGATGGAGTAGATTCTGCTGATTTCCCGTGCTGCTGAAAACGCCGCCTCTTTTGGGTCGGCGTTTTTTTATGTCGTGATGAGAGGAGGCAATGAACACCATGCAGGAACATGATCTGGAGGCGGTGACGGTCGAGTTCTGCTGGCTGCATCCGGAAAAAAGCCGGGATCTTCAGATGCCCGGATACCAGTCCGCCCTGGCGGCCGGAATGGATGTGCAGGCGGCAGTCGATGTGGAACACTGCCTCGAACCCGGCCGTATCCTTCTGGTCGCGACAGGATTTGCCGTGGCCATCCCGGCCGGCTACGAGATCCAGGTCAGACCGCGCAGCGGCCTGGCCATCCGGCATGGCATAACCTTGATCAACAGTCCCGGGACCATCGACTGCGATTACCGCGGCGAGGTGAAAATCGCCCTGATCAACCTGGGAAATGCCCCGTACACGATACGACGGGGCGACCGTATCGCCCAACTGATCCTGGCCCCGGTTGCCCGGGCCGAACTGCGGGTCGTTGCGGAACTGGGGGCCACGGCCAGGGCTGCAGGCGGCTTCGGCCATACCGGGGTGTGACATGCGTTTTTCCGTACTGGGCAGCGGCAGCAGGGGAAACTGCATCTATATCGAATGCGGCGGCACGGCCATTCTCATCGACGGCGGCTTTTCCGGCAAGGAGATTGTCGGCAGGCTGCAGCGGATCGGCAAGGACGTCGCCGATCTCGATGCGATTTGCCTTACCCACGAACATAACGATCATCTTGCCGGAGTCGGCGTCCTGTCAAGGCGCAGCAGCCTGCCGGTCCATGCCAATCCCGGGACCTTCGCCGCCGGCGAAGGCCGGTTGAAGGCACTCTGGAAGCGGCAGGAATTCACGACCGGCGAAGAGTTCGTCATCAAGGACCTGCTCATCAGGTCCTTTCGGATTTCTCATGATACGGCGGACCCCGTAGGCTATCTGATCAGGAGTGAACGGGCGAGTCTCGGTTATTGCACCGATACCGGCAAGGTGACCCATCTCATGCAGCAGCGGCTTAGCGGCTGCGACGCTCTTATCCTGGAATTCAACCATAACCTGCAAATGCTGAAGAATGGCCCGTATCCTCCGGCCCTGCAGCAGCGGGTCCGCTCGAGCCAGGGTCATCTGGCCAATGAGGACGCCGCTGAGTTCCTCAAAAATGTCATGCACCGGAACCTGAAAATGGTGGTGCTGGCCCATCTCAGTGAGACCAACAACAACCCGCAGCTGGCCCGGGAAGCGGCCGACAGGGTTCTCACCGGCGCGGCCGATACGCAACTGGTCCTCGCCTGTCAGGACAGCCCGACCTTGATTTTTTCTCTCGATTGATCATCAGCCTTAAAGTCTGCAGAGCCTCTTTTGGCCGGATCGGATCGGTGATTTTCCCACGAGACTTTCATCCCGCTTTGTCTCACCGGATCTCTGTCACGGTAACACCGCTCAGGTGGAAACCCTTGTCCCGGTATGAACACTGCAGGTCATCCCAGTCAGCCCGTCACTCAGATCCTCACAGGCAGGCAAAATATTTCCACCCGGTGATTATCCTTTTTTCGGTGACGGCATTGAGAATTGTGCCTGCCTGCCCTTTACCCATGCGATGAAGACGATCCCTGAGTCGTCCCGGCGGACTGAAGGGCGGCCGGTGTGCTGCAAGGCGAACAATGCCCTCGGGGTCGGGGTGAAAACGGAGAGGTGTGACTGTCTTTTCCAGAAATCGTCTTATGGTATGAGAAATCGATCGACGCACTGCCAGGCTGCCGTGAGAGAGGCCTGCGGCGGTACGGTGCGCCGCACATGGCAGAAGGCAATGAATACCTCGGATTGCCGCCGGCAATCAACAAGGGAGGTACGCGAGTGAAAGTACTGCTGACCGGGGCCACCGGCTATATTGGAAAGCGACTGCTGCCGAGGCTGGTGGCGGATGGGCATGAGGTGGTCTGTTGTGTCAGGGATCGGAAACGGTTTACCGTCCTGCCGGCCTTGCAGGCGAAGGTGACGACGGTCGAGGCTGATCTGCTCGAACGCGGGTCGCTTGCTGCTATCCCTGAGGGTATTGAATGCGCCTATTACCTGGTCCATTCGATGTCGTCTTCCGGCCGGTTCGACCAGCTGGAGTATCGCTCGGCCGTCAATTTCCGGGAGAGGATGGACGAACTGGAGGTGGCCCAGGTCATCTATCTCAGCGGTATCGTCAATGAGCATACTCTTTCCCGTCATCTGGCCTCGCGCAAGAAGGTCGAAGATACCCTCGCCGCCGGCGGTTTCAGCCTGACCACCCTGCGGGCGGGCATCATCGTCGGTTCAGGCAGTGCCTCGTTTGAAATCATCCGGGATCTGGTGGAAAAACTGCCGGTGATGATCGCGCCCGCCTGGCTGAACACCCGCTGTCAGCCCATCGGTATCGGTGATGTCATGGAACTGCTCCTGCGTTGCCTGCAAAAAGAGGAGACCTTTAAACGCAGCTTCGATATCGGCGGGCCGGACATCCTGACCTACAAAGAGATGCTACTCGGCTATGCCGAGGTGCGGGGATTGAAACGGGCGATCTGGACAGTGCCGGTAATGACCCCGAGACTCTCTTCGTACTGGCTGTATTTCATCACCTCGACAAGCTTCGCCCTGGCCGTGACACTGGTGAGCAGCATGAAAGTGGAGGTGGTCTGTCGCGACAACGAGATCATGAAGATCCTCGCTCTGCAGCCCAAGTCATATATCATGACGATCAAGGCAGCCTTCGATGCGATTGAGCAGAATACCATTCTCTCAAGCTGGAAGGATTCCCTGGTCAGCGGCCGATTCAAAGGCAATATCTCCGACCATATCCAGGTCCCGCAATTCGGCTGTCTGCAGGATACGCGTACCCTCCTCGTCAGCAATCCCGATGCGGTGATGCAGAGGGTCTGGGAAATCGGTGGGGACAGAGGCTGGTATTACCTGCACTGGCTCTGGCGTTTCAGGGGCTTTCTCGATAAGCTTGCGGGCGGTGTCGGGCTCAGGCGGGGCAGAACCAGCGCCGACACCCTGCATGCCGGCGAGGCCCTCGATTTCTGGCGTGTGCTGCTGGCCGACCGGACTGGCCGGCGCCTCCTGCTGTATGCCGAGATGAAGCTGCCCGGCGAGGCCTGGCTGGAGTTTTCATTAGACGACCAAAACGTCCTGCAGCAGAGGGCCACCTTCCGGCCGCGGGGGCTGTGGGGGCGGCTCTACTGGCATGCCCTAATGCCGATCCACCATATCATTTTCAGGGGCATGATCCGACGGATCGCTGGAGTTTATTGAAACGCCGCCGGTTGGCTGATGAGGCTCCGAAACTACTTCAGGCCGGCGGCAGTCGAGGCATGTCAACCCTTGGGGAGGATGATCCGTTCCTCCTTCGGCCGTTTGGGGTTTTTCTTATACAGGAGCATGGTCTTGCCGATCAACTGGACCAGGCTGCTGCCAGTGGCGGCGGTGATGACCCGGGCTGCTTCGTTCTTCTCGAGGCCGCTGTTGTTGCCTACCTTCACTTTAATCAGTTCATGGCGGAGGAGTTCAAGTGCCGTTGCCGCAATGAGCCCCTGGCTGATCCCTTCCTTGCCGATCAGTACCAGCGGGGTAAGGGCGTGTCCAAGTCCTTTGAGATATTTCTTCTGCCGGGAGCTGAGAGGAGTGGGGTCCTGTTCTATTATTTCGTTCATAGGTTTATTAATGTGAGAGGGTGGATGGATATGCAGAGGGTGCTGCTGTTCAGCTGACAAGGTCGCTCAGGATCCGGTACCCGCCGATCCAGGTGCCGAGTGCTGAACCCAGGGTGGTCAGGAAAAAAACGAGGATGACCCGCAGAAGTTTATTGGTCCACCAGCCTTTGACCGTGGCCATGTCGGAACCGGCGGTCTCGAATTCCCGCACCACCGGCGGTCGTTGCATGACCTGGATAAAGGCGGTGACATAACCGGCCCCGATCAACGGGCTCAGGCTCGTGAATGGGGCGGCTGAGAAGGCCCCGAGGGTAGTGTACGGGTGGGCCAGGGCCAGCATCGCCCCGCAGGCCGCGGGGATGCCATGGGCCAGGACCCAGAACAGGAAATTGGCGCCGGCAACGGCGGCACCCTTTTTTATGCCGATGGCGATGAGTGAACCGATGATGAGTGCCGGAATGCCCCATCCCGCCAGCTTCCAGACCTTGGAAACCGGCGGGATGGTGTTTATTTCGGCGATCCGCCCGCGATTGTCATGCGCGAACTCCCTGACGATGCCGGCAATGTGACCGGCGCCGACGACGGCCACCAGCCGCTTCCCGGGCGAGGTCTTGATCTTTTCGGCCAGAAAGATATCCCGTTCATCGATCAGGACCCGTTTGAGGTCGGGAAAGGTCTCACCCAACTCATCCATCAAATCACTGAGGACATCCTTTCTCTTCAATTCGGTCAGCTTCTCCTCGCTGATCTCGGTATCATCAAAAAGACTGGCAAGGAGTGTGGTGAGCAGATAGCTTTTCTTCCAGAGCGAGGTGGACTTCCAGGCCCTGCGCAGGGTGATGCGGATGTCCCGGTCGCAAAGCGATATGGGGATCTGTCTGTCCCTGGCCGTTTCGGCCGCCGCCAGCAGTTCCGCCCCCGGTATCACGCCCAGCTTGCCACCGAGTTTTTTCTGGTAGGCTGCCATGAGCAGGTTGATCACCAGGGTGGACAACTGTTTCCTGCGCAATACCTCTTTGAGGTCGAGCGACTGCCAGCGTTCTTTCTGGGTCAGGGCCAGGTATCTCTTGTCGTCGAGTTCGAGACAGACGCAGTCCGGCTCTTCCAGGCTGATAACCCGGCGGACGAGATCGGTTGATTCCTGCGAGATATGGGCCGTGCCGACTAGGATAATGAGACGGTCGGCATGGGTGAGAATATGGACATCGGAACCATAGTCACCCGCCATGGGGGCCTGTGAGGTCATATTTGTATATTGTATTGCTATGTGGGCGAATGAGAGAAATGACAGTCCGCTTCGTTTGTACCATGAGATTGTAGGCGGAGAAAACAGTTATTGCGGCGAAGGCGAAGATAACACGCGCCGCAATGGACTGCCGGTGCTCGCCGGAGAGATGTTGCCGCTCTGGCGTACCGGTTGATCAGGCGATGCGGGCTGTCTTTCAGGCGTTTTTCACTTTCAGCTGACTGCCGGGGTGGATGACGTTGGTCTTGAGATTGTTCCACTCCTTGATCAACAGCGATGAGGTATTGAATTTCTGGGAAATGGTCCAGAGGGTATCGCCCTGTTTGACCTTATACCAGCTGTACCTGTCGCCTTCGGGGGTGTTGCCGCCGACAGTCTTCTTTTTCCTGGGAGTCAGGGTGACGGCGGATTTCTCCGGCGCTGTACGGGTAGCTATGGCTGAGGAGGTTGATTTTCTTTTCTGGACGGCCGGGGTTGAGATTGTCTTGACGGTGTCCAGCTGGGCAATTTTGACAGTGTTCTTTTTCTTGCTGGTGACGACCAGTGTCGAAGCCTTTGTTCTGTCGGTCGGCACGGCGGCAAGAGAACGGGATACCTTCTTCTTGTCGGCAGTCAGCACTCTGGCCTTTTTCAGGCTGTCATTGCCGGAAGAGGCGATGACAGCTGCATCGTCATTGGCAGTTCCGGCCATCAGCTCGCCGGGGACGGTAAGGATCGTCTTGTTGCCGGGATAAAGGGCCAATTGCTGGCCGACACTGATCTTATGTGCGCTTCCAAGATTATTCCAGGCGACGATTTCTTTCGCGGAAACAGCGTATCTGGTGGCTATCTGCGAGATACTTTCGCCGGCCTTTATGCGGTGGAGAATAAGATTGCTCTTATTTCCAGCCAGGGCCATTTTGCTCCCTGCGGGAAGGAGCTGATAGCTCGCGACATTGTACGGTATCCTGAGATACTGTCCGCGGCTCAGTTTTTGACTCCGGAGATTGTTGACCTTCAGCAGGGTGGTCTTGTTGATGCCATAGGTCCTGCAGATCGAGGAAAGGGTTTCACCACGCTTGATCCGGTGGGATTTGAAGCCGGTCGTCACCACGCTGTGCAGGCGGGAAATATTCTTGCTTGCCACTTCCCGGGCGGCGACAGGTATTTTCACTTCGTAATCGGGACGGTTCGGCGGGGTCTTGCCCTGGCGCAGTTCCTGATTGAGAAATTTGATTTCCTTGACTGAGGTGTTGCAGACCAGCGCCAGTGCATCGAGACTGAGCCCGGGCGGGGTTTTCAGGGTGGCATACTGCAGTGGCCGCATTTGCGGAGTATTGGAAAAACCGAATTTTTCCGGGTTCTTCGCGATGATGATGGCAGCTATCAGTTTCGGTACATACCGCTTGGTCTCAAGGGCCAGATAGTCTTCCCGGGCCAATTCCCAGAAACTGGTGACCGAATATTTTTCCAGACCTTTGCGGATCTTGCCCGGACCGCCGTTATAGGCCGCGACTGCCAGGTGCCAGTCACCGAACTCTTTGTAGAGATCTGCCAGAAAGGCGACGGCTGCCTTTGTCGATTTCTCGGCATCCCTCCGTTCATCGACATAGGTGTTCACATCCAGATTGTACTGCCGGCCGGTGCCATGCATGAACTGCCACAACCCCACGGCGTTGGCGGGTGAACAGGCCCGCTGATTGTAGCCGCTTTCAATCATTGACAGGTAGACAAGTTCCTCGGGCAGACCGGCATTTTTCAGCTCCTTCTTCATGAGGGGCAGGTAGATGGAGGCGCGGGAAAGCCAACTGGTGAAAATGCCCCGCTGCCTGGTCTGGAAAAGGTCCAGGTACATCTGTACCTGTTTGTTGAGGACGACTGGAAAGGTGTATGCTGAGTTCTCGATATCCCGGCGGATGACCGGGGAAGTATTGCTATCCCACATGCCGGTCTGGCGCAGGGCGGCCAGTTCCTGATCCAGGCTGCCCTGAGGCTCTGCACTTTCCAGGCTGAGATCCGGATCATCGGCCTCCTCGCTGTCCTGGCTTTCGGCTGTTCCGTAAGAGTTGCCGGTCTGGCTGAGACGGTTTTCACCGGCACAACCGGAAAGGAAAACGGCAACCAGGATTGCGAGTATCAGGTGGAGATGTCTGGAATGTTCGTAGAACATGCGCGTTTCCGTGTGTCTACAGCCTTTCGAGGAAGTTGGGAGCCGCGGTGTCTCTCCCTGCCAAAAGCTTGTTGAGATATCTTAAGTAACCATGTACATTGCACATCTGCTGTGCGGGTCCGAATAAAACTACTGTAGTTAAAACCGATGTTTTCTGGAATTGCAAGAAATTATCCGCCCGGAAGAATTTTATTGGTGCCTAATTGCCCGCAGGAATGCACCGATAAAACGCAAACGCCGGGGACATGCCATGTTAAAAAAACTTTTCTATTTTTTCCTTATATCTACCTTTCTTTGTGTCCTGGGGCTGGCCGCAGTCTGCTACTGGTTCGTCGTCCTGCATCCGGGAGATGAAATTCGCGTCGAAAATATCAAGAAAATCCTCAGTAAAGAGAGCGATGTCTTCTACAGTGACGGAGTAACCAAGCTTGGGGTCTTTTTCGACAGCGCCCATCGCCAGTATGTGAACTATGGACAGATCCCCCAGGCCTTTGTCGATGCCCTGGTCGCCTCCGAGGACAACAGGTTCTTCTCACATATCGGCTTTGATGTTGTCGGCATCCTGCGGGCCGCCGTGAGGAACCTGGAGGCCGGCAAGGTCGTTCAGGGGGGCAGCAGCCTTACCCAGCAGACCGCCAAGAATCTGTTCAAGAGGATGGATCGCTCACTGCAGGCGAAACTCAAGGAACTGCTCTTCGCCCTTCGCCTTGAATACCATTATCCGAAAGAGAAGATTTTCGAGTTCTACGCCAATCAGTTTTTTGTCAGCGGCAACGGCCATGGCCTGGGAGTGGCCGCCCGCTATTATTTCGACAAGCAACCGGAGGAGTTGACCCTGGTCGAGTGCGCCTTTATCGCCGGCAGCGTCAAACGGCCGAATTTTTACAACCCGTTCATCAAGAAGACCGACGAGGCCGAAACCGAGGCCCGGCGCCAGGCGGCCATCCGCAAGAATTATGTCCTCGATCAGATGCTGGAAATGGGCATGATCAACGAACCGACCTACAATCAGGCCCGTGCCAGCGAGATCCGCTTCAGGCAGGGCAAAGTCGGCTATTCGCTTGATTACGCCCTGGAGATGGTCAAGGATGCGGTATCTTCTTCCGAGGTTCAGGGGGCGCTTGCGGTCCATGGCATTGCCAATGTCGCCACTTCCGGGGTGCGGATTATCACCACGGTCGACAGGAATCTCCAGGAGGAGACCCTTTACGCCCTGCGCCGGGAACTGTCCCGACTGGATGTCCGTCTCAGTGGTTTTGAGCGGGCGGAGGTCCAGGCCAGACTGAAAGACCTCGACTATGACGGGGACGGGACCCTGAAGAAGTTGGCCTTCGTCTTCGGCAAAATTGCCAAGATCAGCGGCAAAGGGGCGGACCTGGCCGTCGAAGTACTCCTCGACAATCGTCTTGGGCGCGGCATCATTGATCGTCGGGGGCTGGACCGGATGATCGAGGCCCGGGTCAAGTGGGCGCAGGATCTCTGGGCGGAACCGGCAGCCAGGGACGAAGGTCGGCTGCTCTCCCAGCTGCAGGTCGGCGACCGGCTTTGGGTGAGTGTCAGGGAGATGAACGCCGACGGCACGGCGGTCCTCGACCTGGAGAAGTTCCCGGAGATCCAGGGCGGTGCCATGGTCTTAAAGGACGGGGCGATCAGGGCGATGGCCGGCGGCGTCGAGAACCGCTTTTTCAATCGGGCGGTCTATGCCAGGAGGACCATGGGCTCTTCCTTCAAGCCCTTCGTCTATGCCGCCGCCCTGCAGCTTGGCTGGAACAGCGCCGATCTGCTGGCAAATAAACGCGATATCTTTATTTTCCAAGGCGTACCGTACTTTCCCCGGCCTGACCATATCAGCCCCTTTGAAACGGTATCGATGAGCTGGGCCGGGGTGCATTCCGAAAACCTGGCCTCGGTATGGCTTGCCGCCCATCTCTGCGATCACCTCGATCCTCAGCAGTTCCGAGAGGTTGCCGAGAGGCTGGGATTGGCGCCGCAGAAAGCCGGCAGCGCAGAGGAGCCCTATAAGAATTACCGGGACAGGATCCGGGACAAGCACGGGATTCATATCAACGATACGGTCCTGCGTTCGGCGGCTTTCCACGTCGCGGTAAACAACCTTGAGGCCGATTTTATCTTCGAGGGCATGCTCGAGGAATACAGGACCCTGAAGAAACTGCATTACGGCCTCGGCTTTGAGAAGATCCGCGAACGGATCTATCGGGACTTCGCCTCCGGGCGGGCCGGGAGCTTCGATAATGATCGGAAGGAGTTGAGCATGCGCCAGGGGATTCTCTCCGATTCTTTTCTGGCCCTGGCTGAACTGCGGCGTAAACTGCGGACTTTTATCCTGCATGTCGAAGACCCACTGGGCCCCTTCGAGCCTGATTCCTTCAGTTCCGGGGCAACTTCCGCCGAACTCTTTTACGATCAGGCGACGGGGGAGTATATCTTTCGCAATTCCGGTTCCGCCTCACCCTCCCTGCAGAGGGTCGGCAAGGCCGATCTGCGGAGAATTCTCTCTTTTTTCGACGATCGTGAATTCCAGGCTTTTTTCGACAAGGTCAAACTGAACGGCAAGCTCTCCGTCGCCGCCTATGATCTGGCGGAACGGCAGATAGAGGCCGAACTGCAGCGCCTGAAGCAACTGCCTCCCTACAGTTTCGAAGCCCTGGCGGCGGTCGATGATTTCCGTGTCCTGGTCGGACTGCGCTATCTCATCGAGTTTGCCAGACAACTCGGGGTCGGCAGTCAGCTCGAACCGGTCCTGTCCTTTCCCCTCGGCGCAAACGTGGTGACCCTTCTTGAGATGACAAGGATCTATGAGGGACTGGTGACCGGCAAGGTCAGCACCTATGGTTATGAAAACGACGAGGACAAGGATGTCCTGGCCGTGCTCGACAGGATCGAATCGGCCAGCGGCGAGATCCTCTATCGACCACACCGGCGGGTGAAGATCGTGGTCGATGCGAAGACCCGCATCGCCCTCGGCCATATCCTCGAAAATGTCGTCAAGTACGGTACAGGGCGACAGGCGGATAAGGGGGTCAGGCTGCATCAGGGGCAACAGGCCGGCGGGAAGAAGGTTGCCGGTCTGCCCGTGCCGTTGTTCGGCAAGACCGGCACCGCCAACCGTTATACCAACGCCTCGTTTTACGGCTATCTTCCCGGCCTCGCCGAGAAAGGAAGCACCCTGACGATGCAGGGCGGCTATACGGTCGGGGTCTACGTCGGTTATGATGACAACAAGGTGATGAAACGCAGCAGCACCCGGATCACCGGGTCTGCCGGGGCCCTGCCGGCCTGGATCGATATCGTCAACATGCTCATCCGGGAAAAAGGCTACGCCCAGCGACTCGAAACGGCCGATCCTCCGGTCAACGGCATCTCACTGCTGCGTGACAATCTCGGGCAATTCAACTTTGCTGCGGCGGCGGAACAGGGCGGAGTGGTGAGCGAACCCACCAGGGTAGTTGCCGAAGGTGATCGGTATCAGCCCTCGGTCATGACTTTCGGCCAGCTTGGCGAAGGCGGAGGCCTGGTATTGACCAGGAATTTCCAGCCGTTCTGGCGAAATACCAGGGAAGATCAAGCTGCCAACTGACGACCTGCCGGCGGCGGAGAACGGGGACTCTTTTGTCCGGCCGGCGCCTCTTTGCCTTGGCACTGGTCAAAATTCTGTGGTAAGATACTGCCTAACCTGCATGAGTCTTTAGAGAAATGCAGAAAACCCGGTTGCCTGCCGGAGACGCAAACCGGATTGTGCGATTATTCCGTCAGGTATCCGGCAACGGAAAAGAAACGCAGAGAAACTCTCCCTTACACGTTGACTATGAAAAAAACACTCCTTCTTGCTGCCGCCCTGAGCTGTCTGACAATGCTCGGTGGTTGTTACCAGGCCCAGCAACAGACGCCTTCTTCGATGGGGTCGGAAGATACCTTTATCGAGGAAAGGACCATTGCCGGCCCACCTGCAGATCAACTCCCGGAATCGGCCGGGCCCTCGCCATCAGGACGGCAGGCAGCGTCCCGGGGCACAGACGCGGCCCTTGAATCCGAGACCTCGGGAGCGATGAGACCTCCTGCGCTTGAGGCCATCGACGGCCGTATTGCCGCATATAACAGGAAATTTGCCCGGTGGAATACGCTCAACAGCACTTCCGCCCCTTCCGTTCTCAATCAGGAACAGACAGCCGAGATGGCTGACTGCTACCAGCAGATGCAGCGGCTGCTCGCCGGTTACACGACCCTGCGCACCGCCGTCGAGAGCGGCGACCGCAGCGATGTGGCGGCAAACAGCATGTACAGCATGAAGATGCAGGAACTGCAGCGAAGCGACATCGAGTTTGTCGAGGGTGCCTGCGGCAGCCTGCTGAGTGAATCGGCCACGCCGCAGCAGGCTGCCGTTTCACCGGGGGGCGGGACCACTGGACTTCCTCTCGAAGCGGAAATGGCCACCCTGTCGGCGGCGAAGGACTATAAGGGCGTCGTCCAGGCCTGGCAGCAGATTCCGGTCGATCAACAGGAGCAGGTCTCTGCCAGGACCCGGGTGCTCTATGCCGAGGCCCTGATCTCTTTGCAGAAGGAAGAAGAGGCCGCGGAAATCTATCGAGGGATGGTCGAGAAAATGGAGTCGGGCGATGAACGGCCGACCGATCTCTTCTCTCTGCGCAAGGCCCTTGCCGACCTCTATGTCGGCACCGGCAGATTTCCCGAGGCCCAGATCCAGTATATCCGCATTTCCAAGGATTATCTGGCTCTCGGCGGTGTTGACAACTGGGCAAAAATGCATCTCGGGATCCTTGGTGGCGATCAGAAAAGTCTTGAACTGGCCGAGTATTCCGGGCTCATCCGCAATTACCTCGGCTATCTACCGGAACAGGACGGCTACAAGATTGTCTGGGAGGCGGAGAAGTTTCTGAAGGCCTATCCTGGTTCGACAGTCCGCTCGAATGTCGAGACGATTCGAAAAAAGGCGATAGAAGTGGCGGACCTTTGGTTCAAAGGCTTGGTTGCGGAGATCGACCGGCTGGCCGGCGAGAAGAAATTCCAGGAAGCCATGGCCAGAATCAAGGAACAGCGTCCCGACATCATTAACGATCAGCAGCTCGATCTCCTTCATGCCAAGAACGACGAACTGGTGATGGCGGAGGCGGTTGAGCAGGAAACCTCGAAGACGGGCAAGCTGCAGGAATTGGAGCAGCGCTGGAACAACGGTATGATGCTCGTCAAATCCGGCCGCTATGACGAGGCGATCAACGTCTTCAACGGCATGATGGAGACCGAATATGCCGGTAAGGCGGATGCCAAGATCAGCGAGATCTCTTCGCTTGCGGCCAGGGATGATCGGGCCAAGGCGGCCGATCTCTTCAGCCGCTACACCAGGACGGCCGACCTGGAAAGCAGGAAAAAGCTGTTGATCGAGTCCCGGCGCCTGCTGAAAAATATCCTGGTCAAGTACCCGCGGGCCGATATCACCGACAAGGTCCTCAGCAACATCCAGAGGGTGGAGCAGGAGATGAATGCCATCGATCCCCAGCTCATTGCCACAGCAGACAGCCAGATGAATCCCCTTCAAACCCGGAACACCGGGGAGCAGGGGGGAAACGCGCCTGAAGACGACGTATTTTCCACACCGCCGCCGATTATCGAAACTCCTGCCGGGCAATAGCAGGCAGGATACAGCCCTTGATCAGGCCTCCGGGACAGCTGTCCCGGGGGCCTTTTTTTTGCTTTGGCCTTGCTCCGGACCCTCATCGTTCCTGAGGAGAACGGGAGGGATCGGCGCAAGGGTTTTGAGGGCCTGCAGCAGTTCCCCGGGGGCGAAATACTCGCCCAGCAGGGCCGTATTGTTTTCCAGGACGCTGAGGGCCTTTGCCGCTATCTTGGCGGCCTGCCGGGTATAGCCGTATTCGAGCTTGACGTAGACCCCGCCGGCCCGGATCATGGCCTGGAGCACGGTCTTCCTGTTGCCCTCGGCATGATACCAGGCGTGCTCCAGGACCTCGTGCATTTCAAAAAACAACTGCAGGTCCCAGAGTACAAGCCCCTGTCGGAAGGGATCCTGGTCACCCAGCTGGATGCGGGCAAAGGCCAGGCGATATCTGTTGAGACGGCTCTCTATATAGTCCTTATAGCAGCGATCGGGATCCCGGTTCAGAAAAGATGCCGCCGCGGTCTCGAAAGGGGCTGGATTTCTTTCGGCCAGGGCCAGGGCCAGGGCCCGCGACAGGGCGTTCCTGACATCCCGGCTGAGGCGGTCCTGAAAGGGTTCAAAGATGCAGGGCGACGCGCTGTCGGCTGCGGTGTCCACGGGCCTCTGGCTGTTTTTCGCCATGTCTTTCACCTCTCCCGGGTAACGGCCGTATATTCGGGATGTTGATGTTTCTTGACCATGAAGTAGAGGACCGGCACGGCCATGCGGCTGACGAGCAGGGAGGCTATTTCTCCGAACATCAGCGAGATGGCCAGTCCCTGGAAGATCGGATCGGCGAGGATGACCGAGGCGCCGACCACCACCGCCAGGGCGGTGAGGAGCATTGGCCGGAAGCGGATGGCCCCGGCGTCGACCACGGCCTTGGCCAGCGGCTGACCGTCCCGGATCCGCAGTTCGATGAAATCGACGAGGATGATCGAGTTGCGGACGACGATGCCTGCCCCCGCCATGAAGCCGATCATCGAGGTGGCGGTGAAGAAGGCGCCGAAGCCCCAGTGGGCCGGCAGGATGCCGATCAGCGAAAAGGGGATGGCGGCCATGACCACCAGCGGCGTGATGTAGTCCTTGAACCAGCCGACCATCAGCATATAGATCAGGATCATCACCACGCAGAAGGCGAGACCGAGATCCCGGAAGACCTCGAGGGTGATATGCCACTCGCCGTCCCATTTCATCGCCGGTTCGAGGTCGGAAAACGGCTGGTTGAGGTTGTACAGGCTGATCTTGTCATCCTTGCCGCCGAAATCGGTGGCCTTGAGCTGCTGCAGCCTGGTGTTCATGTCGAAGATCGCGTAGACCGGGCTCTCCACCGATCCGGCGAGATCGCCGGTGACGTAGGTCACCGGTTTCAGGTTTTTCCGGTACAGGGGCTGTTCCACCGCCTGCTCGCTGATATGCACCAGTTCCCGGAGCGGTACAAGCGGGGCCTGGGGCATCATATCCGGACGGAGGGAGATGTTGAGCAGGGTCTCGATCCTGGCCCGGGAGGCGATCGGCATTTCCAGGACGATATTGATCTCCTCCTTGTCCTTCGGCTGATGGAAGAGATCGAAGGAGAGGCCGCCTACGGCGATCGCCAGCGAGCGGGTGATCTGGCCCTCCGAGATGCCGTTCAAGGCCGCCTTTTCCTTGTCGATAGTAAGGATTTGGCGCGTCCGATCCTCTTCCTGGAACCAGTCGACATCGACCACCCCCTCGGTGCTGTTGAAGATTTCCTTGACCTTTTTCGCCAGCTTCAGTCGTTCGGCCTCATCCGGTCCGTAGATTTCGGCAACCAGGGTCTGGAGGACCGGCGGACCCGGCGGGACCTCGGCCACCGCCACCGCCGCTCCGTATTTTCGGGCGATGGCGGCCACGGCCGGACGCAGGCGGACGGCGATATCGTGGCTCTGCAGGTCTCGCTCGCCCTTGGGCCGGAGATTCACCTGGATATCGGCGACTGCCGGCCCGCTGCGGAGAAAGTAGTGCCGTACCAGGCCGTTGAAATTATAGGGCGAGGCCGTGCCGGCATAGATCTGGTAGTTGACCACATCCGGGTCTTCGCTGACCGCATCGCCCATTTCCATAGCCACCCTGGCAGTGTGTTCCAGGGTCGAGCCCTCGGGCATGTTGAGGATGACCTGGAACTCGCTCTTGTTGTCAAACGGCAGCATCTTCACCTTGACCAGACCGAACCAGACCATCGAACAGGCGGCCAGGAGCAGGGTGATGATGATCAGAAAGAACAGTACGCGCCAACTGGCGTGGCCGAGCAGGGGGTCCATGATCCGGTGGTAGATCCTGGTGAACCAGTCATCCGGCATATGATCGTCGCCATGGCCGCCATGGCCGTCCTCGACGGCATGGCCGGAAGGGCGCTGCCTGAGGAGATGGGTGGCGGCCCAGGGGGTGACGGTGAAGGCGATGAACAGCGAAAAGACCATGGCGGCCGAGGAACCGATCGGGATCGGGCGCATATAGGGGCCCATCAGGCCGCCGACGAAGGCCATCGGCAGGATGGCGGCGATGACCGCCAGAGTTGCGAGGATAGTTGGGTTGCCGACCTCGATGACCGCCTCGGTGGCGATCTTTACCGTGGGACGGCCGCTGTTGGCGGGCAGGCGCAGGTGGCGGACGATGTTTTCCACCACCACGATGGCGTCGTCGACCAGGATACCGATGGAGAAGATCAGGGCGAAGAGGGTGATGCGGTTGAGGGTATAGCCGTAGAGATAAAAAACCAGCAAGGTCAGGGCCAAGGTCGAGGGGATGGCCAGCAGGACCACCATGGATTCGCGCCAGCCGAGAAAAAAGAGGATCAGCACGGCCACCCCGAAGACGGCGATGCCCATGTGCAGCAGCAGTTCGTTGGATTTTTCCGCGGCCGTCTCGCCGTAGTCCCGGGTGACGCTGACCTCGATATCTGCCGGGATGAGCGTTCCCTTGAGGCTGTCGACCTTGGCGGTCACCGCATGGACGACGTCGACGGCGTTGGCGCCCGGCCGCTTGGCCACCGACAGGGTGACGGCCGCCTCCCGTTCATGGCTGCCGCTTCTGCCGAAAAGCACATAGTTTTCCGGTTCTTCCGGTCCATCTACGATCTTCGCCACTTGGTCGAGATAGACCGGCACACCGGCATGCACGCCGACCACCACCCGGCCGATCTCAGCCGCCGAGGCAAGAAAGGTGCCGGTCTGCAGGAGCACCTCCTGGTCGAGGGCTTTCAAGCTGCCGCTGTGGGACTGAAGATTGACCTGCTGGATCTTCGGGGCGATTTCGGCGACGGTGAGATTGCGCGAGGCAAGCAGCAGCGGATCAAAGCTGATGGTCAACTGCCTCCTGGTGCCGCCGATCAGTTTGGTCTCGGCCACGTCCTTGATGCTCTTGATGCTGTCGTCGATCTGGGCGGTGAGGCGGCGGAGGGTGAAATGGTCGTAGCCGGCACCGTGCAGGGTCAGGGCGAGGATCGGCACATCGTCGATGGTATGCGGTTTGATCAGCGGCCGGGAGATCGAGTGGGGGATGCGGTCGAAATTGGTCTCGAGCTTCTGGTTGAGGCGGACGATCGAGGTCTCGAGGTCCTCGCCGACATAGAAGCGCACGATGAGGAGGGTCTGGCCGGCCATCGAGGTCGAATAGATATACTCGACCCCGGGCAGTTCGTAGAGCAGCTTTTCCATCGGGATGGTGAGCCGCTCCTGTACCTCCTGCGGCGTCGCCCCGGGCATCGTGACCATGACGTCGATCATCGGCACCTTGATCTGGGGCTCTTCCTCGCGCGGCAGCATGACGATGGCCAGGATGCCGAGGAGCAGTGAGGCGATAATGCTCAAGGGGGTCAGCTTCGAGTCGATGAAGGCTGCTGCCAGCCGTCCGGCGAATCCCGGGCTGTGTTCGTTCGGGGAAGTCATTATTCAGATCTCATCAGAAAAAGGCCGCTTGCGGCCGTTATTCGCTGCTGACGGGCTGGCCGTCAACGAGCTGACGGTTGCCCTGCCCCACCACGGATTCTCCAGCCTGCAGACCGGAGAGGATTTCCACCTCGCCGTCCGTTCTGGCCCCGCTCCGCACCAGGCGCAGCCGGGCCAGGCCGTCGGCCACGACAAAGAGCCTTTCCATCTGACCGAAGGTCATCAAGGCCTCGGCCGGTACGGTAATGGTCCTCGCCGTGCCGGCAGACATGGATACCCGGGCGAACTGGCCCGACCTCAGCCTGGCATCGGCCGGAATGTCGATCTTGATCGGCGCCGTGCGGGAGAGGTGATCGGCGGTGGGGGCGACCTCGGCGACGGTCCCGACCACCTGCAGGTCGGCGGGCGGCACATAGATCGACAGCCGATCGCCCCGGGCAATCTTCAGGATCATCGATTCCGGGATATGGGCGATGACCTGCAGCCGCGCCTCATTTTCGAGCTGCAGCAGGGGCTTGCCCGGGGTCGCCAGGTCTCCGACATTGGCCATCTTGTTGGTCACCAGACCGGAGAAAGGGGCCAGGATGCGGGTATATTCCAGCATCGTCCCGGTCTCTTCATAGGCCGCGGTGGCGATTCGCAGGGTGTCCTCCATGGACTTGACGGCCTCGGGGGTGGCGGCGTTTTTCTGCAGCAATTTCCGCTCGCGTTCGAGGTTTCTTCTGGCCTGTTCGAGCTGGGCCTTGGCCTGGCGCATCCGGGCCGAAATTTCCCCGGCGTTGATTTCGGCCAGCAGATCGCCCTTTTCGACCCGCGAGCCCAGGACGACCGGCAGGGAGACGATATTGCCGCTGACCTTGGCCGCTATCTCCGCCTGTTCAACCGCCTCGAGGGAGCCCATGATCTCTATCTGCCGGACGGCGGTCTTCTCGACCGCGGTTGCAACGGTGACCTTCCGGGTCTCGAGCCGGGACGTCTGCCCCTGACCTTCCTTTTTCCGGTCATCGCATCCCGATAAGGGCAGCAGTGACAGCCCCAGAAGCAGCAGTATGCCGCACAGCCTTTTCCCCTTCATTGTTGCTTCTCCTCGTCTGTTTCCCGGCTTTCGGCGAATTGCGGCAGGCCCATGGTCCGACGCAGGTTCGCCCTGGCTACCAGCTGCATGGCCTTGGCCGATGACCTTCTGGCCAGGGCGTCGGTCAGTCGGCTCTCGACATCGGTCAGGTCGATGGCCAGGATCACCCCTTCCTTGAAGCGCTCCCGGCTCAACCTGGCGGTTTCCTCGGCGACCCCGACCATCTTCTCGGTGACCTGGAGTCGCTCTCCGGCCTGTCCGTATTCCAGTTCGGCCTGCTGCACCTCGAGGTCCAGGGCCAGCGCTGTCCTGGCCAGCATGGCCCTGGCCTGGCGGAGCCGGGCCTCGGCCATGGCGATCGAAGCCGACGTCCTGCCGCCGTCAAAGAGACTGTAATTCATGCGCAGGCCGGCCATCCACGAGTCGCCGCTTTCGTCGAGGACGCTGCCGCCGTCCACCTGATAGCCGGCAAAGGAATCGATGGTCGGGGCCTTTCCCGCCCTGGCCGCCTGCAATTCCGCCTCGGCGGCCGCCACCGCTGCCTTCAGGCCCTGCAGTTCCTGGCGGCCGGCGGAGTTTATCGCCGGCGGCAAATCCTGGTCGATGCCGCTCCGCCTGTCAAGCCGCACCGGCCCCCCGGGCAGGCCCAGGAGGTTGAGAAAACGGCGTTTGGCCAGCTCTTCGTTGTGTTGGCTCTGGATCAGGTTTTCGCTGGCGCCGGCCTGCTGCAGCTCGAGATTGAGCACCTCCTCCCGGAGCAGGGTGCCGGCGTCGAAGCGGGCCCGGGCCACCTGCAGGGAGGCCGTGATCGCCTCGAGAGAGGTCCGGCGGACCTCGGTCATTTCCTCGGCCTGGATAACGACATGAAAGGCCTGCACCACCGCAAAGGCCAGTTTCCGGTGCATGGCGGTACGATCGCTCTCTGAACCTGCAAGCCTGGCCAGGGCTGCCTGATGGTCGGCAGTGTCCCTGCCGCCGTTATAGAGGCGGTACTGCACCTGGGCCTTGAGCTGGAGGTTGTCTGTGCGGCCGGGGGAATTGAAATCGATGGAATTGTCGAAGGCCCCCTGGTTGAGGATATTGCCGAAGGAATACATCGGGTTGTTGGTCTGACCGTATTCCGTGACCAGATCGAGCGAGGGGTAATTGGCGGCCTCGGCCAGCCGGGCGGCGGCTTCGGCCTCGTCGATTTTCCTTGCGACCATATGGCTGTCGGGATTTTCGGCCAGGGCGAAGAGCACGGCCTGTTCGGCGGTCCAGACAGCCGGCGGTGCCGGCAAAGAGGCGGAATTATCCTCCCGGGCGCTCACCGATGCGGCCATGGCGCAACAGAAAAACAGGAAAAAGGCAGTGCCTAGAATCGGTTGCTGCATGATAACCTTCCGGAATAGAATGTGATATTTGAATATTCCCGTCTATTTAATAAAATTGTTAAATAGCATAGGGGGTAATGTCCCGCTTGTCAAAGCAAAAAGCGATAAAAGTGCAGAATGATCGGCCATCATCGCGGTTTACTGCTGCTTAACCGGGGGCTGCGGCTGCTCAATATCCATCTGCAGCAGAGAGGTATATTCACCGGCCAGGTCTGGTTCGCCGAGATGCCGGAGGATCTCCTCGCGCACCCGGCCGCGGAGTTCGATCGCTGCCTGCCAGTCGTCCCCGGCCGGCCGGCAGATCTCGCCGACGGTGATTTCCACCTTGCCTCTTCGGGGAAACCACGAGCCGGCCCGCAGGATATTCCGTGTGCCCCGGATGGTCATCGGCACTACCGGCAGCTGCTGCCGCACCGCCAGCACGAAGGCCCCCATCTGGAAAGGCAGCAGTCCCGGCATGCGCTGAAAGGTGCCTTCGACGAAGAAAAACGGGTTCTGGCCCTGCTCGGCGCCGACGGCGATCTTCTCTACATCCTCCAGTCCCTTTTCGGCATCGAAACGCTCGACGAAGACGGTCCCGAGCCGTTCCAGGGCGATGCGCAGGGCCGGGTTGCGCCGAAGTTCGGCCTTGGCCACGAAGGCGCAGCGCCGCGGCAGGATCCCTGCCAGCATCAGGCCGTCGAGGTAGCTCATATGATTACAGGCGACCAGGAAGTGGCCCTCGGCCGGAAATTTTTCCATCCCCTTGACGCTCACCCTGATGCCGGCCAGCCGGCACAGCAGCCGCACCCCGGTCCGGGCCAGACGCCAGGGCATCTCCGTACCCGGCGAGACGGCGATCAGCCCCCAGAACAGGACGCCGGTCAATGCCAGGACCAGCCAGCAATAGCCGGCATAGAGCGTGGTGCGCAGCCGCCGCATCGCCCGGCTGGCCAACGGGCCGATGCTGGCCAGGCTCATACGGAAGAGCTGCAGCCAGACGGCGGCCTTTTTTTTACCGATCTTGCCGGATTCATAGAGCTGCCGGTTCGCCGCCCGGCGGATCTTGCCGCTCGAGGTCTTGAGCACCGACCCGGGCGGGGCGATCAGCACATCGTCGGGGGCCATGCCGAGCAGATCGACGGTGGTGGTATTCACCTGCCTGCGCAGGTTTTCCAGGTCCTCTTCCTTGCGTTTTCTCGATTCCGTCAGGACGATCAGCCGCTCCGTGCCGGTCTTCGGGTCTTTGCTGCCGAAGACCGCCGTGGAGTTTCTGCGGATGCCGGGGATATTGCCGACGGCCTCCTCCAGCTCATGGGGATAGACGTTGCGACCGCCGCGGATGATGATATCCTTCACCCGGCTGGTGATATACACTTCCCCTTCGGCAATGTAAGCCAGGTCGCCGGAATCCAGCCAGCCGCCGTGAAACAACCCCTTGGTCTGGGCCGGGTTGCGGTAGTAGCCGCTGGTCGCCGACGGGCCCTTGAACTGCAGCCTTCCCTCCTGCCGGTCGGGCAGCTCGCGCCCCTGCTCATCGACGATCCGCACCTGGTGGCCGGGAAGCGGCCGGCCGCAGCAGACGAACTCGAACGCCCTGCCTTGCAGGTCGATTTCGGTCACGGCCGTGCCGGATGCCAGAAAAACGTCGCGGCTGATCCGCTCGATACGCGCCCCCCGGCCGGGAGGCGGGAAGGCCAGGCCTACCGAGGATTCCGCCAGACCGTAGACCGGGGTCGTGGCGGCGGCTCGGTAGCCGCAGCGGCCGAACCGTTCCTCGAAACGGCGCAGGGTCGCCGGGATCACCGGCTCCGCGCCGTTGAAGGCCAGGCGCCAGGAACTGAGGTCCAGCTCTTCCAGCTGGTCGTCATCGAGCCGGGAGCAGCAGAGTTCGTAACCGAAATTCGGCGAGGCGGAGAGGGTACCGCGATAGCGGTCGATCGCCTGCAGCCAGCGTTCCGGGCGGGCGATGAACGACAGGGGCGGCATCACCACCAGGCGGCAGCCGTGATAGAGGCTCCCCAGCCAGGCCCCGATCAGGCCCATATCGTGATAGAGGGGCAGCCAGCTGACAAACACGTCTTCGGCGGTCACCCTGCAGACCTGGCCCATTGCCCTGATATTGGCCAGCAGGTTGGCGTGGCTGAGGATGACGCCCTTTGGGTCGCCTGTGCTGCCGGAGGTATACTGGAGAAAGGCGGTGGCCTGGGCCGATTGCGGCAGGGCGAAGCCGGTTTTGCCGTGCCGGTACAGTTCCTCCACCGTCAGAACCCGCTCGAGGATGGGGACCTGGGTCTTCAGCAGCAGGGCGACCCCATCGAGGAGGTTCTTCAGTTGCATAGGAGAGGAGCAAGAAGGGTGGAATCAGGCCGCCCTGGCACGGGCGACCTCCAGCATCTGCAAGAGGCGTGATTCGTCGCGCTCATCGATCGATGCGTTGATGGGGCGCCCGCCCGCGGCGAGTTCGACCCG
>JANMSX010000043.1:0-23887 GCA_031389785.1 Desulfobulbaceae bacterium | reverse complement strand
GCGGGGCCGTTCGATGCTGGTGAAGAAGACCAAGCCGCTTGCCATCGAGTGCATCGTCAGGGGCTATATCTCCGGCTCCTTCTGGAGCGCCTACAAAAAGGACACCAATGTCTGCGGATTTACCCTGCCGGTCGGGATGCGAGAGTCGGACAGGTTCCCCGAGCCGCTTTTCACCCCCTCGACCAAGGCCGAACTGGGAACCCATGACGAGAACATCTCCCTTGCGGCCATGGAGAACATTGTCGGGGCCGACCGGGCCGCGGAGATTGCCCGGATCAGCATCAGTCTTTACAGGCGCGCCGCCGATTATGCCCTGCAGAAGGGCATAATCATTGCCGACACCAAGTTTGAACTGGGCCTGAAGGGAGACAGACTGATCCTCATCGATGAGGTGCTCACCCCGGATTCCTCCCGTTTCTGGCCGCTCGACAGGTATGCACCCGGCCAGGGACAGCCCAGTTACGACAAACAGTACCTGCGCGACTACCTCTCGTCCCTCGACTGGCCCAAGGCCCCGCCGCCGCCACCCCTGCCCCCGGAAATAGTAGAGAAGACCAGGGCCCGCTATCAGGAGGCCCTGCAGCTGCTTACCGGCCGGTAGGCAGGTCCGGGGGCTTTAGACATATCAGGGGCCGTTACGAAATAACCGTTACATCTTTCACCATTTCGTTACGGCCCCTTATGCCGGAAAGGTATTTCTGCGTAACGGTTATTTTTTGACGACGGCTTACTTGCCGGGGATGCAGGAGAGCAGGGTCCGGCCGAGATCGACGTCCTGGAATCGGTAGCCTGCTTCAAGCAGGCGGGTCGGCATGACCCGGGTGCTGCTGAGCAGCATTTCGTCGGCCATCTCGCCGAAGAGCAGACGCACGAGAAAGGCCGGGGCCGGCATGATGGTCGGCCGGTTGAGGACCTTGCCCAGGGTCTTGGTGAAATCCCTGTTGGTCACCGGTGTCGGGGTGACCACGTTGACCGGGCCGCTGAGCGAATCATGGTCGATGATGAACTGGACGATCTCGGTGAGGTCCCGGATGCTGATCCAGCTGATGTACTGTTCACCGTTGCCGACCACCCCGCCGAGGCCGAGCCGGAACGGCGGCAGCATCTTGTGCAGGGCGCCACCCCGCGGGCTGAGGATCATGCCGAAACGCGTGTTAACCACCCGGATCCCGGCCAACTCGGCCTTGACCGCCGTTTCCTCCCACTGGCGGCAGACCTCGGCGAGAAAGCCGCTGCCCAGAGGCGAGCTCTCGTCGACGATCGTGTCGCCGCAGTTGCCGTAGTAGCCGATTGCCGAGGCGCAGACGAGCACCTTGGGCCTTCTGTTCAGCTGACTGATGTAATCGACCAGTTCCCAGGTGCCGTCGACGCGGCTTCTCAGAATCTTTTCCTTGCGGGCAGCAGTCCAGCGGCCACCGGCGACATTCTCTCCGGCCAGATGGATGACCGCATCAAACGGTTCCGGGTCGGCGGCAGCATCCAACTCGTCGGTATTCCAGAGCCTGCCCCAACTCTTCTCCTTGTGCCGCTGCAGAGGGCGGATGGTATGCCCTCTTTCGAAAAGGGACTCGACAAGGGAACTGCCGACCAGTCCTGATGCCCCGCTGATGAGTATTTTCATTGCTCTCCCTCGTGATTGTCGGATCACTCCTCAGGCGTTCAGGCTGAAGACTGATGTTGAGGCCACTTTGAAAAATCGCTATTTCATCCGGTCTCTGCGTTATGCGCTATATTTTATATAACCTTCAAGCATCAACGTCCGGTGTCTCCACCCCGGATGCTGTGTCGTCATGTCCCTCCTGCCGGGCGCCGGTCTGTCGCCGGGCGGGAACCGGCGCTTTGCGCCTGCCGTCGATCAGATGCCGCAGGGCCATGATCGGATGGGACCAGATCATGCGTGGACCGGCATAGCGCATCACTGCCCGGATCTGGTGACGGTATCGAGGGGAGTAACAGTGGACCGGGCAATTGCCGCAGGTCGGTTTATCCTCCTGAAAAGGACAGTGAGCAAGGCGTCTGCCGGCGTACCTGACCAGTTTCCGGCACTCATCACAGAGTTTTCCCGTCGGCCGTTGGTGATGGGCACGACAGAAGATGTCGATCATCGCCGTAATAGTGGCCAGTTCGTTTCTCAACCGGGGAGGAAGCCTGGCTTCCGTGTCAGCCGGTTTTTCCATGGGCCTTTCTCTCGTCGTTTTGGCAGAACGCCAGTTGCCGGACGATTTCCTCACAGACCGCCTCCTGGCTGAGTTCCGAAGCGGCGATAGTGATATCGGCATAGGTCCGGTAGAGGGTCGATCGTTCATCAAAAAGGTCCTGGAAGCTCTGCTCGGGTCTTTTCGCCAGTCCGCGTGTCTCGTAATTCCTGATCCGGGCCTTGAGGGTCGGCAGATCGGCGTGAAGGAAGACGCAAATCCCGTCCTGTTTCAGATAGTTCATGGCCTTGGCGCTATAGGCGGCGCTGCCGCCGGTGGCGATGACATGGTCACGGCAGCTGACGCCGAGCAGGACCCTCTCCTCGATCGCACGCAGGACCATGTGCCCTTCGCTGTTGACAATGTCCTGCAAAGTGCGGTTTTCGACGAGCTGGATCAGCACGTCGGTATCGACATAATTCTTGGCCATCATCTTGGCGAGGATGATGCCGACCGTACTCTTCCCCGATCCCGGCATGCCGATCAGGACGATATTGGACTTGTGGGAATGCATGGCTCCTGTCAGGTTGAATGGGTGATGGATGAGCTGCTGTCTAACAAAATAGTAAGGCGCTGGCGTCATTTGGCAATAGATTACCTCTTCCAATGTCCAGGATAGAGAAATCATTGCTCTTTTGTATCAACAGGGTATATAAGGAGAAAGAAAATGACTCTGATCCCCGTGAAGGGGCGGCAGGGGGAGCGCAACGGTGCAGGCGGCACCTTCCTTCCCCGACGATCTCCTTGCCAGATCAAGGGAATATGAATAGAATTATTAAATGGCCCTTGAAGATAACTGGAAATATCCGCGAAAGGCTACCGCCGCCACCTGTCGTTGCCTGCCAGGTGAACGGCCGGGAAACGGTAAGCCGCTTTCAAGAACGCTCGGATCCCGATCAACCTCAGACCCCATTTTATTACACGATGCCGATATTGAATGATTTTCTCGGGTGGTTTGAATCAACCCACCTGCAGCAGCAGATCGCCGAGGTGGACTTTATCGCCCTGTTCACCAATCCCTGGTTCATTGTGCCGTTCGGCATTCTCATTGCCTACCTGGTCTACAAACAGAGCTGGAAGGATCTGGTGATTATCGGTCTCCTGGTCGGGGTATGGTGGGTATCCGGCACCCCCTACATGGGCACCCTGATCGTCAACGGCGAAGTCCAGATCGCCAAGATCCTGCCGGTGGTCTTTGGCGGGGCCGCTGCTCTCGGGTTGGTGATCTATCTTCTTTTCGGCAGGTCGGACTGAGATGAGGGCATATGCAGTTTCGTAACGGAGTTTTCATCATTACTGAAGAGTGCCGCTGTCCACTCTATAACATGGGGGAGGAGCTGAAGGTCTGCGAGTGGGTTCTCACCCTGCCGGTGGCCAAGCCGACCTGCCTGATCCTGGCCAGGGATTTAATCGTTATCGCCTCCGAGGATACCACCTACGAACGCTTTCGGCTGGGGGAAAACCTGAAGACCAGGTTCGAGTGCGGCGGCTGTTCCGGCGTGATCCGTTTTGAATTCAAGAAGGAAAAGGACTTCACGACCCTGCAGATGAAACTGCTGATAGCCTCAGAACGCAAGGAAAAGCTCAAAAATGTCGGTCAGTTCGCCACCCTGCTCAGGACCATCAATCTGTTCGAACCGCTGACCGATGACGATCTTCTCGATCTCGCCACCCTGCTGAAACTCGAGGAATATCCCTGGGCCTTTCCGATAGTCCAGAAGGGCGACATCGAAACCCAGCTCTATATCATTGTCTCGGGAACGGTAGATGTCGTAGACGACGAGGGAGTCACCCTTGGCCAGATGGGACGGGGGGAGGTCTTCGGTGAGATGAGTCTGATGTCGGGAGAGCCGGTGACAACCACCATCATGGCCGCCGAGCCCTGTCAGCTCGCGGTCCTGAACCGCAAGGACTTCCGGCATATCCTGACGAAGTACCCGACCCTGCAGGTTTTCTTCTACAAACTCCTGGTGAACAGGCTCGCCAAGATGAACGTGCAGCGTGCCGAGGAACTGGCCTCGGGCATGGTCGGCCAGCTTGCCGACATCTCGGTGGTCGAGCTCTGCCAGATGATCAATTCCAACCAGAAAACGGGGCGCCTGAAGCTGGAATACGATACCAATCAGGCCATGATCGTCTTCAACGAAGGTGAGATCGTCCATGCCGAGATCGACAATTTGACAGGGCCGGATGCCTATTATGAGATCCTCAGTATGCCCAACGGCCGTTTCAAGTTCGTCCACGGGGTGACGGAGGCCGAAAAGAAAAAAGAGGTCATCGGCGGTTTCATGGGCATGCTGATGGAAGGAATGCGGCGTCTCGACGATAGGCGCGAAGACTAGTCGACCAGGCAAAGGCATGGCCAGGCGGGAACTGAAAAAAGAGGTGCTGACCCTGCTGGCCGGCAATGATCTTTCCGTTATCATTGAAGGATTTGCCGGTTATAGGGAACGGCAGCTGATTACCCCGTTGTTTTCAGCCCTTTGCCATGCCGATGAGCTGGTGCGCTGGCATGCGGTCAGCGTCTTCGGTCGTATCGTCGCCCGCCTGGCCAGGCAGGACATGGAATCGGCGCGCATCGTCATGCGCAGGTTCCTCTGGAGCCTCAACGACGAATCCGGCGGCATCGGCTGGGGGGCGCCCGAGGCGATGGCGGAGGCCATGTTCCGGCACGAAGCCCTGGCCGATGAATATCTCCATATGCTGGTTTCCTATATGCGGGAAGACGGGCCGGAACTGTTTCAGGACGGTAATTATATCGAACTGCCGATGCTGCAAAGGGGTCTTCTCTGGGGTATTGACCGGCTCATCGGCCGATACCGGCAGAGGCTTGAGGGGATGGGGGTCGCAGCAGACCTCAAACCGTATCTCCTCTCAGAGGATGGCGATGTCAGGGGCCTGGCCGTCCGCGGTCTCGGCCGTCTCGGCGCCGTCTCTCTATTCCGCGAAATTCCCGGGCTTGCTGATGATCTCCACCAGGTCCGGCTGTACAGTGAGGAAGGATTTACGAACCCGACGGTCGCCGAGCTGGTTCGGCAGGCCAGGACTGCGGATGGAGGAGGGCAATGACGCTCCTCCCCGGTCGGAGAAACAGGCGATTTCCGTGTCATACTCCACCTTTTGCTTATTGCAGGTGATATGCAGTGCTGCCCGATGACCTGAACCTTTTCCCCGGCCTTGGCTTTATCCAGTTCACCATTGAACCGGCAGATCCCCGCAGGAACCTTGAACCGCTGGCTTCGGGCCTGCAGTCGATTGACACCGCCGGTCCGGCGCTGATCGTCCTGCCTGAGATGTGGTCCTGCGGTTTCGCCTACGGCCGGCTTGACGAGATGGCCGCTGAAACCCCAGGCCTGCTGGAGGAACTCGCGGTCCTGGCCGGCCGTCATCACTGCATCCTCGCCGGGTCGCTGCCGGAAAAGGCCGGCGGGGAACTCCTCTATAACACCCTCTTTGTCACCGGCGCCAACGGCGTTCTCGGTTCCTACAGAAAGCAGCGGATCTTTGCCTATGGCGGGGAGGGACAGGCCTTTGCCGCAGGCCACGACGTCCGTCCCGTGGTTACGCCCTGGGGCCGTATCGGCTGTCTGGTCTGCTATGATCTCCGCTTTCCCGACCTGGCCAGGAGCCAGTGCCAGCAGGGGGCTGATCTGCTGATCTGCGCGGCCGAGTGGCCGACGGAGCGGATAGAGCAGTGGCGGATCCTGTTGCGGGCGAGGGCCATCGAGAACCAGACCTATGTCGTGGCCTGCAACGCCTGCGGTCCTGCAGAGGCTGTGGATATGGGTGGTCATTCGGCGATCATCGACCCGGAAGGAAATGTCCTGGCGGAGGCGGCCGGCGAACCGCTGGCCGTGGTGATCCAGCCGGACTGGCAGCGGCGCGAGGACTTTCGCTCGCGGTTCAGCTCCGTTGCCGTCTCTTCTCTCTGCCGCAGCGAAATGAAGATGGTCTCAGCGGCCGATTCCTGTCTTGAGATGCTCGCCCTCCGCAAAAAACTGGGCCAGCGGCTGATCTGCTGCGAGGTCACCGGACCCTTTCAGGCCAATCTCCTCGATCGCCTGCAGAGGGCCCGGGAGATGGGGGATTTTCTCCTTGTCCTGCTGCGAGCGGAGAAAGCGGCAGCCGATCGGCGGCATGTGGCCGGCGGTGATGGCCGGGGATACGGCGACCGGCGCTTCCTCGCCGCCCTTGCCTGTGTCGATGCGGTCTGCAATGCCGATGGCTTTGCCGATGATCAGTTTGCCCGACTCGAGGAGTTTGTCACCCGAATCGAAATCGCAAGCTGATACCGTCGCACGGCCCTTGCGAGAGGGCGGTCGTCTCCTGCACAGGTATCGCAGGCAGGATCACAGGATTCCGGGCGGCATTGCCGCGGCTCTGTCGCCGCCCAGAACGAAGCCCCCGTCCATCCGTAAAACGGCCCCGCTCATGTAGGTGGCGTCAACCGCCAGGAACAGCACCGCCGTCGCCACCTCCTCCGGCAGGCCCGTACGTCCCAGGACAATATGCTCCCGCAGGTCGTTCTTGACCTTCTCCTCAAGCACCTGCCAGCCCCGGGTCCCTTCTCCGTGCCGGCCCTGGATCAGGCCGAGCATCAGTTCATTGACCCGGACGGGCGCCGCCTCCCTGGCCCAGGTCTCGGTAAACGAGGCGATGGCCCGGTTGGCCGCACTATAGCCGTCATTGAACAGGGCGGCGGCGACACCGCTGCGGCCGGTGATGGCGGCGATGGAGGAGATATTGACGATCGACCGCCCCGGAGCATCGCCCATCAGCGGCAGGAAGTGGCGGTAGAGCAGCCACTTGGCGGTAAGCGTCGTCGAGATCTCCAGATCCCACTGGCCGGCATTGTGGGTAAGGTCATAGCTGCCGTGCACTACCGGCATGCCACCCCGTTCGATATTGTTGACGAGAAAATCGAGGCCGGTGAATCTCTCCCTGACCACTGCCGCCAGGGCCGCAACCTCGTCCTTATTGCTCAGATCGACCGGCATCGCCAGGACTGTGGCGCCCCGCTGCCGAAACTCCTCGACCATCTCGCTGTTCGATTCCGGCCAGTCATGAAAGGGCAGGACCAGTGCCGCCCCTTCATCGGCGAAGCGTCTGGCGATGGCCCGGCCGATGGGCCGCGCGGCCCCCGGCACAAGTACCGTTTTTCCCTGTAATCGCATGCTGTGCCTCTTATTCCGGGGGGCGATTTTGCCGTCTCCGGCATGAACTATCCCTTGCTTTTGTTGATCGTGACGTTGAACTCTTCCATCCTGATCTCGGCGTCCTTGCCCTCGCCTATCAGATGAAAGGAGAATGACTGTCGGGCCTTGGGATTGTCGATGTCGAACTCGATCTTGCCCTCCTCGCCGGCATGGAGAACGGGGAAGGGCGGATAGTCGATGCCGCCGACCAGTTTTTCAAACTGGCGCAGGAACAGCTTGAGCTGGATACCTTCTTTCGGGGTCTGCAGGGCGGTGATCCGGATCGCCACGTGGACCTTCGAATTTGCCGGAAAATCGAGATACTGGGCACCGGCGAGGTTGTCCGTCCATTCGTTGGTGATTTTTTCCGGCAGTTTGCGGATCTCGCCTCCGGCAAAGCGCAGTACCTGCGATTGTGCCTGGCTGGCGAGTTTGTGATCGAGGACGTTGGCGAGGGCGAAGAACTGCCGCGAATGATTTTCCGGGTCCCGGCTCATGCCGGCGGCGGGAAAACCGATGAGGCTTTCGCTCGCGCCGACGCTGCAGTCGCCGTTCCTGCTGCATTCATAGCGCGTATTGCCGCCGGTATGCCAGCGCAGCTTGCTGTTGGTGAAGGAAATCATCTCCCGCGGCTCTGTGTAGTCCCGGAAAAAACTCCTGCCGATAATCGAGGCCGGCGGTTTCAGCCCGAGATAATCAAGGACCGAGGCGGTGATGTCTACCAGGCCGTAGCTACCGGTCTTGATGCGCGGCAGGTCTTTCTGCTCCGGGGCGAGGATGGCCATGAGGCCCCAGCTGCTGACCCAGTCGGCGATATTGTCGCCGTGCGATTCATCGGAGGTGATGATCACCAGGGTATCCTCAAGCACCCCATCCTCCTCGATGCCTTTGAGGAACTCCGCCACTGCCTCGTCGAGGATGGCGACGGTGGCGATCATCCGGTTGGGGTATTTTGCGACGATCTCATCCGGCGCCGCGTAGGGCTGATGGGTGCCGACCGTCAGCAGAGTCAGCAGCCACGGTTTGTCCCTGGCCTGCAGTTCGGCAATATATTTTCTTGCCCCGCGGAAAAAGACCGGATCGGTCTTCCCCCACATGAACGGGTAGGGGTCGGCCTCGGTGAACCATTCGTTGCCGTGCACCTGCTGGAAACCGATGTTCGGCATCACCTGGTCCTTGCCCATGAACGTCAGTCCGGCGCCCTGCAGGTAATGGGTCTCCCAGCCGTTTTCGGCCATCTGCGCCGGCAGGCATTCCCTGGCCCGGTCCCGGTTGTTCTGCAGCTCATAGGCCTTGGACATATCATAGGAGAACTTGCTGAAATCGCCGCAGAGGATCGAATAGAGCCCGCGGATAGTCTGGTGGCTGTGGACGACGAAATCGGGGACCAGGGTGGCATCCCTGGTGGCCGCCGCCAGTCCCTGCATTTCGAAGGGACCGGCAGGGATGTTCATGGCCTTGCGGATATCGGGGTGGGACAGGCCGGGAATGCCCTCAAGGGTGACGATCAGGACATTTTTGGCCCTGCCGTTGCCTATCAGGGATGTGCCGCTGAGATCGAGTTGCCGCAGCGAGGGGGGCAGGGCGGAAACCGCCAGTTCTTTCTGTTCACCCTGAAACGAGGTTGCGGCGGCATCGGTGATGAACCAGTGCAGCGGATTGTAACGGGCCGCTATGCTCACGTCGCTGTAGTGCCGGTTGAGGAGGCCCTGCCCAACCAGAAGGCCTGCGATGAGGGCGATGCCGGTCAGCAGGGCGGCCTTGCCGGGGCGCTGCACCCTGAACAGACCGGCAACGAGGGCCGACAGCATCAGGGCGCCGGTGAGGAGCGGATAGGTCAGATGCAGGCCCGCCGCGCTGTTTTCGACAAAGGCCGGGTCGGTCAGATAGTGCAGATCCTGCCAGGAGGGTAGACGCTGCATGGCCGCCAGCAGTTCCTGCGAGCCGGCCTGGAAGAGGGCCCACAGCAATATCAGCAGCAGGCGGATCAATCGCGGGCTGCAGGCGGCGAGCAGAAAGACGGTCAGGCCAAGGGCGCAGTCGGAGACCAGGCCGGCCGGTTCAGTCAGGCCGTGCCGGCCAAGGCGCCAGAAAAACGGCAGAAAAGAAGGAATGGCGAGGAGGAAAAGGGCGAATCTGGTATGCAAAATAGGGAACTCCTAGAGGTCGATCGGTTAGGTCTGAAGGCGGTTTATATTATAGCCGGATCGGCGGAAAAAAGCGAGGGTGGCGGACATCCGGCAGTAAATTTGCATGCCGTCATCAGTCCGGCAGGCGAATATCCTGGTGATTTTGCTTTGTGCTTTGCCGTTTTTATGGTAGGTCTGAAGGCAGCCGGCAATGAGGGAATACATGCTCTGATCCGGTCTTTTTTGTGTAAAAATATGTTTGTATACTGATTGATTATGATAAATGCAGCGAGATCCCGCCGATGAATCCGCAGAAATTATTGATTCTCGTCCTGCTGCCCCTGATCCTGCTCCTGGCGGATCGGGGTGCGGCTGAAGTCCCGTCTGGCAAGATGTCGGCCCTCAGCCCGGACACCCCGGCCCCGAGCCGGTTCATTGTCCGGGATCACTCGATCATCGACCTATCGCGCGGCCGGGCCCCGGTCTTCTTCAAGGGCATCGGCTATTCACCCTACCTGCCGGGAGAGACGCCGATCTACGGCGCCAGTCCCGGCGATGACGGGCGATATGCCAGGCATCTGCCGCTCATGCGGGACCTGGGGGTGAACTATATCCATGTCTTTCCGTTGAAGATGCCGGCGAAGTTCTTTGCGGAGCTCGATAAAACCGATCTCGTCTACGGTCAGGACATCTGGATCTGGGCCTATGAGGAGGATTTTCTCGACGAGACCTTTCTCAACAAGACCCTCAATGAGATCCGCGATGTCATCGATCATACCTATGCGGTCGGACGTCCCGATCGACTGGTCTTTTTTTCCATCGGCGATGAGCTCCAGGCCGATGCTGTGGAGCGAACCGACGCCCGCCATCCCGGTGTCCGCGATTTCACCGGCAGACATATCGTGGTCAAAAACCGTACACCGACCGAGATCGCCATCGCCCGGCTGATGGACGGGGCGATGGATTACGAACTCAAGCGGTACGGCCGCCGGCATCTGTACTGTCACACCAGCTGGACCCATATCGGCCCGATCGGCGACCGACCAGATCTCGAGGTCTCCCGGGAGCATATGATCACCCCGGATATCGGCGATCTGATCTGCCTCAATGTCTATACCTATGCCCGCGGGGTCAGGACCTCGCCGCCCGGTTCGGTGACCGGCACCAGCTATCAGGGCTACCTCGAGGATCTGGCCGCCAACGCCAGGAAACCGGTGCTGATCACCCAGGTCGGCCTGTCGACCTCGCCCTTTGAGCCGAAACCCTGGGTCCCGGGTTTCGGCGGTCATCTGGTCGCTGATGTACCGGCGACCTTCCGTTCGGTCTGGCAGGATATCCGGACCGCCTGGGGCAAGGAGAAATTCGCCGGTATGGTGTTTTTCCAGCTCCACGACGAGTGGTGGAAGAGCGGCGAGGACCCGACCGATTCGACCCGGCACGAACGCCAGGACCCTGAAGAGTGGTTCGGGCTTTATGAGGTCGGGGAAGGAAATGTGCTTGTCCCGAAGGGGGATATCCCGGAGACCGTGCGCAGCCTCTTCATTGAACCCTGATGTGGATCCGCTCTGCCGTCAAACCTCGTGCAATGGTACGGTGGCGGAGCGGCTCATGTCCGCCGCCCATCTAGATTTTGACTTTTTCCTCTCGCACCGGTACTATAGCCTCTTGCCGAAATCCCTGATCTTTCCCTTCTCACCGTAACCACAGATTTTTTTATGATCCAGATTGGACTTGAACGACTGCTGCACGGCGACTGGCCGCAACTTGCCGGCAAACGTCTGGGGCTGCTGTCCAACCAGGCCTCGACCGACCGCCATCTGCGGCATGGACGGTTGCTGCTGCAGGAAAAATTCGGCGCCCGGCTGACCTGTCTGTTCTCGCCGCAGCATGGTTTTTTCTCCGAGAAGCAGGACAATATGGTTGAATCGGCGCACCAGACCGATGGCCGCACCGGCCTGCCGCTCTACAGCCTCTACGGCGAAAGCCGGCGTCCTTCGCGGGCGATGTTCGAGGCGATCGACGTACTGCTGATCGACCTCGTCGATGTCGGCACCCGGGTCTATACCTTCCTCTACACCATGGCCTACTGCCTGGAGGCGGCGGCCCGCTACGCCAAAAAAGTCATCGTTCTCGATCGTCCGAATCCGCTGGGAGGGCTGGCTGTCGAGGGAAACATCCTGCGGCCCGAATGCGCCTCCTTTGTCGGGCTCTATCCTCTGCCGATGCGGCATGGCCTGACCTTTGGCGAACTGGCCCTCTATGTCAACCGGGAGGCGGGTATCGGGGCGGACCTGGAGGTCGTGCCGATGCAGGGTTGGCAGCGCCGGATGCTGTTTCGCGATACCGGCTTTCCCTGGGTCTTCCCCTCGCCGAACATGCCGACCCCGGAGACGGCCATGGTCTACCCCGGTCAGGTGATCTGGGAGGGGACCAATATTTCGGAAGGGCGCGGCACCACCCTGCCGTTTGAGCTGGTGGGGGCGCCGTTCTGGCGCTGCGACGACATCCTTGAGCGTCTGGCTGCCACACCGCTGCCCGGCTGTTTTTTCCGGCCGCTGCTCTTTGAGCCGACCTCGGGAAAGTGGGCGCAGGCGGCCTGCGCCGGTTTTCAGCTGCATGTGACGGATGCCGTACTCTTTTGCCCCTACCGGACCGGCCTTGCCCTGCTGCAGGCGGTGATGCAGCTGTATCCCGGCGAGTTCCGCTACAAGGAACCGCCCTACGAATATGATTTCGACCTCCTGCCCATGGATCTCATCCTCGGTGACGGGGAGGTCCGCCGACAGCTCGAGGAAGGGGTGCCGATCCCTGCCCTGGAGGAGGGCTGGCAGAGTGGGTTGGAAGAGTTCCAGGAGCTGCGGCGGAGCTATTTTCTCTATGAAACGAACGGGCAGCAGAGATGATGTCATGCCTATGCCCATCAACCCTGGAAGGTGAGAGAATGAACGAGAAGAGTATGACCTTGGCGGAACTGGCCCAGCTGGTCGACGGGGTCGTGGTCGGCGACCCGGATCTGACTGTCTGCGGTTTCGCGCCTTTGGAATCGGCGGGCAAGGGCGATCTGTCCTTCCTCGTCAAGGCCGCGAAGGTCGAGTCACTCAGAAAAAGTCAGGCCTCCGCGTTCCTGGTTCCCATGAACCTTGAGGAGATACCCGGCATCCCGGTCATCCGGGTGAAGGACCCGAACCTGGCCGGCGCGATTATCCACAATACCTTTCTGACAACCCCCTTTGTCGCCACCGGGGTACACGAGAGGGCCTTTGTCGGTGAAGATTGCCGCCTCGATGCGGAGATCTCCATAGGGCCGCTGGCTGTAGTCGGCGACCGGGTCAGGATCGGCAGATGGGTGCGTATCGAGGCGGGCGCGGTGATCGGCGACGACGTCGAGATCGGCGAGGAGACGGTCATCAAGGCCAACGCCGTCATCTCTTCGGGATCGCGGCTTGGCAGCAGGGTGATCATCCATCCCGGGGTGGTGATCGGTTCCGACGGTTACGGCTATGCCACCGATGCCGGCGGCAACCATATCAAGCGGCCCCAGGTGGGTATCGTGCGGATCGACGATGATGTCGAGATCGGGGCCAACTCCTGTGTCGACCGGGCGGCATACGGGGTGACCTGGATCAAGTCCGGGGTCAAAATCGACAACCTGGTGCAGATCGGCCATAATGTCGTGGTCGGCGAAAATTCCCTGCTGGTGGCCCAGGTCGGGATTGCCGGCTCGACAACCCTCGGCCGCAACGTGGTCATGGGCGGGCAGGCCGCCGCCACCGGCCATATTCATATTGAGGACCGGGTGATGGTGGCGGCCCGGAGCGGGGTTCACGACAATCAGCCTAAGGGGGCCGTGATTGGAGGGGTGCCGGCCATCCCGATCAGGACCTGGACCAGGGCGGTGTCGATTTTTGCAAAATTGCCGGAGATATACAGCGAATTCAAACGAATGAAAAAAAACGTGGCTGAATTACAGGCGAAAGGCGAAGAGACAGAAGGTGCAAGGAGAGACGCATGAGTTTAGAAATTGTTGTGGAGAACATCGATATAGTTGAGATAATGCGGATGTTGCCGCACAGGTACCCCTTTATCATGGTGGACAGGATAGTGTCGATCGATCCCGGCAAGGCGATAACCGGCCTCAAGAACGTGACGATTAACGAGCCCTTTTTTCAGGGCCACTTTCCCGGTCGCCCGGTGATGCCCGGTGTCCTGATCCTCGAGGGCATGGCCCAGGTTGGCGCGGTTCTGGCCTTCTGCGCACATCCCGAAGAGGTAGGGCAGAAACTGATCTATTTCGCCGGCATCGACAAGGCCCGCTTCCGCCGCCCGGTGGTGCCCGGAGATCAGTTGATCTTGAAACTTGAGTTGATAAGACAGAAGCGGACGATCATGGTGATGAACGGCAAGGCCTATGTCGATGAGAATCTGGTTGCCGAGGCCGAATTGATGGCCTCCTTCTCCTGAAAAATCCCGGCCTTGTTTCCGTCTCCCTGCGCTGGTCCGCCATACTGGTAGGGGGCGTCGGGGGGAAAGCGAAAAAAATAGTTCTTGCGGGACCGGGGATTAGACTGTAAGGAAAGCACTCCCCTTTGTGCCGCTCTCGAGTCTGTCTGCCGGCATCTTGTTCATATTGCAAAAATATCATAATTATAAATAGATATGTTAATACATCCAACAGCAGTCATTGACAGCGGGGCCGAACTCGATTCATCCGTCATCGTCGGACCCTATGCGGTCATCGAGGCCGGCGTGCGTATCGATGCCGACACCCGGATCGAGGCCCATGCCGTAGTCTGCGGTCCGACCACCATCGGCAAGCGGAACCTGATCGGCTCCTTCGCCACGGTCGGAGGCGCGCCTCAGGATCTCAGCTACAAGGGGGAACCGACCGAACTGGTCATCGGCTCCGACAATCAGATCCGCGAGTATGCCTCGATTCATCGGGGCACCCCGCATGGCCACGCTAAGACCGTCATCGGCAACCATAACCTGCTGATGGCCTACACCCACGTCGCCCACGATTGCAAACTCGGGGACTATGTGATCCTGGCCAATGTCGCGACCCTCGCCGGTCATGTCGAGGTAGGGGACCGGGCTTCGATCGGCGGTCTGGTCGCCGTTCATCAGTTCTGCCGCATCGGCAAATACAGCTATATCGGCGGTGTATCCGGGATCAGTCTCGATGTCCCCCCCTATGTCATCCTGGCAGGCACCCGCAACCGCACACGGATTTCCGGGATCAACAAGGTCGGCCTGAAGCGCAACGGCTTTGATCGCGAGACCATCAACAATCTCGAGGCGGCCTTCAGGATCATCTTCCGCACCCCGGACCTGTTGATGAAAGACGCATTGGAGCAGGCCAGGGCCGAATTTCCCCTCTGTCCGGAGGTCGCCTACCTGATCAAGTTCTTTGAAGACTCCAAGCGTGGGGTGGTCAAACGAACGGTTGAAGACTGACAGGGTGAGTACGGATGGCTATTGATTCCGGAAATATCGGTATAATCGCCGGCGGCGGCCAGTTTCCGCTGCTCTTCGTCGAGGCGGCCCGCCAGGCCGGCAGGACCGTCATGGTGGTTGCCCACCGGGGTGAGACGGCCCCTGAAGTCGCCGAGGCGGCGGACGAGGTCTGCTGGGTCAAGCTGGGGCAGCTCGGCAAGGTCATCAAGTTTTTCAAGAAAAACAGGGTGAGTGAGGCGGTTTTTCTCGGTTCCATAACCAAGACCGAGATCTTCCGGGATGTCCTTCCCGATCTCAAAGGCCTGTCCCTCTGGAACAAGATCGACAGCAAGCAGGATGACGCCATCCTTCGGGCGGTGGCCGGCGCACTCGAGCAGGAAGGCATTTCCGTGCGCGAGTCGACCCTCTATCTCCAGCACCTGCTCTTCCCCCGCGGGATCCTCAGCAAGGCCAGGCCGAGCAGGCAGCAGATCAGCGATATCGAATTCGGCTGGCGGAACGCCCGGGCCATCGGCCAGCTCGATATCGGCCAGTGCGTTGTCGTCCGCAATCGTTCGGTACTGGCGGTTGAGGCTATTGAGGGCACGGATGCGGCGATCAGGCGCGGCGGCCTGCTGGCCAAGGAAAAAGCGGTGGTGGTCAAGGTGCGCAAACCCGGCCAGGATTTCCGCTTCGATCTGCCCGCCACGGGACTGGAGACGATCACCACGCTGCGCAGCGTCAAGGCGGCGGTATTGGCTGTCGAGGCGGGCCAGTCCCTGCTCTTTGACCGTGAGGCGATGATCAGAGAGGCGGATGCGGGCGGGATCGTTGTCGTAGGAATCACCGAACTGGCAGACGGTACGCTGCAGTTCTGATAGCCATGGACGGGGGGCATTTCCCGCTTGAGACGCCTGCTGCCTGTCCTGCCTGTTGAATTTTCCATCCGAGGCTGCCCATGCAGGCCATGATCCTTGCCGCCGGTTTCGGCACCCGTCTGCTTCCCCACACCCTGGTGCGTCCCAAACCGCTGTTCCCCCTCCTCAACCATTCCCTTCTGCTGCTGACTATCAGGCGGCTGCAGAATGCCGGCTGCGACCATATCGTGGTCAACTGCCACTATCTGCGCGAGCAGATTATCGCCGCCCTGGCCGGCATGCCGGGCCTCGTGGTCCTCGAGGAGGAAACTCTCCTTGGCACCGGCGGCGGTCTGCGCGGCGCTCTCGCCCATCTGCGCGACGAGCCCTTGCTGGTCACCAATGGGGATATCTACCATACCGTCGATTTCGCCGACCTGTACGCCCGTCACCTCGCGCGGCGGGCCCGGGTTTCCCTGGCCGTCCATGATTTTCCTCGCTTCAATACCATCCGGGTTGCCGACGACAGCATCACCGGGTTCGCCGCCGCCCCCGGCGAGGGGTCTCTGGCCTTCACCGGCCTGCACGTCCTGGACCCGGAAATCCTGGAACCTATCACCCCGGCGTGGCCTTCCTGTATCATCGATCATTACCGGAAGATGCTGGCCGGTGGCAGCTCGATTGCCGCCCTTCGGGTCGACGGCAGTTTCTGGACGGACATGGGCACCCCCGAAGATTATCTCGCCCTGCACGGCGGACTGCTCGAGGGGCGTATTCCGCGCTGGCCGGAGATGGGCGGATCGGCGGAAGTTCCGTTTTTGATCGCCGCCGGCGCCAGGCTGGCGGCTGACCTGGCGATGGAGGACTGGTGCTGTCTGGGGGATGTCGAGGTTGCAGGCGACGTACGGTTGGCCCGGGTGGTGGCCTGGGACAAGGTGCGGATCGCCGCGGGCAGCAGGCTGGCCGACCAGTTGCTCTCCAGCTGATAACGTGATAGGAAGAGAGTCTTTATGGAGGTGTCCATGGACGACAAGCTGATCGACAGCCTGATCCCACTGCTCCGGCAATCCGGCCTGATCGCCGGGGATGAGGCGGGAGAGGCGGGACTTGCCGCCACCGTTCTAGGCGCCGACGGCTCATCCCGGAAATTTGTCCGCCTGCAGCGGTACGGCCAGCCGCTCTGTCTTGCCGTCTTTCCGGCGCGCCCGGAAGGCCGGGACCTGGCCGAGGCCGAGGCCGCCTGGCGGATCGGCCGGCATCTTCTGCACCGGGGCGTCCCGGTCCCTGTCCTGTATGGCAGGCAAGCGGAGAGCGGGGTGATCCTCTTCGAGGACCTGGGCGATACCAGGCTTCATGACCTGGCAGTGGCGACGGATTTCGCCGACCTCCTCCAGGCCGGCCCTGTAATCGCGCTCTATGAGCAGACGATCGACCAGCTGGTATTCATGCAGACCGAGGCGGCGATTGACTTCGACGAAAGGTGGTGCTGGGACACTGCCTGCTATGACCGGCAGCTGATGCTCGTGCGGGAGTCGGGCTATTTCCTCCGGTCCTTCTGGCAGGAGATGCTTGGACGGCCGATTCCCGAAGGTCTTGAGGCTGAGTTCCGGGACATCGCCGACCAGGCTGTCGAGGCCCCGGCAGATTTCTTTCTGCACCGGGATTTTCAGTCCCGTAACCTGATGGTCAAGGATGGCCATATCCGCATCATCGATTTCCAGGGAGGCAGGCGCGGCCCCCTCGCATATGACCTTGCCTCGCTGCTGACCGACCCCTACGTCGCTCTTCCTCAAACCCTTCAGGAGCAGTTGCTGCACCGCTACCTTGAAAGATTGGCCCGGCGAATGATGGGCGTCGACAACCGGGTGTTCCTGCGTCACTATGCCCTCCTTGCCCTGCAGAGAAACCTGCAGATTATCGGGGCATTCGCCTTTCTCTCACGGGTTCGCGGCAAGGTTTTTTTTGCGGACTATATCCGTCCGGCCGTTGTCATGCTTCATCGCCGTCTGCAGGAACCAGTCTTTCAGAAGAGGAAGATCCTGCGGCGCACGGCGGCATCGGCGCTTGAGGCATTGGACCGTCGGCAGATACCGGCTCGCGGAGAACCGGTATGACAGCTTCAACTCCAGCTACGGTCTGGTCGCTTTTCAAGTGAGGCACAAGGTCCCATGATTCTCGTTATTCACTCTATCTACAGGGAATACCTGCGGGAAAGGGAGATGAAGGACAACCTGCTGCGGCAGGCCCTTCTCGACAAGGAGGAGATTGAAACGATGTACCGGGAGATCAAGATCCTGCAAGGTTGCCTGCCGATCTGTGCGAGCTGTAAAAAAATCAGGGACGAAAAGGGAGACTGGAATCAGATCGAAAAATATCTCAGCGAACACTCGGAGGCCAAGCTCAGCCATGGGGTCTGTCCGGAATGTGTCGCCCGCCTCTACCCGGAGCTGAACCCGCAGGGCAAACCGCTTTGATCCGGGCCGTCGACCGCCGGACGGCTTGTTTGTTCAGCATGGCCGCGGTTTTTCTGCTGTTCCCCTAACCGCTTATTCTGTAAACGGAAATGAACGGTTGTTCCGGCCTGACCGGATCCTTCCGCGTGGAATTCCGTGCAAAGTCGGTGCCGATCGGGTAAATACAGCCTTTGTTTTCAACAGAGGAAGAAACCATGTCCAGATTATCATGCCCCATCGTCGCCCTCGTCGGTCGTCCCAACGTCGGCAAGTCCACGCTCTTCAATCGTATCACCAAATCGCGCAAGGCCCTTGTCGATCCCACGCCAGGGGTAACCCGGGACCGTCATTACGACCGGGTGGTCTGGAATGACCGTCCCTTTATCCTGGTCGACACCGGTGGTATCGATGACAACCCGGCGGATGCCATGGTTTCCCATATCCGCGAACAGGCCATGACGGCCATCGAGGAGGCCGACACCATCCTCTTCCTCATGGACGGCCGGGCCGGCTTGACCCCAGCCGATCATGAGGTCGTCGAGATCCTCCGGCGCACCGAAAAACCGATCTTCCATATCGTCAACAAGATTGATGGCCCTGAGCAGGAAACCGCCCTGCTGGCCCAGTTTTACGAGCTCGGTATCGAGCAGCTCTGGTCGCTGTCGGCGGAACACAGCTACGGTTTCCAGACCCTGATGGAGGACCTGGTTGAGAGTCTGGGTGCGGTCGAGGACGAGGCGGACAGCAATATCCCCGAGAATACCGTCAAGGTAGCCTTTATCGGTCGGCCCAATGTCGGCAAGTCGTCGATGATCAACCAGATCCTCGGGGAGGAGCGGATGGTGGTCTCCGAGGTCTCGGGCACCACCCGGGATTCGGTGGACACCCTCCTGGTGCATGGCAACTACAGTTACCTGCTGATCGACACGGCCGGTATCCGCCGCAAGAGTAAGACCAAGGAGAAGCTTGAGAAATTCAGCATCCTCAAAGCCCTTGCCGCCCTGGAGCGCTGTGATGTGGCAATCGTCCTGATCGATGCCGGCGAGGGAATCACCGAGCAGGATACCAAGGTCATCGGTTATGCCCTGGATCAGGGCAAGGGCATGATCGTTCTGGTGAACAAATGGGACCTGGTGGCGGACGACAAGAAACGCCAGGATGAAATCATGGCCCAGGTCGGCCTGACCCTGCCTTTTGTCGGTTATGCCCCGCTTCTGACCAGCTCGGCCCTGACCGGCTACGGGGTCAAACGCCTTTTTCCGGTGATTGGCCAGGTCTACCGGCAGTACCAGGCGAAATTCCCGACGGCCGCCCTCAATAAACTCCTGCGCGATGCGGTCGATGCCCACAATCCGCCGATCTACAAGAACAAACGCCTGAAGTTCTACTACACCTCGCAGATCGGCACCTGTCCGCCCAAGTTCGTCATCATGACCAACAGCTCGAAAGGCGTGCACTTCTCCTACGAACGCTATCTGGTTAACCGTTTCCGAGAGGGCCTGGGACTCGACAAGGTGCCGGTCCATATCTTCTTCCGTGACAAATCCGGGCAGCGGGAAAAATCCTGATCAGCGCGGAGGCCTCTGCCCGGCACATCGGTAGTACCGGTCAGTGACCCGCCCCGGACTTGGCCTTGGCCATGGCCCGCTTGAAACCCTCGGCCGAACGGCTGATGACCTCGTCTCCGACGCAGAAGGCCAGCCGGAAATGGCCGGGGGCACCGAATCCGACGCCGGGCACTGCCAGGATCTTTTCGGCCTGGAGCAGGGCGACGAACTCGACATCGTCGGGAATGGGTGATTTCGGGAAGATATAGAGGGCGCCTTTCGGGGCGAGAAAGTCATAGCCGGCCTCTTTCAGGATGCCGCAGAACAGATCCCTCCGCCTGGCGTAGATCCGGGTATCGGCCGTGACATCCTGCAGTTCGGCTACCACCCTCTGCATCAGGGCGGGGGCGTTGACAAAACCGAGGATGCGGTTGGCCAGGGTCATGGCGTCGAGGAGGGCGGCCTTATCGTCGATCTCCGGATGCACCGCCAGATAACCGATGCGCTCGCCGGGCAGGGACAGATCCTTGGAGTAGGAGGAGACCACGATGCTGTTGCGGTAGGCCTTAAAGACGCTGGGCACCGTATTGCCGTCGAAGATGATCTTGCGGTAGGGCTCGTCGGAGACCAGGTAGATGGTGGTCGCAAGGCGTTTGCCCGCCTCCTCAAGCAACCTGCCCAGAGCCGCCAGCGATTCGGCCGGGTAGATCTGGCCGGTCGGGTTGTTGGGGGAGTTGATGATGATCGCCTTGGTCTTCGCCGAGATGGCGGCGGCGATCGCCGCCAGGTCGAGGTTGAAATCGCCGTCGGTACCTACCACCCGGCCTGTGCCGCCGTGGTTGTCGAGGTAGAAATTGTATTCAACGAAATAGGGGGCCAGGATGATGACCTCCTCGCCGGGATTGAGCAGGGCCTTGAAGACCACGTTGAGTCCGCCGGCCGCCCCGCAGGTCAGGAGCATGTCGGCGGCCTGAACCCTGACCTGCTGATCGACGGACATCCTGGCGGCTATCGCCGTGCGGACCCAGGGGTAGCCGCTGTTGGCCATATAGGCGTGAACACCGGGGCTTTCATCCACCGCCACCCTGCGGATGACCTCGGAGAACTTCGGCGGCGGCGGCAGGTCAGGGTTGCCGAGGCTGAAATCGCAGACGTTCTCCGCCCCGTAGGCCGCCTTCAGTTTCGCCCCTTCCTCGAACATCTTGCGGATCCATGAGGATTTCTGGCCAAAAAGCCGCATCTTTTCAGAAATAGCCATCGTCGAGCTCCTTTTCCCTCAACGGGATGCATCCGGCCCCATTTTCCCGCTGCCGCCCGTGTTCTGCAGGCCGGCGGGGCGAGGACTACAATTTTTTAAAATAGTCGTACGCCTGGTTGATTTCCTTCATTTTTTCTTCGGCGACGGTCCCGAACTCATCGCCGAGGTGCCTGACCTTGTCGGGATGGTACTGCATGCTGAGCTTGCGGTAGGCCTTCTTGACCGTCTCCATGTCGGCGCCAGGTTCCAGGCCGAGGACGGCGTAATACTGCTCGGCCATGTCGCGTGAGGTCGCGGCAGTCTGCTGTTGCCCGTAGGTATATTTTGCCTCGATAGTCCGCTGGTCATAGCTGGAGATCTCGAGGTAATTGGCAATATTTCTGGCAATCCGCAGCTCTTCCTCCGGTACCCGGACCTTGGTGTAAAGGACCTGGTAGACCAGTTCCAGGAGGATCAGGCGCGGTTCGTAGGCAAAGGTCAACTTGAATTCCTGCAGGAGGCTGTCGAGGGGCCGGGGAGAGGCGGTGGCCTCCTTCATCAGCTCCTTGATCCACAGCATCTGAGTCGGCGTATAGTGCAGATTGTACTGGAAAAACCGCTGAATGGTCTGGATCTCGTCGCGACTGATATCGCCGTCGATCTTGGCGATGTGGATAAGGATCTGCACCAGCAGCGCGACGAAGCGGTTGTGGCTCTCGGTCTGTGACTGCTCATAGGTGGCGACCCGTTTCTGCACCCAGTAGGAGAATCCCCAGAACAGGGCGATAAACAGCAGGACGCCGGCTAGACCCGAGAAAATCAAGGCCCCGACAAAATTGATCAGGGCGGGGGCTCCGCCGGTGACCAGGACGATAAGCATGGCGATCAGCAGACAGCCGCCGCATCCCGGTTGCTCGTGGCGTTGGTAGTTCATGGGTGTATCTCAGTGCTGATGATTTGGGTTACGGGAGCCGGGCTTCAAAGAGGGCATCGATGAATTCGTCGGGATCGAAGTCCCGCAGGTCCTCCATTTTTTCACCGACTCCGATAAACCTGATCGGGGTCTGCATTTCCCTGCAGATATTGGCGACGATGCCGCCCTTGGCCGTGCCGTCGAGTTTGGTCAGGGTTATGCCGGTGATGCCGACCGCCTCGTGAAAGAGCTTAGCCTGGGAAATACCGTTCTGGCCGGTGGTGGCATCGATCACCAGCATCACCTCGTGCGGCGCCCCTTCCAGGCGCTTGCCCATGACCCGCTTGATCTTCTTCAGTTCTTCCATCAGGTTGGTCTGGGTGTGGAGGCGACCGGCGGTGTCGACCAGAACCACATCATAGTTTTTGGCGCGGGCGATATCCATGGCGTCATAGACTACGGACGAGGGATCGGCGCCGTCGGCCCGGGCGACGACATGGACACCGGTGCGCTCGCCCCAGATCTGCAGCTGGGAGACGGCGGCGGCCCGAAAGGTGTCGCCGGCCACGAGCATCACCGAGCTGCCGGCCTTGACGAATTTATTGGCGATCTTGCCGATGGTGGTGGTCTTGCCTACGCCGTTGACGCCGATGACCATGATGACAAAGGGCCCGCTCGCAGGCATCACCAGTTCGGCGTCTCGCTGGGAGTCGGTGATGAACGATTTGATCTTCTCCTTGAGGGCGGCCTTCAGCGATTCCGGGTCGGAGAGCTCCTTGCGGCTCACCCTGCGTCTGGCGTGATCGAGCACCTCCCTGGTGGTCGCGGCGCCGAGATCGGCGGTAATGAGGAGCTCTTCAAGATCATCGAAGAGTTCGGCGTCGATCACCTTTCTGCCGAGGAACAGGCTGTCGAGCTGGTAGGTGAAGGCCTCCCTGGTCTTTGAGAGTTTCTCGGCCAGACGCTTGAAAAAGGAGACGGGGGCTTCGTCGGTCTTCTGCGTCTTTTTCTCCGGCATCGCCGGCGGTTCCGGATTTTCCGCAACCTCCCGGGACCGGGGTTCGGGAAGAGGCTCTGCTGCGGCGGGCTCAACCTCTGGCGGAGCAGGCTGGTCCGGTTCCGGTGTTTCAGGAGATTCGGCCTGCAGGACTTCTTCCTCGGCAGCGAGGAGCCCTGCATCAGCCGGTTGCTCAGCAGGTGCGTCGTCTGCCTTTTTTGCAAATTTTTTCTTAAACCAGCCTAGCATAGGGAATCCTTGTGGGGAACGGCAAGAAGACTGCGTACAGAGAAAAACAGTCGATTTTCAGGTTACGGAAACCTGTCATATTACGGCTTGATCAGCAAGAAAGCAACAAAAAGAGCAGCTGCCGCAGGGAACGAGGACCTGGCTTTTTAAACATGCCGATTCAGGCGGTCCATGGCTTTGAGTGCCACAGGTATCCCCGGTGGTCGCTCACATATCGCATCTCCTTGTTCCTGACAAATATAAATATGAGCCGGCTGTCCCGGTCCACAGCGGTATGGCCATAAACACCCTCCAGTCCGGTGGAAATCGTTTGCATTTCCAGACATCGGCATTACTGTAGTGGGTGTCGTTCGCCGAGACCATGACAGATTGACGTGATTATAGCTATATGTATTTAATATTAAAAATATTTTAAGATAGAGGAGGCAGTACGATGGCAGATTCTTGTGGCAGTTCCTGTTCAAGCAGTCAGGGGAGTTCCTGCGGTTCCAAGGAATCGCAGCAGGCGGCCCTTGCCCAGCAGGACAATGCGATAACCCGATCGCTTGGAAAGATAAAGAATAAGATACTGGTGATGAGCGGCAAAGGCGGGGTCGGCAAATCCACCGTATCGGTCAATCTGGCCCTTGGTCTGGCCCAGAAAGGACATAAGGTCGGTCTCATGGATGTCGATATCCATGGT
>JANMSX010000022.1:0-5266 GCA_031389785.1 Desulfobulbaceae bacterium | reverse complement strand
GAGTTGAGCGGGGTGCGCAGTTCGTGGCTCATGTTGGCCAGAAAGTCGGATTTCGCGAGGTTGGTTTTTTCCGCCACAGCCTTGGCGTTCTCCAGCTCGACGTTCTTTTCCTGCAGCACCTGATCCAGGCGTTTGCGCTCCGTAACGTCGCGCGCAGCGGCAAACACGCCCTGCAGCTTCCTGTCCCGGTCGTAGAAGGTGGTCGCGTTGAAGGAGACCACCGTTTCCTTGCCCTCCCAGGCGCGTGCGGTGAGTTCGTAATCGGTGACCTTTTTTTCTCTTAGCACCTGCTTGATACTCTTCTCGGCCCGATCCGGATCGGTGAAGTAGTTCTTAAAGGGCGCGCCGATCAGTTCATCGCGCGTGCAGCCGGTGAGTACCTCCATCTGTTTGTTGACATCGGTGATAATGCCGGAGGGATCGGTGGTCATGATCGCGTCGATGTTGGATTCAAACAGGGAGCGGGTGTAGAACTGGTGGTCGCGCAGCCGCTGGCTGAGCTGCTTCTGCTCTGCCTCGATCTGCTTGCGCTCGGTGTTATCGGTACCGATCAGCAGATAGCCGATGATGGCGTCCTGCTCGTCGCGCAGGGCCGTGACGGACACCACCGCCGGGAAGCGGCTGCCGTCCTTGCGGATGTAGGTCAGCTCATAGATGTCCTCAATGCCGCGTGAGGCCTTGAACACCAATGCCTCGAAACCTGGAGTAATCGGGGTTCCGAGTTCCAGGCTCAACTCCTCGGCGCGCGCGATTACTTCCTGCGGATCGGAAATGTCGGCGGGCGTGATCTTGTTCATCACTTCGGCGGCCGTGTAACCCAGCATCCGTTCCGCGCCGACGTTGAAGATCTGGATGACGCCCTTGGCGTCAGTGGCAATGCTCGAAAAGTTGGCACTGTTGAAAATTGCGCTCTGCAGCGCCCCCGCCTTGAGCAAGGCTTCCTCCGCCTGCTTGCGCGCGGTGTTGTCGGTGCCGATAAGGAGATAGCCGATAATGGCGTCCTGCTCGTCGCGCAGCGCCGTGACGGACACCACCGCCGGGAAGCGGCTGCCGTCCTTGCGGATGTAGGTCAGCTCATAGATGTCCTCGATGCCGCGTGAGGCCTTGAACACCAATGCCTCGAAACCCGGAGTAATTGGGGTTCCCAGCTCCAGGCTCAATTCCTCGGCGCGCGCGATTACTTCCTGCGGATCGGAAATGTCGGCGGGTGTGATTTTGTTCATCACTTCGACGGCTGTGTAGCCCAGCATGCGTTCCGCGCCGACGTTGAAGATCTGAATGACGCCTTTGGCGTCGGTGGCGATACTCGAGAAGTTGGCGCTGTTGAAAATGGCGCTCTGCAACGCCCCCGCCTTGAGCAAGATTGCTTCGCTACGGCGTTCGGGGATGATTTTCCCCGTATCAGCGGTTGCAGTTACCAGACTCTTGTCTTGGTCGACTCCCATTGTCAATTCTCTCTTGTCCCGGATTTAGAGTACCAATCTCTCGGTTTCAGTTCATTTTCATGACAGGTAAATATCACGTCGTAGACTTTTACAAGAGGCTCAAACAGATCTTATTTTTAAAGCGCCACGAGATAACCTCGGCGTAACTCTGCGCTATCTCGTAGCGTATTCCGTTTTAACATCAAATTATTGAAGAAAATAAAAAGCCTGATCAAGCCTGATGCATCTGCAAGATAAGCATCTTCGACAAACATTCCACCCGATAACCAGAAGTCAATTTCTCCGGTCCAAACTACAGTGCAGCAAGCGGGAGAAGCTGTTTTTTGCAGGCAGGGGAGCGGGGGATTGGCCAGCCAAATCCCCCGCGTTCTTTTGAATTTTTATAAAGGTACCGTATCAAGCACATCTGCGGCCGCATCAATTCCTGCATCAGCCACGTTGCCGGCCACAGGCACCACAGATATTACGGCACCGCCTACTCGCATCGGCACCGTCACGAATTTTGTAAAGACACACCCACTCAAGAATGCAGCGAGATAAAATACCTATCGTGCAGTATTGTCAATCTATGAAAACACCTTTCCCTATACCGCCCAAAAATTTCATGGACTTGCTGCTGGATGCGGTCTGTGTGGTCGATCGAGACGGGTATTTCCTCTTTGTCAGTGCCGCCAGCGAGCACATTTTCGGCTATCCGCCGGAAGAGATGATCGGAAGGCCCGTTATCGACTTCGTGCGCCCGGGGGATCGGGAGAGAACACAGCAGGCCGTCAATGATGTGTCCTCTTTCTGCAGATCACTTGTTGTTTCGCCTACTCCAGGGATTGATTCTTTCAATCAGCTTGAAGGGGGAGGTGATGGTCCGTTCGGCCAGATTGTAGAGACTTGTCCCGACTGCTGAGGCTGACATGATCCTGACCCTGGGTTCGTCCAGAGTTCCGCTGATGCTGATCGGAATTGCGACCAGGCTGCCGCCCAGGAGGTAGTTGACCCCGGGTATGAACTTGACGATGGTATCGACTGTCTTGAACGGCGCGGCCATCATCTGGACATTGACGGACTCATCTTCCAGGCGGATTTCACCGTACCCTACCAGGGCGAGGGTCTCTCCATCCATATGGTATTTATGGATAATCAACTTGCCATTCCGGAACTCGCCCTGCAAGGTCATGGTTTTGTACCTGAAGCCGGTGCTGCGCAGGTCCGGCAGTCTGCCCTTGACGATCTCGGTGACATTGAGCACCTCGAGGACCCTGGACACCATTTTGTCCCGCTCGATCACCCCGTTGCTGAGGGTCAGCTCCACCGGGCCCTTCATGCCCTTGACCAGTTCATCCATCCGTCCCTTGGCGGTAACCCGGCTGGAGAAATCGAGGCTGCCGGTCGCCTTGACCCGACCCTCGGTCAGGCAGGTGTAGCTGGTGGCAACGTCGAGGCCTTTCCCCTCCAGGTTCATATCGAGAGAGATGTCATCCCCGGCAAGAGAGAGCAGGCCCAGTGAGTCGATGCCGCATAGTTTGGCCTCGGCAAGCCTGCCATCAGCCCCGCCGCGATGCAGGGAGACAGTGCCCTCAACGGGCTCCCAGACAAGGTTTTTCCATGCGAGTTTCCTGATGTCGGCCTTGACCTGTGGTCCGTCTGCCTGCAGTGCGACCTGGTCGATGTTCAGTTTTTCGCCCGAGGGCAGGGGGATGGCCAGGTTCTCCCCGGTCAGCTGTCCCGTAGTGGTGACCTTGGCCTGTCCGCTCTGCGGGATCGAGACGGTAAAATCCCCCGCAAGTCGACCGCTGCCGAATGAACGATCGACGAACAGGGTCTGCAGGGTTTCATGCTGCAAGTTGCCGGTAAACTCGAAGTTGTGTTGATCTTTGCTGAGGGCAACGACCATGCCGGCATCGGAGTACCGATCCTTGATATGCAGCCGGTTGATCTGCAGCTGTTCCGGTCGGTAGTAGACATCGGCGGTGATCGCAGGACCTTGCTCTATGGAGACCAGACCCTTGAAGGAGGTCGTGGTGTCCGGCTGCCAGGAGATCCGGACATTGCTGATGCTGAGCGGGGCATGGATCGCGTAAGACTCCGGCACTTTGAGTTTCTCCGAGAGCCATTTGACCGACTGTGGTCCCATGGAACCGTCCAGCGACAGTTCGATTCGTTCGAGTGATTGCGGAAAACCGATGAGGCTGCCGGACAGGATCAGGGCTGCATCCTGGCCGGCGGCCCGGAGTTCTGCGAAGGTCAGCTGTCGGGGGTCAACTGTAAAGCCTCCGCCTGCGAGCTTTATGATGTCCGGGAAGGCCTTAGTCTCAACCGAGAGGTCCTGCACGGTGCCGGTCGAGGTGAACTGCCACGCTGACGGCGTGGCGACCTCGCCTTTCAGGGCCAGAGCGGACAATGCGACCCGGCCGGTTACCTGTTGGATCTCCCGCAGCCTGTCGCGCAGTCCTTCCCGGGAGGCCAGCCAGGGATAGAGCTCCGTCATGTCCAAATCGAAGCGGCCGGAACTGATGTCGAGGCTGAGGTCTTTTGCCCAGAGGAATCGGCAGGAGAGACCGGCAAACTGCGACTTTCCCAGCGAGCCGCTGACCGTGTCGAGATCGAGTTGGTCATTACCATAGGTGAATCGTCCCTCTGCGATTGTGACCGGCAACGGCAGGCCCTGGTAGTCGGCGGATACGCTCAGTTCGCTGACCTCGATCCCGGCATTGATGTCGTGCAGGCTGTCCCCGAGGGTCAGTTTTCCCTGGCCGCTGCCCTGCAGGTTGGTGATCTTTTCCAGTTCGGCGGTGAAGGCCGGGGCGTCGAGCACGCGTTGCAGGATCGACTGGGTCTCTGCCAGGTCGGCGCTCAACATCAGCTCCAACTGGAACAGGTCGTTCTCTTCGCTCAGGCCGATCTTCAGCGAACCGTCCCGGCCGAAAGATTTATCCAGACGGGCCGTCAGCCCGGTGCCCTGCAGGACGCCCTTGCTGATGATCACATCACCGGATACCTCGGTCAGGTCGAGACTGATCGTCGGGATCGAGACCTTGCCGTCCTGCAGATTCCCCTCGATCAGGATGTTGTTCAGGTCGCCCAGCTCAGACGGGTTCTCGCCCCGGGAGGTGAAGCTGATCTGCGGCATCCGGCCGCCGCGCAGGTAATCGAAGATTTCCTTGACGGGGGTGGTGTCGCCCGCCAGGGCCAGGGCGGTTCTGCGGGTCGCATCGACATCGATGTCGGCACCAGACAGGTTCAGCATGATTGCCGGCGTGCTCTGCGCCAGGGTCAGCTCTCCAGTCAATGCAAGGGCCGGCTCAGCCAGGGCCAGCCGATCGAGTTTGACGGTTGTCGTGTCGCCCGCCAAGTCGATGCTGCCGTTCAAGCTGAGGCCTTTCACCGTTTCAGGGTGGCCGTTGCGATAGATGCTGAGTTCGGATAGGTCCGCCTGAAGGCTGGCACTGGCAGAGGCGGGATCGGTCATCGTCATCCCGGATTGCAGGCTCATGCCTGCGATTTCGACCAGCGTCTGTTTGCCCTGGACGATCGCCAGCCGGGCGTTGTCGACCTGCAGTTCCAGGCCGGTGATCACCTGGCCGAAGGTTGCAACGGCCAGGGCCAGGCTCTTGCCCATTTCGTTGAGCGTATACGGCTGGCCGGGAGGTACTTTTGCCTTTGTCTCGGGAAGTTCCAGGCGTAGCTGCGGCATGTCCAGCTCGAGTCGGGCCGGATGCAGATTGCCGGTCAGCAGGGGAAGGAGCTCCGGGGAGATGCGCAGGGCTGTGACCGTGCCCTCCGCCAGATTCGGAATGGCCAGAGTGACCTGGCGCAGCTCGACGGAC
>JANMSX010000014.1:0-16240 GCA_031389785.1 Desulfobulbaceae bacterium | reverse complement strand
CCCATGGCGCGGCAGGCGACACTCAGCGTCCAGCATTCCTCGTTGTTGATGTTCGAGGAACCGTAGTGGCCGATAGTCTCCACCCGGTTGACCAGCTCGCCCTTGTCGTTGTGGGTGATGAAGTCCTTGTCGCGGGTGTCCTTGACCAGACGGGCGATCCTCTTCAGGGTCCAGTCCCAGTCTTTTTCTTCCCACTTATCGCTTTTGGGTGCTCGGTAGAGGACCTTGCGCAGGCGGTGTTCATTGGCCTCGGTCAGGCCGAATATGCCGGCGCCCTTGGCGCAGAGTGAGCCTTCGTTGATCGGATGATCGGGATCGCCTTCAATATTGAAGATCTTGCCGGTCAGCTTGTCGGTGCTGCAGATCATACTGCAGCCCACCGAACAGTAGCAGCAGATCGTGGTCGACTGCCTGGCCGTCCTGATCCGGTCCATCTTGTTGAGCTCTGCAGCATGCGCCTTCAGAGCGGTGAGATCCAGCCCGAGCGCGGACAGGGCTACACCCGATCCAATTGCACCGGACATGGACAGGAATCTCCTCCTGCTCAATTCCATACGGTCTCCTTTTCCTTGTTGAGAGAATGGTTCAAGGGAAAACAATCTCTGATGGACACACTGCCGCATCATTTGTTCCGATTGTTCTCCGGTATCAAAAACATAAACTGCAGGATGCCCTGTCATGGACTCGAGAGGCGCCAGCCATCCCGCCCACAGGTCACACATACTTCTTCGTTAATGGCCTCCCCTGCCAGGAAGCGCGGCACCACCAGATCAAAAACCGACTTCCGGCGATGCAGCACCGATCCAGGCAGTCGAAGAACAGGGATGGCGCCGATCCAGGCACAAAAACAGCTTTTTTCCGGCAGTGTCGTCGAATCGCCGGCGATGAACCTGCCGCCTGACGCTCTGACGGCAATGGCGATCTGATCATTCGTCTTGGCAGGGACCTGCCCACCCGCACAGACGATCATATCCGCCCCGACAGCGATAAGTCTGCGGATCGCTGCAGCAATCACTGCAGCCTCCTCATAAACCCACTCCTGGCCAATAACCGAACTGCCGAGCGCCATGAATTTCTCCTGAAGGATCGGGTTGATCCTTTTCCCGTGCCTGTCGATCGCGCCTATGGTGTCGGTGACCACCATCCCGACCCTGCACTGCCTGAACGGGAGCACGTCAATAATCGGGCGATGGTCGTGGCATATCGTCTCGACTTCCCGCAGCCTGCCATCTCCTTCCAGCCGAGAAATGATCGTCACTTGGGCAACCACCTGACCCTTCACTGCAGTTTGAAGGTTCCCCAGGCAGCTGAATTTGACCGTACCCATCCCATGAATGCGATTCATGGCCTCTTTATCGATTCTCAACAGCCCATTCTGAGCTGCCCGCATACCGACGAGCCGGTCTTCATTCTCAGGCATCGATATGCCGCTGCCGGCGGCGGCTGCGGCAATCCTCAAACAGGCGTCACTACCAGCGGAACAACCGTCTTCAAAACTGAGAACGCAGATATGTTCCTTGCCGATACTGATCACGCAACCGCCGGCACCACCCCTGTCGCCGCAAACAGCGGCATTGACTTCCGGTAGGCCATGAGAAAGGAGCAGTCCTCTGTAATCTTTGACGGGTATGAATTGGATCATCGCAAGACCTTCTTATGGAGGCCATGAAAACCTGCGGCAGGCAGGGCGACCGGACGTGGCCATGGGTATCTTCCTCAAGGTTTGCAAGGAAGATATATAGCCTCCACTTTCTCAGACAACTGATTTTCTTTTTCCGACGAAGAACGACCTATACCGATATCCATTTTTTTTTATTGAGTTTTTTTGTAAGTAAATGAACTACGATAGTGTAGGAAAAACGATTACATGGCTGTAGGGAAAATGATTACAGAGGAAAAATGAAAAGGCTATTCAGGATGCCCCAGGCCGTGGCCTTGCCCACCGCATGACAGGCAACAGGGTGGAACGGGGAGTGATCTTGAGAAGAAATTGGAAATGACACTCAACCTCTTCTTTCTCGGCTATTCATCCTCGCCTTCTCCCTGTTCATCGTGGTGGCCCTGATCCTGGTTTTTTTTCTCAGGCACGGACGCGCGGTGCAGCAGAAGCATTTTCTCGTCTCCGGCATGTTCTTTCTTCTTTTCATCGGTATTTCCGGCGTCATCTATATCGTCCTGGCCCTTTTCCCGCCGGTCTACAGCGCCTACGGCAGACTGCTTCTGAACGGCCACAGTTACATCGCCCTCCACGGCTGGTGCCTGAGCGGCATGCTGGTGCTGATCCGCTGGAACGATTTCCCGCTGCGGGTCAACTCCACCTGGGTCATCGGTCTGCACTGGGTCGCCCTGGGTATCGTCGCCCCGTTGGGCAAGATCAATCTTGGCATGGCCCTGCTCACCATCGTCCTGTACCTGTATTTCCTTTCCCAGTTCTTCCAGAAGGACTGACAAACCTCATTTTGCCTTGCCCCCCTGTCCCGGTCCCGGAGCGGAGACCGCCGGAAAAATGCTGAGCGCAGGCCGGCGGCAGCAACAAAAATTTTCCGGATTATCGGTTTTTTAAAGGCCGCAGTTGTTTTTCCCGGTTGATCTTTCCTGCGGCAGAGGATAGGCTTTCAGGTAAAGAAAACATTTTTTGAGAGGAACCATCCCATGCGAACACCTGCCATCCGACTCTTTCACACCGTTATCCTGGTCTCTTTCGGCCTGTCGGCCCTCTTTCTAGGCGGCTGCTCGCGCGGCTCCTATGGCGCCGCCAACATCACCAGCGAGCCGCCCGGGGCCGAAATCGTCAACCTGCGGGATAACAGCCAGCTCGGCACGACTCCGGCCCGGGTCGTCTGGAAAGGCAAGGCCGGCTCGGCGGAAAAGATGACGCTGCAGCTGCGGAAGAACGGCTTCATCGACAAGATCACCTCGATCTGGATCAACCACCGGCATTCCTCCGAGGCCGAGGCCAGGGCTAATGCCATCGACATCAAGGTCGATCTGGAAAAAGAATAATCTCCACCAAGGAATGCCCGGTATGAACGATACGCTCCCATGGAAATCCGCTGTCCGGATCTGCTGCCTGTTGTTTTGTTCCTTCATCATCGGCGGATGCAGTTCCAGGCAATATATCAACCTGAAAATCCACACCGAACCGGAAGGTTCCCACCTGGTCTACAAGATCGCCAAGGAAAAGGCTGAAAAGGAGTCTCCCTGGGTGTATCTCGGGGTAACACCTTTTACCGGTGTCAGCCTGATCGAGGAGGATGACCTGGAATCCAGCGACAAGATCAGCTTCAAGGTCATGCGCCACGGCTATCTCGATCAGGTCAAGGAATGGAACGGCAAACAGTTTATCGAAGAGTACAAGGAAGGCGGGGTCATATTCTGGACTCCGAGACTGATTAAATCCAACCAGTGACCCTGAGATGAAAACACCTACCCGCACTCTCTGTCTGATTATCTGTCTCTGCCTTTCGGTCTTGATGATCTCCTCCTGCGGCAAGAAGAAGTCATCACTCTCAGACTCCACCAAGCCCGAAGGGCAGAGTATCGGTTCCGGCGGGCCGGCGGGCGGTGTGGTGGAAGAAGGCGAGCTCTCCGTCGATGACCTGCTCGATAACGCCGGCAAGGGCGATTTCAGCCTGATGGGGAACCAGGATGATGAATACAAGAGGACCTACGGCCGTTCGAGCAAGCCGCTCCTGCCGGTCTTCTTCGCTTTCGATGAATCCGGCATCAGTGCCGACCAGGCCGGTCGTCTCCAGCAGAACGCCAGATACTTGCTGGATCATCCCGAGGTTCGGGTCGTCGTCGAAGGAAATTGCGATGAGCGGGGGACAAGCGAATACAATCTCGCCCTTGGCGAAAGACGGGCGCTGAGCGCAAAGGACTACCTCATCCAGCTGGGTATTGAGGAGTCACGCCTGACCACCAGGAGCTACGGCGAGGAGCGCCCGCTCTTTCCAACCAGGGGCGAGGCCTCCTGGGCCGAGAATCGCCGGGATGACTTCGTCATCGAAGAATAGTGGCATTTTCGCAACAGGCTGCGGGCATCAGGGCGCCTGATCCGGGAGCGGCATAAAATCCGCACCTGTGCCGGCGGCGCTTCGCCCTCCCTCCCTCGTTGCCCCAGGTCTCCAGAAGTCTCCTGCACCCAACCGCCCTGATTCTTTCCTGATCGTTTTGAAAGGCTGCCAGGGCCGCAATGGGCCCCGAACGCCGTCGCCAGACACCTGAAACCGGCTGTCTCCTGCCGGGAAAATCCCCGCCAGGCCGATCAATAATTCTGTACAACACTTGAATAGCTGGTCTCCGGACTGTTTCCGTTTCCACCACTTTTTCTGCTATTCGACCGAAAAACGTTGGCACAAAAAGGCGTTATCACCGCGGAAGCGGATGGGTTTTCCCCCGGTTTCCGGTTTATTTAACCCGCGCTGCCTCCCTCCTCCGGAGGATGAAACTTCCTCTCTTGATTTCCACCGACGATGGTATTACTTAGTATTACCATCTTTATCCCTGCACAGGAGGAGGACCGCCATGAAAAAAACCTTCCGTACCGGGGTTCTGCTCGCCGCCCTGCTGTTCGCCATGGCATCTTCCGGATTTGCCGCCCCGATGGAAGTCTTTGTCTCGATCCCGCCGCAGAAATGGCTGACTGACCAGCTCGGCGGCGACAAGGTCGTCACCCATATCCTGGTCGACAAGGGGCAGAATCCCCACACCTTCGAGCCGACGCCGCGGCAGATCTCCGCCCTCTCCCGCTCAAGGCTCTATTTCACCATCGGCCTTGAGTTCGAAAAACAGATCACCGGCAAGCTCGGGGCCGCGGTGGCGGGACTGACGATGGTCGACAGCACCGGTTCGCTGGAAAAGATCGCCATGGCCGGCAGCCATGACCCGCATGCCGAACACGAGGACCACCGCCAGGAAGCCACCGACCCACATGTCTGGCTTTCCCCGCTGAACCTGATCAGGATGGCCGCCGATATGGCTGCGGCGATGATCTCGGCAGACCCCGGCAACGCCGAATCCTACCGGCAGAACCTGCAACGGACCAGCACCGCCCTCAGCGAGTTGCATAAAGAGCTCGCGGTCGACCTTGCCCCGTTCAAGGGGGCCGCCTTCTACGTCTTCCATCCCTCCTTCGGGTATTTCGCCAGGGAATATCAGCTCGAGCAGGAGGCGGTGGAGATAGCCGGCAAATCGCCGAGCCCGCGACAGCTCTCCGCCCTGATCACCAGGGCCAGGGCGGAGGGAGTGCGGATCATCTTCGTCCAGCCGCAGTTTGACGTAAAGAGTGCCGCCACCGTCGCCCAGGCAATAGACGGGGTGGTTGAACCGCTCGATCCCCTCGCCGAGGATGTTGTCGGCAACCTGAGAATCATCTCGGCAAAGATTAAAACAGCCCTCGATCAGGCGGCAGAGAGATAACCATGGAAGAACGGCAAGCCGCCATCCGGATACGAGACCTGTCATTCGCCTATGAGCAGATCCAGGTCCTCTGCAATGTCCATCTGGACATCTGGCCGGCGGATTCGATCTGCATCGTCGGTCCCAACGGCGGAGGAAAGACGACCCTGATCAAGCTGATCCTCGGTCTCCTCTCACCCGATCAGGGAACGATCCGGATCTTCGACCTGAAACCTGAGGAGGCACGCCTGCGTATCGGCTATGTCCCCCAGTACGCCAACTATGATCCGCATTTTCCGATCTCGGTCAGGGATGTGGTGCTGATGGGACGGCTGGGAGGTTCTCTGCGGGGGAAGTACAGCAGGACCGACAGGGAACTGGCCCATACCGCTCTCGAAACGACCGGGCTTGCCGATCTCGCCGGACGATCTTTCGCCTCGATCTCGGGGGGGCAGCGACAGCGGACCCTGATCGCCAGGGCTCTCGCCTCCGGCGGCGAGATCCTCATCCTCGACGAGCCGACGGCCAACATCGACCATGAATCGGAGGTCCGGTTCTTTGACCTGCTCCAGGAACTGAACCAGCATATGACCATCCTCATGGTGACCCATGAGGTGGGCTTCGCCGCGCGTTTTTTCAAACGGATTGCCTGCGTCAACCGACAGGTGATCATTCATCCGACCAGCGAACTGACCGGCAGGTTGATCCAGGACATGTATGGCGGCGATCTGCAGATGATCAGGCACGATCATCGCTGCAGCGAGGAGGGCCATCGCCATGACTGAGTTTTTCGCCGCCCTGGTCGACCCAAACCTGCCGTTTTTCCGCTATGCCGTGCTCACCGGCATCTTCGCCGCGATCCCCTTCGGCATGATCGGCACCTACGTGGTGGTCCGGCGCATCAGTTATATCGCCGGCGCCATTTCCCACTGCATCCTCGGCGGCATCGGGGCCGGGCTCTACATGCAGAACGCCCTGGGGATCACCTGGTTCGGGCCCCTGCAGGGGGCCGTCGTCGTCGCCCTGCTGGCCTCGGTGATCCTGGCGATGGTCAGTCTCTATGCCAGGCAGCGCGAGGACAGCGTCATCGGCGCCCTCTGGGCGGCCGGCATGGCCATCGGCCTCCTGTTCATCGCCAGGACCCCGGGATACACCGACCCGATGAGCTACCTCTTCGGCAATATCCTGCTCATCACCAGGGCCGACCTGTTTTTCGTGATAGGCCTCGACGTGCTGGTCATCGGCGTCATCGGCTTCTTCTACAACACCTTCCTGGCCCTCTGTTTCGACGAGGAATATGCCCAGCTGCGGGGTATCCGCACCCACTGGCTCTACCTGCTGCTGCTCTGCCTGGTGGCCCTGACCATCGTCCTGTTGGTACGGGTGGTCGGCATCGTCATGGTCATCGCCCTGCTCACCCTGCCGGCCGCCATCGCCGGCAATTTCGCCCGCAATATCCTGCAGATGATGCTTCTCGCCACTCTTTTCTGCACCATCTTTATCCTCACCGGACTCGGCGCCAGCTACAGCCTTGACCTGCCGAGCGGGCCGGTGATCATCATGGTAGCGGCGGCGACCTATCTCATCACCATTATCGGCATGAAGTTTTTCGGCAGGGGATGAGCGACCACCTCCCGGTTCAACCGGGAGATACCGTTGGATCGAGAGTGCAGACCGCCATGAGGTCGAGGGCGACATCGAGATGATCCCGCTTGTAATAGAGGTCGCGGGAGGTGTATCTTTTCTGGAACCTTTTGTCGAGATTATGGATTTTCTTGCCGATTTCGGCCTGGAGATGGAGGAGAAAGAGTTTTAGCCTGGCGGCCGGCGAGGCGCCCTCCGGACTCTGCTTGATTCTCGCGCGCTCGCGCAGAATGCGGATGCGTTCGCACTCGACGTTATATATCGGCTTCACGGCAAACAGGCCGAGAATCTCGACCTTGGGGAAATACCGGACCAGCAGGGCCTTCAACTCCTCGGCACTGAATTCCCTGACATGAAAGGGATTCCAGGGCTTTGTCCCGGGATGGAGGCGCATCGGGCCATTGGGGGTGGTAAAAATGACCCGCCCCCCCGGCCTGACAACACGCCGGATCTCGGCAAAGAATTGCGCATGGTCGGTGATGTGTTCAATGACCTTAAAACTGGTGACAATATCGAAACTGCGGTCGGCAAAAGGCAGGCCGCGGCCATCGAGGCAGAGAAATTCGATGCCGCAGGGGCTGTATTTTTTCCGGGCGATGTCGATGGCCTCAGGTGAAACATCCACCCCGGTCACCCTGGCCATCGAGGCCTTGATGATCCGGGAGCCGTAACCGGTATTGCAGCCCAGATCGAGGACATCCTTTTCGGCAGTGTACATGGCCGCCTGTTCATAGGCCCGGGTGTGGATGAGATGCAGGACGAAATCCCTGTTGCCGGTAAATTTCCCGGGCTCGACGATCTTGTGCCTTTCCGCCTGCAGCCTGATCATTTCTTCATGGGACAGCACGGACTCTCCTCATACTGTTGTAGGTTTCCCCGGGAGAGGGTCTCTTTCAGAAACTCCACTCCCCTGTTCATCCTGCCAGACGGTGCGGATATTTTCCACGGTCAAGCGGTAGAGTTTTTCGGCCTGATAGGAACTGCGGACAAACGGCCCGGCAGAGACCCCGCTGAAACCGCAGGCGAGCGCCTCCACCTGCAACCGGTCGAATTCCTCCGGCGGCACAAACCGCTGAACCGGCAGGTTCTCGGCAGATGGCTGAAGGTACTGGCCCATCGTCAGGATATCGCAGCCATTCCGGCGGAGATCGAGCCAGACCTGCCGCAGTTCTTCGTGTGTCTCTCCAAGGCCGAGCATGATACCAGATTTGCAGACCTGCTGCGGAGAGTTTTTTTTCACCTGCCGGAACAGTTCAAGGGAACGATGATAGAGGGCCTGGGGACGAACCAGGGGATAGAGGCGGGGGACTGTCTCGATGTTGTGGTTGAGGACCTGGGGTTGTGCGCCGAGGATGCCCGCAAGCGCCTGCCAGTCTCCCTGCAGGTCAGGGATCAGGACCTCCACGAGGGTATCGGGTCTGCACCGTCGTATGGCCCTGATCGTCTCTGCAAACATCGAGGCCCCGCCATCCTCGAGGTCGTCGCGGGTTACCGAGGTGATCACGGCATAGCGGAGATCGAGCAAAGAGACGGCGTCAGCCACCCGTGCCGGTTCGGCTGGGTCAGGCGGCCCGGCAGGCTGGTGCAGCACCGCGCAGAACCGGCAATTGCGGCTGCAGCGGTCACCGAGAATCATGAAGGTGGCGGTCCCTTTGGCGTAACACTCGAACTGGTTGGGGCAGTGCGCCTCCTGGCAGACGGTGTGCAACTCCTGCCCCTTGAGGAGGCGGCGGACCTTTTCATACTCGGGACCCAGCGGCAGGCGCCGTCTGAGCCAGGCGGGTTTGCCGGTACTGATCTTCCCCTGGCTGCCGGCAGCCATCAGGCCGCCTCCCGACAAAGGAGACTGCCCCTGTCGATTTCCGTCACGGGCCGAGAAAAGATCTCCTGAAGGTGGTCAGGCAGGAAGCGGCCGGCCTGCTCGAGGGAGACATCCGCCTTGGTTTCAACCGCCAGCGAGGTCATCTGCACCCCGCACAGGCCACAGGGATTGATCCAGGAAAAGGGCAGCAGCGAGAGATTGACGTTCAAGGCCAGGCCATGGAAGGCGACCCCGTGGCGGACGGCGATGCCGACGCTGCCGAGTTTTCGCCCACCCGACCAGATCCCGTGATTACGCGGGTCCCGGACGGCAGCCACCCGGCAGTCGCGGGCCAGCCGCAGCATGACCTCCTCGAGGCCGTGGACATATTCGGTGAGCGGCAGGCTGGCCCGGCGCAGGTCGATGATCGGGTAGAGGACCAGCTGCCCCGGGCCGTGGTAGGTGATATCGCCGCCCCGCTCGATATGGACCAGCGGGATCCCCTGGCCGGCCAGGAATTCTTCGGAGACCATGAGATGGGCCCTGCCGCCCCGCCGGCCGAGGGTGAAGACCCCGGGGTGCTCGGTGAGCAGGAAGGTGTCCCCCCGCTCCCCGGCCAGCCGTTCAGCGACCAGGCGAAGCTGCAGGTCATGGACGGTCCGGTAGTCGGCCAGGCCGAGACGACAGAGCCCGATGCCCATGGGTCAGCCGCGGAGGCAGGGAGTGCGGGCGGCGCGGGTCTCGTCGAGACGCCTGAGCTTGCTGCGCACCGGGGCCTGGAGGAGGAGCTGGGGATTCTCCCCGGCCTCCTGCACCACCTTCTTCACCGCCTCGACAAAGAGATCGAGGTCGTCCCGGCATTCGGTCTCGGTGGGCTCGATCATGATCGCGCCCGGCACCACCAGCGGGAAATAGATGGTCGGGGGGTGATAGCCGTAGTCGATCAGGCGCTTGGCGATATCCAGGGTCTTCACGCCGTTCTCATGCTGCAGTTTATCGGAGAAGACGCATTCATGCATGCAGGGCAGATCATAGGGGAGGTGCAGACTGCCCTTCAGCCTTTCCTTGATATAGTTGGCGTTGAGGACCGCCAGCTGGCTGGCCTTTTTGAGGTTTTCCGGACCCATGCTGCGGATATAGCTCCAGGCCCTGACCAGCACGCTGAAATTGCCATGGAAGGCGTGCAGACGACCGATCGAATCAGGCCGGTTGTATTCCAGGCGATAGACCTCACCGTCCTTCACCGCCCTCGGCACCGGCAGAAACCTCTCCAGTTCGCGGACCACGCAGACCGGACCGGCACCCGGTCCGCCGCCGCCATGCGGGGTCGAGAAGGTCTTGTGCAGGTTGAGGTGCATCACGTCGACGCCGCACTTCTTGATGTCGACGATGCCCATGATGGCGTTCATATTGGCGCCGTCGCCGTAGACGAGGCCGCCCCGGGCATGGACAATTTCGGCGATCCGGCGGATGTTGGTCTCGAAGATTCCGAGGGTGTTGGGGTTGGTGAGCATGATGCCGGCGGTCTCTTCGTCCATCCGCTCCGCCACGCTCTGCACATCGAGCACCCCCTGGGCATTGCATGGCAGCGACACCGGCCTGTAGCCGCAGAGGGCGGCGCTGGCCGGATTGGTGCCGTGGGCGGTGTCCGGGATCAGGATCTTGGTCCGCACGGAACCGCGGCTGCGATGATAGGCTGCGAAGATCAGCATCCCCGCCAGTTCGCCCTGGGCCCCTGCCGAGGGCTGGAGGGAGACCGCATCCATGCCGGTGATTGCCGCCAGATCCTCCTGCAGTTCATAGATGATCCTGAGCGCACCCTGCACCGCGGCATCGCCGAGCATCGGGTGGGCCGCGGCGATTTCCGGGGTCGCCGCCAGCTTGTCGTTGATCTTCGGGTTGTACTTCATGGTGCATGAGCCGAGGGGATAGAGGCCGGTATCGACCCCGTAGTTCCACTGCGAAAGCCGGGTATAATGGCGCACCACGTCGACCTCGCTGAGATCGGGGAAATCCGGGCCCTCGCCGCAGATGTCAGGGGCGATGTCTGCGGCCGGTACATCGGCCTCGGCCATGCTCATGCCCCGGCGGCCCTTTTTCCCCTTCTCCCAGAGCAGGGGTTCATTGAGTATCAGTCCGCTGGTCCCGAGAAAATCGTTCATGCCCTCACCTCACTGACCACGATGTCCAAATCCTTCTTCGCCACCTTCTCGGTGACACAGAACAGATAGCAGCCGGACAGTTCCGGATAGCTGCCGCCGAGCTCAAGTCCGGCGACGATCTTCCGTTCCTCCAGTTTCCGCCGGATCGGCTCGAAATCACCGGCAAAACGCACCACGAACTCGTTGAAGGTCGGGCCCTGGAAGACCAGGGTCGCCCCCGCCCGCACAAGTTCGCCCTTGAGATACTCGCTCTTGTCGTAGTTGAGCCTGGCCGTCTCCCTGATCCCACCGCCCCCGAGCGAGGCCATGTACATCGCAGCGATCATCGCGCAGATGCCCTGGTTCGAACAGATGTTCGAGGTCGCCTTTTCCCGGCGGATATGCTGCTCACGGGTGGAAAGGGTGAGGACGAAACCGCGCCGGCCCTCGAGGTCGACGGTTTCGCCGACCAGGCGTCCCGGCATGTTGCGAAGATACTCCTGGCGGCAGGCAAACATACCCAGGGCTGCGCCGCCGAAGGAGACCGGCATGCCGAGGCTCTGGCCCTCGCCGCAGGCAATGTCGGCCCCGCACCGGCCCGGATTCTTGATGAGCCCATAGGCCATGGGTTCGCTGAAACAGCTGATGAACAGGGCCCCGGCGGCGTGGATGGCCGCTGCCGCCGCGACCTGATCCTCGACCACACCGAAGAAGTTGGGGGACTGGACGGCCACCGCCGCCAGGCCGGTCATCCCGGCCAGCGAGGAGAAATCGGTCCTGCCGTCCGGGCCGAAAGGGAGCTCGACCAGCTCGAAGCCGGTCGACTGCAGGTAGGACCTGGCCACGGCCCGGTAGTGGGGGTGGACGGCGGCGGAGACCGCTACCCGGCGGCCGTTCTTCACCGCCCTCAGCCCCATCAGCAGGGCCTCGGCCAGGGCCGACCCGCCGTCATAGAGCGAGGCGTTGGCGACATCCATGCCGAGGAGTATGGCGGTCAGGGTTTGGTACTCGAAGATGCCCTGCAGGGTGCCCTGGGCGATCTCCGGCTGGTAGGGGGTGTAGGCGGTGAGGAACTCCGAGCGGCCGATCAGGGCCGGGATGGTCGCGGGGATATGGTGGTGATACCGGCCCGCCCCGACCAGCACGCAATGATCGGGCGTGACTGTCATCGAGGCGGCAATCTGCCGTACAAGATCGTTGAGCTGCCACTCGCTCAGGCCGGCAGGGATCGGGATTTCCCCGTCAAACCGGCATTCCGGCGGAATCGAGGCGAACAGGTCATCCAGGCTGCCCTTGCCGACAACAGCCAGCATCTCGGTAATTTCCTCTCGGGTATGAGGCAGATAGCGCATGGTTTATCCCCTCAGCATTTCGATATAGTCTTCAGCGTTCATGAGATCGTCAAATTCCGAGTTGTCGGTCGCCCTGATCTCGATGATCCAGGTGCCATAGGGATCCTGGTTGATCAGGTCGGGATTGTCGACCAGGGCGTCGTTGACGGCGACAATCTCGCCGCCCATCGGCATGAACAGCTCAGAGACCGCCTTGACCGATTCCAGCGTCCCGAATTCATCGCCTTTTTCAAACATATCGCCTATATCGGGCATCTCGACATAGACAATGTCGCCCAGTTGATCCTGGGCATAGTCGCTGACCCCGATCCGCACCGTCTCCCCGTCAAGGGCGGCCCATTCGTGATCCTCGGTATAGTGTACAGTCTCGGGAAAATCGAGTTCACTCAATTCCTTCATCGTCGCTATCCTCCTATGGATTCTACAGCATTGCGGTTAGAGGTCGCCTCGCGGACCTGTGCGGCCGGATGTCCTCGCGTATCTCGACCTTGATCTTCCGTCTGCCATCGGCGATGAGCAAGATTTCACCGGCGGCCAGTGGGCTCCGCACCTTGACGAAACCGCAGCAGAGCCCCCGCGGCTTGAACTCCTCAGGCCTGCCCTCGACCGCCGGGGTCGCCACACTGATTATCTTCTCCCCCACCCGGTCGATGGCCATATCGGTCGCACAGGTCAGCACCTGGCCTATTGTATCACCTCGCAGATCAGTAACAAAGGTGTCTTTTCCCGTCGTGATCTTTCGCGGATCGAAGCCGGCAAAGGCCCTGGTGTATTCGGCCGACGAGTCGGCAAGGAGGGCACTGGCGCCGAGAAAATCCTTGCTGAACGTGCCGCCCTCCTGCCATGGCAGGGCGAATTGCCAGGGATTGTGGGTAAATTTCCACGGACCGATGTCCTGGTGCGAAAGCGGCAGGACCGCCCCGGCCCTGAGCGAGTCCCGGGCTGCAAGACCGCAGGACAGCAGACCGAAGCCGTCGCCTGCGGCCAGCACGGCCTGCCACAGATGCACAAGATGCTCCCCGGCGACAAAGAGTTCAAAACCGAACTCCCCGGTATAGCCGGTCCGTGAGATGAGCAGCGGCGTGCCGTCGAGCAGCTGCACGGAACCGGGATACTGCAGTTCGGCAAAACCGCCCTTGCAGGAAAAATAGACCATGCCGGCAAAGACCTCGTCCGGCTCCTTGAGGATCTTCCGCATGATCCTGGCCGCCTGCGGCCCCTGGATATCCATCTTGCCGACAAGGTCGCTGTAATCGCTGACCGCAACCGACCTCTCCCCTCTTTGGCCCTCGAGATGGGCGGCCACGATCCCGCCCATGCCGGCGTTGACCACGACCATATAGGCATCTGCAGCCAGCTGGAAGACAATGGCGTCATCGATGACGGTGCCGTCGTCGGCGAGGAAGACGCCGTAGACGCAGCGGCCGGCGACCAGCGGGATCTTCCCGCTGCCCAGGCATCTCTGCAGATCCTTGCTGAAACAATACTGCAGCAGGTCTCTCGCCCCTTCGCCCTGCAGGCCGATGACCGCCATGTGGCTGGTGTCGAAGATCCCCGCCGCCTCGATCACTGCCAGATGTTCCGCCTTGACCCCGGCAGGATACCAGAGCGGCATATCGTAACCCCCGAACCGGGCCATATTGGCCCCCTGTTGCAGATGCCAGGCGTGCAGCTTCGTCGTTCGCAGTTCGTCCATGCTCCTCACCTCTCCTTTTGCCCCTGTGCCCCTTGCGGCCAATCCCCTCACAGGGTCAGCGGCACCTTGAGATTGAAACTCTTGTAGACCACGAAGGTCTCGACCGAGGAGACCTTGTCGATGGTGGAGACCTCCTTGGTGTAAAAATCGAGAATGGTAAAATCACGGCCGAGCATGACCATCAGGATGAGATCGTAGCGGCCGGTCACCACGCAGACCGAAATGACCCCCCGGAGCCGGCTGAACTCCTCGCCCTTTTTGACGAGGTCCATATCCTTGACCCGGACGCCCACCAGGACGACGTTCTGGTCCGGAATGACCTCGGGATCGACCAGGCCGGCGATCTCCAGGATCCCCTCGTCCATCAGCTTCTTCACCCGCGATCTGACCGTCCCCTCCGAAAGGGAGAGGAGATCGGCAATCTTCTTGAACGACGCCCGGCCGTCCTTGAGGTGATTGAGAATGGAGATATTGATATCATCGATCTTCATGACACTTCCCTGCAATAGTTGTTGATTTCTGCAAAAACGATACGGTATACTAATGACATTGTCAACGATGTTTGTAAAAATAGCTGATATCGTCAATTTTTCCTCTTTTTTCTGTCGGATTCCTTATCCGTACAACTCAAGGAGACCAGCCAATGCCTGAAAAAATCGCCATCCTCGGCGCCGGACCGGGCGGTTATGTCGCCGCCATACGCGCCGCCCAGAGGGGCGCCGTGGTCACATTGATCGAGAGGGGGCCTGTGGGCGGCACCTGTCTGAACTGGGGCTGCGTCCCTTCGAAGATCTTCAAGCACACCGCCGATACCCTCGAGACCCTGCACAATGCCCGGGAATTCGCCATCGAGGTGGGGACCGCCGGCCGCTGCGACATGCCGGCCCTGGTCGCCAGGAAAGAAAAGATCATCGCCAACCAGGCCGGCGGCATCCAGGCCCTGCTGCAAAAAAACGGCGTCACCCTGCTCCGTGGTACCGGCATGATCACCGCTGTCCACCTGCTGACCGTAAGCCAGGAGAATGGAACGGAGACGGAGGTGGCCTGGGACAAGCTGATCCTCGCAACCGGCAGCCATCCGGCCGCCATCCCGGGATTTGCCTTCGACGGCAGCCGGATCCTCTCAAGCGACGATATCTTCTCTCTCGACAGCGTGCCGGAATCGCTTGCCATCGTCGGCGGCGGGGTGATCGGCTGCGAACTGGCCTGCATCTTCCACGGTCTCGGCAGCCGGGTGACCCTGGTCGAGGCGAAGGACCGCCTGCTGCCCCTGCCCTCGGTGGATGAGGAATGCAGCAAGCTGCTGTTGCGGGAGATGAAGAAGAAAAAGATCCGGGTCCTCACCGGCAGCACGGTCCTGGCCGGGACAACCGGGTCGGAGCGGCTGGAACTGACGATCGGCAAGGCCGGCGCCGGGGACCGGGACAGCGCTGCAACGCGGCAGGATTCCTGCGAGAGGCTGCTGATCTGTATCGGCCGGGCGCCGAACAGCCGAGGTATCGGCCTGGAGACCATCGGGGTCGAATGCGACGCCCGGGGCTGGGTCAAGACCGACGCCCGGCTGCGGACCACCAACGAGGATGTCTACGCCATCGGCGATCTCCTCGGGCCGGCCAGGGTCATGCTGGCCCATGTCGCCTCGACGGAGGGCGAGATCGCCGCCGCCAACTGCCTGGGCGACCGGCAGGAGATGCGCTACGATATCGTGCCGGGCGCCATCTTCACCATACCGGAGATCGGCACCGTCGGCCTCTCCGAGACCGAGGCACGGTCGCGTTATTCACAGGTAAGGGCCGACACGGTGCTCTTCCGCACCCTCGCCAAGGCCCAGATCACCGGCGAGATCGCCGGCCAGGCCAAGATCGTCTCGGAGGTCGGGACCGGCAGGATCCTCGGTGTCCATATCGCCGGCCCCCATGCCACCGACCTGATCGCCGAGGCCACACTGGCCATGCGGCAGGGGGCCACGGTCCAGGATCTGGCCGAGACCATCCATGCCCACCCCACCCTGGCAGAGATCATGCTGGAGGCCTCCTTCAAAGCCCTGGACCGGCCCCTGCACGGTTAGGAGCCTGTCGGATTATGCCCTTTTTCCCCATATCTTCGTTATCTTGGAAAATTAATGCTCGCAATATCATCTATATGGCTGCGCTTAATTTCCCAAGATGCCTCGATCTGAGAAAAAATTGCTATAATCCGACAGGCT
>JANMSX010000145.1:0-3924 GCA_031389785.1 Desulfobulbaceae bacterium | reverse complement strand
CCTGGCCGAGATTGAAGACCAGTGGCAAACCTTTCTGCCCGATTTCGATTATCCCCAGACCGATGGTTTTTATGCCTTTGCGCCGCAGCCCGCCCCCGACTCGGCAGAACCTGCCTTCGGTCGGCAGGATTCCAGGCTGGGTCCGATGGAACGCCTGCATTTTGCGATGCTCGATTACATGCATGCGGCCTTTTTCGACCAGCAGCATCGCCTAGCACCGGTGTATCGCAAACTCTCCCGGTTCCTGGACGGCAAGGTCGGCGGCCGCCTGCTGGCGGCTCTTATCGAACACCCGTCCAAGCAATTGCTGCTCGATTGCCGCAAGTGCGGCGACTGCGGCATCCAGCATGTGGCCTATTTGTGCCCGGAGTCCCAGTGCCCCAAGCATATCCGCAACGGCGCCTGCGGCGGTAGCCGTGACGGGCAGTGCGAGGTGTACCCGGATCGGCCCTGCGTATGGTTCCGGGCCTATCAGCGCTGGTCGAGCTGCAATCAGTCCGATCAGATGATTCAAGGATGCGTCCCGCCGCGGATGTGGGAGTTGAACCAGACATCCGCCTGGTTGAATTTTCATCTCGGCCGCGATCATCAAAACGCTTCTGCTGAGATCATCCAGCGCTGCCGGATCAGCAATTTCCGGCAGCGGCCCATGCTGTAAACTGTTCTGCAGGGAACAGGCCGCAAACGACAACGCCTGGGGATGACCGGCGCGATAAGGTTTTGGGAGATCCGCCGTCCAACAGCCTGAATCCACTCAGCGCGGCAGCTGATAATCCTTGCCGGCGTATTGGATTTTGTCTGCTGTTGGGGCCATCGGGGCGACAGCATGCACTCCTCCGCATTCCGGACACAGGCCCAGGTACGTCTCCAGATCAAATGGCGCACTGCACCCCTGGCAAACCGTCGCCAGCGGCCCCTGCATGATCTTCTGGTCCCTCACCGCTCCGCCGTGGGCATGAAAGACGAAGTCCACCAGGTCCCTTCCCTTTGAAAAGGGTCCGCCATTACCACTACTGCATCCGCATCCAGACATAATTGCCACCTTTATTCCTTGCCATCAATTTTTGGGTTTCGGGTACCTGAGGCACCTTCCTCTATACCGGTCATCTCTACAAGGAATCGGCGTGGCCCGCATTGACCTGGATCAAATCCATGCATCACCTATTTGCCTTGCCAATACTGCAGTCATGCTTGACAGGGAACAGCCGCCGCGATATATATATAAGCGACAATTGATATGTTTATGTTTTAGCAATTAAATGAATCAGCGGTGTAGGATCATGATAGGAAAACAAGCGTTGCGTAATGATTTTGAAAATCCGAATACAGTGTCCGACGGTGCGGAATTCGGGTTGGTCGATGAAGAATTTCAAACTGTTGCCTTCCTGGCGAAAAGTCTATCCGACGAAAACCGATTGAAAATTCTCTTTTGCATCAGTCGAGGAAAAAAAGCAGTAGGGAGCATTGTCGAAGAACTGAATCTCTCCCAGCCGCTCGTTTCCCATCATCTTAAAGAACTCAAAAGATCCCTGCTGGTAAAAATCGAACGCAGCGGTCCTTTTATCTATTACGAACTGTCCAACCCGGCAATTCTTGAGGCAATACGTGGTTTGAGTACGGTTGCAAAAGATCTGCTGTCGGCACGGACTACCTTTTAATAGTTACTCCAGGAGGATATTGGCTTCTCATGAACGAAATAGAAAAAATACTCAACAATCTGGATCCTGAGGATGCGGTCACTCAGGCAGCAACCGCTCTGAAACAGTTTCTCCCCCTGATCGGAGAGGAAGCCCGCAATCGGTTTATCATGAATCTCCTGGGTGAAACAGGACAAGACAAGATCTCCAGCATGGTTCATCTCTGACTGGCCGAGTGCATGGGCGAAGGTGTCGACCCAACACAGATGTGTCAGAGCCTGGTGGATAAAGTTGCTCAATCCAAACAACTGATGGCGATAACCGATCCTGATCTTCTGGTGCTGTTCGAAGACTGGTTTGAAGAACTGGAGGATGAGATCATCTCACTTGCCGGTAAATATGGCCCTCTCACTGAAGAGGAACTTGCCAGAAGAATTGGCCTCTCTTTAAGGGGCTCGACATTTCTTCTTTCAAAACTCAGGCGTGAAGGAAAGCTCTAAAGTTCGGGATATATCAACCTGCGAAAAAATGACCCAACTATGGAGCATAGTGCAAAATGAACGTCTGAATGCCTTGTCATTTCGACCGCAGGGAGAAATCTCCGATGGCAAAGTACGAGATTTCTCGCTATCGCTCGAAATGACAAGAAACAGGGTTTCTCCATTTGCCCACTAACAATCTCGTTAGGTCGCAAGTAGGTTCTTCTTAGTGCAAGAGGCTTTATGGACAACAAAAAAACGACATTTGCGGCCATTGTCGCAGTATTAATTACGATAGGAAGTCTCTGGTTCACCAATCGGGCGGTTACCCCCAAACAGGCGACCTGGGACGATGTACTCGTAGAAGGGAAAAATGGAGGCTACCAGATCATTACGACCGAAGAGCTTTCAAAGCGCTACCAGAAGGATCCGGATCCGAGCAGCCTTTTCCTGGTAGACACCCGCCAGGAGTGGGAATACAGGACGGGACATCTCAAAGGAGCAGAGAATTTTCCCATGGAACCGACCGCCTGGGCAAGATGGCGCAAGGCATCGGAGCTTGAGAAATTTCTTGGACCTGACAAGGATCGGGGTCTTGTCTTCTACTGAGCCGGCCTCACCTGAGTCCGCAGTGACTCGGCGGCCCGGGTGGCCGTAAAACTTGGCTACAAAAACGTTTATCGTGATCCATACGGCTACCCTGAATGGCAGGCGAGAGGTTTTCCCGTTGCCAGTGCGCCCGCCGGACTTGCACAGACAACCGAGGAGTCCAAAGCACCGGGACCTCTCTATGGCTGGGCAATGATCTGGACCCTCCTTGGCATTTTTGCCGGAGGTATGGCCTTGAATCTCACGCCCTGCGTGTATCCGATGATCCCCATCACCGTTTCCTATTTTGGTGGTCAGGCTACGAAAGGTGGCGAAGGGCGTGGAAGACTTGTGGTGCACGGCCTGTGCTACATGCTGGGTCTAGCTCTCACCAACTCATTGCTCGGAGTGGTTGCATCCCTGACAGGCGGTCTCATGGGGGCGATGCTCCAGAATCCAATCGTTCTTATCATCGTTGCCGGTGTTCTGGTCTTTTTTGCCACAAGTCTTTTCGGACTCTGGGAGATGCGTCTTCCAAGCGGCCTCACCCAGGCTGCGGCAAAATCCTATACAGGCTATTTCGGAAGCCTGTTTATGGGAATAACCCTTGGTGTGGTAGCTGCCCCTTGTATCGGCCCTTTCGTTCTCGGGTTGCTCACCTGGGTTGCAAGCATGGGAAGCCCATGGATCGGCTTCATCGTCTTTTTTACCTTGAGTCTGGGCCTCGGCCTGCCGCTCTTTTTCCTGGCAATGTTTTCGGGGCAATTGGAGAAACTTCCCCGCTCAGGAGGGTGGATGATCTGGGTGAGAAAGCTCATGGGCTGGGTCCTGGTCGGAATGGCCGCGCATTTCATCCGACCGCTTCTGCCGGGTCAGGGGGGAACCATCCTGATTGCCCTGGTCGCCCTGGCCGCGGGGCTGCATCTCGGTTGGAGTGATAAAAGTCAGGCCAACTTCCGCGCTTTTCCCGTGCTCAAGAGCGGCGCCGGAATTGCCGGTCTGGTTTTGGCCACTTTTCTTGTCGCATCCATGGCGTTGCGAGGTCCCGGCGTTACCTGGAAACCGTATACTGAGGAAACCCTGAAAGAAGCACGGATCCAGAAAAAACCGGTCATCATCGATTTCTATGCCACATGGTGTACGCCATGCCGGGAACTCGAAGAAGTGACTCTGCATCTACCGGATATAGTTCAATTGGCAGAGAAGGACTTTACCATGGT
>JANMSX010000120.1:0-2389 GCA_031389785.1 Desulfobulbaceae bacterium | reverse complement strand
GTCGTCGGTGCGGATCACTTCGGTCATCGGCGTCGCCGCGCCGGGTGCGATGGCGTTGACCGTGATGTTGTGCTTGCCGAGTTCTTTTGCAGCGGATTTGGTCATGCCGGCGATGGCCGCCTTGGAGTGCGCAAGGGTCTGCTCAATGTCGCCAAACGGGTACGGCTCTATGCCCCGTACGGCGACCTGCTGCCCGGCATGGCATATCTGGTCCGCCGTCTCCTGGAAAATACCGCCAACGAATCCTTCCTGCGCCAGTCCTTTGCCGATGATATCGAGATCGACAAACTGGTGGAAAATCCCGTGACTACCCTGGCCCGCCAGACTGAAACCGCAGTCCTTGCAGCCAAAACCGACCCGAAAAGCAGTAACCGTTTTGTCAACGAGCCGATGTCCGACTTTACCAAAAAGGAGGTACGCGAGGCCTTTGTCGCGGCTATCGCCGCTGTGCGTAAACGCCTGGGTGCCACCTATCCCTTGTATATCGGCGGCAAAGACCTCAGCACCGATGATCGTCTGGCCTCGGTCAATCCGGCCAATCCCGGTGAGGTGATCGGCAACGTCTGCCAGGCAGGGGTCAAGGAGATCGACGCGGCCCTGGCAGCTGCTAAAAAGGCCGCCCCGACCTGGAAGGCCCTGTCTTTTGCCGAAAGGGCCCAGTACCTGTTCAAGGCTGCCGATATCGCCCGCCGCAAACTCTACGAACTGTGCGCCTGGCAGACCCTCGAGGTGGGCAAACAGTGGAATCAGGCCCAGGCCGATGTCGCCGAGGCCATCGATTTCCTCGATTACTATGCCAGAGAAGCCATACGGCTGGGCACTCCCCGGCGCATGGGCAACAGCCCCGGCGAGATGAATCTGCTCAGCTATCAGGGCAAGGGTATCGCCGCCGTCATCGCCCCCTGGAATTTCCCGCTGGCCATCAGCTGCGGCATGTCCGCCGCCGCCATCGTCGCCGGCAACCCGGTACTCTACAAACCGGCCGGACCCTCATCGGTTGTCGGTTACAACCTCGTCGATATCTTCAAGGAGGCGGGTCTGCCGCCGGGCGTCTTTAACTATGTGCCGGGCCGGGGCTCGGTGATGGGCGACTATCTCGTCGAGCATCCCGATGTCTCGCTCATCGCCTTCACCGGCTCGATGGAGGTCGGGTTGCGCATCGTCAACAAGGCCTCGGTGGTCCAACCCGGCCAGAGACAGATCAAAAAGGTCGTCGCGGAGATGGGCGGCAAGAACGCCATCATCATCGACGACGACGCCGATCTTGATGAGGCGATCAAACAGGTGCTCAACTCGGCCTTTGCCTTCCAGGGCCAGAAATGCTCGGCCTGCTCACGGGTCATCGTGGTCGAACCGATCTACGAGAAATTCCGGGAGCGGCTGGTGCAGGCCGCCTCGTCTCTGACCATCGGCCCGGCCGAGGATCCGGCCTATTCCATGGGACCGGTGGTTGATGAGAAGGCCCAGAAATTGATCCTCGACTATGTGGAGCTGGCCAAGAAAGAGGGTAAGGTCCTGCTCAGCCGCCAGGTTCCCGATTCCGGCTACTACGTGCCGCTAACCATCGTCGAAGGCATCCGACCGGAACACCGGATCGCCCAGGAAGAAATCTTCGGCCCGGTCCTCGCTCTCATGAAGGTGAAGGACTTCGATCAGGCCATCGAATGGGCCAACTCCAGCCGTTTCAGTCTGACCGGGGCCATCTTCTCCCGCAGCCCCGAGCATCTCGACCGAGCCCGCGCCGAGTTCAACGTCGGCAACCTTTACCTGAACCGCGGCTCTACCGGCGCCCTGGTCGAACGTCATCCCTTCGGCGGCTTCAACATGTCGGGCGTCGGCTCCAAGGCCGGCGGGCCGGACTACCTCCTGCAGTTCGTCGATCCCCGGCTGATCAGCGAGAACACCATGCGCCGCGGCTTTGCGCCGATCGAGGAGAGCGACGACTGGGTGGTCTGATCCCGGCAGGCTCAAAGGCCACAATCATCCCGTAAAAAAAAAGGCAGATCCTCCCGGCATTATCCAGGGAGGACCTGCCTTTTCGCTTTTGAACTGTGGGGTAACTTCTTCAGATCAGGCTGTACAGCATCTTGGTCGCCACGGCAAAGAGCAGGAAGGCAAAGACCCGTTTCAGCCGATCCACCGGCAGACTGTGGGCCAGGCGGACTCCGAATGGGGCGGTGAGCACGCTGGTGACAACCAGGCCGCCAAGGGCGGGCAGATAGACGTAGCCGAAGGAGAACTGGGGCAGGTTGGCGGCATGCCAGCCGTTGAAGACATAGCCGATGGTGCCGGCAATGGCGATGGGGAAGCCGATGGCCGCCGAGGTGCCGATGGCCCGGTGGACCGGGATGTTGCACCAAGTCATGAAGGGTACCGACAGGGTGCCGCC
>JANMSX010000119.1:0-6038 GCA_031389785.1 Desulfobulbaceae bacterium | reverse complement strand
CGCAGGGAAGGTTCCGTCTCCGGGACAAGACCAAGGGTTGCGCCCAGAATCTCCGCACCTTCCAGACAACGCCGCAACGGGCTGGAGACCAGGCGATCAAGGCGGGCATCATGTAAAAACCCGGCCACCTGCTCCATTTGGACTCTGCCCCGATCCGTAAGAGACAATTCCGTCTGACCGATAAAACGACGGGGAGAAAAGTTTGCAGTCTCGCCGTGGCGCAGAAGATAGACGGTTTTCACAGGCCGGCCTCGTTCAGAATCGTTTCTATACTCCTGGCCGCCGCTTGTTCCACCAGGGCCTTCAGGGCACGGGCACGGGTTCTCCGGCCGATTATGTTCTGACAGGCCCCGGCATCCCTCGCAAAGAGTGCCAGTTTTTCGGCATATCGTTCCTCAAACCGGACCCGGCGCGAACGGCTGATCAACTTGTCGGCCAGGCAGACAATCTCCTTTTCCGTCAGCTGGCCGGTGTTTGGAGGCTCCAGATCTTTGTGGCTCGCCACAACCTCGGCAATCTCCGCCAGCCCCAAGACAGAGAGCATCTCCGCCCCCCGGATCTCATGCCGGGGCTGACCCTTTGCCACATCATGGAGCAGCGCCGCACCATAGAGGAGGTCCATATCCAGCCTGTACCCATTGAGCGCCTGCGCCAGGGCGATGGCCACGCGGCCAACCAGACGACCATGGGCAATTCCCTGTTCCGAAAGAAGCAGTCCGGCCAAGGCATCGGCCTCCTGCCGGGTCGGAACGGAGATGCGGACCTGGCGGCGCTGCAACCTCTGCAAATCTTCCGGGGTATCGGCATCCATGAGGGTCCCCTCATCCCAGACAGCAACGTCGGTTCCCTGGTACTGCCCAAGCAGGGTCTCAAGACCGCCAACGCCGTCATGGCTCAGGATCGCCGGGATGAGGGCGGCAGGGATGAGGGGAGGATGACCGCGCCGGCCGGCAAATATCGGGTAGATCACCGTATCATTATCTCCGGAGAAGGCTGTCAGAATTGCCCTGAGGGTGGCAGGCCGGATGAGGGGAATATCCACGGGCAGGACAAAGAACGCGTCAACCTCTTTCGACAGGGTAGCCACACCACACCGTATCGAGGAAAACATCCCAGCACGATAATCGCTATTCTTGACCCACTTCATGCCCAGAGACTCGGCCTCTGCTGCGGTTTCTCCGGCCCGGTGACCGACTACCACGCGTATCTCGGTGAGACCAATATCGTGAAAGATCGCCCAACAATGTTCTAATAGGCTCCTTTCTCCCAGACAAAACAGCGGCTTAAAGGCCCCCATGCGCGAAGAAAGACCGGCTGCTAGAATTACGGCAGCGGTGTTCATGCAGCCTTTCCATACCTGAATTGTTGTATCTCGGCTATGATGCTGAGGGCGATTTCCGCCGGACTCTCGCCGCCAATGGTACCGAAAGGCCGGCCATCCCGGCAGAGCAGCATCCTGGCCCCGGAACTGCGTGGCGCTGAACCGGAGCTTTCGACAATGGTGCCCATAACTACTGTCTGACCCTGTGCCAGACAGGCGCACAGGTGATGTAAAAGCCTACGCATAGATTCTTCCTCAAAAACGTCGATCCAGGATGGACCGTTTCAGGGTATGATTTGTGCTGAAAATCGTAACGGGACGTACGGCCCCAAGGACCAGCCGCCCGCTCTCAACTGCCTCCCGGACCGCCGGGACGCTGTGCAGGGCGCCGCGGATTTCGGGCTCAGTTGCAGGATACCTTCTGCCAACCAGGTATTCAATACGCAAACTGTCGGGACTCCCCGTCAGACAAAAACCCGGCGCCGTCTGGAGCGACAATTCCCACAAGACGATCGGATTCCCGCATCTCTCCGGAATACAAACGTATTCCATCACTATATCCATGTTAGCTGTATTCGTTTTACCAAATCAAACAGAGTAACCCGTGCCAACCAAAATAACAGTATGCTCCAAGCAAAGATGTCTTCCAATCACTCGATTTTCCAGCGCTGAACCCTGTCGCCCTTTTTAGTTATAATTACTCTTGACTGCATGGCTTTTTTTGCATATCGTTCTATTTTTGGAGAATAATTATAGATGATTGACGAAATTGACATAGAAATACTGAACATAATCCAGAATAATGGCAGAATCCCTAATGCCGAACTGGCCCGACAGCTCAACATGGCCCCTTCAGGCGTCTTGGAGCGGGTCAAAAAATTGGAAAAAGAGGGGGTCATTCTGGCTTACGAGGTCCGCCTGAATCCCAAGGCCATCGGCCTTGCACTCACGGTCTTCATGCATCTCAAGACCGCCGATGCCGTCGGCGTCACCACCATCGGTCAGATAGTCGCCGGGATCTCGGCGGTCCAGGAGGTACACTGGATTGCCGGTGAATACAACTACCTCATCAAGGCCAGGATCAACAGTACCGATGGCCTGACCGATCTGATGAAGACCATCGGCGCCATACCCGGTGTGCAGGACAGCCGAACCACCCTGGTCCTTGACACCCTCAAGGAATGTCAGACCGTGAATACCGAATATACCGAAACCAAACAGAATTCCAAGAAACTGCGAAAAGATCGCTAACTCTCCCCAGTATCCTTCCTTTACGAGGCGCATATGGACATAACTTCTCTCGACCGGCAGATAACCGCACGCAGCAAGGAGTTTTTCGCCAGCATCAGCGGCGAGGCCCCTTCCATTTTCAACAAGGGCTGGTGGACCGGCAAGGTCATGGACTGGTCCATGAAGAACGAGAACTTCAAGGTTCAGCTCTTCAGATTCGTCGACGTCCTGCCCTATCTCAACACCTCCGAATCTCTCTCCCGTCACATCAAAGAGTATTTCGGCGGCGATGACCAGGATGTGCCGACCGTGATGAAATGGGGGGCCAAGGGCGCCGGTCTGGGCGGCAAACTCACCGGCGCCCTCCTGAACAGGACCATCCGCGCCAATCTGGAGGGGATGGCCCAGCAGTTCATCATCGGCGAAAACGTCAAGGACGCCCTGAAGAATATCAAGAAAATCAGAAAGAACGGTTTCACCCTCACGGTGGACATCCTCGGCGAGGCCACGGTCAGTGAAAAAGAGGCCGAAGGCTTCATGGAGATGTACCTCGAACTCCTCGGGGCCCTGGAAAAAAGCTACAAAGAATGGGAACCTATCGGTGGCACCGGCCTGGACTGGGGCCACGCCCCCCGGGTCAATATCTCGGTCAAACCCTCGGCCCTCTTCTCTTTAACCGACCCGATGGATTTTGAAGGCTCGGTGCAGGGCATCCAGAACCGTCTCATCCCCATCCTGCGCAAGATCAGGGAGATGCAGGGTTTCTTACGCATTGACATGGAACACCACCGCTTCAAGGATATCACCCTGGAGGTCTACCGACGACTACGTGCCAGCCAGGAGTTTCGCGACTATCCGTATCTGGGCATCGCTATGCAATCCTATCTCAGGGAAACCGATGCAGATCTTGCCGCCCTGCTGGCCTGGGCCCGGCAGGAAAAACTGCCGATCTCCGTGCGTCTCGTCAAAGGTGCCTACTGGGATTACGAAACGGTCATCGCCAAGCAGAACGGCTGGGAGATCCCGGTTTACACCATCAAGGCCGAATCCGACGCCGCCTTCGAGCGCCACACCCGGATGATCCTGGAGAACCACGATATCTGCCATTATGCCTGCGCCTCCCATAACGTCCGCTCCATCTCGGCCACTATGGAGATGGCGAAAGAGTTGAGAGTTCCTGAAGAAAAATACGAATTCCAGGTCCTCTACGGTATGGCTGAACCGGTGCGCAAGGGTCTGCTCAATGTCGCCAAACGGGTACGGCTCTATGCCCCGTACGGCGACCTGCTGCCCGGAATGGCATATCTGGTCCGCCGTCTCCTGGAAAATACCGCCAACGAATCCTTCCTGCGTCAGTCCTTTGCCGAAGATACCGAGATCGACAAACTGGTGGAAAATCCCGTGACTACCCTGGTCCGCCAGACTGAAAGCGCAGTCCTTGCAGCCAAAACCGACCCGAAAAGCAGTAACCGTTTTGTCAACGAGCCGATGTCCGACTTTACCAAAAAGGAGGTACGCGAGGCCTTTGTCACGGCCATCGCCGCTGTACGCAAACGCCTGGGGGCCACCTACCCTCTATATATAGGCGGCAAAGACCTCAGCACCGATGATCGTCTGGCCTCGGTCAATCCGGCCAATCCCGGTGAGATCATCGGCAACGTTTGCCAGGCCTCGATCAAGGAGATCGACATGGCCCTGGCTGCCGCTAAAAAGGCCGCCCCGGCCTGGAAGGCCCTGTCTTTTGCCGAAAGGGCCCAGTACCTGTTCAAGGCCGCCGATATCGCCCGCCGAAAACTCTACGAACTATGCGCCTGGCAGACCCTCGAGGTGGGCAAACAGTGGAATCAGGCCCAGGCCGATGTCGCCGAGGCCATCGATTTTCTCGATTATTACGCCAGAGAAGCAATCAGATTGGGCGCCCCCAGGCGCATGGGCAACAGCCCCGGCGAGATGAATCTGCTCAGCTATCAGGGCAAGGGTATCGCCGCCGTCATCGCCCCCTGGAATTTCCCGCTGGCCATCAGCTGCGGTATGTCCGCCGCCGCCATCGTTGCCGGCAACCCGGTGCTCTACAAACCGGCCGGACCCTCTTCGGTTGTCGGCTACAATCTCGTCGATATCTTCAAGGAGGCAGGGCTCCCTCCTGGTGTTTTCAACTATGTGCCCGGTCGCGGTTCGGTCATGGGCGATTATCTCGTGGAACATCCCGATGTCTCGCTTATCGCCTTCACCGGTTCCATGGAGGTCGGACAGCGCATCATCAACAAGGCCTCGGTCGTCCATCCCGGCCAGAAACAGATCAAAAAGGTCGTCGCGGAGATGGGCGGCAAGAATGCCATCATCATCGATGACGACGCCGATCTTGATGAGGCAATCAAGCAGGTGATCAACTCGGCCTTTGCCTTCCAGGGCCAGAAGTGCTCGGCCTGCTCCCGGGTCATCGTCGTCGAGCCGATCTACGAGAAATTCCGGGAGCGGCTGGTCCAGGCCGCCTCGTCTCTGACCATCGGTCCGGCCGAGGATCCGGCCTTCTCGATGGGTCCGGTGGTTGATGAGAAGGCCCAGAAATCGATACTCGACTATGTGGAACTGGCCAAGAAAGAGGGCAAGGTCCTGCTCAGCCGCCAGGTACCGGATTCCGGCTACTATGTACCGCTGACCATCGTCGAGGGCATCCGGCCGGAACACCGGATCGCCCAGGAAGAAATCTTCGGCCCGGTCCTCGCTCTCATGAAGGTGAAGGACTTCGATCAGGCCATCGAATGGGCCAATTCCAGCCGTTTCAGCCTGACCGGGGCCATCTTCTCCCGCAGCCCCGAGCATCTCGACCGGGCCCGCGCCGAATTCAATGTCGGCAACCTCTACCTGAACCGCGGCTCTACCGGCGCGCTGGTCGAGCGCCATCCTTTTGGAGGATTTAATATGTCAGGTATCGGCTCCAAGGCGGGTGGCCCGGACTATCTCCTGCAGTTCGTCGATCCCCGGCTGATCAGTGAGAACACCATGCGTCGCGGCTTTGCGCCGATCGAGGAGAGCGACGACTGGGTGGTCTGATATCCTGCAGGCTTGAAAGCCACAATCATCCTGTAACAAAAAAGGCAGGTCCTCCCGGTATTTTCCGGGAGGACCTGCCTTTTCGCTTTTGAACTGTGGGAGAACTTCTTCAGATCAGACTGATCAGCATCTTGGTCGCCACAGCAAAGAGCAAGAAGGCAAAGACCCGTTTCAAGCGGTCCACCGGCAGGCTGTGGGCCAGACGGACTCCGAGTGGGGCGGTGAGCACGCTGGTGACAACCAGGCCGCCAAGGGCCGGCAGATAGACGTAGCCGAAGGAGAACTGGGGCAAGTTGGCGGCATGCCAGCCGTTGAAGACATAGCCGATGGTGCCGGCAATGGCGATGGGGAAGCCGATGGCCGCCGAGGTGCCGATGGCCCGGTGGACCGGGATGTTGCACCAAGTCATGAAGGGTACCGACAGGGTGCCGCC
>JANMSX010000128.1:0-5512 GCA_031389785.1 Desulfobulbaceae bacterium | reverse complement strand
TGACCGTTCCCGGCGAGAGGCGCATGATCTCGGCAATTTCCTTGCTGCGCTTGCCTTGCTTGACCAGATTGGCAACCTGGATCTCCACCGGGGTGAGCCGAACCAGTTTGGTGGAAAAATTCCTGGCGAAAGGAGAGGTCAATTCCTTGATATTGTTTCGGAGAATATCGACCAGCACCTGCTGTTTCAACTCAGCCTGAATACGCTGCAATTCGTCCTGAGCCTCCTTCAAACGGGTGATGTCGGTGATGGTGCCGATGAACCGCAGGGCCTTTCCCTGTTAATCCCTCTGCACCACTTTCCCTCTGGACAACATCCATTGCCAGCCGCCGGCCTTGTTGCGCAGCCTGTATTCCACCTCGTAGTGAGCATCACGGGGAGGCTGAGATCATCAATATTTGAACCTGTAGGTGAAATTCAGCATCCCCGTGGCGGCGTAATCGGTCTCCAATCCGTACCAGTTGACGTCCTGGTAGAGGGGCTGTCCGTAACTGCCGCTCACGGTGAAATTTCCGCCCAGGGCGGAAAGGAAACGCCAACTACCGACAGCAGTCAAGGCGACGGTCTGTCCGCCGCTGTTCTCCATGGTCACCCCGTTGAATTCATTCTTGCCGGTATCAATGGCATCAATTTCCAGGCCGATCATTACGTCGTAATTGGGGGTATAGTGGAAGGCCGCGCCAAACTTTGCGACATCGCCGAAGTCATAGTTGTCATCGTTTTCCCGATTGACCAGAAAGCTGAGCTCGGTATGGACCCAGAAATCCCCGAAACGGATCGAGCCAAGCAGACCGCCGCCAAGGTTCACACTGTCCGTGCCAAGCTGCAGGCCAGGCATATTGGTGGTGGCATTGGCAAATTCAGTATCGAAATCGCCGGTCGGCAGGGTGACGTTGGCCATCAAGGTGAAAAACTTGCTGTAATAGTCGTCCCGCCACAGGTTATAGCGCAGCTTGAGGTCAAGGTCGGTGATGCCGCTATTTTCCCTCTCTCGATCTATATGCATGCCTGACGGCAATTTCACATCGGAGATCATCGTCTTTTCCAGACTGGCGATTTTGGCCGTGAGAGACAGAACGTCGGTTATGCCGTAATTGGCCATCATCATGATCCCGGAGGACTCCATCTCTTTCGGGGCCACCATCCTGCCGGTAGCCGCATTGAACTGGGCAACCGACACATCATCGGTCCCCATTTTCAGATTATCCATTTCCATGGTCATATACCCGACGCCAAAGTTACTTGATCCCTTGGGTTGGGGAACCGCCGAGAGCACCCGGTTGGGCATGGTCATGCCCATGGGCGAAATCGCCTGCAGGGCCTGGTCAAAGGTAAGGACCGCGCCGCCATGCTCGGCAATGAAGGCCTTGGCCTCACCCTCATCGGCGAAGGCGATGATGTTGGGGATCATGTCAGGAATCAGATCGCTGCCGATAACATAGGTGGCATCCGCCGCCGCAATCTCTTTGCCGCTCGCCCAGTCGTGGACGATGACCGACGTGAAGGCGTCCGGGCCGCCGGCATCAGTGACCAGACGCAGCATGTCGGCGCCTCCGCAGGTCTTTTCCACACTCCCGTCCTTGTTGGTGATTATCGCGCTTGTCTTTTGGTACAGGTCGATATACATGCCGCATAGTTTACAACTCTCCCGCTCCGCTGCCTGTGACGTCGAAGCCAGCATCAGCACCGCCACCATGAGCAATCCGACCTTCCTTACCATAGCCTTCCCCCTTGTGTTTTTTGGATTTGTTGAAAAAATGCACCGTTATGCATGTATTCTGTCACAGAGTATTGCCATTAACAATGTGGCAAATTGTCGCAGGAGTACCGCTACCCTGTTGTTTCCTTCAATTGGGGGCAAACTTGAACAACTTGCGCTGGAGGCTGCGGCGATGGATGTTGAGCTTGCGGGCAGCCTCAGAGATATTGCCATCGCAATCGGTTAAAACCCTTTGAATATGTTCCCATTCCACCCGAGCCAAGCTTGGCGTCGTCAACTCATGCCGGTCAATCGAGATCGAAAGATCGTCATCCTTGGAAAAGGCGAGGAGGATCTCATCGACATCGGCAGGTTTAGGCAGATAATGGAGGGCTCCGAGTTTGATAGCCTGACTGGCAGTGGCAATACTGCCATACCCGGTGAGGACCACGATCTTGATCCCAGGCAGCAGGCGCTTTGCCTCTGCCACCAGTTCGATGCCGGACCTGCCCGGCATCCGCAGATCGATCAGGGCCATTTCCGGTTCGCATTCCTGCAAGACCGCCATCGCGCTGTCGAAATCACCCGCTTCATGGACAGTGAAACCCCGACGGCTAAAGGCCAGGGCCAGCCGTTTCCGGAAGACCTCTTCATCATCCACCAGTAGAATCGAATGTGCCAGTTCAATACCTCTCATTTCCGGTCCTCTCTTCCTTCCTTTCATCATTCCGGACAGCCACAACTTTTATTTCCCGGCAACTTCCTGCATCGCCTTTATCCAAAACTTTACTGTCGTGCCGGCACCAGGGATCGAGTCGATTTCAAGGCCGCCACCCTGACGTTCGGCCAACGTCCCGGCAAGGTAGAGGCCAAGCCCCAGGCCCTGGCCGGCCGGTTTGGTGGTGAAGAAGGGTTCACAGGCCTGTGCGGTGGTCTCGCGATCCATGCCCCGCCCCTGGTCCTTGACCTCGAACCGTACATAGTCCTTGTCGACCACGACTCGCAACATAACCGGCACTATTGAATCCGAGGCGTGAAAGGCATTGGAGATCAGGCCGCGCAACACCCGTTTCACCGAACGCCGGGGAACTGTCACCACGGTTTCCAAGGCATCGCAATCAATCGACAGCCGTCCCATGCGTTGTTCATCAAGGGAAGTACGTACCTCATCGATCAGGCTCCCGACCTCCAAGGTGTCCATGCCTTCGCCCATCGGTTCTCCGGCATCGGCGGCCAGCTGATAGAGGATGTCCCGGCAGTTGCTGATCTGGGAGCGGATGAGGCGCAGGTCTTCCAGCCAGGCCTCATTACCGCCTTGACTCATCTCCCGGTACAATTCCCCGGCAGCAACTGCAATGGTGGACAAGGGAGTGGCGAACTCATGGGCGGCGCTCGCGGACAGTGCGGCCAATGATGCCAGCCGCTCGTTCTTAAACTGTTCCTCCCTTAATTGAGCCCTGATTTCCCGGCGAGCGACCAGGGCCTGCTGAATGCGGGTGACGAAAAAAACCACGAAAAAAGCAGTGATGACAAAGGCAACCCACATTCCCTGCAGATGCAATCTGAGTTCCGGGGATATGACCACAGTATGGCAGATGGCCTGCTCGGCGATGGGGAGAATCTCGATGCCCGGCCAAAAGAAGAGCCCGTAACAGGCTGCAGAGAAAGCGGCCAGGCTCCAGGCCATGATCCTGGGCAACAGGATGGCGCCGACGACGACATGGACCAGATAGAGGAAGGTGAAGGGATTCATCGCCCCGCCGGTCAAGGCGAGTAATGCGGTCAGCAGTGTTATGTCGAGGAACATGACCGCCGTGAACAGGGGGACAGGGATCTGCTTCTTTTCACGGATCAGCCAGGCAAAGACCAGATTTGAGATCACCTCGAAGGCGATCAGACCCAGGACCAGGTCCGGCACCTTCGTGGCAAACAGCAGGCGCACCGCTGCAAAGAGGACGATCTGGCACAGGACCGTCCCCCAACGCAGGGTCAGGAACCAGCCCGCCACTGATTTATCAAACTGGTTGTCGATTTGTCTGGCCAAAAGCGCTGCAAAAATAGAGGTTAATGAGCTGCAAAAATTCAAGGCGCGCGTCCAACCTTGACGGAATTGACACTAATGACAGCGAGAAGGATGTGAAGATGCCGCCGATCAGGGGGGCGGCGATCCGCTTCATCACATCGGAACCGGTGCCGATCGACCACATGATCGAAAACAGACCGTGGAAGGTGGTGGCCGTCGTCATGAACTTCGGCCGCAGGCGCCGTAACCGCCACATGCATTACCGCAGCGCGCAGTTCCGCCAGACTGCGCGGACGGCCCTCCTTTTTGACCTCCGCGTAGGCTAAATAACAGCTGCGCTTCAATCAGGTGCCTCTGGTTTAATCACTATTCCGGTTATTGATTCTGCCGGGCCTGCATTTACAGCAGGCTTTATTTCTCCAGGCAGAGCCGGATACAGGAAATAAAATTGCGAATCAGCTTTTCGTCATCGACAAATAAAATGGATATCCCGGTCATGTCTTGATGTTCCATTGAGCCTCAAGCCCCCTTTCAGCACACTGATCCAGTAGAAATCAGGAATTGATGGAAAGCATGGTCTGCAGGTTGGTTTTCTGGTGGGCTATTTCAAGTTTTTTTCTGATATTTTTTCGGTGAACATTGACCGTCCCCGGCGAGAGGCGCATGATCTCGGCAATTTCCTTGCTGCGCTTGCCTTGCTTGACCAGATTGGCAACCTGGATCTCCACCGGGGTGAGCCGAACCAGTTTGGTGGAAAAATTCCTGGCGAAAGGCGAGGTTAATTCCTTGATGTTGTTTCGAAGGATATTTACCAGCACCTGCTGCTGCTCGGTGAGTCTGCATTCACTCAGCCGGTCGAAAAACGGTTCAACCAGTTTTGTGGCATTGGAGAGTACCTGCTCGGCCAGTATCTCCCGGTCTTCTTCCCGTTTTTTCAGCAGCACGGTCAGGGCGACATTGGATGCGGACAGGTCGGCAGTCCGCTCCTGCACCCGCTGTTCCAACTCGGCCTGAATGCGCTGCAATTCGTCCTGAGCCTCCTTCAAGCGGGTGATGTCGGTGATGGTGCCGATGAACCGCAGGGCCTTTCCCTGATCATCTCTCTCCACCACTTTCCCTCTGGACAACATCCATTGCCAGCCGCCGGTCTTGTTGCGCAGCCTGTATTCCACCTCGTAGTGAGCGGTTTTTCCCTGGATATGGGCCTCACGCCGGGTATGCACCTTTTCCCGGTCATCCGGGTGCAGGAGGTCTTCAAAGGAGTAATCGCCGGTGATCCGGCTTTCCTCCTCATACCCCAGGGTGCGCAGCCAGTTATCCCCGTGATAGACCTCACCGGTCAGCAGATTGCGATCCCAGACACCGTTGGTCGCGGCGTCCAGGGCCAGGCGGAAACGATTTTCGCTTTCGCGCAGCTGCTCTTCAATCAGGCGCCGCCGGTGTATCTCCTCTTCCAGTCGTTGATTCTGCAAGGCCAGGGTTTTCAGCAGGCTTTGTTTCTCCAGGCAGCGCCGGATACGGAAAACAAGCTCATCGATCTCACAAGGCTTCAGGCTGAAATCGTCCGCCCCAAGGCGCAGAGCGTCGATGGCCGTACGCAGGTCGCCATAGCCGGTGAGGATGATGACACTGGTTTGCGGGACACGTTTTTTCACCGCCTCGAGGACGCCGAAACCGTCAACGCCGGGCATCATCAGGTCGGTGATGACAATATCGAACCTACCTTTCTCCACCTCGTCGATTGCCTCACGGCCATCAGCAACGGCAGTAACCTTGAAACCTTCCGCCCG
>JANMSX010000103.1:0-5738 GCA_031389785.1 Desulfobulbaceae bacterium | reverse complement strand
GTGCCCTCCTGCGGAATCGGCGCCGGACCGTGGTTGGTGCCCTGGGCCACCCGGCACATTTCCTGAATTTCAGAAGAGTATTGCATACTGTTCTCCTTCGGTTGAAATTGGTTTGATGACAAAGACCAGCCCGATGGCCATGCCGGAAAGGGGCGGCCGCCGGGCTGGGAAGCTTACATCGGTTCCTTCACCGCGATCAGCAGGAACACGGTGAAAGGTCGCTCGCCGCCTGCGGCGGACTTTTTCCAGATGGTATGCACGGTTTCGGACTGCACCCGGGAGAGGCCGAGGGTTTCGAGATCGCCGGCCAGCTGCCGGCGGTTGAAACCGTGGTGCGCCACCCCTTCGGGATTGTCCTGATGAAAGGAGCCGTCCTCCTCGTCGAGATCGGCCAGGACGAGGATGCCGCCCGGTTTCAGGCTGTGCACAAATTTTTTCAGGATGGTGCGGACATCGGCAAGATGATGGAGGGTCATGGCCGAGAAGATCAGGTCGAAGTCCTGGCCGCAGTCCTCATGATGCAGGTCAAGGTGCCGGGGGAAGACATTGGTGATTCCCTGCCCGGCGATCTTGGCCGTGAGGGTCTCCAGCATGCCGGCGGAGGAGTCTGCTGCGACCAGTGAGCCCAGGCGCGGGGCGAGGGCCAGGCCGACGAGGCCGGTGCCGCAGCCGTATTCCATGGCCTGCATGCCTACATGCAGCGGCAGTCGGGCTATTCTGTCGGCGATTGCCCCGGCCAGTGCAAGTCGCCCGTCTTTCTTGTCCCAATCGGGTGCGGCGGTGTCAAAACGGTTATCGGTCATATCAGAGCTCGTTCAATGCTTCAAAAAGGTCCTTGTCATCCTCGATCTTTTTCCGGTTGCCGATGACGGCACGGTGGCTTGAGGACTGCATGGCGGTAAAAACCGGCGCGAATGACCGCAGGTCGGCCGGGGTGGTCGAGATAATCTCGGCCAGGCGCTGCCGTTTGAACTCCGTGTCGATGCCGCTCAGGTATTCGTTTCTCGCGGTCGCTCCCCGCGAGGCCGGGCTCTGCAGGGGATTGAAACTGCCGTAGGTGCCGATGATGAGCTGCTCCATGATCGATTGCGGCAGGTCGAGGCGGGCGACGATATCGGGGATGGCGGCGTAGGCCTCGTAGGTCTTGCGGACCTGCGGATCGCGGTAACTGACGAAGGCGATATTGCCGCTGATCTGGCTGAACTGGATAAAACAGCCGTACGCTCCACCCATCTGGCGCACGGTGTTCCAGAGATAATCGCGGGAGAGAAAGGTCTTCAGCACCTCGAATTGGCCGTTATAGCCGGCGCCGGCTGGCAGCAGAGTGCCGCCCTGCACGGCGAAGACCACCTCGGCCGAGGTGATGAAGGCCTCGTGGGCCGGGAAATTGAGCGGGGGCAACTCGACAGGGCTCACCGGCACTGCGGCCATGGCCTCCGGGATGACCCGGCCGAGGCTGCTGAACCGGTCGATCTCCTTGCCGTCGGCGGTGACGGCGAGGAGGAGGTTGTGGCGGTTGAAGAGCAGGCCGGCCATCTGCTGCAGTGCGGCAAGGAAGGACTCCTCCATCTTTTCATAGTTCAGGGCGAGTTTCTTCAAGGCCTGGTAGGCTGTCGCCCCGTTGAACATCTCCGTATAGCGTCCGGCGAGGCTGAGATGGGCGAAGACCCGGGTCGAGGCCAGGGTGTAGCCCTCGCTCTGGGCCGAGTGCTCGGCCCAGGCGAATTCCCGGCCGACGATCTCCCTGATCCGGGTCCGGTCGGCAAAGGAGATGTCGGCGAGGACCTCGGCGACGAGCTGCAGGGCCTGCTCGAGATACTCCGGCAGGCACTTGAGCTGCAGCCAGAGGATCGGCCTGGCCGTGTCTCCCTCGCCTTTTTTGCTGTAGGTCGTCAGGGAATGCGAGAACCCGCCGGTGCAGGTGGCGATCTCCTTGGCAAAGTGCATGTAATCGAGCCGCCTGGTGCCGATTTCGGTGACGATGGTGCCGAAGAGATCGAGCCATGGCAGGTATTCCGGCGGCACACAGGAGAAATCGAGGCCGATGTCGATATAGGAGATATGCCTGGTCTCGAGTTCGCTGACCAGGACCTCCCGGCCGAACATCTCAGTCGGCCTGACCGCATGAAAATCGATATCTGCGGTGAGATCGGCCAGGGAGAGCTGGGGCAGCAGGGCCAGGGTCTCGACATCGTTCGGGGCCTGCTGCATCTCCATCAGTTCACGGGTCCGCCCGATCAGCTGCTCTTCCTGCTCCGGGCTTAAGGTCCGGGCGTATTCCTGCAGCCGCAGTTCCTCGGCCTCTCTGGTCCGGGCGAGCTTGCCCGGGTCGGGGATCAGGGTGATGGTCACCGTCGAGCTGTTATTGAGCAGATAGCTGCCGATCAGCTGTTCAAAGTACTGTTCGTTCAGGGCCTTATTTCTGATGGTGGCGATCAGTTCCTCGGCCATCTGGCTGGTGAAGGGATCAATTCCGTACTTGAGGGCGTTCATGCCCTTGCCGATCAGGTCGAGACCCCGCTGCGCCTTGCTCGCCTCTTCCCGGAAGCTGAATTCATACTTGTTCAGCTCCGAGAGCACCAGGTCGCGATCGAGCCCCTTGTCGACCATCCCCTGCAGGGTGGTGGTATAGAGCTCGAGGAACTTCTCCCGGTGCTCCGGCTCGCTGCCGACCAGGTAGGTGATCATGAAGGTCCTGGTGCAGGAGGAAGAGAGGTAGAAGCCGCCGAAGTCCTTGCACAGGCCGCTGGAGACGATGGCGTTTTTCAGCGGTGAGCCGTCCGAGTTGAAGAGGATGTTGGCGATGATCTGGAAGGCGGCGTTCTGTTCCCGGTCGGCGGCGGTCCCGACGGTGGTGCCGACGGCGAGAAAGGTCTTCTCGGCGGTCTCGGGCGAATCGACGGCATAGGTGTCGGTGATCTGCTGCGGTTCGGTGACCTTCTCGCCCTCGATGATCGCGCAGGCTGCCTCCTTTTCGGTATAGGCCGCCAGGAATCTGTCCTGTAGATATTGCAGTTCTTCCTCCAGCGGCGCGTCGCCATAGAGGAAAAAGAGGGCGTTGGAGGGATGGTAGTGGTGCCTGTGAAAGTCGCAGAAGGCCTCATAGCTCAGGTCAGGGATATTCTTCGGATCCCCGCCCGATTCATGGGCATAGGTCGAGCCCGGCATCAGGCCCGCGAAGATATGGTAGAAGATGAGGCGGATCGGATCGGAAAAGGCGCCTTTCATCTCGTTATAGACGACCCCCTGAAACTGCAGGGGATCCTTCGGATCTTCCCGGTGGTAGTGCCAGCCCTCCTGCTCGAAGGTGCTGCGGTCGAGCAGGGGGTTGAACACCACGTCGCAGTAGACATCCATAATATTGAAGTATTCTTTCAGATTACGGGTGGCAAAGGGATAATAGGTGACGTCCGAACCGGTCATCGCGTTGAGGAAGGTCATCAGTCCGCCCTTGTGGATCTCGCCGAAGACGTCCTTGACCGGATATTTCTTCGAACCCATCAGTACCGAATGCTCGAGAATATGGGCGACACCGGTAGAGTCGGTCGGGATGGTATTGAAGGCGACCGAAAAGGTCTTGTTGCTGTCGCCGTTTTTCACGGCCAGCAGCGGGCAGCCGAGCAGATCGTGCTCGAAGAGGTAGACATCCGAGGCGATTTCTTCGAGGTATTGGTGCTTTTTCAGGGTGAAGCCTGAAATGGTCTTGCCGGGTATCAGTGTCATGCGTCGATCCTGAGCTGTTGTGGACGGTTGGGCCGGAATGCCGGCTAACACCCCACAAGGGGGTATAAGTGCCTTTCGCAGATTATTTTCTTGTTTTTTATAAACGAAAATAATCTGTAAGGCACTAAAAGCGTTTTTCCGAGTCTATGAGGAGGGTCACCGGGCCGTCGTTGACCAGTTCCACCTCCATGGCGGTCTGGAATCTGCCGGTTGCGGCGATGATCCCCCGTTTTCGCACTTCCTCGACAAAACGGCGGTAGGCAGGTTCGGCGACGGCCGGGGGGGCGGCGTCCGAGTAACCGGGCCTCCTTCCCTTGCGGCAGTCGCCGTAGAGTGTAAACTGTGACACGATAAGCATCTCTTTGCCGATATCCAGCAGGGAACGGTTCATTTTCCCCTCTTCGTCCGCAAAAATCCGCAGGTGGACGAGTTTGTCGGCCATCCATTCTATCTCAGCCAGTCCGTCACTTCCATGGATACCGAGAAAAACGACAAGGCCTGGGCCGATTGCGCCGGTCGTTTCCCCGTCGCTCCGCACGGCGGCCCTGCTGACCCGCTGGACTACCGCCCGCATCGAGCCTTCTCTTCCCGGGCCTGCGGCAGCGGGGTTTTCCCGGCGTCGACTGTTCTTTTGAGCCGGTCCGCATCCCTGCGGCCGGCGATATTGGTGAGGGAGACGCCGAGGAGAACCAGGAAACCGCCGATCAAGACCGAAAATTTCACCGATTCATCGAGCAACAGCCAGGACAGGAGGAGGGCGAAGAGCGGTACCAGGTTGATGAAGACCCCAGCCCGGGTCGCCCCGATTTTCTTGATACCCTGATAATACAGGGAGAAGCCGAGGGCTGTCCCGCCGACACCGAGATAGGAGAGATTCAGCCAGTCGATGCGGGAGAGCTGCGGCAGGGTGGAGAGCAGGCCCGCCTGCAGCGCCGGGACGAGCAGCATGAGGGCGCCGATCATCGAGGAATAGCAGACCGAGGACAGGGGGGAGAGGGTGGTCAGGATCGAACGGCCGATAAGGGTATAGGCGGCCCAGCTCAGGACACAGCCGAGCAGGGCCAGTTCGCCGATACCGAAGGAGCCCTGCAGCAGTGCCTCTGGATGGCCGTTGCTGATGACAAAAACGGCCCCGGTCAGAGAAAGGAGGATACCGGCAAAACCGAAAAGGGGAAGCCGTTCCCGGTGGCAGAGCAGGGGGAGCAAGGTGATGACCAGGGGGGTGCAGGCCACGAAGAGGGCGGCGCGGCCGGCGGTGATATGCTTGAGCCCGATAAAGAAGCAGAGATTATAACTGAAGATGCCGGTCGCGCCCAGCAGGATGAGGGGCAGCCAGTGGCTGCGTCCGGGCCGTTGCAGATTGCCGCCGGCCAGGCGGGTGATGAGCAGCAGGGTGATCGAGGCGATGGCGAAACGGAGAAAGGCGGCGCTCGGCGGGGCGACCGATGCGGCCAGCATCCTTCCCGAGATAAAGGTCCCCCCCCAGAGAAACATGGTCAGGGTCAGGGAGAGATAGGTGAGGAGGTGCATCAAGGTTGACGGTTTGGCTTGAAAGATAATGGACGGATTTGAAGGATGCCTGAAAAGCAACAGGGCACAGAGCTACAGGATATACTTCGGGTTTCCTGGGGTGTCAATCGGATATTCCGGCAGTTCCGGATTTCGAAGGAGGATCCCTGAACTGGCAAGCGGCGCCTGTGCATGCCGCTGCATCGAAGCTCCATCGAAGGGGGAATTGGCCGACATTTCGTCGGCGTCAACAAAGGGAGAGAATCAACACCAATTCTCTCTATTACACATGCCGAAATAAAAATCTGTGATTGTAAAAGTACGCTTGTGCCGGATGAACCTAAAAATAAGGTGGATTGCATGTGCTGACTGCTTCTGTTGCATCCTTGTTTGTCCTTTTTCTCGTAACTTTTGCTGAAAGTCGGCGAGACTCTCGCTTTTGTTTGCATCACGACGATACTTCGAACAAAAATCAAGATAGAAACGCAGCCACTTTTTATAATGGA
>JANMSX010000096.1:0-2436 GCA_031389785.1 Desulfobulbaceae bacterium | reverse complement strand
CCCGGATGTTTTTCGGATTGCCCTTGGCCACCAGCAGACCCTGTTCCCGGTAGCAGAGGTTGACCAGCTGCAGCGGGATATCGGCCAGGAAGCGCTGGATGTACGAGACGTTGTACTCGCCGGTGGTTTCATCAAGGAGATGCGAACCGGCAATATGGGCCTCGCCGCGCTTGATCGCCATGATGCCGCCCATCGAGCCGACATGGGCCGAGGAGATGCGGATGAGCGGGCGCTGGCTGTGCAGCTGATTGGCCAGCAGGTCGAGGATATTGTCATGGCTGCCGATACAGACCAGGGTTGCATCGACCTCGGCCTTGGCCCGCAGGAGTTCGATCCGCACCTTCTCGCCGGCTCCGATCCCTTCCTTGCCGGCGGGGATTATGAGCAGGCCGTCTGCCCGCACGAGCGACATGACGGCGCCCGCGCCCTTGCCGGCCGGGGTGGCCATCAGCGTATCGCCGACCTTACCGAGGGTGACCCTGACAAATTCATCGACGCCCATGGCCGAGTGGACCGGGCGGGAGATGGTGGCCTCAATGGTCTGGCTCTGGGGTTGTTCCTGACCGAGGAAGGAGGCGATCATCTCGCGCAGGAAGATACGCATGGTCAGCACTGCCGAGACCGGGTAGCCGGGCAGGCCGATCACCGGGATATCGCCGACCATGGCCAAAATAATCGGTTTTCCCGGTTTTATTGCTACCCCGTGCACAATGACCTCGCCGACCTCCGCCAGGATCTGGGAGGTGAAATCCCTGGTGCCGACCGAGGCCCCGGCGTTGAGGATGACGAAATCGTTGACTGCCACAGCCTGCAGGATGGCATCCTTGAGCAGGCGGGGATCATCGGGAACGGGGAGGCTCCGGCTGGCCATTGCCCCCCATTCATTGAGGTAGCCGGCCAGGATGCGTGAATTGAACTCGATAACCTGACCGGGCAGGCCGGGTTGCCCCGGTTGGATGAGTTCGCTGCCGGTGGGGATGACTACCGCCCGGGGCGGACACTGCACGTCGACTTCAGTGACGCCGGTGGCGAGCATCGCCCCTTGGTCAATGGGCCGCACCCGATGACCTTCGGGCAGGATGAGCTCGGTGGCGACGATATCCTCGCCGATGGTGCGGACATGCTGCCAGGGCGTGGCCGGCTGGAGGAGCTCTACCTCGGAATCGCTCACGTAGTGCACGTCTTCGATCATCACCACGGCATTGAAGCCCTCGGGGATGGCATTGCCGGTATTGACGGGCATAAAACGATCCTTGCCGAGTCGGACCGGTTTGGCCTCGTTGGCCTGAGCGAGATCGAGGAAATGCACGGCTATCCCGTCCATCGCAGCGGCGTTGTAGGCCGGCGAAGACCAGCGGGCGAAGACCGGTCGAGCCAGTATCCTGCCGAGGCAGTCGTCAACGGTGATCTTCTCGACCGGTTTGCGGCTGAAAAAGCCGTGTACGGCGAGGGCTTCATGCCAAATCGCCTTTGCTTCGGCCAGCGGCCGGTTTTCTAAATAGATATCTCTCGTATTCATAGGTAGGGATAGACAGTAATTAAGGATCCTTGGCTCACGCCCTGGCTGCTCTCCGGTATGATGAAGTAGCCGTGGGCCCGTGACAGAGTGGAGATTGAGCCGGATTTGCCCAAGACGGGTTCGGCGGTCCAGATGTCGCCCTGCCGGCTGAGCCGGACCCGAATCAGGTCGCGCCTGCCGGCTGCCGAGTTGGTATTGCGGTCGAGTCGGGCGATAATTGAGGCCTCGGGCAGATGTTCCGCCTTCCTGCCCGAAAGTCTATCGATGGCCGGTCTGACAAAGAGATCGAAACAGACCATGGCTGATACCGGGTGGCCGGGCAGACCGAAGACCGGGACCAGGTTGCTGAGGCCGATGATCACCGGTTTTCCCGGTTTCAGGGCGACGCCGTGCACCAGGATGCCGGGTAGGCCCAGATCGGTGATGGCCTGTTCGCCCAGGTCGCGCATGCCGACCGAACTGCCGCCGGAAAAAAGCACAATGTCATTTTCGCGCACGGCCTGCTCAAGGATCGGCATGAAGATCTCTTTGCGGTCCGAGACAATGCCGTAATCGATGGGTGTGGCATGGGCGCGGCGGATGAGACCGGCAAGGACAATAGCGTTGATATCGCGTATCTTGCCGGTCCGCGGCGTTTCGCTGAAGGGGATGATCTCGTCACCGGTTGAGATGATGCCGACTCTGACCGTGCGGGTGACCTGCACCTCGCTGATGCCGAGTCCGGCCAGCAGGCCAAGGTCCTGCGGCCGTAAGAGATGACCGGCCGGTAGGGCCAACGCGCCTTCGCCAATGTCCTCACCCCGGCCGATGGTGTTGCTGCCGGAACCGATACTCTTGACCACCTCGACCAGGGTGTCATCGACCGGCACCGTATGTTCGAGCATGATGACGGCATCGGCCCCATCGGGCAGGAGGCC
>JANMSX010000068.1:0-17369 GCA_031389785.1 Desulfobulbaceae bacterium | reverse complement strand
CGAATGCGGCGGCGGGATCGATCACGTTGACGCCGCCGATGTCGCTGGTGTAGTTTATGGCCCGTCTGCCGGCAGGAACATTGGGAAAAAGGATCTGACCGTATGGATGGGTGACGCGGTAGGTTCCCGGAATTGCGATATCCATCCGCACCCGCACGCGACCAAAAGAAACCTGGTTGCCATCAACGATGGACTCGTCACCGCCGTAGGCTGCTTCCAGCCCCAGAGTCAGTTCAGCCACCGCAGCCCTGCGATTGACCGGACCCGGCATGGCGACCTTCGAACCTGCCAACAGCCAGAAGGCCTCGGCGCCAAAACCGGTTGTCACGGAAAATGGTGAGGCTGGGTCCACAGGGGCAATTACGCAGAGCGGGCCGCCCAGGCACAATTCCAGCTGAAGGCCGTTACTGTCTGAAAACCAGGCCGGGTAGCCGTGGGGTTCCTCAGGTAGCCCCAAGCCCTTTAATAAATCCTGGGCCATCAACCCGGATGCGGCAACCAGGACGACCAGAAAACCCGCTAAGGTTGTCAGTGTTTTTTGCATGTTGGTCATATTACATATCTCCTTGTAGAGCGATTGGTTTTAGACGGTGAAGTCCACCTGCCCCCTGCGATGGGTTGCCGCCGTCAGCTGCCCGGGCCGCTTCCGTATAATCGTCTAGTATAGCAGGTCTGGTTCCATTGTCAAAGTTGTTGGGAATTGTTCCTGTTATTGTGACTGCAAAAGAGCCGTTTTTCCAAATATTTAATATATAAAGGATTATTTTCCTGACTCAATTACACAGTAAACGCGGCGCCAAATATCATCCTGATGCCCAGCAGCCTTCCGGGATTTATTCCTGTCGCACTGAGAATGGCCAACGAATGGCTGGGATCGTTCATGTTCACCGGTACTGAGCGGAACCCATGGTATCGGCTTTCCGGTTGAGGCGGCTTCTTGGCTTTCATCGCGAAAATGTACAGGAAAATGAATACAGCACGACGGCATCAGGCATATATTTGCCGCTGCTGATGCGAGCATCGACCGCACGGTGAGTTCGTCGGCCATATTGTTGGTGCTGTGACTGGCGCAATCCTCGAGAGGATTTAGAATATAGCGAACGGCTACACCGCGATTGCTGCATCGCCTGAGCAATCGGCGGACAGGGACGTTCGACCTATATTTGCCGAACCCAGAAAATAATAATGAGAAGGAGAGCAGGATGGATCGTTCAATGGATACAACCAGGATCTTTAGAAACATGATGATTGCCCTTGCCTTGACGATTGCCGTGATGCTCGCTATGGCGCCGAACATGGCCTTGGCCAAGCGCGGCGGCGACGACGGCAACCGCTTCGAGTTTTATGGCATTGTCGAGGAACGGCCGGCGAACGGACTGCACGGGGAATGGGTGATAGACGGGGAAATCTTTGTAACCGATGCGGGGACGGAATTTGGTAATTATGAAGAGGACCTCGCGGTTGGCAGTTGCGTCAAGGTGGATGTCCGTAATGGCCGTGTCCACGAGATTGACAACGAACCGATGCGGGACTGTCAATAAATCGACCGGACGAAATTTTAATACGAAAAGGTTCACCAGTATTTTCCCTGGTGAACCTTTTTCTGCCCCATGCACTCCTTCGGGGCCATCCTCGCGGCAGTTCCCCTGCACCGGACGCACTTTGTGTCCGGTGCAGGGGAAACTTGCTTCCCGCGGTTTATATTTCGCTACACCGCTTCGAGCCGGTCAGCTTCTCGCATCAGGTGAAGGTATGACAGGTGGCGCACTCGACTCCTTCTCCGATGTGTTTCTTATGACCGCTGGTATTGCTCCATGATTCGCTGTCATGACAGCTGCTGCAGAGCGAACTGGTGGACTTGGTCAAGCCGGTGGGTGCTGCCGTGTGGCAGCTGCTGCAGGAGATACTCCTGTTCCGATGGTTCTGGTGCATCGCATCCCAGGACTGAGTCTTGCTTTCATGACAAAGCGTACATGAAGTCACCTTGGCCGGCATCTCATGATAACCAAGAGCGGCGAACGGGAGCATTTTTGTGCCGTCAGGAGTGGTACCGGACCCATCATGACAGGAAACACAGGTCGGCGCCTTTTCCTTTGGTTCCACCCCGTGGCTGATGAGCATTTCGGCATCGGCCTCGACCAGTGTATAGTTGCCGGCCATGCCCTGCTCTTCCATGCCCTTCTGGACGGCGATATCAAAATTGCCGGTCATGAACATCCACATGATTGCCGGTGGGATGATCTTGCCGCTTTCATGCAGAGGCATGACGGTCGCATGCCGCTTGATCGGTACGATGAACGATTTGCCGTCGAACGGCGCACCATTGGCCTTGGCCATGGGATAAATGCCCCGCGAATCGGCAGTGATGGTATCTCCGACGTTGTACACATTTGAGGTGCCGTCAAACCAGACATATTCCGGTTTGACAAAGGATTGTCTGACTTCCTCGCCGACAAAGCCACCCTGCCCGGAGCAGAAAGCGGCATTCCAGACAGGAGTTCGCCAATCCCTGGCCATTTCCGTCGAGCCGCCCTTGGCAAATTCCTTGATATGACATGTCTGACAGCTGACCTGTCCCTGCGCATGCCTGTTCAGCGTGGTATTGGAGTGAGGGGCCTGGCTGTGGCACGATACGCAGGTGGGCGCCTCTGCTTCAGTGGCGCGCAGGTCGATTCCCCTGCCGCCGACTTTATGATTGGCGGCTGCGTGACAGCTGGCGCAGGTAAGATTGGCGCCATCCTTTGCAAGGTGAACATCCTGATCGACCGTGGCGGTTGCGGAATTGAGCCCCATATCGCCGCGCTTGGTCCAGTCGCCGCCGCCGGCTGTGGCGTGACAACGCAGACAGGACTTGTTGGTCGGCAGGTGGACCGTTCGGGCAAGATTGACCATGCTCGTGCCTGCCGGCATTTTCGCATAATCGGGCTCGACCGAATAATTGCCCCCGGCGTCTACCTTGCCGAAGACATAGGTCTTCACTTGACCTAAAACATTTGTGACAGTTTCCGTGTTGTTCGGATCAGCGACAGTTTTTCTCTGATAGGTATCGTTATGGCACATCATGCAGTCGACATCGTCTACCGTCGGCTGATCCGGGGCGTTGCCGTCAGCACGGACATGGCAGGTGTAGCAGGCGCCTTTTGATGACATCGCATAGGTGCAGAAGGTGTTTATCCCACCGACACCCTTGCCTTTTTCTTCTCCATTGGTGTTTGTCAGCTTGGGCGTGGGACCTGACCATTTCATATGCAGGCTGTCGAGCATCTCGTTCGCCTCTTCCTGGTGACAGCTGACACATGTGGACGGGCCGTCATACGCGGTAATGGTGTTGTGCGCGGCAATCGCTCCATTCACCGGCACCACATCGGGCGGCGGATCTGTGGGGTCGGGATCAGGCGGCGGGTCGATTACCACATCGTCTGCCGGTTCGATAACGGTAAAACTGGCGGTCCGTCTTTCCGTCTCACTTCTGTCCTCGAAGCGACAGGTGTAACTCCAGGTCCCAGTCGGCTCATCCGAGGGAACAGTAAAATCGTAACTGGCGGTCAACCCGTCAATCGTCATCTGCCGCCTGGCAACCTCGGCGCTCTCGCTGGGCCTCTGCTGGTTATAAACTACTAATTGCGCAGAGCGTAATGGCGGGCGCCACTCCCCCACTCCAGTGCATTCGAAATGCACCGTTTGGCCAAGCGAAATCTGAGCAGGAGCAGTCGACATGGTGATGGCTCTGTCTTCCGCGTAACAACTGCCCCCCATCAAAATGCACAAAGCCGCCGTAATTAGGGAAATTTTCATTCTTTTTCTCTCCTTGATCATTGCCAGATGAGGCCGTTGCTACTTCCGTACCAATGGCGTTGCAAAAAACGGACGTCATGTCCTACTTTGCAATATCGGTGCCACGGTGTGCCACCTCGGTGCGTCCTGCCATCTGCTCCCGTGATAAAAATAATATTTCCAAGGTATTACTCGACAATCATTCGGTGCTAATCATTATTTCTTTTAGAACAAGCCCATAGCTGGCGGTTTTCGTCATTATTATCAAGATGTTTCCGTGCCTGACAATTTCATGACTCATCATTGTTTTCGATGTAATTTCTAGGAATTAGGTGCAGAAATTTTTTCTGTTAAGATTCAGAAGTTTGAATGGGAAAAGTGCCAATTCTTGTACTTTGGTTTGAGAATTTGTACCAAAAATCCTTAAGCATTCACTTAAAAACTTAACCACGAAATCGGCCCGGACGGTGCGCGGTCGCCCCTGGCGCTATGAGATTTCTCCCTGCGGTCGAAATGACAGGGGGGAGGGTCGAAATAACAGGGAGGGGGGAATAATAACAGGGTCAGGACAAAATGACAGGGCCTGGTCGGGATAACAAGGCCAGGACAAAATGACGGAACCGGGACGGGATGACAAGGCCTGGTCGGGATGACAAAGAAGGTTGGAGTGGTGGTGAGAGACCAAGTGACAGAGTGAGGGTTTCAGTATTCTGAGATTTCTCCCTGCGGTCGAAATGACAAAGAGACCGGTATGACAGGGATGGCCGCAGGGTCAGCAATGGTCGAAAAGACGGTGTGAGGCAGAGTCCTGTTGCACTGTCATCATTGCTATCATAACGACCGACTTCCCTGCTGTCATCTCGACCGGTTCCCTTTCTGTCATCTCGACCGCAGGGAGAGATCTCAACACCCAGCACCCAGACCTTTACACCTGGAATTGCAGGTGATAGCAACGATTTTCAAGGCAGGAACCAGACCATCGCAGCCGTTTTAGCCTTCAATGAATCATCTGGTTCATTTCAAAGATGGGCAGTAAGATCGAGATAACGATAAAGCCAACCGCCAGACCCATAACCGTGATCATCAAAGGTTCAAGCAGGGAGGTCATTCCCTTGACGGCGGTCTCGACATCACGCTCGTAGGCATCGGCGACCTTGCTGAGCATCACATCAAGGGTGCCGCTCTGCTCGCCCACGGCAATCATCTGCACGAACATGGGCGGAAACCAGGGGGAAGCGGCAAGCGCGACAGTCATGCTTTGCCCTTTCTGGACATGGTCCATCGCCGCATCGACAACCTCCGCAATCAGTACATTGTTGACCAGGGTCTTGACAATACGCATCGACACCATAAACTCGACACCGCTACGGTTCAGACTGGCCAGGGTCGAAGCGAATCGCGCCAGGATAATCTTCTGCGCCACCGGCCCGATGATCGGCGTCCTGAGTTTGATGAAGTCCCACAGCGACCGGCCCCGCGTCGTCTTTACGAACATGCGCAACAGGATAACCACCACCAGGATCGCACCGAACAAGGCCCACCAGTAGTTTTTCAGGAACGAACTGAACCCGATCAGGAAAAGGGTCGGCAGAGGCAGGGTCTGCTCCATATCCTTGAACACCTGGGTTATATTGGGGACAATATAGGTGATGAGGATGAACAATATCGCCGTGCCGATAAAGGCCATGAAGATGGGATAATACAGCGCCGCCCGCAAACGCCCTTTCAGCGCCTGCTGTTTCTCACTGAAATCAGCCAGTTGCTCGAGCACTACACTGAGTGAACCGGATTCTTCCCCTGCCCGGATCATGTTGATGAAGATATGGGGAAAGAGTTTGGGATGTTCGCCCATGGACTGGGCCAGGGTCTTTCCTTCGCTCACTTTGCCTTTGATCTGGGCCATGACCTTCTTTAAGGCCGGATTGCCGGTCTGATCGACCAGCGAAGACAATGCCGCGTCAAGCGGGATGCCGGCCCCGTGCAGGGTGGCGAGTTGGCGGGTGACCACATACACTTCCTCGGAAGATATGCGGTTGAAAAGGCTGCTGGAGAGCCAGGTCTGAGATGCATTCCCTGCCTTGACCCGGCTTTCCTTCAGAGATACCGGATATCTGCCGCTTGTGCGCAGCTTGGCCCTGGCCTGGGACTCGCTGTCGGCTTCGATTATCCCTTTCAGATCCTTGCCCCGCTGATCAAGGGCCTTGTATTCATAAACAGGCATACAATATTCGCCTCCCACCATGGCCGGGGTTTACCGAAAAGGAATTATACCCTATAATGAGCTCACCGAGGAATACCGGAATCAGGATTTCAGGCCCGGAGAGCATGCCCTCACCTCACTTCCGGCTGTGGTCCAGTTTGACATATACCACATCTAATGTATACACACTATTTCGGTTTAAACGAAAAACCCTTCGTCATCGCCCCGAACCCGCGCCACCTCTATATGAGCGAGCTGCACCGGGAAGCCTTGGCCCATCTCGTCTATGGCATCCGGAGCGATGGCTGTTTCATCCTGCTCACCGGTGAAGTCGGCACGGGAAAGACCACCGTCTGCCGCTGCTTCCTTGAGAAATTGCCGAAAGACATCGATGTCGCCATCATCCTCAACCCCAAGCTCACCGCCATCGATCTGCTGAGAACCATCTGTGAGGAGCTGTCGATTCACGTAACGACCACGCTTCCTTCCAGCAAGAGCTATATCGATGCGATCAACCGTTACCTGCTGCAGGCCCATGCCGAAGGCAGAAGCACGGTCCTGGTCATCGACGAAGCTCAGAATCTTAATGCAGATGTCCTGGAACAGCTGCGTCTTCTCACCAATCTTGAAACCGACACCCAGAAACTGCTGAAGATTATTCTCCTCGGCCAGCCGGAACTCCGTCTCATGCTCGCCGGCCCGGAGATGCGCCAGGTGAATCAGCGAATAACCAGCAGATATCACCTTAAACCGCTGCAGCCGGAGGATGTTCGGCTGTATATTCGGCACCGCATCAGGGTCGCGGGAGGCGGGTCGCGCCGCCTGTTTTCCGACCGGGCGATGAAGTATGTCGCCCGGCTCTCCAAAGGCATCCCGCGACTGATCAACCTGCTCTGCGACCGGGCCCTGCTCGGCGCCTATGCCGAAAATGCCGATCATGTCAGCCTGAAGATCATGAAAAAAGCCGGGCGGGAGGTATTCGGGCCTGCGCCTTCGACCATTCCTTCTCGCCGGTTCATCCTGATTACAGTTATCGCCCTGGTATTTTTAGGCGTCGGCCTGCCGCTTACCTATTATTATCTGAAGACGCCTCCACTGGAAACCTTTTTCAGCCGACTGCAGCAGCTGAAAGATCCAGCCCCCGGGGGAAGCAAAGCGAATGCCGGAAAGACACCGGATGTCATTCCGGCAGCAAAGGCAGGCGACCGCAGCCTCAACCCGAAAGATGACAAGATACAATCTCCTCCCCCAGTTCCCGACGAACAGGCCGTATCGAGCCAGGAGATACAACCGGATCAGCAATCGACGCCGAAAAAATAGGGGAGAATCGCCATGTCCTATATATTGGAAGCTTTGAAAAAATCGGACCAGGAAAGAAAACAGGGCGAAATACCCACCCTGGAGAGCGACCATGCCGACCTGACCTCCGTTCACGACCAGAGGGCGGCAAGACGGAAAAAAAGGCTCGTCCTGCTGTCTTCCGCCTGTATAGCGGTAATCGCTGTGGGCCTGTGGCAGTGGCGCAGCCAATCGGATATTCCCCGGTCAACCGGGGATACCGTGCCGGATCAGCGGACTGCCGTGGTCACGGAACCGGCATTGCAGCCGCCAGTGCAAGCCGCCGGCCGGAATGGCACGGATCGGGTCTCAGAGCCAGCCCAGGAACCCTCACAGGTCACGGCACCTGCCCAAAAGAGTGTCGCGCAGCCACTGGATCAGGTGCAAAAAGAAACGGCAACTGCGCCTGTGACAATCGGGGACCTCACCGTAGTCTTATCGGCTGGAGAGATGCAGCTCGATCCGCAAATGCAGGCTGAGCAACTGCAACCACCCTCCCCTGCCCCTGTTGAGGCAAGCAGCGAACCGGACGGCAAGCTGCCCTTGCTGTCGGAATTACCGACCGAACAACAGAAAAGTATCCCTGCTATCAAAATGGCCGGGCATGTCTATGCCGAACAACCGGCCCGCCGGATGATTATCATCAACAACAAAATCGTCCGGGAAGGTGAGCGGGTCGGAGACAAATTGAAACTCATCCGGATTACCTGGGATGGGATCATCCTCAGCCATAACAATACGGTATTTCAGATAAAATTATAGGAAAAAGAATAACGCCTGAGGAGACATTGCGTTTCCCGGCAACCATCGGAGTCGTATAGGCTCAATTCAACCAATGAGAGGTAACATGAAAAAGGGAATTTTGTCCGTTGCACTGCTCGCATTCCTGCTGTCCTTTGCCGGTATCGTTCTGGCCCAGGAGGATGTACAAAAGGAACCGTCCTGCAAGTACTGCGGTATGAACAGGACCACGTTTGCGCACAGCAGGATGCTCGCCACCTATGATGACGGGACAACCCTGGGGACCTGCAGCATTCACTGCCTGGCGGTCGACATGGCCGTCAATATCGACAAGACCCCCAGTTCGCTCCAGGTGGGGGACTTTACCGGCAAACATCTCATCGATGCGGAAAAGGCCTTCTGGGTTATCGGCGGCGACAAACCCGGGGTCATGACCGGCACGGCCAAATGGGCCTTTGAAAAGAAGGAAGATGCCGACCAGTTCATCAAGGAGCACGGCGGGACCCCGGCGACGTTTGAGGAGGCAATGAACGCGGCCTACCAAAGCATGTATGCCGATACGAAGAGAATTAGAGAGAATAGAAAAATGAAGAAGATGAAAGGAATGAAGCATCAGTAAGGATTTCAACACCACAACGCGTTGATCGCTAAACTCTTGAGCCAGGCGGAATACTGCCTGGCTCAGACCGCTCTCACGCCAGGATTCGCTTTGTTTCGTTTGATTCACCTGCATGGGAGCAGGTGCGACAATGACGCGATATCCGACAGAATTGATTGGGATCAAGCCATGCCGCGCCCGTGTTGATCGCCGCAGGCAGTGCCTGGATATTTTTTCCACTGTAGGAGACGGTCATCAGGGTGATCGTCGGCGAACCCATCGAGCCTCTCCGGGCGTAGGGCAAGGCACGCAGACGGTAATTCCCGGTCTTGGCCGTTCCCTTCACCAGCACTTCCACCCGCTCTCCCGGCGAAAGCAGGATCTCGGAACGGGGGTAGGGTTTGTCCAGGAGGCCGCCGTCGGTGCCGATCACCTGCAGGTTGTGGCTCTCAAGGCTCAACTTATAGAACCGGGCGTTGCTGGCATTCAGTATCCGCCATCGCTGCACCTGGCCGTTTTTCAGGGTCAATCGGGGGTTGACCTGGCCGTTGACCATGACCACATCGCCTTCCTTGCCTTGCATGTAATCGCTCATCATGGCATGGGGCGCCGGCTCGCTGCCGCTCAGGGTGATATCCTTGAGGATCATGATATGGGTCTCGTAATTGCCGAGGAGGGCGAGTTCTTTCTCGTCTTCAACCACCAGAGCGCCCACCAGGCCCGCCCAGTACTGCTCGGCCGACACGCCGTGCTTGTGAGGGTGGTAGAAGTTCAGCGTGCCTCCCTCCTGGAGGGAGAGATCATAGGTATGGCGATAGGTTTCGCCCGGCAGCAGCTCATACATGACGTAATCGGACGGTTCTTCCGGCGACACGTGCCAGCCATGGGTGTGCAGGTTGGTGATGTTCCTTTGATACCCCAGAAGATTGGTCTGGGAGGTCCACGGCAGACCGTTGGTATAATTCACATGCACCGTGTCGCCTTTTTTGGCCCGGATGGTCGGGCCCGGGTAGCTGCCGTTGAAGGTCATCAGGTTGGCGACAGTGCCGTTGATATTGACCTGGGCCATCCTGGCCTCCAGGTTGACCTCGACCACGCCCGGGGTGGAACTCAGGTTCTCCATCTCCGGCGGGTCCTGAAATGCCGCACCCACCGGCGGATCGATGATTTCTCCGCCGCCGCCCATGCCACCGCCACCGCCGCTGCCTCCCATGCCGCCACCGCCCATGCCAGCGAAAGTGACATCAATGGGCAGGGTGACAACGGCAAAGAACAGCAACAAGCCTATAAGTTTCCGAAAAGGCTGAGTACTCCACAATTTTTCCATTTTATTCCTCCTCCTCTTTGCGGGTTTATCAGATTGACGACCTCAAGGTCCGTTCTTGTCCCATTTGGCATGGCAAGACCTGAACAAAGAGAGCGGGGCCCGCCAGATGTCGCCTGCATCCGGACGGATGATGATGCTATTAGAACAACAGGTTGAGCGAACGGCAGATGCCCATCACAAAAAAGCCATCTCGCTCGAATGTCGAAATGGCTTTTTTTTACCGATGAGAGTCCATTTCCTGCAACTTCCTGTTTACCTTCTCTCAAGGGGTTTCGCCATCAGTCAAGGTCTTGAGAAATGCAATGAGATAGTCTCCTGTCATCATAAAATCGAATGGTTTCATGATGATGCGGTTCTGATCCAGTTCAGGTTCAGGGAATAGAGTGGGATTGGGCCCCATACCGCCACCGCCGCCCATGCCACCGCCACCACCCATGCCACCACCACCCATGCCGCCGCCCGTGCCTGCATCCATCATGGCGCGCCAGGCATAGAAATGGATGATGCCCTCCATACCATCCAGAGATTTAAAAAAGCCATTGTGCCCATAGGCCTTGACGAAATCAGGAGACAGCCGCTTGTCGATATTGCGCAGCGACGGGGTCTTGTGTTTGCCCATTTCCGGTTCAAAAACCACCGGATCATCGTTGACAGTCATCAGATAGCCTCCCAGGCCTTTGTCCACCCAGTTTGCACCGTCTGGATTCCATTTTTTGGGCATGGTGTAGAAAGGATTATCCGGATTTTTTGGAATACCAAGGTTGTAATAGCCAAAATCGGTAAACAACGGATAGCCGGACGAACCTTCCTCCAGCGTATGACAGGAAGCGCAGTTACCCCCCATTCGCATGGAATCGTTAAAAACGGCCAGGCCTTTGAGTTCATTTTCTTCAAGGCCAAGCCCTTTGTAATAGGTCCAGAACTCCGGGTTGTTCTGTTGACCGCCACCGCCCATCCCACCGCCACCACCCATACCGCCGATGCCTTTTGTGGTGATTTTTTTGATATCCTTACCCTTCGCCTTGGCATTTCTGTAAAACTGGTCGAATCTCGAGGTATAGGGATTGACCTCCTCGCTCCGTTCGTAGGCGGCTATAGTCCGGGCAATGCGTTCGTAGGAGGCGTCTGCATCTTTTACAAAATCGAGCGATCCCGGCCCCCACACCGCCTTGAAATCCTCGGCATAATCGGAATGGGAAACCCGAAGGACAACCAGATCGGCATCCGGCATGGCCATTTCCAGCGGATTCAGGAAGGGGCCCATGGCCTGCTCGGCCAAAGGGTCATTCAAGGTATGGCCGGTAGCGCGGCCGTCCCAGAACATGCCGCCGAACCAGGTCATGGCAGTCTCGTCGTACGACAGGAGCGGACTATCCCCCGTATAGGTGACGCTCGGCGGCTTGCGGTTGCCGAACCGCTCACCTATGGCTCCCGGTTCAACCGCGCCGGCGGCATTGATCTCCGAATCCGGGCCGGTGAATCCTGCGGCGGGGTCATGGCAGCTCGCACAGGATTGCTTCTTGTTGACCGACAGGTTGACGTCGAAAAAAATCTTCCTGCCGACCTCGATCAATTTTTGTTCGTCAATTTCCTGGGCGGAAACCGTCCCAATGCCGCTGATGCCCATCATCACGGCAAGGGACAGGATGATTGAGTATGATTTTTTCATTAGCCCTCCTTTTAATGGATTTTTACATGTCAATAAAACTGACAAAATGTCACCGATACATTTCTTCCCTGCTGGTGCAGGAAAAAGGGGGAGGAGTAATCTCCCTCCCCCTTCGAGACAACCTCCTGGTTCAATAGGTTATGGTGTGGTTACAGTTACAGTGGTCGACCAGTCTGACTGGGTCGTGTCATTGAATGCATGGACCCTGTAGTAGTAGATCGTGCCGCGCGCCACATCCTGGTTTAAGGTTGTGACATTGCCCGCGACGGACACGTTCACCACGCCGCTTGTGAAGATGGGGTTTAAGGCCCGCTGGATCAGGAAGCCGGTCTCGTTCGTTGAGTTGTCCGTCCAGGTCAGGCTTGCCGTAGCCGTCTTTTTGTTCTTCACAGCAGCGCTTCCAGCCAGGCCGGAAGGAGCTGCTATCGCAACGGCTGGTGTGTTTCCGCCCCTCGAGTCAAGCGTCAGGGTGGGCCATCCGCCGCCGGCCGGGATATTGTTGAAGGCCGGGTTGGAGTAGTCCCAGGTGTCCCCCACCTCGTTGATGGCGTATACCTGGTAGTAAAAAGTATCCCTGGTTTTGTCTGTGAAGGTCCTCGTTCCCGTCCCCGGAGCACTCAGCTGGTCGGACTGCACTGTCGTCAGAATGCTCCATGGACCGGTGGGGCTGGAGGAGCGTTCGATGACGAATGCCGTCTCGTTTTTCGAGTTGTCGGTCCAGGTCACGGTGTATATCCGATTGTTTTTGGTTCCAGAGGCAATGGCACTGATGAAGGTTGGTTCCGCAGGAGCGATCCCGACCACCTGGGTATGCATCATATCCATCTCTTCATGGCTGAGGATATGGCAGTGGTAGACGTACTCCCAGCCAAAATTGACGTAGTGATTGGTGATGTCGACAGGTTCGCCGTCCGGGTTGAAGGCCATGAGCGGCAGCCCCATCGCCTCGCGCTGCGTTGTGTCGGCGCCTTCCAGGTACGCACCTTCTGGCATAGACGGGTCGAGCAGGCGGATGCTATTCGGCAGTCCGCCCCATTCTGCGGGGAGTTGCGGGACAACCGGCCGCATGGCGACGATGGTGTCCTCCAGCGGGCTGACCCGGACCGTATCCTTCCAGCCCAGCTCGTTGGCGTCGGGCTTGCGGATGCTCCCGTCCCAGCCGACCCGGTTCAGCAGCTGCACATCGTACAGATGGAAGTGGATCGGGTGGGTGTCCACGCCGTTGTGGGTAAACTTCCAGATCTGGGTGCCGTCGTCTGTTGTAGCGAGGGGCGTAACTGTCACGCCAGGCGGCAGTTCCACGCCATCGAGGATCTCGTCCGGTGGGTAGGTATACGGGTGCAGAATCATGTTCTGCAGGCCGGCCTGGGCGTTGGGCGTCTCAACTCCCAGAAAACCGCTCATGCGCCCGTACTCCAGTTCGAAGGCCTCGCCCATCTCATCCTGGATCATCTTCGGTTTGAGGTTCATTGTCAGCGGGACACCAGCCAATGTATCGAAGGTCAGCGAGGTGTCGTAGATCTGCACGGTCCCGTTCCTGGGACCATTGAACTGGAACGAGCTGCCATAGGCGGAATTGTACTCGCCCTGGCCGACGATGATCGGGTGCTGGCCGCTCTCGAATACGCCCGTTTTGTCAGTCTTGTGCGCGAAGGCGGCCTGCAGCGCGGCCAGGTCGAAAGCTGCTGCAGGCGCGACAGCAGCCACCTTGATCTGCATGATGGTGCGGGTATTGGGACCATAGCCTGGCAGTGTTGACGATGCGCCGCCGGTGTCGCGATAGTCGCCGTTGCCGGTGTAGTAGTCATAGCGCGGGTCGCGCGCCGGGAAGGCGGCGGGCGCGTCATTATAGAGAATCAACGTCTGACCGGCGAATTGCGAGAAGTCGACGATGACGTCATGCCGCTCGGCCGGGGCGGTCAGCAGCGAATGCTGGTCGACGTTGCCGGCGTTGAACACGGTCGGGTCATTGACCCAGGTGGTGGGTTGGGCCGGGATGACGACTGGAGCGGGCAGGAAACCGCCCTCAGTGCCGATTGCGACCCAGGGAGGCCCTTCGCTTCCAGTCATCGGGGTCGGGAACACCGTCGGGTCTGCCAGGGCAGCCGCGACCTCGGTCGGGTTCAGGAATACCTCGGTGCAGGCGACGCCGGTGGACTCCGGAGCCGGGTTGGGGTTGTTGGCATCGCAGACGACGCCGTTTGCATCGACCGCCTTGTACAATGACAGGTTGAAGAAGCGGTCATTGGCCGCGTTGAGGATGCGGAAGCGGTAGGCCTTCGGATCAACCGTGATGGCCGGGTAGGCCGTGCCGTTGACCACCGGCGTGTCGTTGAACGACTCCATGCCCATCGACAGGTAGGGTACGCCCGGCATCAGCGGCGGTTCGCACCACCCGAGGTCGGGGTCGCAGGCCGTGTCGAAATAGGGGTTGGCCATCGGGCCATTCTCGACGTTGTTCGTTGGTGGCCAGAACCACGGGCCATAGGCCCAGCGGCCGTATTGGTTGACACCGGAGGCATCGCCCGGGTTCTGCGCCGGCGAGTAGACATGCGGTACCCACAGGCTGCCCTCTCCGCCCCAGTTGGCTGTGTTCCAGGTCTCGTCCTGCATCATGAGCTGCATAGCGTTCGGCACGAAGGTCTTGTCCTGGACGACCAGCGGGATGGTCGCATTCGGTCCGGGGATGATTCCGCCGTCTACCAGTGCCTTCTCGGTTGCATCCTCGATAATATACGGCGCGGCCTCGCCGGCATAGACGTTCAGGCGGGTGATGCCCCAGGCGTGGTCGTGGTAGAACATCAGCCGGGCGCTCTGCTGGTTGGTGTAGAAGAAGGTCATCTCGCCATCACTCTGAACGCCTGTGTCGCCCATATCCGGCACGGGCTGCACGCTGACGCCCTGCGGGTACGGGGTGCCCTCGCCCGCCGGGGTGATCCACTGATGCGGGGTGCCGTCCGAGATCCAGGGCGAGACGCCGCCGTGCAGATGCAGGGTGGCGCGGTTGTCGGCGTAGCAGTTACCGGCTGCCACATCCATAGTCTTCATCGTACTGCTGCACATCGGATTCTGCGGGTCCATCAGCGTGGGTTCCAACATGTGACCGGTTGGGGTCATGCCCGAGCCCATCACGGTACTGTCCACCGGGAGGAACAGGTTGCCACCCGCGCCGGTGGGCAGCAGGTTGCGGAACAGGATGCGCACTGGCCTGTCCTTCTGGGCGACGATCGCCGGTCCCAGATAGTTAACCTCCCATCCTGCCTGCCGATAGCCTCGCAGCTTGGTCGGTGGCAGGTCCGAGTGCAACTGTTCGGTGTATTCTACAAGCTCGATGATATAATAGTCCGAACCGGGATAGGTGGTGGTATCCGGAACGGCTACCGGGATGTACTGGCCGAGGTTGTTCGCGGCGCCGGCACCCAGGCCGGGCAACCCGTCGACGAACTTCCTCATACCGCCCGAGATAGTGACGCTGGCACCGGTCATGTCGATTACCTGCGCGCCGAATGAGTAGGTGCGTGCCTGGACGAGGGCTGGAAATCCACCGACACCGAGTGTAATGTTAGCATCCTGCAGTGGTCCGGCCGGCGCCGAGTAATAGATTTTATCCACCCCTGCCGGGTCCATATCGAACGGGATGCCGTTGCCGTAGAATGCGAGCCGATCACCCGTCTGCACGGCCAGGTTTGCCACGCCAAAGGTGGCGATCTCGCTGACCGCGGGATCGGCCAGCGCCGGCATAGTGAGCAGGCCGCTGTCGAAGACGACTGTGTACTCGTCCGGGTTCACCGTCGGCCGCAGCACGTAGGCGTGGAAGGTCCTCCCCGCCGACGGTCCGTCACTCAATCCGGCCAAAGCCTGGTTAAGGACCTGGAAGGAATTGAGGAACCCTGCAGGTAATGGGGTCGGGTTGACCACGAAGACGGTTGTGGCGTTATCAGAGGCGTACGCTCTGTCAGTGAGAGGATTGCCGAATAAGGTGTCCACTCCCGCGATTGTTGTGAACGTCGGCAGCGGGCTGTTGGCGTAGTTCGGGTGGCTGAAGTAGCGCGGCGCTTCGCCCGGCGCTGCCGGCATGGCCATGGCTGCCGCTTGCATATCCATCATCAGCGGGTTCACGGCGCCATCCTGCAAGGCGAGGGCTGCCGCTGCCTGCCTGTCGACTTGGGTTATTTTTTTCTTTTCTTTGGTTCCCTGTGCAGTGCCGTCCTTGGGGGCCGCCAGGCCTTGACCGGGTCCCCCTGCCAGCAGCAGAGTTCCCGCCAGAAAAACGCTAAGAAATCTCCATTGTGTACCCATAGAATTTTCCTCCTTGTTGGATTTCCCGGTATGTTGCGTTCACGTATGTTCGTCGCTCCGCACTTTTCGGGTAAAAATCAGAATCTGCCGCTGCGGCGCCGGCCCAGACTATCGTTTGCCGCAGTGCCATTGTGATCAACCATTTTTCCATTCTTCACCTCCTTGCCCATGGTAAGGTCGACACCCGGATCCGGGGTACTCTTCCCTGAATACCTTTCCGCCAAGGTCATTTACATATCGACCAAACGATTTGTGATTTGTCCTACTGTGTAATAATGAAAAGAAAGACCGCAGAACCTTCACCCGCTCATCACTCATCGTCTTTTTCCTTCCAGTTGTTGGCCCTCCGAGGCCAACATGTTCATACGGCGCCGTTTCTCAAGGCAGCGCCGGATATGAAAAACAAGATCTTCGAACTCACAAGGCTTCACGGTGAAATCGTCTGCTCCAAGGCGCAGGGCCTCGGTCACGAATTGCCTGTCGTCATGGCTTGTGAAAATTATAACGGCGGTTTGCGGAACAATTTCCTTCGTTGCCTTGAGTACGCCGAATCCGTCGATACCGGGCATCATCAGGTCGGTTACCACCAGATCGTATTTTCCGTTCCCCATCATCTCGATTGCCTCCCCACCACTGGCGACGGCGGTAACGGTGAAACCCTCGGCCCGGAGTTCCCGGGCGAAGGACTTCCGAATGAGTTTTTCGTCATCGACGAATAAAATCGATATCCCGGTCTTGTCTTCAGGTTTCATCGAACCTCCAGGCCTCTTTCTGCACGTTGATCCAGCGAGAAGATACAGACTGAACACAAATTTCACGGAACGGCACCGGCGGCCTCGACAGGGAAAAAGACGGTGCGGGTTATGAGCCCTCGGATGGCTCTCAATGCCTCCAAGGCTTGGACCTGGTATAATCGTACGGAAAAAACGAGCAATAACAATGGGATAATAAATGAGATGTTTGTGATATATAAATTATCACATGTTCAACGGTGCATACGGATGGCGGCATCCGGATATAGGCATCCGGGGCGATGAGACATCGGCCGGCAAAACTGCCTGTTCAGGCGGAAGCCGGCGAGGATCGGGAACCCTGACCTGAGGATCAGTGGAAAGCTGGGGAAGGGCGCAGCCGGCATGGACTGCCGGTCGCCGACTGCGTGAGCATCCGTCCGGGCCGGCCCGCCCGGACGAGTATCAGGAATTGATGGAAAGCATGGTCTGCAGGTTGGTTTTCTGGTGGGCTATTTCAAGTTTTTTTCTGATATTTTTTCGGTGAACATTGACCGTTCCCGGCGAGAGGCGCATGATCTCGGCAATTTCCTTGCTGCGCTTGCCTTGCTTGACCAGATTGGCAACCTGGATCTCCACCGGGGTGAGCCGAACCAGTTTGGTGGAAAAATTCCTGGCGAAAGGAGAGGTCA
>JANMSX010000064.1:0-22270 GCA_031389785.1 Desulfobulbaceae bacterium | reverse complement strand
CGCCCGAAGAGTGGAACTCCTCTGTGTCGACGCATTCCCCGGAATCGAGCCATTCCACGGGCTTGGGCTTCAAGCCGTCCCAGACCTGTGACGGGATCTGGACGTTGCTGGAGCCAACGGGCGACGGGTGCCGGGGTCCAGGGCAACGGGGCGTTGTTTGCCTGAGCCAGTTCGGTCAACATGCCGAAATCCTGGGTAGCGAAGGCCTCGTCCACCTGGACAGCGAACCGGAACTGGCTGTCGGTGACGGGCTGGCGATTGCCGTACAGGGAAGCCAATTGATCGGGACGCAGCTGCCCAAGCCCGTGGAATGGCTCGATTCCGGGGAATGCGTCGACACAGAGGAGTTCCACTCTTCGGGCGCTTTGGCGGAGCAGGCAGGTGAGGATATGTGCGAGCATCGACTGATCGAGCCATGACAATATCTCGCTGCGGGTCACTGCCAAGGGGAAAGACGTGATCACCGACCTCAACGAATCCGAATTTCCTGTAGAACGTGATCGCTCTCGGGTTTCGCTCCCATACACCAAGCCAGACCACATCTGACCCATGTCCTTTCAATTCTTCGATGCAGGCATTCATGAGGTCTTGCGCAATACCCTTACCATGGCAGTCGCTGACAACGTACAACCGTTGAATTTCGCCTGGAGATTTGGCAAAAACGCAATTTGGCGCACCACCCCAACGAAGCTGCGCGAACCCAACAAGCCTCCCTTCTTCCTCGCTCAGTAAGGTTACCATGTTTGGGTTGGAAATTTCGCCTTCCTGAATAATCTCGCTAAAGCTGGCCTGACAGTGAAGATCCATATCTTCAGCGGTGTTCATGGCACAAAAGGTGTCTCTGAATGTTCTTTCAGCAAGCAGGGAGAGCTGCTCTGCGTCGCCGCGATTGGCTTTTCGTATGGTGGGCTTCGGATTCATTTGAGAGTACGTAACGGTGAAATAACCTGCCGGCCGATGCGCTACCCTTTTTTAGAACGCGCTTTATTCCGGTCAGGTTTATTGACTGGTTATGTGGTTAATATGCTTTCTTTATAATTTCCATTGCATGGTCAAATGATTCTTTTGAAGAGTTAAATTCTTGTTTGTAGAAATAAAATAGTGCAAGATTATGCTTAGGAAGTTCTATGAAAATGAATTCGTTCATTTTATTGAAAAAATGGAAACTCTCATTCGATGTCTTGAAAATAACCAATGAGTTTATTTTTCTTTGTTTTGATTTAATACTCAGTCTTTTTAGAGCATTTCTAACATTTGAAAACACCTTGCTCGGAGAAGTTGATTCATCTGCTTGAATTATTGAGAGTGGAAAGTTGGTAAGGTATGGAATAAATTTTCGATCTTTAATTTTTATGAATTTTCTGCGTAAATTTAACACTTGAAATTTATAGTCTATTAGTTCGAGCCAAATAATTATTTTCTCAATAGTTTCATCCGTAAAATAATCAATATCTATCGACGTATCGTTAAACTCTTTCTCGATGTAACATTCAAAATATCCTAGAATAAAAGAGTTGCAGTCAAAGCAAGCTGGTATTGTTGTTTGGATATATCTTTGATTTAGTTTATTTATTTTAGTTTCGAAGTACTTTTTTTCACAATTACCAAAGGTCCATTTGGGCAATACATGCTCTTTTGTTAAATTATCTTCTGATCCACAAAATACGCATATATTAGCCTCATGATTATTAAGAATGGAATCGATAATAAATTTTCTATTTTCTCTTACTTTTTTTCTTAATGAGATTAAACGATTATCTATCATAAAATCTATCTGCAAGAGCAATTACTTGCTTCTAATTCTACCCCTTGAGATTTTGGAAACATAACGGTCGGCTCACGGATGCCGGGCCTTTTCGGCTTCCGTATGAAGCCGGTGGTTTTAGCTTATTTTTCTTTTTGATTTTTCTTTGTTGGCACGCTTCTTGCTTTTTCATATTTACATGCCCATTCTAAAGATTTTACTTTTAGTTCTACACTGCCAAGTTCGCTTTCAAGGTCGCTTAAAGCTGATTCATAATCGTCCTTTGCTGATTCATAGTCCCGTCTCAAATTTTCGCAATTATCTCCATAAATGTCATACATTGAGGGGAAATTTATGCAATTTTGCAGTTCCTCATTAGCATTTTCGAAAACAGATTTTGCTGATTCAGCGTTATTAGCAGCATCTGAGGCGTATGAAGAAGCCATTCTTAATGAATCTAATTCCATGGCACAGCTTCCCCAATCATTTGCTTGGGAGTTGTTCGGATTGAAAAGTAAAAAACATACAGCAATTTTCAAAACAGATGGTGTGGATATCTGATATTTCATTATTTCATTTTTGCTATATCGTTCCGACTCACCGGACCCGCGCTGTTTGCGGGGTCCGTGTGCAGGCGGTGGTTGTTATCTTAATTATCTTATAAACCAATACTTTTCTTAGCGAGGGCAAGTAGTATTGCCTTTAGCAAATCAAATGACAATATTCCGGATTTTTCTTTTAAAATTTTCTTTGCTTCATTCCATCGAGATTCATTCCTAGAGGCTTCAAGAAATTCATGGCCTTCCCAGGTAAGGCTGAACGGATAGACTTTAAGAATTCTGTTGGAAGTTGATGATGACACTTCTCTCTCGCAACGAATCAGACCTGCTTGATCCATGAGTATGAAATAGTACATAACTTCTGATTTTGAATAATTTTCAATCTCCAATCCATGTACCATATTATCATCTGGCTTTTCATCTAAGTGGATTAAAAGCTTTCTTATAAGATCTAAGTCTCGTTTCATTTTGTTTTTAAAAGATAACGTGGTGGTCACCGGAACCGGTGCTTTCCAGGTTTCCGCGTGAAGCACTCTTGATATGTAGATAATTCCATCGTTATTATTAAAAGGTTTGGCTCAGGAAAACTGACGGGTACATATTGAATATTGAACGGATAATTTCGATTCTCTAAATCTTCTACCGAAACTCCCATGAGGTTTTCATTTTCACAAAATTCAATGATCAACTTGAGGTACCGCCTAAGAATCATTAATGGTGGAAATTGTCTCTTTGATACCATCCATTCCATAAGATCTTTTTTCCCCTTAGAACTATTGCATGATCGACACGCGTAGATCAAATTGTCACCAACGTCTTTCCCTCCAAATTTTTGAGGGAAAATATGATCTAAAGCAAGATCCTTTGCCGATCCACAGTAACTACATTTCTTCCCAGATAATAATTTGATTTTTTCATCATCAAATAATGATCTGACATTCATGGTCCCATCGCAAAGCCCCTTGAATAATTTTGCTCTAATCATGAAGTTGAATGTAGAGTACTTTTCCTGTTTTCTATCAACGGCGGTATGAGCCATTGCAAGGTTAGCGTATGACCAAAACAGCCTTTCTTTGACGATCTTGTATTCTCTTTTGGCCATGTATCTTTTTACACATACGTGTAGGGTAACCGGCGAATTTAAGTGAGTCCGGTGGAATGATGGGTTGGGCCATCACTTGGCTTCCGAAATGTTCGCCTCTATCAAGCCGCTGGCATCCAGAAGGCAGCGGATATTGTGTTTCAGTTCCAGATTGAAGCTGTTCTTTGATGTGAAGGAGGAAGTGACCGTGGTTCTTCCATTTGGATGCTCGTTTACAGCCAAGTCCATAACGCGCGAAAAGCTGAATGTACTTGGGTGGTTTGCCTTTGATTTAGCGTGCGACTCGCACAGGTCAATGGCGCGGCTGTGGTCGATATGTTTTGCGGCTGCCAATGTTGTGCCTTTTTCAACTTCTGACTTTGAGAAGAACGCGTTAAAGACACTCGCTCCAGTGCCGCAGGTGACATAAAAGACAGGATCGGAAGGGCTACCTTTACTGGATGAAATGTAGGCCGTCCCTGGATCAATCGTTTTGCATCGTGAGTTTTCTCGATGAACCTTATTGACTCCCGCAACAATCGTTTTCTTATGAGGGGATGTTTTCTTGTCCCAAACAAAGTCGGCTTCGGTAAATTCGACAATGCCGCCGCTGTCTTTCTTTTGACCCCGAAGAGAACTGCTTTGAACCCACCCGATATGGGAGTCTTGCAGCCAATCAGGTTCTTTCACGCGGACTCTTGACCATTCGCCCTGTGTACATTCCTCGACCACAGTAACCGTGTTGTCAATTGTCAGGTACTGCGTAGTCTTCAGAATTTGAGTAGCTTTCTGATTTATCAGTTTTTCGCTTTTCGCACTTGGCGCTGACCGAAGAACCACATCTGAGCCGTTTACCCGCAGGGTTTGTCCCGATTTGGTGCTGCTTGATCCGCACGACTCAGCCAATGCTGCCTGTGCTTCGCAATGCAGAGCAACGATGGCGAGAGCGACGAGGAGTGTATTCATTACAGATGAAGGCATTGCAAAGTCTCCTTATATTGTGAGGCCCAACTTTTATTATGCCGCGTTGGCTTTTCAGAGGAAAAGGAACGATTGCAGACAATCTCCACCTCCCCTACTGTCGGCCCGTCACAAATGCTGATTATAGCATTTTCCAACCATATCTCTGCTGGAATATTCCCATGTAATAGACTTATTGTATTTTTCAATTACCATAGTCGAGAACTTTGTTGTTGACAAGTTAGAATGGTTAGGATTTGTATGACTTTCGGGACGTTGTTACCTACATTGCGTTGTGACTTGATTCCGCGTCTTCGCAACCGCCCGTGTGATGCTGGACGTGGCTACGCCGAGATGCCGTGCAATCTCAGCCGCCGAAAGGCCAAGCTCTTCCATACTACGACGGGCTATCTCCGCCCGCGTCCGGCTTGCCATTGACCTGCGACTGCCGCTTTCCAATTCTTTCTGACTAACGTTTGCTCTTTTACATTCTTGCTCGATGACCTTTCTGAGCGTCAGACCTGATCGTTTAAGTTTGATCTGCCTTAAAGACTTTTTTCCTGCTTCCTTCATCACTTGATGCACGAAATCGCCACTCCCAAGGATCCGCTCATCGGTCTCTTCTTGTTGATCTTTGCGTCTCATGGAGAGCACACTGGACCATCCGCCGAGGCTCCGGACAAGTCCGCCTCCGGAGAATTGGGAGTCATGTCCCTGGGCCATACCTTCCAGCATAAACTGCCGATATTCTATTATGGCTTTGCTTTTCGTGTCCCCGAATTGGGCCAATACCGTTGAAATATCCATCCAGGAGTATTTTGCCTGTTCAATAATCGCTCGATGGCCGCTCCATGGGTATTTTTCCAGCTCGGTCATGGTCTGGATGATCCTTGCCCGTATGGGATTCAGATGGATGTAGCGGACAAGGGCAAGGAGATAGTTGTCTTCGTCGCAAAGAATGGATTTATACCGATTCTCAAAGAGGTGCCCTGTTCTCCGGTGTTTGCGATTGAAGTATTGTGCGTACCAGGTGAGAAGTTTTCTCATGACTGCCGAGATGCCTTCTTGCCCGCTCCGAAATAAGAGGTGAACATGGTTGTCCATAAGGACCCAAGCGTAGATGACGCACTGCGACTCCTGGACGTTTTTTCCGAGACGCTCAAGAAATCGGTCTTTATCCTCGGCATCGCGAAAAATGTTTGTCTTATCGATTCCCCGGATCATGATGTGATGTAATGCGCCGGGGATGTCTAATCTGGCTTGGCGTGGCATAGTGCGATTTTATCAGCTCAGCATGGCAGAGTCAAGCGTTTTGCAACGTAAGTAACAACGTCCCCAAAAACACCCAAAACACAAAGGAGAGCTACTCCCAAAAACAAGGAAGGCAATAAGGTAGTAGTCACAGGGAACCGGGACAAAAGCGGACCGGTGTTCTGAGACATCGAAATGGCCAATTCCTGAGTAAAATATAATTCATAACGATTTATCTTGTATATTTTGCATTTTTTATGCAATTATCAAGTTAAGATTAAACTATCTCCATAATTGAAGGGTCATTATGCTTATCGAACTGAACGTCACCAACTTTCGTTCATTCTGGCAAACACAAAAGCTGCAGATGACGGCAAACCATTCTTCTGAGCTTCGCGAGCAAAATAGCTTTAAGCCGCCTGTCAAGGATTTGCCGAACCTCTTACGCTCGGTTGTTATTTACGGGCCGAACGCTTCAGGAAAAAGTAACTTCATCCAGGCATTTTTTTTCATGAAACAGTTTGTCCTTGAATCTGCCAAAAACCAAGAGGGTGAATCTATTGCCGCCCAGCCGCATATTTTCAATAAATCAGGGACCTCTCGACCGAGTGAGTTCGAAGTATTGTTTGTTGCTGACGGCATCAGATATCAATACGGCTTTGCCGTAACTACAGAAAGAGTCACACATGAGTGGCTACTCTCTTATCCGCAAGGCAGGGCGCAAAGGTGGTTTGAACGTCTTTATAATGAGAAAAATAAGGAATATGATTGGTTCTTTGGTAGCAAGTTTACTGGCAGCAAGAAAATCTGGCAGGAAGCAACTCGAGCCAATGCTCTTTTCCTTTCATCCGCTATTCAATTGAATAACGAGCAGATGAAGCCAGTTTTCTACTGGTTTAGGCATATTATGACAATCCGGAGTAACGATATCATCGATCGCGGCTTATCCGTGGAGCAATGCCAGATGGATACGGGAAGGAATTCGATCCTTGAGTTTATGAATGCTGCCGACCTGAGCATTGATCAAATCAAATGCGAAAAAAAGGAACTATCTCTTGACCAGTTGCCAGCGTACATACCGCGAGAATTGAAGAATCAAATTCTCAATGATTTTCAAGGGAAAATGACAATTCAAGTCTCTTTCGGTCACAAAATAAACGAAACCGATCAGGTTGCCTGGCTACCGATTGACCAGGAATCTGACGGAACCAAAAAACTATTTGCCTACGCTGGCCCATGGCTTGAGGGGCTGGCAAATGGCCGAGTTTTTATCGTTGATGAACTGGACACCAGCCTACACCCACTGATTGTTCGCTTCCTTCTTAAGCTGATCCATAGCCCGGAAATCAACAAGAATAATGCCCAACTGATCTTTACCACTCACGATACGTCTCTACTTGATCTCGATATTTTGCGGCGCGATCAAATCTGGTTTATGGAGAAAGATAAACAAAACTCTAGTTCGTTATACCCACTCTCCGATTTCAAGCCCCGCAAGCATGAACTGCTCGAAAAAGGGTATCTAAAAGGAAGATATGGCGCTCTTCCTTTTATCGGCGAGGTCGGTTTTTGATGGGCACCGATAATTTGTTTCATAAACGGAAGGAACGTAAGATCGCATCATTCAAACGGGCACAAGCAAAGCGATCCCCCCACGATACGGTTCTGATCGTTTGCGAAGGAGAGAAAACCGAGCCAAACTATTTCAAGGAGTTGCGCACTGATTTGCAGCTTAATATTGCTAACATAGAAATTACCGGAGACACCGGAGGTTCGGCGCCTATCAGTATTGTGAGTTATGGCATCAAGCACCAACACGATTATGATAAGGTTTTTTGCGTTTTTGACAAAGACATGCACACGAACTATCAGGCGGCATTAGATAAACTTCACAGCAAAAATTTCAGAAAGGGCCATACGGTTCAAGCTATTACTTCCGTCCCCTGCTTTGAATTTTGGCTATTGCTCCATTTCAAGAAAACAACCAAACGCTTCGACACCGGCCCTGGATCTATTTGTGAAAGAGTAATTTCCGAGTTGGAAACACATCTGCCACGATATTCAAAAGGCCATAGAGGAATATATCGAGATACCAAAGACTGGCTCCCAGACGCTGTCAAGCGAGCAAAGGAAGTAGCTGCCTACTGTGAAGAGTCTGGGACCGATCATCCATCGACTCAGATATATGAACTGGTGGAGTATCTGCAGCAATTGAGGACATAGTTCCAACCCGAGCAGATACACCCCATAGAACTCATGCACTCAATCAAAAGACGAATATCCTCAATAAAACATTCACAATAGCTTCACAAACGAAAACGGCCACTTAGAAAATTGATTTCTAAGTGGCCGTTTTTATTGGTGAACGGGAGGCGATTCGAACGCCCGACCTTCGGCTTCGGAGGCCGACACTCTATCCAGCTGAGCTACCCGTCCTGGATTGGCGAAAATCATGGGGAGGCCTGGGAATTTCTTCAGGCAGGCCATCCCGAGAACGGCACCATAGTACCATAAAATTTGACCTTGGCAACACAATAATCTGTCAAGGAGAGTCGGAGAACAGGGCGAAAATCCGCCTCGTCATTCTTCCTCCGCCGGAGGCGGCGGCGGGTTGTTGTGCAGATATTCCTCCCATTCCAGGGGCAGCATCGTCTTCTTCAGGTTGTTGCAGGTCTTGCAGGAGGGGACCAGATTATCCTTGGTGCTCCGCCCACCCCTGGAAAGCGGCACGAGATGGTCCATGGTCAGGTCGCTGTGCGCTACCTTCCGGCCGCAGTAGTGGCAGATCCCCGCGGCGGTCTTGCGCTGCCACCACCTGGTCCTGCGGAGATCGCGGGCCTTGGCCCTCTCGGTGCGCAGGACATCCTCGTCCACCCCGTCAAAACCGAAGAAATCCATCAGCCGTCCACCACCTCGCCGCAGAGGATCCGCCTGGCCTCCCCGACCAGGTAGAGCGAACCGGCGACCACGACAAGGTCGTCCGGGCCGGCCGACCTGCCGGCCTCAGCAAGCGCCGAGGCGATATCGGGGGCGCAGAGGGCCTTGCCCCTTTGTTCCGGCGCCAGGCAGGCCAGGAGTTGTTCCGGACGGGCGGAGCGTTCCCCGGCCGGGCTGGTCAGGATCAGCTCATCGACCACGGGAGCGATCAGGGCGAGCGCCCCGGCAACATCCTTGTCTCCCATGGCGCCCCAGACGCAAACCAGCCTCCTGCCGCTGAAATCGGCCTGCAGCGAAGCCGCCAGGTGCTTGACGCCATCGGGGTTATGGGCCCCATCTAGGAGATACCATCGTCCCATCCGGTCTGCCGCATTCAGGCCGGGCGCTGTTTCCCTGTGGAAATATTCCATCCTGCCGGGCCAGAATACCGATGCCAGTCCTTCGGCAACGGCCGGGGCATCGATCTGGAAACCAAAGTCCCTGAGCAGGAGGGCGGCCGCCACGGCGACGGAGCCGTTCTGCTGCTGGTAGGCTCCCTTCAGGGCGCAGCGGAGACCGGCGAACACCCCGGCGATTGGCGGCTGCAGCCCCTGCCATCGCCAACTCCCCTGCCCTTCCGCGGCAAAGTCGAAATCCCGGCCGAGGAGATAGAGCGGGGCCTGGCGCTCGCGGCTGACCCGTTCGATCACCGCCGCCGCCTCCGGTGCCGTGGCGCTGGAGATCACCGGGGTCCGCGGCTTGATGATGCCGGCCTTCTCGCCGGCCACCTCGGTCAGGGTCGTGCCGAGATAGGCCTCATGGTCCATGCTGATACTGGTGATCACCGACAGCAGGGGATCGACCACATTGGTGGCATCGAGCCTGCCGCCGAGTCCGGTCTCGAGGACCACCAGATCCGGCTCGGTCTCGGCGAACCAGAGCAGGGCCAGGGCCGTGCAGAACTCGAAAAAGGTGATCCGTTCCGGTTCGAGCACCGTCCGGATCTGCGTGGCCAGGCGGGCAAACTCCTCCTTGCCGATGAAGCGATCGCCCAGCCGGAAGCGCTCTCGCACATCGTTCAGGTGCGGCGAGGTGTACATCCCCACCCGGTAGCCGGCCCGGCCGGCGATGGAGGCCAGGGCGGCGCTCACCGAACCCTTGCCGTTGGTGCCGGCGACATGGACACATTTCAGTTTTTTCTCGGGACTGCCGACCCGGTCGAGAAAATCCCGCATCGACTCCAGTCCGAGCTTGATTTTGTGCATCTGCAGACCGTCGAGATAGGCCCAGGCCTCATCGTAGTTCATTCGCCACCGTATCGGAGAAGGGGGGGGATCGTATCGCCGCGGCACCGATCGCAGGGGAACCTGCGCCGCCGCTGCCGGTTTCAGAGGATGGTCAGTTTGGCATAGTCAAGATGCAGGGTCTTCAGGCCGTGCCGGGCAAAAATGACATCGAGCGAGCGCGGTCCGGACAATTTCGTCACCGTCCCCTCGCCGAAGAACGGGTGGCTGACCTTGCAGCCCTTGGCAAAATCCGAGGTCTGCAGCGGTTGCTGCTTCAACGACCGGGCAGGCGCCATGGTCTCCCGGAAGACAGGGGCCTGGCCATAGTCCCGCATCTGGCCGGCATCCTCCGTCTGTCGTTCATACAGGCCGGGCCCCAGTTCCGCCAGAAAGGGCGACATGCCGACCCGCCGAAACTGCCGGTCCGGCGTCATCAGTTCCCTGGGATAGCAGAGATACAGGTATTTTTTCGCCCGGGTCGCCGCCACATAGAGCAGACGCCGCTCCTCCTCCCACGATTCGCCGGCCGAAGCCGAGGCGTGCGGGAAACGGCCTTCAGCCAGACCGATGACGAACACCGCCTCGAACTCGAGGCCCTTGGAGGAATGGATGGTCGACAGCACCAGCCTCTCCCTCTGTCCCCGCCGGGACTGCTGGTCGCTCTCCGGCGGATCGAGGGCGGTATCGTCGATAAAGGACTGGAGGTCCTGATAACCCGCCATGACGCTCTTCACCTGGTCCAGGTCCTTCTGCCGTTTCGGGTAGTCATCGACAAAGAGCTCCTCGAAAATCGGCTGATAGTAGGCCAGGACGATCTCGTAGAGCTCGGGCAGGCTGTGCTCCTTCTCCCGCAGATCCTGAAAGAGTTGGGCGAGGCGCTCGAAATTCTTCTGCCAGGCCTTGCCGGCCGAGTAGCCGGCGAGGAACCGGAAAGGATCCTCGGCCTCGGTGAGGGCTGCGGTGATCTTCTGGGCTGTCTTCGGGCCGACCTTGTCGATCTGCAGCAGAATCCGGTGCCAGCTCAGGCTGTCCCGGGGGTTGGTCAGCACCCGCAGGAAGGAGAGCACGTCTTTCATATGGGCCGATTCGGTCAGCTTGAGCCCGCCGCGTTTTTCAAAATCGAGGCCTTGCGAGCCGAGCTCCAGTTCGAGCTTGTAGGAATGGAAGCCGGAACGGAACAGGACCGCGATCTCGTGGGCCGGGATGCCCTTGTCCCGCAGCTCACGGATCTTCTGCAGGACGAACCGCGCCTCCTCCCGATCGTCGCGACCGGCAAAGACGAGGGGCCGGCCGCCGCCCTCGGTCCTCGAGAACAGGGTCTTGGTATACTTCTCGGCGGCGTTGTTGATTATATCGTTGGTCAGGGAAAGGATCGGCTGGGTGGAACGGTAATTCTCCTCGAGTTTGATGATCCGGGTGCCCTCGAAGACCTTCGGGAAGCGCATGATGTTGTAGAAATCGGCGCCGCGGAAGGAATAGATCGACTGGGCGTCGTCCCCCACCGCCATGACATTGTCGTGGGTAAAGGCGACCAGCCGGACGATGTCGGCCTGGATCAGATTGGTGTCCTGGTACTCGTCGACCATGATATGGGAATAGCGGCTGGAGATGGCTCGGCGCACCTCTTCCGACTCCTGCAGCAGGCGTTTCCAGTTGACCAGCAGGTCGTCGTAGTCCATCAGGCCGTTGTCGCGCTTGAAATCTCGATAGTGCCGTTGCAGGCTGAGGATCTCCTCGAGGTGCTCGCTGAGATGAGGGTACTGGGCATAGACCAGGTCCTCGAGTTCCAGCGATTTATTGACGGCACCGCTGATCATCGAGATCAGGGCCCGTTTCGAGGGGAACTGCCTGGTCGCGCCGCCGAGCCCCAGCGAGGTCTTGAGGAGATTGATGATGCCTTCGGCGTCGGCCCGGTCGATGATCGTGAAGTTCGAGGCGAAACCGAGGATGGACCCGTAGCGGCGGAGCAGCATGTTGGCGGTACCGTGGAAGGTGCCGCCGACCACCCTGCTGCATGAATCGCCCAAGAGACGGCCGGACCGCCAGAGCATCTCCTGGGCGGCCTTCCTGGTGAAGGTCAGCAGGAGGATACTCTCCGGCGCCACCCCGTTTTCGATGAGCCAGGCCACCCGGTAGACCAGGGTCCGGGTCTTGCCGCTGCCGGCCCCGGCGATCACCAGCACCGGCCCCTCGGTGGTCGTTACCGCCTGGTGCTGGGCCTCGTTCAACCCGCTCAGATCGACGGTCGGCGCCGGCCTTTCCCCGGCTATGATTGCATCTCTGTTCATGACCGTTACTCTAACACAGGGCCTGATGAGCCGCAACGTCGGTTGACAAAATGAAGGATTCAGGTATAGTATCGTGCTGAAATCGACACCACCCGAACGGTCGGTGTACCTCTGTTTCCCCCAGCACTCCCCCGCGCAACCATGGATTCGAGCACCTTGCAAGCCCTCTTCACCCCCCGGAACCTGCAGCAGCTGTTTCCCCGGCAACGGTCGGATGAGTTCTTTGACGCCCTCTTCGGCGATGCCGCCGAGGGGTCCTACGATATCGAGCTGGGCTACCGGGGGTTTCAGGGAAACCAGCTGACCCTCGAGCTGCTGCTGCACGAGCGACCGAGCCGCTGTCTTGCCTGCAACCTGACCCAGGGCCTGCCCCAGGTCTTTTCCCGGCATCCGGTCATCAACATCAACGGACTCGTCAAGGAGATCGAGGTCCTGCTCGGCGGCCAGGCCCTCTGCAGCGCATGGTCCCTGGGCCATACCGAACAGCGAAGCCGCTCGCTGCACGTCGTGCCCTTGAAAATAACCATGGAGAAGGCCTGACCGACATGCGACAAGGCTGATCGCGGTCGGCATCTCGGGCCGCCGCCTTCGAACACCCCCGGGTCCCGGCCTGACTGAGAAGCTCAGCGCCCCTCTCCGGCCGGCCCATTTCCTCTCGACACCGGCAATGAACCTTAATCAGCAGATAGCCCAGCTCCTCATCGTCGGATTCAAGGGCGACCGGCTCATCCCCGGCAGCACCCTTGCCGCCGACCTGCGCGAGGGGGCCCTGGGCGGCGTCATCCTTTTCGACCGGCTTATCGCCGAAGGGCTGGCCGACAACAACATCCGCTCGGCCGAACAGACCGCCAGGCTCTGCGCCGACCTGCAGGACTGCGCCGGCGGCGGTCTGCTCATCGCCGTCGACCAGGAGGGCGGCATGGTCAGCCGGTTCAAGGCGGAGCGGGGTTTCCCGACCACGGTCTCGGCCACCCGCCTCGGGAATTCCGGGGAACCCGGCAATACCCGGCTCAACGCCGCCTGTACCGCCGAAATGCTCCACTCCCTCGGCATCAACCTGAACCTTGCGCCGGTCGTCGACCTCGATCTCCGCCCTGACAACCCGGTGATCGGCCGCTACGAACGGAGTTTTTCACCGGACCCGGCCACGGTCGGCCTGCACGCCGGGGCATGGATCGAGGCCCATCGCAGCAAAGGGATCCTCTGCTGCCTGAAGCACTTTCCAGGCCACGGCAGTTCCCTCGAGGACTCCCACCTCGGCTTCGTCGATATCACCGAGACCTGGCAGGATCTGGAACTGGAGCCCTACCGCAGACTGATCGGAGAGGGCAAGGCGGATGCGGTGATGATCGGCCATCTCTTCAACAGCCGTCTCGACCCCCTTTTCCCGGCCACCCTGTCCAGGGCCACCATTGACGGTCTCCTCCGCCGCGAACTCGGCTTCCGGGGGGCGGTCATCACCGACGACATGCAGATGAAGGCCATTACCGATCATTACGGGCTGGCCGAGGCCTGCGTCATGGCCTTGACAGCCGGGGCGGACATCATCATTATTGGTAATACCCTGCTCTCCGATCCCGAAATCGTGCAGAAAACGGTCGCCCGGATCAGCGAGGCGGTGCGGCAGGGCCGCCTGCCTGAAGAGCGGATACTGGATGCCCGGCATCGGGTCGATAGACTGAAAACTCTCATTCGCAGGTAAAACACATGCGCACGGATTCTTCCCCCACCCATTCGATTGTGATCGGCTACGTCCTCTGGATCCTGGGTTTCCTCGGGGCTCATCGCTTTTATTACGGCAGACAGATTTCCGGCACGGTCTATTTCTTCACACTCGGCCTGCTGTTCGTCGGCTGGATCGTCGACCTCTTCCTGATCCCGGCAATGAACCGGGAGGCCGATATCCGCTTCAACGAGGGAGGGATCGACTTCAACGTCGCCTGGCTGCTCCTGGCCTTTGTCGGGCTTTTGGGGATTCACAGAATGTACATGGGGAAATGGCTGACAGGCCTGCTCTATCTCTGCACCCTGGGCCTGTGCGGCATCGGTTATATCTACGACCTCTGGACGCTCAACGACCAGATCAGCCTGATCAACGGTACGAGAAACCGCGAACGCGGCTACTGACCGGGAGAGATCGCGGCGCCGCTCAATGCAGGTTGCCGCCGCGGTGCAGGACCCGCCATACCACCGTCGCCAGTTCCCGCAGGGATATCGGCTTGGTGCAGTACTCGTCCACCCCCGCCTGCTGGGCCGCCTCCTTGGAAAGCACCTCCGAGTAGCCGGTGAAGAGGATGACCGGGAGGTCGGGCCGGATCGCCTTGAGCCTGTTGCTCAGTTCGACGCCGGTCAAATCCGGCATGGTCAGGTCGGTGATCAGCAGGTCAAAGTCCTGGGCCGCCTCGGCAAAAAGCCCAAAGGCCTCGGTGGCCGAGGTCTTGCCGGTCACCTGATAGCCCAGGCTGCTGAGCATCTGGCCGGCGACCAGCACCACCTGCTCCTCGTCGTCAACCAGCAGGATGCGCCCAGTCCCCCGGACGATCTCGCTGGTCGCGACAGCCTGGTCAATCATGTTCGCCTCCGAAGAGGTGGGGAATAGAACCCGGAAGACGGTGCCTACCCCGACCTGGCTTTCAACGGATATCCTGCCGCCCTGCCGGGTGATGATCCCATGCACCAGGGCGAGTCCCATGCTGGTGCCCCGGCTCTTTTCCTTGGTAGTGAAATACGGCTCGAAGATCCTGTCGAGCAACTGCGATTCGATGCCGCAGCCGGTATCGGCGACGCTCAGCTCAACCCAGTCCCTGCCTTCCTCATCCCGCCTGGCCTTGGCCAGCCTTACCGTCAGGGTGCCGCGTCTGCCGGCCATGGCGTGGGCGCTGTTGGTGCAGAGGTTGATCAGGATCTGATGGATCTGCACGGGATCGAAAATGACCAGGCCGCAGTGCTCGTCAATATCCTCGCGGATCTGGATGGTCGCCGGCAGGGTGACGTGCATCAGCTTCATCACCTCCTTGACGATCGGGTGGACAGGCTGCAGGAGCTCCTTCTTTTCACTGCTCCTGGAGAAGGTCAGTATCTGCTCGACCAGGCTCTTCGCCCTTCTGGCCGCCCTGAGGATCTCCTCGATATAGTCAAGGATCACTTGATCTCTATGCTCGTCCTGCCGCATCTTCAGGCGGATGATCTCCGAGTAGCCCATGATCGGGGTAAGGATATTGTTGAAATCATGGGCGATCCCCCCTGCCAGCGTGCCGATTGCCTCCATCTTCTGGGTATGCCGCAGCTGCTTTTCCAGTTTATAGCGATCCGAAACATCCCTGGCCATCACCACCACGCCGGTCAGCTCGCCGGAACTGCTCCATACCGGGGCGCCGGTCATTTCATAGATCTGTTCATCGCCCTCGTCACTGAGGATATGGGTGCTCTTGACACTCAGCTCGATGTTGCCCGATTTGGCTGAGCGGTGCACGGCACAGGCGGTATCGCAACTGGTCTTGCGATGGCAGAAGATCTCGTGGCAGCTCTTGCCGAGCGGCTCGGGACAGATTCTGAGCAGGGCCGCATTGGCCCAGACGGCCTTCATGTCCCGGTCGAAGAGGCAGAGGATACCGGGAAAGCCGTCGAGGATCGCCTGCTTCTGCGATTCACTGGCATCGAGGGCCTCCCGCACATCCTGCAGTGGACCCAGATCGATCAGGGTGGTCATCACCCCGAGGAGGCCGCCGCCGGCCGTCAGGATCCGGTTCTTCTTATAGATCACCGCCCGTTTCTCCCCGGCAGACGAGAGGGCATAGCCCCCATGGGAGCTTTCTCCTCCCCTGGCGAGCAGTTCCCGATCGAGCTCCCGCAGTTTTTCGGCTGCCTCGGGGCAAATCAGCTCATAGATATCCCTGCCGGCGACAAGCTCCCGGCTGAGTCCGAGAAACTGCAGAAAGGCCCTGTTGCCGCAGGCATACCGTCCCTCCAGGTCGACAGTGAAACACGGCACAGGAACGGCATCAAGCAGCGAATGGTCTGTGTCACCGAACTCCGCAGCCGCCGTCGAACGGCCTGCCGGTACATCCGGCCGTTCGTTCTCCGGCTTATGCAAATGCCCGTACTGTTTCGACATAGAGTATTCGTTCCCCGCTCATTTTTGGTCTGCCTGAGATATCGCCGATAAGAGTTTTTACATAACAGGAATCTAGCTTCCCGCCAAGGGTATTACAAGTTTAAATATCGGGATTTCAGACAAAAGCGGCTCTGGATGACGGCGAAAGAGCCCTGTCGGCTCCCGCCCGGCAGCGGCCAGGGCCCGGCAGAGGAGAGGCGATTTGCCTCTTTCCCTTGACTCTTGTCGGCCGAATCATTATTAATGTGGCCTGTACCGCCATCGATGAACCGCCCCTCCAACCAGCAAAGGACCCGATGAAGCGTCAGATTCCGCCCACGATATCAACACCGGCACACCCTGAAATCAGCTACCCCTGTATCTGGAGCTACAAGGTTATCGGTGAAGACCGTGAACTCCTGAAGGAAGCGATTCTCGTTGCCTGCGCACCGGATCCTGTGCAGATATCGTACTCGCGGTCAAGCAGGGGAGGGAAATACAACAGCCTCGAGGCCAGGATCGAGATTCGCGATGAAGAAAGCCGCCTGGCCATTTTCGCACGGCTGAAATCACATCCGGCCGTCAAGGTGCTGTTTTAGAAGCCTATGCCCAGAGAGACACCCGAATCCCGATCGCAACTCATCCCCGTTCTTCGAGAAGGCCTGAGCGTCATCCAGATGATCCTCTTCAAGGAGATCCGCCAAGGCCTCGCGAGCAAATACCCCACAGGCGAACCGGCCTTTCTGTCCATGCTGGCCGGGGCCGTGACCAATGAGCTGTTCGGCAGCCCCAATCCGGAAGAAAAATTCGTCCGGTTCCGCCAGGGCAACCGGGGCATCATCGAGCAGGAACTCCTCGGCATCCAGACGAAAAAGCCCGAGCTCCGCGCTCCGCTCACCGACGCCCTGCGCGTCCAGGCCCTGTGCGACAGCCGGGAAGGCATCGGCGAGGATACCGGCGTCCTGGCCAGGGCCGACGAACTCGGCATCCTCGTCCGGGACAGGGACATCCCCCTGCCGTCGACCTTTATGACGATGGTCCGCGACCTGGGAAAACAGCACAACCTGATCGTCCCCCCGGCGCAGATCAGCAGCGAAGACGACCGGCAGATGCTCCACTAAGCCGGAAGGCCGACTTTGCCGAAGTGTTTTTGAGAGGACTCCGGCAGAGAGGTATCCGCCCGGCCGATCCCTCTGCCGTTTCCGTCATTGCCGCAAGGCGACTCGCACCAGCCCCCGCACCGAGTTGCAGAGATAGATCGCCTCGGCATTCTGCACTTCCGCGACCGACAGGCGGCACTCCCGCACCGGCCGTTCGGTGTCCCGCAGCAGCAGCTGCCGCATCACCCCGGGCAGCAGACCGCAGGCGAGCGGCGGCGTCCTGTATTCGCCATCGGCATAAACGACAATATTGGTGATGCAGCCCTCGGTTACCTCCCCCTTGTCGTTGCGCAGCAGGACATCGTACAGGCCCTTGTCCCGGCCGGCCGCGAATTCCCCGTCATAGATCTCCCGACGGGTGGTCTTGTGGCGGAGCCAGGGGAAATCGCCGGCAGTGACCTGGCGGGAGAATCCGACTTCGGGCAGGCCGCCTTCAATCTCCGGGGGATAGAGCGGCAGCCTCGACAGCCGGGGGGGATCGCAGGGCTGCGCTGCGATTGCGCTCGTTCCATCCTTGGCAAGCGTCAGGCGGACCCGCATGCACCGCGGGGAAAAGGCCTCGGCGGCCTGTTGCAGGTCCTGGCGGATCCTGATCTCCGACCAGGAAAAGCGCATCTCGCTTGCCGAGCCGGCCATTCGGGCGAGATGCGCGTCGAGCAGCCAGTACCCCGAATCCGGCTGCCAGAGCATCGTCTCAAGGAGCTCGAAACCCGGCCGGCAGTGGCTGAGGAACCTGCCTTTCAGCAGGCATTCCCGCCACTCCTGCTCGGCATCGGAGTCATGGATGATCCCCGAACCGATCCCCATCTCTCCGTGATCGCCGCGCAGGACCACGGTCCGGATCGGCACGCTGAAGACCGCCTGACCGTCGGGAGCGAGATAGCCGATGGCCCCGGTATAGACCCCCCGTTCTTCCTTTTCCAGTTCGGCGATAATCTCCATGGTGCGGATCTTCGGCGCCCCGGTCACCGAACCGCAGGGAAAAAGGGCATGAAAAAGATCAAAAAGACGCGGACCCTGAGAACCTCCGCCCTCACCGGTGCGCGCCATGACCGTTGAGGTCATCTGCAGCAGGCTTTCATAGGTCTCGACATCAAAAAGCGAAGAGACCCAGACCTCGCCTCCCCCCGTACTGTGCATGAGCCTGGCCAGATCGTTGCGCAGCAGGTCGACGATCATCACGTTTTCACTTCTGTTCTTGCCGTCTTCCCGCAATCCCCGGCGAAGCTCGTCATCCTCCGCCTGATTCCGTCCCCTGCGGGCGGTCCCCTTCATCGGCCTGACCACCAGGCCAGAACCGTCGCGGCGAAAGAACAGTTCCGGTGAAAAAGACAGGATTCTCTCTCCCCCCCGGCGGATGTAGGCGCCGTAGGGGACGGTCTGGTTGTCGCGGAGGTCGCGGTAGAGGGCCTCCGCCGAACCATGCCAGCGGAAGAGGAGCTTTAAGGTATAATTGACCTGATAGGTATCGCCGGCGGCGATGTATTCATGCAGTTTCCGTATCGCCTGCAGATACTCCCGATGCCCGACATTCGGCTGTAGTCCGGCGATCTCCCAGCCGGCGCCGGCGGCCTTGTCCAGGCATGACGGAAAATCCCCTTCGCCTGTGCCGTGGTCAAAGCTGCGCGGTGTTCTGTAGACCCCGAGATCGGCAAGAAAAGGGGAACCGGAGGCTGGATTCCCTTGCAGAACGGCCAGTTTCTCCTCGAGCAGGCCGCCGAAACCATAGCTGAACCAACCGGCAAGATAATATCCCTGGCCGAGCCAGTCCTCGATCTGCCGCAGGAAGTCTGCCGCATCGGCCCCGGCCTGACAGCGAAGCTGCGCCACCGGTTCGGTAAAGAGGAGGGAGCGGCAGTTCTCCTGGTCGGGGCGCGAGCTATCCAGGAAGACAAAATCTTCCTGCCCCGCCAGACAGCCGAGCACGCCTTCGAGTTGCAGCCAGCTCAGACCCTTCATCACCCGGTTCGTTCCTGTTCGCCGCCGCCCTGTTTCGGCCGACAGTCACCCATGCCGGGGAGGGGCTGGACGTCGTGCGCAGACGTTCTATCTATCATATTTATAGCGACTATAAGCGTTATTCATATACTGCCAGGCTCAGTAAAATGATCTAATATATTTCACTTAATCTTAAATATTACAGTTATTGTAATTGCCAGCCGCAGGCTCTATAATACACCACTCCGCGCAGATTATGCGATCTTTCGGTAAAAAAGCAATCTTTCTTCTCTCTTCCATCCCCCTGTCTGACAGGAGAGAGATTCTTTGAGCGGTTGAGGTAGACCTTAGGGGCCGTTACGAAATAACCATTACATTTTTCACCATTTCGTTACGGCCCCTTATGCCGGAAAGGTATTTCTGCGTAACGGTTATTGTTTGACGACGGCTTACTCAAACACCCCGGCTAGTATCATTCGTTTTCAACCTGCTTCACAGCAGAAAATCCAGTCCCTACAGAGGAGAACAGCTCATGCCGAGAAGAATGGTCACGATCGACGGCAACCAGGCCTGCACCCATGTTGCCTATGCCACCAGTGAAGTCATTACCATCTACCCCATCACCCCCTCTTCGCCGATGGCGGCCGAGGCCGATTCAAAGGCCGCAGGCAAACAGAAAAATATCTGGAACTCCGTCCCGGTCGTCACCCAGATGCAGTCTGAAGGCGGTGTGGCCGGTGCCCTGCACGGCTCTCTGACCACCGGTTCCCTCTGCACAACCTTTACCGCCTCTCAGGGACTCCTGCTGATGGTCCCCAACATGTACAAGATCGCCGGCGAACTGTGCCCCACGGTCTTCCATATCACCGCTCGCTCCCTCGCGGCCCAGGGCCTGTCTATCTTTGGCGATCACGGTGACGTTTACGCCGCCCGCCAGACCGGCTGGGGTATGCTCTGTGCCCAGAACGTCCAGGAGTGCATGGATATGGCCCTGATTTCAACCCAGGCCTCGCTCAAATCGCGCATCCCCTTCATGCATTTCTTCGACGGCTTCAGGACCTCGCACGAGATCCAGAAGGTGGAAGAACTGACCTACGACGACATGCGGGCGATCGTTGACGAAGATCTGGTCATCGCCCACCGGCAGCGGGCCTTGACCCCAGATCGCCCGAAGATCCGGGGAACCGCCCAGAACCCAGACATCTATTTCACCGGCCGCGAGACCGTCAACAAGTACTACAACGCCGTCCCCGCCATCATGCAGGAGACCATGGATAAACTGGCGGGCCTGACCGGCCGTCAATATCATCTCTTCGACTATCACGGCGCCCCGGATGCCGAAAACGTCCTGGTGATGATGGGCTCCGGCTGTGAGACCGCGGCCTCGACCATCGACTATCTGGTCTCTCAGGGCCAGAAGGTCGGTCTGGTCATCGTCCGCCTCTACCGTCCCTTCGACGGACGCGCCATGGTAAACGCCCTGCCGTCGACCGTCGACCGGATCACCGTCCTCGACCGCACCAAGGAGCCCGGCGCCATCGGCGAGCCGCTCTATCTCGATATCCGGGCCGCGGTCGGTGAGGCCCTCGAGGCCAACAGCACCGCCGTACCGCCGATCATCCTCTCCGGCCGCTATGGCCTGGGTTCGGCGGAATTCACTCCGGCGATGATCAAGGCGGTCTTCGACAACATGGTCGCCATGGCCCCGAAAAACAAATTCTGCGTCGGCCCCAACGACGATGTCACTTTCACCAGCCTCGACTACGACCGCTCCTTCGATATCGAGGGCAAGGATGTCTTCCGGGCCATGTTCTACGGTCTCGGCTCGGACGGAACCGTCGGCGCCAACAAGAACACGATCAAGATCATCGGCACCGAGACCGACAATTCAGCCCAGGGCTACTTTGTCTACGATTCGAAAAAATCCGGTTCGATCACCACCAGCCACCTGCGCTTCGGCAAGAATCAGGTAATCGCCCCGTACCTGATCAACAAGGCCAACTTCATCGCCTGCCATAATTTCACCTTCCTCAACCAGTATGACATGCTGCGCAACCTGGATGAAGGCGGCACCTTTCTGCTGACGACAAGCTTCAACGAGAAGGAGATCTGGAAAGAACTGCCCAAGACCGTGCAGCGCGACCTGATCAACAAGAAGGCTAAATTCTACATCATCGATGCGGTCTCCCTCGGCCTAGCCCTCGGCCTCGGCGCCCGGATCAACATGATCATGCAGACCGCCTTCTTCCTCATCTCCGGTATCCTCACCCAGGAAGAGGCGATCGCCGCCATCAAGAAGGCAATCAAGAAGACCTACGGCAATAAGGGCGAGAAGGTCGTCAATATGAACTATGAGGCAGTCGACGCGGCGGTCAAGAATATCGTCGAGGTCAAACTCGGCAAATCGGCGACCGGCCATGACATGCCACCCACCGTCCCTGCCGAGGCCCCGGACTTTGTCAAGGAAGTGACCGCCAAGATCATTGAGGGCAAGGGCGACCTGCTCAAGGTCTCGCAGATCCCCGACGACGGCACCTGGCCCACCGGCACCACCCAGTACGAAAAACGCAATATTGCCGTCCACAACCCGGAATGGCTACCCGAAAACTGCATCCAGTGCGGCCAATGCTCCCTGGTCTGCCCGCATGCCTCGATCCGGATGAAGATCGTGCCCGAGCTGAAAGGCGCGCCGAAGACCTTCAAATCGCTCGATGCCGTCGGCAAGGACTTCAAGGATTCGAAGTTCGTAATCCAGGTCTTCACCGAGGACTGCTGCGGTTGTACTCTCTGCGTCAGCGTCTGCCCGGCCAAGACCAAGGCCCTGCAGATGATTCCGAATACCGAAGAACACAGGCAGGTTGCCGCCGTAGATCGAGGAGCAGCCGGTGGCGTTGGCGATCAGCATGCGGTCACCGAACATCTGGGTGACAAGCTTGACATACGGGGTCTCGCCGCAGCCGGCGCAGGCGCCGGAGAACTCGAAGAGCGGCCGC